>SVGJ01000055.1 GCA_015056415.1 Clostridiales bacterium
CATAGCCAAGTGGTAAGGCGAAGGTCTGCAAAACCTTTATTCCCCCGGTTCGAATCCGGGTGGCACCTCACGATTTACACGGGAACCCTGATGTTTCAAGGGTTCCCGTGTTTTTCGTTTTTTTGTGACTGTAAAAGAGGTTCGCGGAAAATGGGGCTTTGAGGGGCTCCAAATGGGGTCTGAAATAGCAACTGTGTTCAAAGTGCATATTCAATAACCGATAATGTAACACAAAGGCCGATCACAAAATAATCGTGATCAGCCTTTATTTGGATACCGCTTACTTGCTCAAATTGAAAGATGTTTTGCCTCCGCTCATCGGCTGACTTGTTCCGGCTCGCCGGTTTTCGACAAACAACAAACCTCCAGCTGATTCAGCCGGAGGTTTGCTATTGATTTGCCCGTCCCCGCATGGCTGCGGGGGACGGCTGGGTTTACCGGTTAATCATCAATCGCACTCAGCAGCGTTGGTGCCGGCAATGCGGCCCACGGTGAAGCACATCATGATGGAGGTACCGGAAGCGGGATATTCCTGATAGAAGAAATCGCCGTTGGCGCAGGCGCCGGCAGCGTACAGGCCGGGGATGATGGAGCCGTCAGCCTTCAGCACGTGCATGTCCAGGTCGACCTTGATGCCGCCCATGGTGCCGATGGTGGCGGGCATGATGCGGATGGCCACATAGGGGCCTTCGCCCACGCCGGTCATTGCAGCGGCAGCCTTGCCGAAGTCCACGTCCTCCTGGCCCTTGAGCTCGTTGTAACGGGCAACGGTGGTCAGGAAGGTGTCCTTGTCCATGAAGGTGATCTCAGCCAGCTCTTCCAGGGTATCTGCCACAAAGGCATAGCCGCCGTCGATCAGGCCAGCCACCATGTCAGCGGACAGCTGAGTGCTGTCGCCGATCAGGAAGGAGTGCTTGTTGTTCTCCAGCGCGGAGTGCACCACGGGATAGTCGGTGGACTCGTTGACGAAGCGGTTGCCATCCTGATCCACCATCAGGTAGGGCATCCAGACCAGGCCGTTGATGGGATCGGCGAAAGAGGTGTCCATGATGCCGCGCAGGCCGATGACGCCGCCCTTGAACACGGTGTCAGCGCCCACAGCGATGGCCATGTTGATGCCGTCGCCGGTGTTGCCGGGAGAAGCGAGGAAGTAGTCGGTGGTGTTTTCGGGAGCGTACTTGCGCATCATGTCACGGCTGCCGTCGAAGCCACCGCTGGCGATGACCACGGACTTGGCGTTCACGGTGACCTTGTGGCCGTCAGCAGCCACAGCCTCCACACCCACGCACTTGCCGCTTTCGTCCATGATCAGGGACACAGCGGGGGTCTCGGTGCGGATGTCCACGCCCTTGTCCTTGATGAACTGGGTCATGGGCACGATGAAGCCGGCGCCGCCATTGCTGGTGTACAGCGCGCGCGGCACGGGGGACAGGCCGGTGGGGCCCAGGTTGCCCAGCTCCACGCCGCCTTCCATCAGCCATTCGATGGTGCTGTTGGACTTCTCGGCCACCAGGGTCAGCATGTCCTTATCGGCATTGCCTTCCGCGCGGGTGTACCAGTAGTCCACCAGGGCCTCAACGCTGTCTTCCACGCCAGCGTCCTTCTGGGCCTGGGTGCCGGTGGCATACACGATACCGCCGGAAATAATGGTGTTGCCGCCCAGGGCCGCCTGCTTTTCCAGCAGCAGCACGGAGGCGCCGGCGTCCTTGGCATTGGAGGCAGCCGCGATACCAGCAGCGCCGCCGCCGATGACGACCACGTCATAGGTCAGCACTTCGTCCTCAGCCACAGCGGCCTCGGCAGCGGCAGCGCTCTTGAGGGCTTCCGCATCGCCGCCAGCGGCGACCACAGCGGCTTCCACAGCTTCCAGGATGCCGTTGGAGGTGAAGGTCGCACCGGCGACCACGTCCACGGCCAGGGTCTGATCGGCGATGATCGCAGCAGGGATCTTCTCAAAGGCGGGATCGCTGATGCCGGGGGTCTCGGCATGGGCGCCGAACTTGATATCGACGATCTTGTCCGCATCGAAGGTCACGGTGACTTCGATGAGGCCGTTCAGGCCGGAACCGGTGGCGGTGTAGTCGCCCGCGGTGTAGGCCAGGGCCGGCACTGCCATCAGCAGCAGGCACAGGCACAGAACCAGGGAGAGCAGTTTCTTCATGGTAAGGGCTCCTTTCTTTTTTTGATAGGGGATCTACAAATATGCTATCAAATGGAAAATGCTATGTCAATGGGGGAAAATCGATATAGGGGACGCATTTTGATAGTTTTTTTGCAGCCCACCCTGCCGGCATCCTGCAATCTCTTTTTTCTGGCCAGACAGCTTCAAAGGTTCTGCGGGAAGATCGAAATTTTCCCTTATATATGGTATTATTTCTTCAGAGCGTGAAACATTTGCCGAAATGGCGCGACTAACAGATGGAAGCAACAAAATCCGGCCGGAAAGGGGGCGCTGCATGGAAGCCTTTGAAAAAATGTGTCACCAGGAGTATGAAACAGTGCGGAAGTTCCTGCTGCGCCTGAGCGGAAGCGCGGAGCTGGCTGAGGAGCTGACCCAGGAGACCTTCTACCAGGCTATGCGCAAGTGGAAGACCTTCCGCAGCCAGTGTGCGGTATCCACGTGGCTGTGCGGCATCGCCAAGAATCTGTTCTATACCTATTGCCGCAGGCCCAAGTCGGTCTCCATTGACGAGGCGCCGGAAAAGTCGGGGGAGGATTTCGTCGATACGCTGCTGGACAAGGAGCAGCGTCTGCGGGCTCACCGGCTGCTGCACAGCTTGCCGGAGCCCTACAAAGAGGTCGTGACGCTGCGCACCTTTGGCGAGTTGAGCCACCAGGAGATCGGCGCGCTGTTCGGCAAGCCCGAACGGTGGGCAAGGGTGACCTATTACCGGGGCAGGCAGATGCTTGTCCGACTGATGAAGGGAGAAGAATGCGATGAGTGATAAGCAGCAATTGGCCGACAAGTGCGCCGTGACCCGTGACCTGATGCCCCTGTGCATCGATGGCACTGCCAGCGATGCCAGCCAGCGCAGGGTAAAAAAGCACGTGAAGGACTGCCCACCTTGCGCCACGGTTTATCAGGAAATGCAGACACAGATCGACCTGGACGTGCCTGATCAGCAGGAGGCGCAGCAGTTCGATACGGCGGTGAAGAAGGTGAAGCACAAGCATGCCTGGCGCAAAGTGCGCAATGTGCTCCTGGGCATCGTGATGGCCCTGGTGGTGTGCGCCGGTCTGGCCTATGGCTATTACTGGTACTTTGTGGAGGAGGTCCCCCTGCCTGTTGATCTGTACCAGATGGAGCTGACGCTAAACACCTCATCGAGTCAAGCCAACCCCGTGATCATCAGAACCGAAAATATGCCCAAACCGGCCAAGCTGCACATCGAAGTACGGAAGAATGGCACCGTGATGGACGCCAATCAGCAGATACGTCCCAACCGGGAAATGTACATCTGGGCGACCACTACCCGCGCTACCGACCTGGATAACTGCGGCTATACCAATTACAACTATTATGGATTTGACAAGGTTTACTGGGAAGATGGTGGCGCGTGGCTTATCAACGGCTGGGAGTATCAGATCGATACGATCTACAAGGGTGCGCCAGAGGTGGAGCAAACGCTGTTGTACAGATCCGAGACCAAGGAGAGCCTGAAATGGATGACAGCGGAATATGTGCTGCACGCAGTGGCCAGCATCGAGGTCAAGGATGATGGCAAGCCCGATGGCGGGACGCGTGAACCGGTGTACGATGGCCTCTACCCCTATGTAACAGTGGCGCCCACTTTCCAGCCTATGCAGACGCAGGAGCCTGCGGAGGGACTGCCCAACGCGACGACCGGAACCGTTGCGCTGCATACCGTTACACCCATGCCTGCCAGCCCGGCAGGTGCAGCGCCTATCGTGAAGTGAGGCACTCGGCGATCTCCACCAGGATCACATCATCGCCGATCTTGCAGATGTTATCCCACGGGATCGCGACGCCGCAGCGCTCGCCGCGCAACAAGGCGCTCAGGCTGAATTCGCCCGGCACCACAAGGGCGTTCACCCGGCCGTCGTTGGCGCAGAATTCGATGTCCATGGGCTTGCCCAGCGAGGCACCGGTCAGGGTATTGATCACGTCCTTCTGTTTCAGATCGCCAAGGGTCATCAGGATCACCGACCTTTCATAACAGAATATGCCCGGGCCTTGGAAAACGTGACAGCCAAGGCCCGGGCTTTTCTGACAAAAGAGTTTGATAAATTTCTCACAGAATCCGTCAATTCCCCCTGTTCATCCGGGAAAAAGTGTGCTATACTATCATGGACAATGAATGTCCCCATGTCACGACTATCTCATGATAGGAGGAACCAATCCGATGCTTTACACCAAGGAAGTTGAAGAAATGGTATGCGTCGCGAAGGGCCCCAACCACGGCCCCGCGCCCATCCCGGAAGAGGGCAAGTGGATCCAGGCCAAGGAGATCAAGGACATCTCCGGTCTGACTCACGGTATTGGCTGGTGCGCCCCTCAGCAGGGCACCTGCAAGCTGACCCTGAACGTTAAGGGCGGCGTCATCCAGGAAGCTCTGGTCGAGACCATCGGCTGCTCCGGTATGACCCACTCCGCCGCTATGGCCAGCGAGATCCTGCCCGGCAAGACCATTCTGGAGGCGCTGAACACCGACCTGGTGTGCGACGCCATCAACACCGCCATGCGCGAGCTGTTCCTGCAGATCGTGTACGGCCGCACCCAGTCTGCCTTCTCTGACGACGGTCTGCGTATCGGCGCCGGTCTGGAAGACCTGGGCAAGGGCCTGCGCAGCCAGGTCGGCACCATGTACGGCACCCTGGAGAAGGGCCCCCGTTACCTGGAAATGGCCGAAGGCTATGTGCTGAAGATCGCCCTGGATAAGGACAACCAGATCTGCGGCTATCAGTTCCTGTCTCTGGGCAAGATGATGGACGCCATCAAGAAGGGCGTTGAGCCCAACGAGGCCTACGAGAAGAACATCGGCACCTACGGCCGCTTCAAGGCCGAAGACGGCGCGGTCGCCTGGATCGACCCCCGCAAGCAGTAATTAAAGGAGGTATGTGATAATGGCTCTGTTTGAAAACTACGAAGGCCGCATGCCTCAGCTGCAGCCTGTTCTGGAAAAGTACGGCTTTGCCTCCTGGGAAGACCTGAAGGCTTACAACAACTCCAAGGGCGTTGATGGCTACGGCATCACCGAAGGCATCCAGCCCATCTGCTTCGAGAATGCCAAGTGGGCCTACGAGCTGGGCGCCGGCATCGCTCTGAAGAAGGGTGTCAAGACTGCCAAGGAAGCCGCCGTGTGCATCGGCGAAGCCCTGCAGGCCTTCTGCATCCCTGGCTCCGTTGCTGACCAGCGTCAGGTTGGTCTGGGCCACGGCAACCTGGGCGCCATGCTGCTGGACGAAGCCACCGAGTGCTTCGCTTTCCTGGCCGGCCACGAGTCCTTCGCTGCCGCTGAAGGCGCCATCGGCATTGCCCGCAACGCCAACAAGGTTCGCAAGAACCCCCTGCGCGTGATCCTGAACGGCCTGGGCAAGGACGCCGCCATGATCATCAGCCGCATCAACGGCTTCACCTATGTGGAGACCAAGTACGATTACCTGTCCGCCGACGTGAAGGAAGACCACGCTCTGACCGTTGTGAAGACTGTGGCCTACTCCGATGGCGAGCGCGCCAAGGTCAACTGCTACGGCGCTGACGACGTGCGTGAAGGCGTGGCCATCATGTGGCACGAGGGCGTGGGCGTTTCCATCACCGGTAACTCCACCAACCCCACCCGCTTCCAGCACCCCGTTGCCGGCACCTACAAGAAGGAAATGATCGAGGCTGGCAAGAAGTACTTCTCCGTTGCCTCCGGCGGCGGCACCGGCCGTACCCTGCATCCCGACAACATGGCTGCCGGCCCTGCCTCCTACGGCATGACCGACACCCTGGGCCGTATGCACTCCGATGCCCAGTTCGCCGGCTCCTCCTCCGTGCCTGCTCACGTGGAGATGATGGGCCTGATCGGCATGGGCAACAACCCCATGGTCGGCGCTACCGTCGCCGTGGCTGTGGCCGTGGAGAACGCTCAGAAGTAATGACCTGGAAGGGCGGAAGTAATTCCGCCCTTCTTTTCGTTGCTGAAGGTGAAAAGAATGGACGTATTAGCCATCGCCTTTTTTGGAGCACTTATTCGAGGCGTGTTTTTTGGTTTTCTTACCCAGCACATTGCAACAAGCAAAGGTTATGAAACAGGTTTTGCCTGGGGCTTCTGGCTGGGGGTGATAGGTGTGATAGTGGTTGCAGTAAAACCAGAAGTCAATGCATCGGTACGTGATTACGGAGGACGAAGCCAATATTGGAAAAGACTTGCTGGAGAATTACCCGAGCAGGAACCTTGGCGCTGTGTGTGTGGTCAAGAGAATGCCGCTGGTTTGCATTACTGTATCAGGTGCAGACGCATGAAGGAAGAAGGCGAAAGCAAGGCTTCTTTGAAGGTGGAATGCTTGTATTGCGGAGCGATGAATAAGAATACAAATGAGCACTGCTTTGCCTGCGGAAGAAGTTTGCAGCCAGGAAGAAACCAAGAAGATAAGATCTTACATTCGAATAAGGAAAATGATATGGAGACTAACTTCGACGCCCTGAAAAAGCTGGCTGAGCTGCGGGATCTGGGTATCCTGACGGAAGAGGAATACCAGGAAAAGAAAAGCTCGATCATGGCAAAGCTCTGATGAGTAACGTATGGAATTCCTTCAGAGATGGGGGAGTTTCACTTTTTTCACAGATATGGCTTTCCGGGAGGAATGGTGTTGGAGGATGAAAAGATGAAAAAGACCTGGATTGCTTTGCTGCTGGCGCTGGCTATGCTTCTGGGCATGACGGGAAGTGCCTTGGCGCAGGAGGATCCGATCCCGCAGAAGGTTCAGGCTTTCCATGATGAACTGAATGCGCAGCTCGCCGGGTGGGGCGTCACGCTGCCGGAAACGGAGATCACGATCCATACCGGTGTTGAAACATATGCGATGGAGTTTAACGCCTACCTGATCCCCTTTGCGATGCCGCGGAGCTATTATGACGTGATCTACACCTGGAAGGTGGCTGAACAGCTGAACATTTCCGTGGCCTACATTGGTGATCGCCCTGCTGCTTACATAATGGACAGCAACTGTCTTCTGATGCGTGGCGGACTTAACCCGTACTTAGAAACCATGTATGTGTTCTGCGACGCGTTTGATTCCCTGTACCCCGGGGAACGCGCGGACTTTTCCGGAGATATCCTGATCAGCGATGTTCTGGCCTATGATGACGAGCTGATCAAGCAGGCGTCCACCAGGTATGATGATGTTTTCGTATCGGCCTTCCGGTATCAGGGCGATGGCTTTTTGCTTCCGGAGATTTATTCGCTGCAGCTGTTGCCCCTGGCGGCATATGAGGGACTGGAGATGCCTGTAGAGGACTATCATCAGATGGCGCTGGGAGGGCTTGCGGCCTCGCTGCAGGCATACTACGGGGTCATTAGCGGGGCGATGGAGTAAATATCGCGGTATTTGCGGAAGAGGAGAATCATCATGTGGATCCTTCTGACCTACGTATTCCTGCCTATCGTGGCGATCCTGGTGCTGAACTGGCTGTTCAAGCGCTCCATGAAGTGAGAGAACCTGCCTGCGGCTTGTAACAAAAAGCAGGATTTCGCGGGAAGGTGTAGAATAAGTGAAATGCGAATATGCCCGGGTATGCCATCGGGCGATATATGACAGGAGTTGGGGTTTCGTGAAGCGCCTTTTAGCCTTTGTGCTTTGCCTGATGCTGCTGGCTGGTACCGCCTGTGCCGAGCGGCTGCCGGATGAACAGCTGGTTACTTATTACAACAAATCCGTCTTCGTGGGCGATTCTCTGGTCCGGATGCTTCGCAACTACATTGTGAACACCGAGCAGAAGGCGCATCCCGACTATTTCAAGGACACCCGTTTCTTCGCGGAGTATAGTTATCAGCTTTACGCGGCAAGCCGGGAAACGCCCTCCAGCTCCAAGGTCGACCTGAAGTACAAGGGCAGCGACATTACCCTGTGCAAGCTGATGGAGAAGCTCCAGCCCGAGAAGCTGTTCATCCTTGCCGGTCTGAACGACAAGATCGGCGAGAAGACTGAGAAGGGCATGGAGTACATCGACAAGATCATGGCGCTGATGGCGGAGTATGCTCCCGATACGCAGGTGTATTTCTTCTCCCTCACGCCGGTGACGGCCAAGGTGGAAAAGAAGCGTCCCAATCTTCAGTCCAAGTGGGACGCCTATAACGTGGAGCTGGAAAAGAAGTGCGAGGAAGTAGGCGCCATCTACATCGACATCGCCACCGACCTCAAGGGTGAGAATGGCCTGATGAAGAAGGGCATCTCCCACGACGGCGAGTATCACCTCAACGACAAGGGCAACGCCATTTGGGTGCAGACGCTGCTGGACTTTGCCCAGAGCCAGTACGACGCCAACAAGTGGGTGCCTGTGGACGAAGAATATTGATGGCGCTGCGCCATGAAAGGATGGACCTGTGATGAAGAAGATCGTGATTTTGCTCATGGCCGCGCTGATGCTTTTCGTGCTGACCGGCTGCGGCAACAAGGCCGCGGAGCCTGTTGCCTCCACCCTGGAAACGCCCCTGATTGATCTGGTGACCAAGACCGTCCCCGGCACCGAGGAGATGGCCAACCTGCCCCTGATCGACCTGGAGGACATCATCGGCATCGAGGCCAGCGAGTATACCGAGGCCGTGTATATGCAATCCACCGCCCTGGAAGGCGGCGAGGCTGTGGTGCTGCGTGCCGTGGACGCCGAGGCTGCCGAGGGCATTGTCGCCATGCTGGAGAACTACCGTATCCGCCGCTGCGAGGAGACCCAGAATTACGTTCCCGAGCTCTACAAGCTGCTTTCGGAGACCAGCGTTCAGCGCAAGAACAACACGGTGGCCCTGATCGTGACGGAGAAGGCGGCCGACATCGCCAACAAGCTGCTGGCAGGAGAGTAATATGGTTTTTTCCTCGTTTACGTTTTTGCTTTTATTCATGCCCTGCGTGATCCTTGGCTATTGGGTCATGCCCTCGAAAGCGCGGATGCCGTTTCTTTTTGCGGCGTCCCTGCTTTTTTATGGGTGGGGAAATCCCGCGTGGCTGCTGCTGCTTTTCTACACCATGGCCCTGAACTGGGGCGGCGTGCAGCTGATGATGCGCGGCGGAAAGCGCAGCAAACCGGTGTTCATCGTGCTGATCGCGCTGAACCTGCTGCCGCTGATGGCGTTCAAGTATGCGGGCTTCCTGCGGGACACCTGGAACCAGCTCCTTCCCTGGAAGATCAGCTTTTCCGATCTGCCCCTGCCTGCGGGCATATCCTTCTTCACATTCCAGGCCATGTCCTACCTGTTTGACGTGTACCGGGGCGAGGCGAAGGTGCAGCGGAACTTCGTCACCTTCGGTACCTATCTGGCGCTGTTCCCCCAGCTGGTGGCGGGCCCCATCGTACGGTATATCGATCTGGAGCAGCAGCTCATCGATCATCCCCGGCCGGGCAGCGCCGAGATGCGCCAGGGCCTGCGGCGCTTCGCGGTGGGCCTGGGCAAGAAGGTGCTTCTGGCCGACGCCATGGGCCGCCTGTGGAGCCAGATGAACGCTGATTTCACCCAGGCCGGCGCGCTGGGCGCGTGGGTGGGCCTGCTGGCCTTCTCCTTCCAGATCTTCTTTGATTTCTCCGGCTATTCGGACATGGCCATCGGCCTGGGCCATATGATGGGCTTCACCATGCCTGAAAACTTCGACCGGCCTTACCGCGCCCGCACGCTGACGGAATTCTGGCGGCGCTGGCACATGACACTGACGGACTGGTTCAAACAGTATGTGTACATCCCGCTGGGCGGCAGCCGCTGCGGACGTGTTCGCCGCGATTTTAACCTGCTGGTGGTGTGGGCGCTGACGGGACTGTGGCATGGTGCCGGCTGGAACTTTGTGCTGTGGGGGCTGTACTTTGCCCTGCTGCTGATGCTGGAAAAACGCTTCCTGCTGAAGAATCCCCGCTGGGAAAAGATCCCTGCCGTGCTGCGTCAGGCGCTCACCTTCCTGCTGGTGATGTTCGGCTGGGCGCTGTTCTCCGGCTTTGGTGGCGACCTGGCGGTGGCCATGACGGGCCGGTATGGCCTTGGCTCCGCCGCTGCGCTGACTACCTGCGCGGCTTTCCTGCCGCTGCTCCTGGTGTGCTGCGGTATCAGCTTCCTGCCTGCGCCCAAAAGCTTCCCGCTCAAGCGGTTCGCTGCCCCGGTGCTGATTCTCCTGTGCCTGGCGGCGCTGGCCGCGCAGGGCTACGCACCCTTTGTGTATTTCCAGTTTTAAGGAGGGTGGAAGAGCATGAAAAAGATTAACTTCCGCCTGCCTGACGGGCTGGCCGTGGCACTGGGCCTGGGATTGCTGCTGGCTGCCGGATTGTTCGCCGCCTTCTGGCCCCAGGGGGATTTCTCCGATTTCGAGCGCCGTTACCTGGCTTCAGCGCCCTCCGCTCCATCCCTGACGGACTGGAAGACCGACAAGCAGGTCGAAAGCTACCTTTCCGACCGCATTCCCTTCCGTCGGGTCATGGTGGGGATCGACGCCACCGCCAACGTGCTCACAGGCCGCCGTACCCAGCTGGAGACCTGGCCGGTGAACGGCACGTTCCTGGAGCAGCCGGTGGCCGGGGATGTGGATTCCCTTGCCCGCCGCCTGACCCAGCTGGACGAGGCTGCCCGGAAGGCCGGCGCGCCCTGGCGGGTTATTGTGCCCACCGGTCACGGCTATCTCCTGCATGAGGAGATGAACGCCCTGCTGCGGCCCCTGTACGCTGCTGAAGCCCCGCTTTACGCCGCGCTGGAAGAATACGCGAGCCATGTGAAGCTGGGTGCGGACTTCAACGCTCAAACGGCTTACTATGCCACCGATCATCACTGGTCGCTGCAGGGTGTGTACGCTGCTTATCGGGCTTATTGTGCCAGCGTGGATATCGAGCCGCTGGCCCTGGAGGATTTCGAGCTGACCAGCTTTGAGGGCTTCTACGGCACCACCTACAGCCGTTCAGGTTATCCCTTTGCCGGGGCCGACACCCTGGAATGCGCCGAGCCGGCAGAGGGTGTGCATCTGACCATCCTGGATGATGGCACGGAGTACGACAGCCTGATCTTCCCGGAGCACGCCGCCACCTATGATGGCTACGCGGTGTATCTGGGCGGCAACCACGGCTTGCTTGAGATCACCAACCAGAACGCTCCGCAGGGAACACTGCTGGTGTTCAAGGATTCCTTTGCCAACAGCCTCCTGCCCCTGCTCAGCGCCCATTACAGCCGCATCGTGGCCATGGACGCCCGCTACTACGCCGGGAATTTTTCCGATGCCATTGCTGCCGCGGGGGATGTGGAGCAGGTGCTGTACGTCTATTCGCTGGACAGTCTGCTCAACGATACCATGGTCGCCCGGAAGATCGGACGATAAACAAAAAGAGTCACCGAATCGCTCGGTGACTCTTTTGTTGTATACTGAAAACCACTGGCAAGGCCAGTGGTTCAGGAAAGGTTAACCGGTGAGTAGACGCAAAAAACTCCTTTT
>SVGJ01000014.1 GCA_015056415.1 Clostridiales bacterium
GCGTAGATCATCTTGCCGAACTGGGTGCCCCAGTCGCCCAGGTGATTGATGCCCACGGTCTTGTAGCCCAGGAAATCATGGATGCGCTTGAGGGCGTGACCGATCATCGTGGTGGAAAGGTGCCCCACGCCGAAGCGCTTGGCGATGTTGATGGAGGAATAGTCCAGGCACACGGTCTTGCCGGCACCCAGGTCGGAGGAGCCGTACTTTTCGCCCTGGGCGAGGACGGTCTCCAGCGTGTCCTTGGCGAAGTTCACGCGGTTGAGGAAGAAATTCATATAGCCGTTGACGGCTTCTGTGCGGGCCACATCGGTATGAGTCCAGGCTTCGCACAGCATCTGGGCGATCTTGGGCGGGGCCATGCGCAGGGCCTTGGCCAGGCGGAACACGGGGAAGGCGTAATCGCCCATGGCCGGGTCCGGGGGAACGGCCAGCAGGCCGCGGATCTCATCACAGGCGGGCAGTCCCTGTGCCTCGGGCCAGGTGGAGGCCAGGCAATCGGCAGTCAGGGATGCGATGCGGGTCATCATATCCATACAGGTCAGACTCCTTTGCACAATCATACATCCCATATCATACCATACACAGCACCGGTTCCGCAACGGGAGAAATCACCAAAACACAGTATGGAGAGAAATAAAAATTTTCGTTGTTGGCGCAACGATATTGTGATATGATAATAATGCCTTCGGGCAAATGGAAAAACCGACACTCAGGAGGATACAAGTATGAAGAAGATTCTTTCCCTGATGATCGCTCTGGCCCTGGTGCTGGGCTGCACCGCCGCCCTGGCTGACGAGAGCGTCCGCCTGTCCCAGGTGTACTGCGCCCCCAACGGCTCCGGCAGCGTGGGTATTGTGACCGTGGCCCTGCAGGGCGATGTGATCGTGGCTGTGCACATCGACGAGCTGCAGTGGATGGACGCCGGCTCCGTGAGCGTGCTGGACGCCGAAGGCGACCTGACCAAGGGCTTCCCCGAGGGCAAGGTGCTGGCCTCCAAGCTGGCCAACGATGAGGCTTACAGCGGCATGATGGCTGCTTATGCCGGCTCCACCGTGACCATCGCCAACAACTACGCCGCCATCGAGGCCTTCTGCGTGGGCAAGACCGTTGCCGACCTGGAAGCCGCTATCGCCGGCCTGGACAGCACCACCGCTGTGGACGCCGTTTCCGGCGCTACCCTGGTGAACACCCTGGGCTATCTGCAGAGCGTGCTGCAGGCTGCCAAGGCTGAATAATGCAGACATAAAAAACAGCGACCGATCTGGTCGCTGTTTTTTTGTGCATTTATATGACCTTGATGCAGAATTCCTCGCACACCGGGGCGCAGTAGCCACAGCGCACGCACTTTTGCTGATCGCACACGCAAATGCCATCCTGAATGCTCAACGCGCCCTGACGGCAGCGCTCCACGCATTTGCCGCAGGCGCGGCACCAATCGTGGATGATGAGCCTGCGGGGCTCGCGCTGGGTGCGCTGTGCAGCGGCGGCATCGGGGTCAAGGCCCTCCATCAGGCGGAGATTCACGTCGATCTCATCCTGGGACTGCATACCGCAGCACACCGCGTCGATGCAGTCAAGGCCCCTCAGGTAATCGAAGGCCTCGGCGGGAGACTTCAGCAGATGTCCGCCCCCCAGAGGCTTCATGGCGAAAATGCCGATGCCCGCGTCATGCGCCCGGGCAATGGCGGCAGCCATGTCGTCCCGGGTGCCATCGGGGATGCCTACGCCGGTGCGGTTGATGAGGGGGTGGATGATGTCCAGGCCGGGGTAGCGGGGAGCGTAATCCACGGCGGCTACCCGGTGGGTGGAGAAGCCAACGGCCCTGATCTTGCCCTTGGCCTTCTGCTCCAGATAGAAATCGAAGGCCTCCCGGTGGCCCTTCAGGGTAAGCATATCCTCCTGCTCGTGCATAAGGAAGATGGGGATCACATCCATGTCCAGGCGTCGGCGGGCGTCATCGAAGGCCTCCTGGGCGGTGGCACGGTCCCATGCGTAGGATTTGGTGGAAACGAGGAGATCAGGCCGCTTTTTCAGCGCCAGGCGCAGCGGCTCGTATGTATCGTAGAGCTGGGCCGTGTCAAAAAGATTGATCCCGCAGGCAGCGGCATACAGTATCAGCTCCGCGCCCTTTTCGGGCGGGAAATCCCTTTGCATGGGGCTGATGGTCAGCGTGCCGAAAGCCAGCGGGAACACACATAGGCCGCTTTTACCCAGCGGCCGGAGGGTCATCATTTGGCGTGACCTGCCAGATAGAAGCGCACCAGCTCCTCAAGGATCTCGTCCCGCTCCAGGCGGCAGATCATGCTGCGGGCCTGATTGTAGCTGGTGATATAGGTGGGATCGCCGGAGATGATATAGCCGACGATCTGCGTGATGGGATCGTAGCCCTTGGCCTGCAGCGCGTTATAGACATACATAAGGATGTCCTGGGCCTCGTTGCCGGTTTCCTGCAGGGGCTTCAGCTTGGTGGTATTGAACATTTCAGGCACGGCGGTAGCTCCTTTACCCGTTGATACTGTTCTATTATACACGGTTCTTGCGCAAAACGAAAGACCTTTTTCTGGCTTTTTATGAGAAAATATTAAGAAAGCTGTAACAAAAATATGTCATGGACGCCAGCCGCGCAGCGCGCCCCGCAGCGAGACCACTGCCGGCAGGGCTGCTACCATGCCCAGCGGGCCGCCCAGCATACCGCCGGCAGAGATGGTCAGCAGCACCAGCAGCGGATGCAGCCGTGTGGCGCCGGAGAGAAACCGGGGCGAGAGCAACCCGCTTTCGATCTGCTGCACCAGCAGCAGGATCCCCAGCGTCCACAGCGCCGAGAGCCAACCGCCCTGCAGCGCCAGCAGCACGGCGGGAATGCCGGCGATCACCGGGCCGATGTAGGGGACCAGCTCCATCACGCCCATCAGCAGCCCCAGCACCAGCCACCCCGGAGTGCCGGCGGCCAGCAGTCCCACGGCGGTCAGCGTGCCCACAGAGAGGGAAAGCATCAGCTGTCCCCGCAGGAAATTCACCGTTTCACGGCGCATCTCCCGGGCGGCGCGGACGGCCCGGGCACGATAACGTACCGGAATGAGCAGCTCCATCGCAGAGGCGATCCGCCGCCTGTCCCGCAGGAGATAGAAGGCGAACAGAGGCGCGAGAAACAGCTTCCCCGCAGCCTGCACGGCTTGCTTCACGGCCTGTGCGGCGCCGGTGAGCAAGGCGCCCACCCGCTGGCTGAGCTGGCTGAACAGCTCCTCGCGGAGGGGCGCCAGGTCAATGCCGCGCGCCTGCAAAAAAGCCTGGGCTTTCGTCAGCAGTTCACGCCCCCATGTTAGCAGCGCGGGAAAATCCGCTGCCAGCTGCTGGAACTGTCTGATGATGGGCGGAATCAGCCCCAGCAGCATCCCCAGCGCCAGCGCGGCGAGGATCAGGAAGGACAATGCGGCCGACAGGCCGGGGGAAAGACGCTTCTCCAGCAGACGGCAAACGGGCAGCGCCAGAGCCATGAGCAGCCAGGCAGCCAGCAGCTGCATGGCCAGAGCGGCCAGCACATCGCGCAGCAGCAGAACCGCCGCCCCACCGGCGATGATCCACGGCAGCGCCCGCCGGCGATCAAGCGTGTGCTGCATGGCAATGCTCCTTTCAAAAAGGGGCAGGAATCCATCCTGCCCATGGTTCACATATTGGTTTTCATCCACTTTCTGGCCATGGAGACCTTCCGGCGGACTGCCCGCCCGGCAGGCGTCATCATCATACCGGCGCCCAGCATAAAGCCCATGGCGCCCATTGCCAATTTGCCCATATGCGTACCTCCTTTCGGTCAGTGAAGGATGCGTTCCAGCGTGCAGCCGCAGGGGATCAGCACCTGTCCGGGTTCGCCTGGAACAGGGCGTACCACGAATTGCCGCGCCAGCATCCGGCCCAGGGTGATCTCCTCCACCAGCCCCAGCGATATTTCCAGCGCTGTGACCTGAAGCGTTTCGGGGTTGATATAGGCGTCGGTGACTCTGCCCAGGTTCAGCCCGCCGGTGTCCTTCACGCTGGTGAGGGCGAAATCCGCGTCCCGGGGCAGAGTGCAGGGCTTGCAGTCAAGAATGACGGAAACGGCGCCCAGCACCTGGATGCAGGCCGCGTCCAGCCATTTCGCGCCGCCCAGCCCATGACGGATCACCAGTCCGCGCAGGGCATGGCCATCCGGGGTAAGAACGGCCTGCTCCACCCGGCCGACCATCCGGCCATTCAGCGCGGCGGGCAGTCCTACGATGCTGCCCAGCCGAATCACAGGTCATCGGCGTCCTGCACGGGCACGTCCCACTCGTCATCCCAGGGTACGCCGGTGTAGGAGCCCAGCACATCATAGGGATTCTTCTTCCGCGCCTCCTGAATGATGGCGTCCACCATTTCTTTGGGCCGCTTGTTCATGGCAGCATCCCTCCTTCGCAGAAAGATTGCCCGGATCAGCGCGGATTCATGATGAAAACTTGTGGAAAAGAAAAAAGCCTGAAAGATCAGGCTTCTTCCTCGAACAGATCCTTGCCTACGCCACACAGGGGGCAGACCCAGTCCTCGGGAACATTTTCCCACTCCGTGCCGGGGGCCACGCCGTTGTCGGGATCGCCGGACTCCACTTCGTATACATAACCGCAAACCGTGCAAACATAATGCTTCATATCGTTGATCTCCTTTCGTGTGTGGGAGGTTTCCCTCCTGAAAAGAGTATCAACCGTTTTGCGGAAAGTGAAACGGGTTTTCAGAAAATTATTTTTCGTAAAGCAGCGGCGTGATCTCTCCGGTGGCCAGCACCCGCAGGCGGTGAAGGGGACGGGTGAGCATCACGTAAAGCATGCGGCACAGGAAGGGATCGTTACCGAACTCGTTCCCGCTGGCATTGCACACGGCAACGCAGTCGAATTCCAGCCCCTTCACCATGGCGGCAGGGAGGATCAGCACACCGCCGTGATAATCCGTATCATCCTCCTTCATCAGGCGGACGGGCAGGTCGTCCTTCAGCAGCTTGTAGAGATGCTCTGCGCCGGAACGGGTTTTTTCGATCAGCGCGATGGTGTGGTAGCCCTCGTCCTGCCATGCCCTGACCTGCTGGCGCAGCGCGGCGTAGCGCTCCTTGTCGGTGGAGAAAACGGAGACGGCCGGCTCCTCGCCGTAGCGCAACACGGGGCGGGCTGTCTGCTGTCCGGGAACTGGATGACGGGCGGCAACGCGGCTGGCAAGGCGCATGATCTCCACGGTGTTGCGGTAGCTGGTGACCAGTTGCAGGAGCGTCGCCTCGCCGCCGAAGACCGGTCCCATCCACTGCTGATAGTCGCTGATGCCCTCGTCCTCGTGGATGCCCTGCATCAGGTCGCCCACCAGGGTGAAGGTGGCAGCGGGGTAGTGTTCACGCAGCAGCGCCAGCTGATAGGGCGAGAAGTCCTGGCATTCGTCCATCACGATGTGCCGCAGGGGCTTTCCGGGCAGGCCGTACAGCGCCTTGCAGATGCTGCACAGCGCTGCCAGATCCTCCTGCTGCACCCGTTTCTTGTCCAGCAGGGGCAGGGTGGCCGCCTGTACGGCTTCGGCTTCGCAGCGGGTCAGGTAAGTACGGTAGACCGTCAGCAGGGACAGATCGGGGAACAGGGTGGGAAATTCCTTCAGGTATTGCTTTGCCCGCTGGTCGATCTCAGCCAGGCGCTCGTCGCGGCTTTGCAGGAGCTTACGGGCACGGGCGCGGCGTTCCTCGCCGTCGGGCAGCTGGGCAAGCAGCTGCGTCAGGCGATCCTGAGCCATTTTGTCCATGGCGGCCTTCATGGCTTCCGCTACCTGCAGGAGTCGCTTTTTGATATACTTTTTCAATTCGTCGATGCGCTGGGCAAGGGGGAAGGGCCGTAGCTGCTTGAGGAAGATATCCTGCACCTCCTCGGGGGTGTAGAGCACATGCCCGCCGAAGCGCAGGCCGTTGCCGGGCAGGATCTCCGCCTGATACTCCTGCAGGAAGGCTTCCACGCTGCGCTTCATCTCCAGCGAGCCCTTGCGGCGCAGCACCCCGCCCATAGCGGCGCGATCGGCCGATGTGCCGGAAAGCTTGTCCTCCAGCCGGCTGACCAGCTGAATCTTCGGAGCGCGCTTGCCCATCCAGCTTTGGCACAGTCCGGCGAAGGTGGTCTGGATCACCCGCTCCACGCCCAGGTCGGGCAGGACTTGCGAGATGTAGGAAAGGAACAGCGGGTTGGGGGCGAGGATCATCATCTGCTCCGGACGAAGAGTGTCCCGGAAGGCATAGAGCAGCCACGCGATGCGGTGCAGGGCGATGGTGGTTTTGCCGCTGCCGGCCACGCCCTGCACGATGAGGTTTTGACGCAGGGGGTGGCGGATCACCAGGTTCTGCTCGGCCTGGATGGTGGTGACGATCTCCTTCAGCCTGTCGGAGCTGACCGAGCCCAGCACGCCCTGCAGGTAGGCGTCCTGGCTGACGACGCCGCTGTCGAACAGGGAGATGAGGCGGTCGCCTTCCACGGTGAGCATACGCTTCAGGGACAGGTCTCCCCGTACCAGACCGTCGGGGGCCTCGTAATCCATGGGGCCCACCTGGCCGGAATAGTACAGGTTGGCAACAGGGGAGCGCCAGTCGGCCACCACCACGTCCAGGGTGGTGGAATCGTGCACGCCCCAGCGGCCCAGGTAGTGGGTCTCGGGGGAGCCACCCTCGGGGGTGAAATCCAGGTGCGCGAAATAGGCCTGACGCCGGGAGCGTGCCAGGTTGTGCAGGGTATCCACCTTCATGCGCAGGATGTCCATCATCACCTGCTCGTCCATGGTGGCGTCGGCGGGTACTACAACGAGGCGTTCTTCCTCAGCGCCTACGCCGGTGTCCTTTTCCAGCTTGTCGATCTCGCGTTGGATGGTTTGGTGTGTTTGCGTCAGATGCTGCGCCTCTGCCAGGCTGCACGGATGCTCGGGTAAAACGTAGGGTTCCATGTTCCTCCTTCTTCCGGCAGGGTATACAAAAAGCCCCTGCCCTTCATCTAATGAATTCGCAGAGGCTTACATCATGCTGCAAGCGTGTGTTGTGGGATGTATTGTAGCAGAGATGGATGGGTTTGTCAAGGCGTTATTGGCGGATCCGTATGGAGCATGCGGGTGCCAGCCTGGGGGCGTACTTTTCGTCTCGGCGAAAAGTACCAAAAGCCGCCCGGGGGCCACAATGGAGGTGTGGCCCCCGGACCCCGGTGCACTTCTCAGGATGGCCTGCGTGTGAGCCCTCGCGGGGCGACCCGTTACAGCAGGGTTGGCGGCGCGGGCAACGCGCCACCCCATGATCGCTGCCATACGCTTAGAAGGAGATTGCGTATGGGGTATTGGACTGATGGTGGTGCATTGCCATACCGCGGGCGTGCGTCGCGGCGCATCCGTTATGCGCCGTGACCCCTGCTGATATCAATTGCGTGTGCTTTCCCCGCATGGGTTTCTAAAGGGGCAATGCCCCTTTAGCGGGGTCCAGGGGCAGAGCCCCTGGTGAAGTTGTAGATGCCGATGGCGGCGGCGATGGAGAGGTTGAGGGAATCGATCTTTTCGTTGCTGGGGATGCGTACGGGCTGACCCAGCTGGGCGAAGGATGCGGGCAGGCCGCTGCCCTCGTTGCCGAAGATCAGCGTCCAGGCGGCAGGAATATTGCCGGAGAGCACGTCCGGAAGGGAACGGGAACCGTCCAGCATGAAGGGGTACAGAGCACGGCCGGGATGTTCGGCCAGGTAATCTTCGAAGGTGTTGTAGACCTTTATCCGCAGGGAGAACAGGCTGCCCATGCTGGCCCGGACGACGCGGGGATCGAACACGTCCACGCAGGGACGGATCAGGGCGATGTCCTCCACGCCAAAGCCAAGGGCTGTGCGCAGGATGGTGCCCACGTTGCCCTGGTCGGAGGGGTTGTGCAGCACTACGTGGGGGACGCCGGGGGTGAGGGAATCGTCAAACTTGCTGAACACGGCGGCGGCAAAGCAGTTTTCCTTGCCGGAGATGCGGGAAAGGGCCTTATCGGCGATCTCTACGCGGATACGGAGCTTCTCCGCAAGGGCGGTGAGCTTCAGCGCAGCCTCGGTTCCCTCGGCTTTGGAATGGAGCAGCACACGGCGGGCGCAATCGGGCCGATGCAGAAGGCATTCCATGGCCGGGAAAGCGCCGGGAGCATAACCATAATCCAGATCGGATTTATACGGGGCAAGTGAAGGCATAATGTTCTCCTCCTGTTCGGAGCGATTATAGCACATTTCAGTGTGAGTGGGAAGAGGGAGAACGCATCGGAAAGCCACATTCCTGCGTCGCGGCGCTCCCTCTGAGCGCCGTGACCCCTACAAAGGGAAAACCCACTTCCAAGACTGAAAGTGGGTTTCGAAAGGGCTGAAAGCCCTTCGTGGGGATTCCTAAGGGGCAAAGCCCCTTAGGCGGGCATGCCTTGTTCGCGGGCCTGGGCGGTGTAAAGCTCGTAATACGCGCCGCGCTTGGCGATCAGCTCATCGTGGCTGCCGGATTCCAGAATACCCTTGTTGGAGATGTACAGGATCCTGTCGCAGTTCTTGATGGTGGACAAGCGGTGGGCGATGATGAAGGAGGTGCGGTTCTTCAGCAGAGCCTGAATGCCCTCCTGCAGGAGCTTCTCCGTCTTGGTGTCGATGGAGGAGGTGGCCTCGTCCAGGATCAGGATGCGGGGATCGCTCAGCAGCGTGCGGGCGAAGGAGACCAGCTGCTTCTGGCCCTGGGAGAGGCGATTGCCGCGCT
Source organism: Clostridiales bacterium (assembly GCA_015056415.1). GTDB lineage: Bacteria > Bacillota > Clostridia > Christensenellales > Aristaeellaceae > UBA11524. The sequence continues at coordinate 8,761 of SVGJ01000014.1, forward strand.
CGTTGACGGTGGTGTTGTAGCCCTGGGGCATCTCGCTGATGAAATCATCGGCGCGAACCAGCCTGGCAGCGGTACGGATCTCCTCTTCCGTGGCGTTGAGGCGACCGTAGCGGATGTTATCCATGATCGTGCCGGAGAAGATGAAGCTGTCCTGCAGCATGATGCCCAGCTGGTTGCGCAGGCTGTTCAGGGTCGCATCGGTGATATCGTAGGTCTTGCCGTCCTCGCCCGTGAGGGTGATGGAACCGCTGTTCAGGTTATAGAAGCGGCACAGCAGGTTCACCACGGTGCTCTTGCCCGCGCCGGTGGGGCCCACCAGGGCGATGCTCTCGCCGGCCTTCACGTGGAGCTCCAGATGCTCCAGCACGTTGATGCCCTCTTCATAGCCGAAGGTCACGTCGTTGAAGTGCACCTCGCCGGTGATATCGGGCAGGGTCACGGCGTCTTCCTTGTCGTCCACCACCACAGGCTCATCCATGGTTTCGAAGATACGCTCCAGATAGGCCAGGTTGTTGACGAAGGAGTTGTAGATGTTCGCCAGGGAGGTGATGGGCTGCCAGAAGCGGCTCACATACTGACCCATGGCCAGGATCACGCCGAAGGAGACGATGGCGCCGCCCAGCCAGTACACACCGGCGATGTACATCACCGTGAAAACGATCTGGGTGAGCATTTCCGAGGTGATCCACACGCTGTTGGAGATGTACATGGCGCGCATCCAGGTGGTGCGGCAGGCGATGGCCAGCCTGGTCATGATGGAGCAGTTCACATCCTGCCGGGCAAACAGCTGGCTGACGCGGACACCGTCGATGGATTCTGCCAGGTAGGCGTTGTAGTTGGAATTCTTGTTGCTCTGGTTCTGCCAGGCCTTGCGCTGGCGCGGCTTGAGGTAAAAGATGAAGCCCACGAACAGCGGCAGACCGGCCACCACGATGAACGAAAGCGTTACATTGGTGGAGAACATGAACACCACGATGAAGATCAGGTTGATGATCTCAAGGATGGAGTTGATGATGCCGTTGGACAGGATGTCCGAAACGGAGTTGACGTAGTTGATGACGCGGACGAGGATCTTGCCGGCGGGGCGGCTGTCGTAATAGGAGAAGGGGAGCTTCTGCAGGTGGGCGAAGAGATCCTTGCGGATGTCGTAGATGATCTCCTGGCTCACGTGGGCCATAATGCGGGAACGGATCACCGTGAAGATGATGCTCACGCAGATAATGCCCAGGAACAGCAGCGCCATCCGCAGGAGCATGGCCATGTCCTTGTTGGGCACGGCCTCGTCCATGACCCACTGGGTGATCTTGGGCACGAACAGGCCGGCAATGGAGGCGCAGGCGGAAAGCAGCATGGCCAGCAGCATCTTGACCTTGTGCCGGGAGATATAGATGAACGCGCGCTTGAGATGCCCCAGGTCAAACGGGGATTCCAGGTTCTCGTCAACGTCGAATTTGTTGCGAGCCATCAGTCGTTCCCCCCTTCGTAGGCGATGCCGTTCTGCAGGCAATAGGTCTCGTAGTAATAACCGCGGTTCTTCAGCAGTTCCTCGTGGGTGCCGCGCTCGGCGATGGCGCCGTTGCGGTCAAGGATGAGGATCTGGTCGGCGTCCTTCACCGAGGAGATGCGCTGGGCGATGATGAGCTTGGTGCAGTCATAGGGCAGGGTGCGGAGCTGCTGCTGGATGTACTGCTCGGTCTCCATATCCACGGCGGAGGTGGTGTCGTCCATGATGAGGATGCCGGGACGCATGGCCAGGGCGCGGGCCAGGGCGATGCGCTGGCGCTGGCCGCCGGAAAGGCCCACACCGCGCTCGCCGATGATGGTGTCGTACCCATCGGGCAGCTTGGTGATAAAATCATCCGCGGCGGCGCGGTTGGCAAAGTCCCGCACCTCCTCGAAGGTGAGCTCCTGATTGCCAAAGGCCACGTTGCCTTCCGCCGTATCGGAGAAGAGGAACACGTCCTGGATAGCGGTGCCGATGCCGCCGCGCAGCTCCTGCAGCTTCCATTTGCGGACGTCGCAATCGTCCACCAGGATCTCGCCCTGCTTCACATCGTAGAAGCGGGCCAGCAGCTGGATGATGGTGGTTTTGCCGGAGCCGGTGGGGCCCATGATGGCGATGGTCTGGCCGGGCTGGGCCACGAAGGAGACGTCCTTGAGCACGGTCTGCCCGTCATAGGCGAAGGACACGTCGCGGAACTCCACCTTGCCCTGCAGCTTTTCGTGGGAGACGGCGCATTCGGAGTCCACGATGCTGGGCTTGCCCAGGTCCATCTCCATCACCTTGTTGGCACAGGTGGCAAAGCGCTGGAAGTCGTTCAGCAGGTTGCCCAGCATACGCATGGGATGGGCCATGGCCCAGCTCAGGCTGGTGAACACGGTCAGCTGGCCGGCGGTCAATTCGCCCTTAATCATGAACAGGCCGCCGACGAACACGGTGATCAGCGTCATGGCGTTGGCCAGGATCTCGATGAAGGGGTAGAAGCTGAGCCACAGCTTGTTGATGGCCAGGTGGGAATCGCGGAAGGCAGAGGAGCGCTCGTCGAAGTTTTTCTTCTCGTGCTCTTCACGGGCAAAGGCCTTCACCACGCGGTTGCCGGCGATGTTCTCCTGGGCGGCGGTGTTCATCTCGCTGAGCCTGTCGCGCATGTTGATGAACAGCTGACGTACCTTTTTGGAATAGACCTTGGTGATCAGCATCAGCAGCGGCGTCACGCACAGAAGCGCCAGAGCGAGCTTCCAGTTGACGAAGAAGAAGTAGATCGACGTGGACAGGAACATCACGATGCTGTCCACCGAGGCGTAATCGATATAGGAAATGAAGTGACGGCACCAGTCGGCGTCGGCGGACATACGGGTCATCAGGTCGCCGGTGCGGTGCTTGTCGAAAAAGCGCATATCCTGATACTGCAGGCGGGTGAACAGGCGGGTGCGCAGGTTGAACATGGTGTTCTGGCCGCACTTCTCCAGCGAGATCACCATGAAGAAACGCATGGCTTCGCGCAGTACCTTGAAGCCCAGCATCGTCATCAGGATGGGGATAAGGGGCTCCGGGTTCTTGGCCACAATGACGTCGTCCACCAGACGAGAGGTCAGCGCGGGGTTGATGAGCAGCATCACAGAGGTGACCGCGCTGATGATCAGCGCCAGAATGAGCTTTTTGTGGAACGGTTTGTCCATGACCGACCACAGCCATTTGATTTGCTGCATACGTACATCCTCCACAAATCAATTAAAGTGTTTGGATTAGTTTTGAAGTATAGCACAACACTGTTGCATATGCAACGACCTGAATGGGAAACAAACTGACCGTTTAGTAAAAAAGAAAAACAAGAAAAAAGGCAGCGGTTCAGGCTGCCTTGAAAGGGTGTTACAGGGTGACGGAGGCCTTGATCCGCGCCGCTACGAAGGAGGCGATGTTCTCCTTCCAGCCGTCGTCGGGATGCACCTCGCCGTGGTCCTTGGCGATCAGCCGGGAGAAGCCGCTTTCGTAGAAGCTGTCGATGACCTTCACGCCCAGCGCACGGCAGACCTTCACGATGATGTTTCGCTTGACGAGCATGGTCTCGTAGCTCATCCAGGGGAGATCCGTCCAGGTCTGCAGGGGCGTAGCGACGAACAGCTGCGCATAGGGACAGGCGCTCTGCAGGGTTTCGATGGCCCACCGCAGGGCGGAGGCCATGCTGTTGCGGGTCAGCATCGTATAGGGCAGGCGCAGCACGGCGTCCGTGTCGTCCACGGGGAGGTTGTAGGGCTGGTTGCCATCGTTGGTGGAGATGGCGATGTAGATGATATCCGGCGCGGGGCCAAGGCCGGAGCCGGTCTCGCCGGTGAGGGAGGTTTCACCGCACAGGGGATGCCGCCAGGTGACGGGCTGTCCTTTGGGGGTGATGGCCTTCAGCAGGCGGCGCACCTGGTTGGAAAGCACATTGTCGGCGGTGTTGGTGTTATCCGGCACGGTAAGGGAAATGGGGGAGAAGTTGGCCTCGCCGGCGTGCCAATCGGAGCAGGTGGCGTAGCCGCAGGCGAAGTTGCCCAGCAGCTGGGCGTCCAGCTTGCGGGCCACCACGGTGCCGATGCCTGTTACCTGGTCGGAGGTAATGCTGTCGCCCAGGCAGGCGAAGACGGGGCGGCTCACGCTTCCTCCACAAACCACACGGCGGCGTCATGGGCGCCAAGGGTGGCGGAAAGCTTTTTGCCGGTCCTGTTGGACCACAGCTCCGTGGCGGATTTCACGCCGGTAAGGCCGGCGGCCTGGGCGTCGAGGCTCAGCTTGCGTTTCTTGTCGCTCAGGTTGAACAGGGCCACATACACGCCCTTGCCGTCCTTGCGGGGGGCGACCCAGGCGGACTCCTCCTCCGTGGTGTAGAGGGGATGCGCGCACCAGGTGGTCTTCTGGATCTCCAGCAGGGGGGCGTTGGTGAGAAGGTCCAGGGTGAAGACGTCATTCTTGGTCATTTCGCCGCCGATCATCAGCGGGGAGCGCATCATGCACCACAGGGTCATCATGGTACGCTGCTCCTCCTGAGTGAAGCAGGTCCATTCGTTGGGATCCTCGCACTGGCGCAGGGCGCCCACGGGCAGCATATCGGCGTCGGGCCAGTGGCCGGGGCCGGCATGGATGCACCACTTCTCGGCGCGCTCGAACATGGCCTTGAGCAGATCCCACTGATCCCAGAAGTCATCGGTGATACGCCACATGTTGGCGTACTTTTTCAGATGCTCGGCCCTGTCCAGCGGCGCGGCACCGGGGGAGAGGGAAAGCACAATGTCGCGGCCGCAGCTGCGGCAGGCGGTGGAGATCAGCTCAATCTCCCGCTTGCAGTGGGGGTACTCGCGGGCGATATCATCACACTTGACGAAGTCCACGCCCCACTGGGCATACAGCTGGAAGATGCTGTCGTAATAGGCCTGGGCCTCGGGCAGGTCGCACTTGAGACCATACATATCCGGGTTCCAGGCGCAGATGGAATTGGGGTTGGCCACCTGGGCGCAATTTTTTCCGCAGTTCAGGATGGGGCAACCCTGCTGGGCGGCCTGGCGGGGCAGGCCGCGCATGATGTGAATGCCGAACTTCAGGCCCAGGCTGTGGATGTAATCCGCCAGCGGCTTGAAGCCCGCGCCGTTTGCGGCGCTGGGGAAGCGGTTCTCAGCGGGGATCAGGCGGCCGTATGCATCCATGCACAGGGGGGCGAAGGGAATGTATTCGTGGGTGGCGGCGGTGGGCTGCGACCACTGGATATCCACCACGATGTACTCCCAGCCATACGCCTTGAGGTTCTTGGCCATATAATCAGCGTTCTGCTTCACGATCTCTTCGGTCACGGCGGCGCCGTAGCAGTCCCAGCTGTTCCAGCCCATCGGCGGGTATTGAGCGATCATACGGGGTACCTCCTTGATGAAATTGTTCTCTGCCGGAAATTATACCATCATTTTGCGGACAAAACAATCGTTACGGTGCTTTTTCATCTTTTCTTGGTGGGAAGAGTGTGCTATAATGGCCGCAAACAAGCGCCACGTGCGCATGAATGAGGAGAATACGAATGAAGATCACGCTGAATCCCGCGCGCAGCGCAGGAACCATCAACAAGAACATCTTCGGTCACTTTTCCGAGCATCTGGGCCGCTGTATCTATCAGGGCATGTTCGTTGGCAAGGACAGCACCATCCCCAATAAGAACGGTATGCGTACCGATGTGGTGGAGGCCCTGAAAAACATTCAGGTGCCCGTGCTGCGCTGGCCCGGCGGCTGCTTTGCCGATGAGTATCACTGGGAGGACGGCATCGGCGCCCAGGAAGCCCGCAAGCGTATGGTGAATACCAACTGGGGCGGTGTGGTGGAGGATAATTCCTTCGGCACCCACGAGTTCCTGGAGCTGTGCGAGCAGATCGGCTGCGAGCCCTACATCAACGCCAACGTGGGCAGCGGCACCGTGCGCGAAATGGCCGAGTGGGTGGAGTACCTCAACTCCGAGGGCGATTCCACCGTGGTCAAGAAGCGCTGGGCCAACGGCCGCAAGGATCCCTGGGGCGTGAAGTTCTGGGGCGTGGGCAACGAGAGCTGGGGCTGCGGCGGCAATATGCGCGTGGAGTATTATGCCGATGAGTACCGCCGTTACCAGACCTACTGCCGCAACTACGGCAAAAACAAGCTCTTCCGCATTGCCTGCGGCCCCAGCGGCGATGACTATAACTGGACTGAGGTGCTGATGAAGCGGGCAGCTCCCTACATGGACGCGCTGACCCTGCATCACTACACCGTCTGCGGCGACAACTTCGATGACAAGCGCGCCGCTACCGGATTTACCACCGAGGAGTACTACCGCACGCTGAACCACTCCATCTTCATGGAGGAGCTGGTGACCCGCCACAGCCAGATCATGGACCGCTATGATCCCGGGAAGAAGGTCGCCCTCATCGTGGACGAGTGGGGCAACTGGTTCAATGTGGAGCCCGGCACCAACCCCGGCTTCCTCTACCAGCAGAACACCATGCGCGACGCCATGGTGGCCGCCATTAACCTGAATGTGTTCATGGCACACTGCGACCGTGTGTGCATGGCGAATATCGCCCAGACGGTGAACGTGCTCCAGTCCGTCATCCTCACCGAGGGTGACAAGATGATCCTCACCCCCACCTACCACGTGTTCGACCTGTACAAGGCTCATCAGAATGCCCGCCAGGTGGATTGCTTCGTGGAGACCGAAGAGGTGGGCGAGGGCAAGTTCACCGTGCCCCAGGTCATCGCCTCCGCCTCCGAAAAGGATGGCAGGATCACCCTGACCATCGCCAACATGGCCATGGACAAGGAAGCCGAAGTGGCGATCGACGGCGTGTGCCTGTGCAAGGTCCAGGGCCGCATCCTCCAGGGCGAAGCCGGTCAGTACAACGATTTTGACAACAGCCCCCTGGCTTTGAAGAAATTCACCGGCATCGAAGGCGGCAAGGTCAAGCTGCCCGCCTGCTGCGTGGTGGAACTGACCATCGGCTGATGTGTATATCCGCCGCTCCTGCTGCAATGGCAGGGGCGGTTTTTCATTTGCCCCTCTTGACTTTGCCTGTCGCTCATGTACAATAGGAAGCGTTACGATCAAGGAGGATGCGTCCATGTTGAAACGCTACATCGGCGATAAGAATTTTTACAAGGCCGTGCTGGTCCTGGCCATTCCGCTGGTGATCCAGCAGGCCATCACCAGCTTTGTGAACCTGTTGGACAACGTGATGGTGGGCGGCCTGGGCACCGAGTCCATCAGCGCGGTGGCGGTGGTGAACCAGATCTTTATGGTGTTCAACCTTTCCCTGTTCGGGGGCCTTAGCGGCGCCTCCATCTTTGGCGCGCAGTTCTTCGGCAAGGGTGATATGGAGGGCATGCGGGATACCTTCCGCTTCAAAATGATCTTTGGCGTGGTGCTGACGATCGTTGGCACGACGGTGCTTTTGACCTGCGGCGAGACCTTCATCGGCCTGTTCCTCCGGGGCGAAAGCGATGGCGGCTCCACCGAGCTGGCGCTGAGTGAGGGCATGAAGTATCTGCACATCATGCTGTGGGGCTTCTTCCCCTTTATGGTGGTGCAGGCCTATGTCAGCTCCCTTCGCGAGACCGGCGAGACCTTTGCGCCGATGATCGCCAGCGTGATCGCCATTCTGATCAACCTGGCGCTGAACTATCTGCTGATCTTCGGCAAGTTCGGCTTCCCCCGCATGGGCGTTTCCGGCGCCGCGCTGGCCACGGTGATCTCCCGCTATGTGGAGATGGTCTATGTGCTGATACATGCCCACCGCCACCCGGAGAAGTATCACTTCCTGAACGGGGCATACCGCAGCCTGCATATTTCCGGCTCCCTGCTGGGCAAGATCGCTGTTACCGGCACGCCCCTGATGCTCAACGAGGTGCTCTGGTCCCTGGGCATGACCTTCATCAGCCAGAGCTATTCCACCCGCGGCCTTTCCGCGATGGCGGCCATCAATATCACCGGCACGGCATGGAACCTGTTCTGCGTGATGATGTTTGCCATGGGCAGCGCTGTGGCCATCATGGTGGGCCAGAAGCTGGGCGCGGGTGATAAGGAAGGCGCCCGGGATACCGACCGCAAGCTGGTGTTCCTGACGGTGGTGATGCACATCATCATGGGCGGCCTGCTGATCCTCTGCTCCGGGCTGATCCCCCTCATGTACAACATTGAGGACAGCGTCCGCCAGATGACCAGCCATCTGCTGATCGTGGCCGGCGCGTCCCTGCCCATCCATGCTTATGTGCACGTGGTGTACTTCACCATCCGCTCCGGCGGCAAAACGGTGATCACCTTCCTGTTCGATTGCGTGTATACCTGGGTCGTCCCCGTGGCGCTGGCTTATGTGCTGTGTCACTTCACTCAGCTGCCCGTTCTGTGGGTGTACTTCGCGATCCAGTTTATCGATATCATCAAGGTCATTATCGGCGCGCTGATGCTCCGCTCTGATTTCTGGGCCAACAACGTGGTGAATGAAGTCAGCGAAGCATAATATCTCCTCCGCTGGGACATACTGCCAGCGAGGTGATGAATATGATGTGGACGCAAAAAGAGGCGTCGCTCCTGGAAGACCTGAAGGCCCAAGAGAGGATCTGCGTTGAGAAGTACGGCAAGTATTCCCAGCAGGCCAAGGATCCCCAACTGAAGCAGCTTTTCGCGCAGATCCAGCAGACCGAGCAGCAGCACGAGCAGACCGTGACCCAGATGATCAACGGCACGATCCCCCAGATGAACCAGCAGGGCGGTCAGCAGCAGGCTCAGCCGGGGCAGCTGCCTGCCTACGGTCAGCAGCAGTCCCCGGAGAAGCAGGCCGACGCGTACCTCTGCCAGGACGCTCTGGGCACCGAGAAGCACGTGAGCAGCGTTTATGACGTGAGCATCTTCGAGTTCCGTTCGCCTCAGGCGCGGGACGTGCTGAACCACCTGCAGAAGGAAGAGCAGCAGCACGGCGAGATGATCTACGCCTATATGGCCCGCAATGGTATGTCCGCATGACGCAGCAGGGAGGAAGCAGCATTGCTTCCTCCCTGAAAATTTTGGCGCTGGTAACGTTTCCGGAAGGAGAACCGCCTTCTCCGGCGAATGGTATCCACAAAGCCCATTATTGATCCAGAAAGCAGGGAATAACGATATGATCCGCCGTTTTGATTTCGGTTCTCCTATTGATACCGGCGCCGTGGTGCGCAGCCTTGTGCCGGAGAATGCGCCTGTTCCGTACTTTGTGACCGGGAAGCAGGAGGGGAAGGTGAGCTTCACCCTCGGGCTGGACGCGGACGATATGATCTTCGGCCTGGGCGAGAGTGTGCGAGGCATCAACAAGCGAGGTCACCTGTATCGCGCCTGGAACTCCGATGACTTCAGCCACACCGAGAACAAGGCCAGCATCTATGCCTCCCATAACCTGCTGCTGTTCTTCGGCCGTGAGAAGCTCTTCGGTGTGTACTTTGACGATCCCGGCGCTGTGACGTTCGACCTGGGCTACACCCGGGGCGATACCGCCGTCATCACCTCCGAGAACGGCGATCTGAGCGTGTATGTGATCGATGGCGAAAGCCTTGCTGATATCTGCCGGTCCTTCCGCGGGCTCATCGGCCGCAGCTATCTGCCGCCCAAGTGGGCCTTTGGCTATATCCAGTCCCGATGGGGCTACGAGTCCGACCCGGAGCTGCGGGAGATCGTCCGTGAGCATCGTGACCGCCACATTCCACTGGATGGCGTGTGCATGGACATCGATTACATGGATGACTACAAGGATTTTACCTGGGATGACAGGAAGTTCCCTGACCTGCGGGGATTCAACGACGATATGCGAGCGGAGCATATCCGCCTGATCCCCATCATCGACGCGGGCGTCAAGCAGCAGGCGGGTTATGATGTGTGCGACGAGGGCCTGGAGAAGGGTTACTTTGTTAAAAAGGCCGACGGCAAGCCCTTTGTGGGCGCGGTGTGGCCGGGGCGCAGTTACTTCCCGGATTTCCTGCGGGAGGACGTGCGGGCATGGTTCGGCGGCAAATATGCCCGGCTGATGGACGAGGGCATCGAGGGATTCTGGAACGACATGAACGAGCCTGCCCTGTTCTATTCCGAGGAAAGCATCGCCGAGGCCTTTGCCGTGGCGGATAAGCTCCGCCATGAAAATCTGGACATCAACAGCGCCTTTGCCCTGAAGGACGCCTTCAACGGCACAGCCAACAGCATGGAGGACTACCGCCGCTTCTATCATCAGGTGGATGGCAGGACCATCCGGCATGACAAGGTGCACAACCTCTACGGCGCTTACATGACCCGGGCCGCCGGCGAGGGCTTCCGCCGGTACGACAGCAGCAAGCGCTTCCTGATGTTCAGCCGTTCCAGCTTCATTGGCGCGCACCGCTATGGTGGCGTGTGGCAGGGCGATAACAATTCCTGGTGGGCTCATATCAAGCTGAACCTGCAGATGCTGCCCTCGCTGAATATGTGCGGCTTCCTGTATAACGGCGCGGATCTGGGCGGCTTTGGCTGCGACACCACCGAGGATCTGCTGCTCCGCTGGCTGCAGCTGGGTGTGTTCACCCCCCTGATGCGTAATCACTCCGCCAAGGGCACCCGCCGCCAGGAGGCCTACCGCTTTGCCAACTGGGAGGAGATGCGGGACGTCCTGACTGTGCGCTACGCTCTGCTGCCCTACCTGTACAGCGAGTTCATGAAGGCTGCCCTCACCGATGGGATGTACTTCCGTCCCCTGGCCTTCGATTATCCCGTTGACGATACCGCCTGCAGGGTGGAGGATCAGGTGATGCTGGGGGCGGACTGCATGATCGCTCCCGTTTACGAGCAGAACGCCCGGGGCCGCCATGTCTACCTGCCCGAGGATATGCTCATGGTGCGCTTCCGCTCCGCCACGGATTACGACCTGACTCCTATGGAGGCCGGGCATTACTGGATCGAGCTGGCGCTGGATGAGCTGCCTATGTTCATTCGCAGGGGCCATGTGATCCCGCTGGCCAAGCCCGCCGAATATGTGGAGGGCATCGATCACGCTGACCTGACCCTGCTGGGCTGGCTGGACGAGGACGTGACCATCAACCTTTACGATGACGACGGCTATACGACCGAGCCTGTGCTGGAAGCGGGCCTTACCGCCATCACTGTGACGGTGGAGGGCAAAACCGCCGCCGCCGCGGGCAAGGGATTGACCCTGCGCACGGAAAGCCTGATCATCGGCGAATAATAACAAGCTGCCTTCCGCGATGGAAGGCAGCTTGTCTTATAAGAGCAGGATCTGCTCCAGGTGTGTCCAGTCTGCGCAGCCGATCTGGCGCAGCAGCGCCGCGGCATACCGGTCAAAATCTGTGTGCTCTACCAGACGAAACACGGCGGCAGCCATGTCCACGGCCTGTTCCACACCTGGGTGCAGGGCAGTGTGTCCTACCAGCAGAAAACGCAGCAGCGCGTAGACGGCACACAGGGCCAGATATTCATCCTTCAGCGGTACGGGACGGTTCTGGAAGGGAAACTGAGCGAAGAACATATGGTTCACCAGCAGATGCTCAAGCCAGGTCTCCCATTGGGGGATCAGCGCGGCGAAATTCCGCGAAGCCTGCTCATAGCGGGCGGCGTCATTCCCCTGGCGGAAGCAGGCCAGCACCTCCTCGCCGGCGTCGTGGATACTGTTGCTGCTTCCATCCATGATGGCGAGCATCCGCTCTGCCGCCGACAGTCCGCCGGTCAGCCGGTCGGCGTTGTCGGAGAAAGCCCGGGCCGCCGGAAGCGCTTCCTCGCCGGTGAGCAGGCGTTGGATGCGCCGGTCATCATGGGCGGTCAGGGCCTGATCCATGGCCAGCAGCGCCCTGCCCAGCAGCTGCATACGCTGGGGCAGGGGATGGCGCCTGTCCTGCACCTGGGCGATGAGCCACAGGCGGATCTCCTGCTCACGGCCGCCGGTGTAGAAATAATGGAGCCGAGGCGCTTCTGTCGGCAAGCTGATCTTGAGGGGGAGCCGGATGAAGCCCAGCGGTTCCCTGCGCTCAAGCAGCAGCTCCGGCACGGCCTCGCAGCTGGCGGCGCAGGAGCATTCGCGGTGCTCGCCTGTCCGGACGCCCCGGGGATACAGCCTGCACACGGCGGCCAGCGCTTCCTCGCCAAGCTCTGCCTGCAGGCCGCAGCGGCCATCCGGCAGGTGCAGGGGGCATTTTCCATCGTAGCGGGGGAGGATCTGGGCGTAGGCGTCCGCCGTGGGACGGGGCGCAAGGTGCAGGCCCGTGTCCAGCCGGCGGCGCAGCTCGGGGGAGCAATCCACGCTCAGCAGGGTGAAATAATCCTTCATGGTGATGGAAACCGGCCAGCCCTCGCAGCAGGGCTTGCGGCAAGCGCCCATCTTACAGGAAAATGCCGGATAATAATCCGGCACAAGATAATCCAGCATCTCGCTCATGCGATCGACCTTCTATTCATACCGATTGAACGAGATTTATTATAGTCTTGCGAAAAAAACGATGTCAAGTGAATTTTGTGTGACGCTTCACTCTTCCAGCAGTCGGATCTTGCGCACGTCCGCCTCGGTCACGGTCATGAAGAGGGTCTTCTGGTTGGTGTAGATCACCATGCCGGGGGCGGCGCCGCCGGGCTTTTTCACATGGCGGCGGAGGGTATAATCGATCGGCACAGAGGAAGATCGCTGCCCCTTGGAGTACCACGCGGCCAGGATGGCTGCCTCCTTGAGCGTCTGGTCGGGCAGGTCGCCCTCGTGGTGGACGATCACATGGCTGCCGGGCATATCCTTGGCGTGGAGCCACCACTCGTTGGGCCGCGCGCCGGTGGTGAGCCGGTCGTTCTGGGCGGCGTTCTTGCCCACCTCGATCATGATCCCGTCGGAGGATTCATAGCGGTAGGGCTTCGATGTGGGCAGGGCGCGCTGCTGGCGGCGGTTGGTGTTGCGCTTCATATAGCCGGTGCGCACCAGCTCCTGGCGGATCTCCTCCAGTTCGCTTTCGCCCACGCATTTGCCCACATCCAGCAGCATGGTTTCCAGGTAGTTCAGCTCCTGCAGGGTCTTCTCCTTCTGCTGGGCGGCGGTCTCCCGGGCGGAGCGGGCCTTCTGGTATTTCTTGAAGTACCGCTGGGCGTTTTGGGTGGGGGTAAGCTGGATATCCAGCGGGATCACGATGCTGCCCCCGTTCTCATCATAGAAGTTGGGCAGCTCCGCCTGCTGCATACCTTTGCGCAGCTGCCACAGGTTGGCGTTGAGGATTTCGCCCATGAGGCGATATTCCTCCATGCGGGCGGCGGAGGCCAGCTCCTCCTCCTGCAGGGCGAGCTTCTTTTCGCAGCGCTCGATGTGGCTCTTCAGCAGCCGCACCATGGAGGCGCTCTTCTGATTGATGCGGTCCTGGGCGTCGCGGGCGCCGAAGTAGCGCTCCAGCGCGTTGGAAAGCGTGTCGTACTCCCGCTGCATATCCGGCGCCTGGCTCAGGTAGGGGAAAGCGAACACATCCTGGGCGTCGCCCATGTCGTCCAGCAGCACCCGTGGCGCGGCCATTTCCGGCAGACGGGCCAGAAGGTCAGCCAGACGTGCGGCAGCTTCGGGCAGATCGCAGTGGGCAACGCGGAAGGCCAGCTCTTTGGCGGTGGGGTTGGAAAGCCCGGAAACGCTGGAAGCCAGCGCCTTGTGCAGGGGCGCTTCGCCCTGGGCGGCCAGTTTGGCGTAGAGCGTCTCGGCGGTGATGCCCTGGGGCTGGAGCTTGTCCTGGGGCGGGGGCGGCAGGTAGGTCAGGCCGGGCTGGATCTGGCGGACACGGCTCATTTCCATGTTTACGTGACGGGCGGCCTCGAGGATCTTATCCTGCCCGTCCACCAGGATCAGGTTGGAGTGGCGGCCCATAATCTCCAGCACCAGGCGGCGCAGCACATGGTCGCCCAGCTCATCCACCACGTCCACATCGATATGCACGATGCGGTCGCCGCCGATCTGTGTGACGGATTGTACCCGCCCGCCCAGCAGCTGCTTGCGCAGCAGCATGCAGAACATGGGCGGCTCCAGCGGATTGGGGAAGCTGGAAGCGGTCAGGTGGCAGCGGGCGTTGTTGGGCGAGGCGCACAGGAGCAGGCGCTTGTTCTCGCTGCCGGCACGGATGAGCAGGATGATGGTATCCCTTTCCGGCTGGGTGATTTTATCAATGCGGCCGCCGGCCAGGGCAGCGTTCAGCTCTCTGGCGGCAAAGCCGATGGTAAGTCCGTCCATGGGCATGGGGAAATCCTCCTTCCGGAAAAAACCCGCACGCGATGTGCGGGTGTGCAAGTGGCGTTTGGTCAGTTGGCCTCGTTGCTGAAATAGCTCTGGCTGGGGGTGAAATCATACAGGACGCGCCTTACTGCGCTCTGAGTGGCGAGGATACCGGCCGTTACGCGTTCCAGCAGGTCGTGGGGCAGGCGGGAGGCCACGGCGACATTGCCGTCAATGACCTGCACGGCCCGCAGGATGATCACATAGCCCGCGCCCATGGGGGTGGGGTTATCGGCCAGGGTGGCGTAGTACTGCCACAGGCGTTTGTTCTGGCCGGCGGCCTCGATCTCTGTGCGGAAAATAGCGTCGGCTTCGCGCAGGATGGTCAGCTTCTCCTGCGTTACCTCGGAGAGGATGCGCAGCGCGAGGCCGCTGTCGGGGAAGGGCTGGCGTTTGATGATGGCGGCGGGCAGGAGCAGGTCCTCGCCTACGCGGCGGACCTCATCCTTAAAGAGCTCACGCACCGGCTCCACGATGGTGAAGCCCTCCGGGACCGCACTGGCCTGCAGCGGGGAATCCAGCGCGTCGGCATAGTTGGTTCCCTGCAGGAGCACCTTCACATTGGGCATACGCTGCGCGCGATCGGCGATGATCTCCTGCAGGAGCTCATGGATGATGCGGGCCTTGGCGCGGCCGTTGGTCACGCCCTGCAGCGCGGAAAGGATCTCGCCGCTGGCGTCCACGTATTCCACGTTCAGTCCCAGTGTGTCCTGGTACAGGCGGAGCACCTCGTCGCTCTCGTTTTTGCGCAGCAGGCCTGTGTCAATGAAAAGGCAGTGCAGACGGTGGCCGATGGCCTGATTGCCCAGCACGGCGCACACACCGCTGTCGATGCCGCCGGAAATGGCGCACAGAGCCTCCGTTTCGCCGGGACAGGCGGTCTGGAGCTCCTCGCGGGCGCGATCCATAAGGACCTGGCGGCTCCACCACAGCGTGCAGCCGCAGATACCGGTGCAGAAATTGATGAGCAGCTGAGTGCCGTCGGGATCGTTGGTTTCGGGCAGGAAGCCCAGCGCGTAGACCGATTTGCCCGCCGCGCGGAAGCCCAGAACGCCGTCCTTTGTCTGCGCGATGGGATGGCAGGCGGCGGAAAGCGTTATGCAGCGGCAGGCGGGAATGTAGCGCTCGTTGGCGGTGATGCCGCTGAAGAGATCATCAGCGCTCTCAAAACGCACGGGAAAAACACCCGGAGCCCCGGCTTTTTCACCCAGGGAGCAGCCCAGCTGCAGCGCCAGGGAAAGCGCGGCGTCGCCCATGGCCAGCACGGGCAGGCCGGTGGCCAGCAGGCTGTCCAGGTGGGGGATCTGGGCAGGTTCGCCCAGGTCGGCGCCTGCCAGCAGGATGCCCCGCGCTTCGTGTGCCTTCACGTCCTCGCCGGTGGCGGAGGCGGGCAGAATGCGGCAGTATATGTGTTCGGCACGCAGCTTGCGCGCCATGGAACGGCAGGCTTTGCTGTCGGCCTCGATCAAAATCACCAGATCACGCATGGAAGTTTGCTCACTCCTCCGCATATGAAAACGAAATGTATTCTATATACATTCGACATGCGGGAGAAAAACCCTTTTTTGCGGAAAATGTGTAAAAGGGATATCACGAATCACGTTTACTGCTTCGTGAAAAAAATTTTTTTAAAACCTGTTTCACCCGCCGCGATATGGTGTATACTATCATCAGGCGGAAGCCAACAAACAAAAATACGAAATAATAAATCTGGAGGTAGATCATATGAAGTGGGTTTGCAAGGTTTGCGGTTATGTGCACGAAGGTCCCGAGGCTCCCGATTTCTGCCCTGTCTGCAAGGCTCCCAAGGCGAAGTTCGAGAAGATGGCCGAGACCAAGACCTGGGCTTGCGAGCATGAGGTCGGCGTAGCGAAGGACGCTCCCGAAGAGATCAAGGAAATGCTCCGTGCCAACTTCACCGGCGAGTGCACCGAGGTCGGCATGTATCTGGCCATGGCCCGCGTCGCCCATCGCGAAGGCTATCCCGAGATCGGCCTGTACTGGGAGAAGGCTGCCTTTGAAGAGGCCGAGCATGCCGCCAAGTTCGCAGAGCTGCTGGGCGAAGTTGTCTCCCCCTCCACCAAGGAGAACCTGACCGTCCGCGTGGAAGCCGAGAACGGCGCCACCGCCGGCAAGTTCGACCTGGCCCTGAAGGCCAAGCAGCTGAACCTGGACGCCATCCACGATACCGTGCACGAGATGGCGAAGGACGAAGCCCGCCACGGCAAGGCTTTCGAAGGCCTGCTGAAGCGCTACTTCGGCTAATAGCCGCATAGAAAAAGGAAAGTAGAAATGCTTCCCTTTTTCTGCATTAATACAACTACACCAAGGAGAAACGCATTTTGATCTGGATTATCATTAGCCTAATAGTTGCGCTTGTTTTGTTTTATGCGTGCGCAAATACCTTCTATGAGATTGCATGCATGAAGGGACATGACGAAAGGAAGTACTTCTGGTGGACGTTCTTTGTCCCATTGCTTGGTGCACTGATGGTGATTGCCCTTCCAGATCGCAAGGAAATGGAGCGGGGCGAATCTAAAGTAATGTCACTATGGAAGAGTGAAGAGCCCAATTCGGTGAGATGCGAGAAGAAATTCGTTGCTGTGAATGCTGATGGAACAATTTCTGCGTCTGATTCTATTCAGACGAGCGCGCATTCATGGAGATGTAGTGGCTGTGGTCAAACAATCAGCGAATCACCGTGCCCATTTTGCGGACAAAAATGACGGCAAGGCCTTCGAAGGCCTGCTGAAGTGCTACTTCGGCAAGTAAGAAATCCCCATAAATCAAGGGTTTTCAAGGGAATCACTCTGAAAAGGGTGGTTCCCTTTTTGTCTTGCTCTGCCATTCTGCTGCTGGTTTGGGCTTAATCTCATCCCTCCTTTATGTCATTCCTATGTCGCGCCCAAACCACTATGTCATGCTATGTCACGAACTTTGAAGAATCGCTGCTGCCTAAAATGCCTGTAAATGAGATGACACAACCACTCAATGCCATTATAAGTGTAGCAATTTTTTCTGTCTATTTTCCTTTACAAAGAAAAGGGTTGCAACTTACTGCAACCCTTTAGGATCTTCATATCTTTTTTCAACAGCAGACAGCATCTCTTTCATGCCATCTACAACTGACTGAGGACTTTCGATTGTCACCATGTTTTTCAGGCCAAACACCCAGTCATAGAACTGAGGGCTGACAGCAATGGGGACAGTAATTCTGAAATGCCTATCATCAGCTTACATGAGAGTGACTTCTCTGCCAAAGCGATCCAGAACAGTGCCAACCATGTTGTTGGGAAAGCGCATGGTGACAGACTGAAGCTCGCCACTGTACATGCCAAAGGTCTGCTTGGTGTAGTCAGAGAGCTTGATCTTCTTGAACTCCTCCAGACCCTCCGCCTCCGCCTCTTCAACCTCAACACCTTCCATGTGGTCAATGCGATAGACTCGCATCTTCTTTCCATCATAAGCCAGGAGGTAATAGAAGTTGTTGTCATAAATGACTGCCCAAGGGCTGATGCACTTGATGTCATCCTTGTAGTCTGAAACTTCAGCCACTTCGATCTCTTCCAGAGTACGATGACCAAATGCCTCTTGCAGATGATTCATCCACAAGCTGTCCTGTGATTCAATTTGTCAAGGGGTGTTTCACCATATATCACACATTAAGTCAACACCATATATTGTCAGAGAACGCTAATTGGAAAAGGGAGGGCAGCTAGGCTGCTCTCCCCGTTTGCCTTATCGCTTATTCATCGTCCTCCTGTTCATCGACCGGCGCATTGCCACGACTGTTAATCGGCTCGCCGTAAGCGCTACTCGTATATTTCATTCGTCAGTCCTGAAATAAACTTTGAATAACGGAAGACCGTATCGATCAAGACTCTTCTCATCTGCAGCCGCTGTCTCCATAACGACCGGAACTCGTTTCGCATTGACGAGGCTCACGCATGGATGTAACAAATAGGGATGCTCCCCCGCAAAATATTGACACTGTTTTTCACCTTCTCCTACTTCAATATAGCAAACATAACTTGGATTGATATTTTCCAAATCCTGCTCGTAATCCGTCTGAGAATAGCCGGCGTCTGCGAAGTAACCAGAAAGCTTCTCTTTATTTGACATAGAAGTATTATTCTTTAAGATATACAGCCCCTGCTCCTTTACTGTCGGATATCGAAGGATAAGTGCATTCCTATCCGCCTGATTCATTTTTTCTAAGCTAGCCAAAGATATTTTATTGTAATTGCTCAAAACTTTCTTCTGAGTACTTTTGGCCATTTTGCTGGCAAAAGACTGGTATCGTTCCTCTGTGATAGCGTATGGAATCACAGCGTACGACAAATGACGTGCAGCTCCTTCTTCAGTTAGCACAGTATAAGCCTCATCCAGCATACGAAGCACTTCTTCTTCATGTTCCTGATACTCGCTGTCTGATAAGCCTGCTGTAATGTATATGGTATTCAATTGCTGACAATCTTGTATGATATCACTACTTGTCTTATAAGTATTGCCGGATAACCGCTGATCGATCAGTTTGCTGGTCAGACTCAGAGGCAGGGTCAACTCCTGCAAAGCTCTGCATTTGGCAAAAGCACCTTTCTCGATGGTCGTAACCCCTTCAGATATCACGATTGACTTCAAATTCTGATTGTTCAAAAATGCGTCCGCACCGATTGTCAGCACGCATTCTGGTACGATGAAGCTCGTTTCTTTTGAAGCCGGAGGGAAATTGATCAATAAGCCATCTTTCTTCCGAATTAGCGCTCCATTCACTACAGCAAACACGGAATGCTCAGGAGACACCGTGATGCTTTGCAGATTGCCACAGCCAACCAGAAATGCACGTTGGGATACAAGATTCTCTGCACCTGCGGGCAATGCATCAATCTCTGTCAGGCTATCCGGAAGCGCAATCTCCGTCAAAGACAAGCATCCGGATAGAGCGTCAGCTCCTATTGTCTGCAGTCCGTTCGGTAAATCAATATTTTTCAATGAATTACACCCAGAAAAGGCAAGAGGGCCTATGTGTTTCAATGTATCAGGTAGTTTAATACTCTCTAATGCCCAACAGTCAAAAAATGCACCAGTCCCGAGACGCTCGATGGCATTAGGTACTTCCACTTGCTGCAAAGAAACGCAGTATGCGAATGCCCCAGCATTGAGGTTTTTAATACTGTCAGGAAGCGTAATATGCTGTAATGACCAGCAACAATAGAAAGCATTGTTTCCTATTTCTACCAAGTTGCTCGGCAAGTCCACCTCCTCCAGCATGGTGCATTCACCAAATGCTGCTTCTCCTATAGAGGTCACATTCTCTGGAATATGGATCTTTTTCATATCCCGCGCCATATAGAAAGCTTCATCTTCAATCCGTTCTAAACTTTGCGGTAAAATAATCTCTTTCGCTTCTACACCGGCAAAAACGCATGGGCCAATGATGCGGATTCCGTCTGGAACAGTCAGCATTTGCGCCTTATTCTCCAGCACTTCTCGATATGCGTAATGTACCAATCGCATGGTATTCTTTTCAACAAGTCCATCTCCCTTCACCGCATATTTGGGATGACTTGGCGAAACCACGAATCTATGTACCATAGAGCCTGAGAAAGCATGAGGCGCAATATCCACCATAGTATTGGGAATGACCAAATCGACCTGACAGAGATTGTTATTGACATTGACAAATGCGCCGCTACGAACCGTAGATACCAGATGCCCATCCAGTTCTTCCGGTAAATACAGCACAAAGCGGTTGCCGTATTCATCCACAGAATATCTAATGCCATTCTGTGCATCACTTCTGGGAACAAAAGGTTCCCGATATTCTGTGATGGCTGCCGTACCATCCGCCTGCAGTACATAGGTGTAATTACCACTGGTTATTTCCTGCTCATTCTCTGTCATAATGTCCGTAAAGACATTATTGTTGAAAACCACCGCTTCAGCAGACAGCGGTATCATAAAAATAAGCACACAAAACCATATCCGCAAGCATCTCATTGCACACAAACCTACGAACATGCATGATTTCATTTTCATATTCCATCTCCTTCTTGATAGTTCTCATCTTGTGGAAATACACTTTACGGCAAATCACTCAAATTGCAGCCCCTATGATAGCACAATTCAAGCATCGCTCTAGCTACACCCAGGGTGACATAATCTCTCTGTACGTAACCGCAGTCTGCTTGGAATCGTTTCAATGCCTTGATTGTGCCAGAGCCAAACTTGCCATCAATCGAACTGTTATAATAACCCAGCTTCTGCAAACACATCTGCACCCACTTAACCCTTGTAGCGCTGCTGTTCTCGTCAATAGCCTGCATGCTGCCAGCACTGCCGCCAGTCATGATGGTATTCATTTTCTCGTAGAATCCGCCAACATACACCGGCACTCTTCGGTTGCCCAGGTAATTGGCCAGAGTGTTGATCACCGTTTGATCCACATGCCCATCGTGATTCCGATAACCATTGTCCTGCATAAACTTGCCGATTTCACGCATAGTACGATCACCTAAGTTACCGGTCTCGTCCCAGCTATCGCCTTGATAGTACATGCCCGTCGCCTTCAGCTGGTAGTGTACCCACAAAACATGCACATTCATGTTATCCTGGTAGTATACGTTGCCATTCAGGTTCGGGACGCCGATGTCGTAGGCGTTGCCAAACTGCGTAGGCGGCTTGTAGGTGGGATCTGTTGGTGCTTGTGTTGGGTCATTTTGAGGGTTATCTTTCTTCAACAGTTTATACTGGAATACAACAGTATTCGTGTCTGCAACACCGTTTGAACCTACAGCGACTATTCGACTGGACGAGCCATACACCTCCGCCACAGTGCCAACTGGATAATCAGCATACAGAGTATGTGTGCCAGGCGCAAGCTGCTTAGTCTCACGGCGCAGCTCTTGTCCATCATCTACCAGCTTGTGAATGACCGTTACGGTGGCGTACTTCGATTGAGATTGCGTCTGATTGGATATGTGTTTCTTTACAACAGTAAAATCTTGCTGATACACAACAAAATCAGACCAGTTTGTATCCCAGGTAGTTTCTACCTTGATTCGATAGGTACCGGGGGTAAGGGTCATAGTACCATTTCCAGAGAAAGAAACTCGCTTCTTATTATCATAGGTTTTGCTCGACAAGGTCTTTATATATTCATCATATACATAAATACCTGATTCCCCAATAGGCTCAGTCTTGTATAGAGCAACCCAGACCTTTTTGAATCGCTTGTTTTTTGCAAACGTAGATATGAAATCTGAAAAAGCATCGTCAATAGATAGATCAACGCTACAACTCCATGCAATACTTCCTTCTGTAACAGTCGCACCATCTCTTGGTGTAAGTTGTAAATTACTGTAACGAATACCAGCCGTGTCTTTCGCTCGCCCCGTATTACCAGCCGCCAACGCAACAGGCGCAAATAGATTAGTCAGTATTCCAAGAACAAACAGACATGATAGCAGCTTTTTCATGATATATCTCCTTTTAAACGCTACTGAGCTGAGGTTATTATACTCCCACCACCAATACCACACAATGTAAAATTTGGCACACAGTTGTAAAACCCTCCTTTACAACACCTTCGTGCCGGATAGTGCTAGGATATTATAAAGGGGGGAATTGCAAAAGAAAAGGGAGAGCAACGATGCTCTCCCCGTTTCGCATTCTCACCTGAACGCAAGCTTTTTCTTCATGACCACGATGCCGATCATCGACAACATGCCCAGTGCAAACCACAGCGCAGGATTGGATGCATCGCCGGCAACAGGAAGTTCCAGCACGACATGTAGAACAGCTGCGTCCGTGGTGACCCCGCTGCCATAAGCGTCGGTGATCACGCACTTGTACTGGTAGCCATCGTTGTCGATCTCGATCGTGGACGTGTCATAAGTCGCTCCGGCAGCACCGTTAAGTTTGCACCAGCCTTTGCCGTCGTTACGATCAATGTACCACTGGTACTTCAGGCTTGCACCGTTTGCAGAGACGGTGAACTGCGCCGTCTGTCCGACGGCAGTGGTCTGATCTGCGGGCTGCTGCTTGATCTCCAGCAGATCGATCGACAGATATTTTGTCAGATCCTGCAGGGCACGCAGGGCGTTGGTCAAGCTGCCGCCGACACAGTCCTTGAGGATCTACAGTGCATCGGCGATACTAATCACTCCGTCTCCGTTGGCGTCGGCCAGCTCCTTGTTCGGCGTTACATTCCATCCGGCAGAATACTGGAGGACAAGCAGCGCGTCGTATGCATTCACCACACCATCCTCGTTTACGTCGCCAGGCAAAACAGATCCACATACGGTAAATGAGATGACACAACCACTCAATGCCATTATAAGTGTAGCAATTTTTTCTGTCTATTTTCCTTTACAAAGAAAAATGTTGCATTTTAAGGTCAGCAAAGAAGCCCCCGGAAGCCATCAAGAGACTTCCGGGGGCTTGGTATGATCATTGCTTTTTGGGCTGCTCGATATCGAGGTCAATTTTGGTGAAGGACTGGGTTTCGGCGTTGTAGCGATATTCCGCGGTGACCTTGCCAACGTAGGTATCGCCATAGGAATCGCGGATGGTGACCTTGCCCTTGCCCGTATACACGTCGCCATCGACCGTGATGTCAGACAGGTTGGTAATGGCGGTCTTCACGTCGCTGTAGGAGAACATGCACTCGACTGCAACGGCTGCGTTCACCTTGCTCTTGAATTCTTCCTTGGGATCAAATTCGGGTTCGGATTCTTTGGCGCCGCAGGAGCACAGAGCCAGGCACATTGCCAATACGAGGATCAGGGACAATACCTTTTTCACAGCATATTCCTTCTTTCTGGTTTTTTCTGAGGTGGATTTTGAGCCGTTCCATCCTTGCTACAAGCATGTAACCGCAGGCCTCCACCCCAAATAACCTGTATGATATGATTTTAACACCTCATTTGACTTGTGTCAATCACATATAGTGGTTTAGACAAGGTTTCTTTTGCAAAGAATCTCTCCTAAGATTATTTGAGGTGAGGTTATGAAGCAAGAGTATAAGAAATATTACGAACAGTTTGGCCTGAATGTGGTTTTTTATCGCAAGAAGAAACGACTGACCCAGATGAAATTGGCCGAAATGGCCGATATTGACCGAAGTCACATCAGCGCCATTGAGCTTGGGAATGTGGGGGTTTCTTTCGATGTCATTTTCAAGCTTTGTGAGGTGCTGGAGATAACGCCAAAGCAATTGTTTGATTTCAGAGAATAACGGGAGAGGTATGCATAACGCCGCTTGCTTTTCATGCTCGCGCCTGTGATTCACTTCCGCCCATCCTGGGTATATTATCCATATCAGATGTGGCATTGAAGGAGGTTTCGCGATGGATCCCAAGGCGTTGTTCAGCATTACCTATGGTTTATATCTGCTCACTGCCCGGGAGGGGACGTTCGACAACGGGTGCATCATCAACACGGCGGTGCAGGTGGCCGAAGATCCGGTGCGGTTCGCCATTTCGGTCATCAAGAAGAACAAGACCCATGAGATGATCATGAACACAGGCGTGTTCAACCTTTCTCCTATCACGACAGAGGCGGATTTCGCCCTGTTCCAGCGGTTTGGTATGCAGTCCGGGCGGGATGCGGATAAGTTCGCCGGCTTCACAGATGTGGCCCGTGGCGATAATGGTCTGTTGTATTTGACCGGTATGGCCAGTGCTTTTCTTTCCGCGAGGGTGGTGGAGCGGATGGACCTGGGAACGCACACGCTGTTCATCGCGGAGATCACCGATGGACGGGTGCTTTCTGATGGCTGGGGCTGCACGTATGCCTATTATCAGGCAGACATCAAGCCAAAGCCGGCGCGGACGGCAAAGCGCAGCTGGGTGTGTACCGTCTGCGGATATGTTTACGAGGGCGATGAGGTGCCGGAGGATTATCTCTGCCCGCGCTGCAACCATGGGAAAGAGGTTTTTCAACTGACAGACGGATAAATAAGGACCGGCGGCCGAATGGGAAGGCTGCCGGTTTTCTTTTTTGAAGGAATTTACCGCCCCCTTGCCGAAACCATCCAACACCAAGAAGAACCGGAGGGATCCCCATGACAATGCCCGTTGTTCCCGAACTTTTGCAGGAATTGCTGGTGAAGCAGTACGGTGATGAGACCACCGCCCGTATCCTGGCAGGCTATGCTCATCAGCGGCCTGTGACGCTCAGGGTGAATCCCCTGCGCGCCAGCCGGCAGGAGGCGCAGGAGCAGCTGGCACAGGCCGGTGTCAGCTGGGAAAATGTCCCCTGGTACGCCGATGCGATGATCATCCGCGGGGTGAGGGAGGATGTACTGCAGGCGCTGCCCGTGTATGAGAAGGGCGGTATCTATCTGCAGAATCTGTCTGCCATGGTGCCGCCGCTGGTGCTGCAGCCCCGGGCCGGAGAGACCATCCTGGACATGGCAGCCGCGCCGGGCGGCAAGACAACTCAGATGGCCGCGCTTTCCGGCAATCAGGCGCTGATTACTGCCTGCGAAAAGAATAAGATCCGCGCCGAGCGGATGCGGTATAACCTGGAGAAGCAGGGCGCTTCCCGGGTGGGCGTGATGATGGAGGACGCCCGCCGCCTGGATGACCTGTTCTCCTTCCACAAGATTTTGCTGGACGCGCCTTGCTCCGGCAGCGGCACCATCCTGCTCACCGAGGGCGAGCCCCAGCGCCGCATGACCAGGGACTGGCTCAGCAAGACTGCTTCCACCCAGACCGCCATGCTGCAAAAAGCGCTGAAGCTCCTCAAGCCCGGGCATGAGATGGTCTATTCCACCTGCTCCATCCTGCGCATGGAAAACGAGGATGTGGTCAGCAAGTGCCTTGCCCGGGCCAATGCGGAGGTGTTGCCCATCGAGCATGAGCTGATGCGGCATGTGCCAAAGCTGCCGGTGGCGATCCCCGGCACGCTGTGCGTCTGCCCGGATGAAACGCATGAGGGCTTCTTTGTGGCCCGCATCCGCAGGAAAAAGTAATGCCTGCGCCGCGGCGGTACAGGCGAAGGGAATGTGTGTATGGAACTGAAGAAAAGCTATAAGGGCTTTGTGTGGTTCATGCTGGGGTTCACGGCGGTGATGTTTCTTTTCTGCTTTCTGCCCATCAAGGACGGGGGACTGATCACCCGGCTCGTCTGCGCCGAGATGACCTGCGGCGTGGCGCTGCTGGCATATATCATTTACCGCACGGAGTATGTCTATTGGTATAACGGTACCGAATATGAGGAGGCTGTGGCCGCCGGCAGCGAACGCCGCAAGGCCTTTGCCCTGGCGCATTTCAAGCGCTTTGCCGTGTGCGCCGTCGCCTGTGTTGGCTATTCGGTGGCGGCGCAGCTGCTGGGCTGGCCCTTCTGGATCGATATACTGCTGAGTGGCGTCGGGGTAATCGTGGCGGCCATCAGCACCATTGGCATCAGGCTGTAAGCATCAGCAGGAACGGGAGCATTTCTCGGCGTCGATGGCCAGCACCAGCATCAGGGCGTAGAGCGCCTCGGCAGGGTCGGTCACGTCGATGGCGTAGGTATCCGTCCAGTTCCACAGCTCCTTGTTCACCGTGGCGACCAGGCTGCCGGAAAGATCAAGAATGTCATAATCCCATTCAAGGAAGTTGCCCTCGACATGCCAGCCGTTGAAGTCAATGTCGAACTTGGGCTTGAAGAAGGTCAGCTCCTTGCTGATGCAGCCCAGATAGCTGCCGTTCTGATAAAGCTCGAATTTGGGCAACCAGGTGAAGACCTTTTCCTTCACCGTGCCGACTTCGTTCCCGCCGGCATCGAAGATCTTCAGCAGATGTCCCCAGGCCAGCTGCCCCTTGACGGTGTAGAGGGTAGCGCCGCTTTCATCATAAATGTCATAGCTGTCAAACCAGGAAAAGAAACGCTGCTTGAACAGGAGCTTCATATGATGTCTTCCTTTCTCCGTTGGAAAGCGCCCCGCGGTGTGCAGGGCGCGTTTTTTTTTATTTGAACTCCGCTCCGCAGCCGGCTACAAAGGTCACCGGATCGATGAAGGAGAAGCGCACCTTCTGCAGCTCGCCCCGGTCAAAAACCACCTGCAGGAGGGTGCTTTCGCCGCGCAGAGCCTGCACCTCCACCTCGCGCACGGGCAGAAGCGCCATCAGATCGCGGGCTACGCGCAGGGCCACGGCGCACAAGTAGCGGCGGATCTCAGGCTCTTCCTTGTCCAAGTAGGCCGGATTGGGCTGGAAACGGGCGACCAGGCGGTCGGCGCTGGCGGTCTCCACATCGAAGGCCTTGGCGTAGGACGTCAGATCCCCCAGCGGGTTGGCGGCCTTAAGCACCTCAACATAAGCGGCGGTATCGCCCTGCAGCACCTTTTCGGCGTGCTGGTGGAAGAATGCCCACAGGTGCGCGGAGGTCAGGCCGTCGGTGGGCTTATCGTGGGCCAGGGCGTCAGTCCAGTCCACGGCGTCATCGGCGGTTTTCCACAGCTGCTCAAAGGGCGGGAAGGTGGAGCGGTATTCCGGCTGCTCGGGCTGAGCGGCTTCGATCTCCTCATTTTCGCCGGGTTCGCGCTTTGGCACGGGGGTGGCGCCCCACAGGTCCTCCACGATGTCGGAAAGATTGTACAGATTCTCAGGCATGGTCATTTTCCTCCATCACTTTGCAGCGCACGCAGGGGGGCTTGGCAGTTACGTCGAAGCCCTCGATGAGCACATCGGCATTGCTGAGCACTTCGTTATCGAACAGCCAGCGGGAGAGCGGGTTGATCAGCAGGGCCTCCACCTGATTGCCCACGCCGCGGCCACCGTTGGACAGGTCGAACAGGGCGGCTTCCTTCAGGCTTTCGTAGGCAAAATCGGCGATCTGGATGCGGATGCCCTTTTGCTCCTCCATGCGGCGGATGATCTTGTCAACCTGGGCGCGGAGGATGGCCTCGCCGGCCTCGCGGCGGATGTAATCGAACACGACGATGTTTTCGCCGATACGGTTGAGGATCTCGGGACGGCCCAGCTCCAGCTTGAAGTATTCCTCGATGGCGGCACGGACGCGCTTTTCCACCTCGCCGTATTCCATGTCCATGGTCACGTTGGGCTGGCGGTTGCCGAAGGCGTCCTTCACGTAGATGCCCAGATTGCTGGTGAAGATGATAATCGTTTCGGAGAAATACACCGTGTTGCCCTGGCCATCGGTCATGCGGCCGTCCTCCAGGATCTGCAGGAACTTATCCAGGATGGAGGGATGAGCCTTCTCGATCTCGTCAAAGAGCAGGATGGCAAAGGGGTTCTTCTTCACGGCATTGGTGAGCTGGCCGCCGGCCTCGTAGCCCACATAGCCGGGAGGCGCGCCCATGAGCTTCTGGTCGGAGTGGCTCTGGCCGTATTCGCTCATGTCGAAGCGGATGCAGGCGCTCTCGTCGCCGAAGAGCTTCTCGGCCAGGGCCTTGGCGGTCTCGGTCTTGCCGGTGCCGGTGGGGCCTGCGTAGAACAGCACGCCCTTGGGTTTGGCCGTGGAGGAGCTGGAAAGGCCGTTCATGCCGGTCACAGCGCGCTTCACCACATCCAGTGTACGCTCCAGGGCGGCGTTTTGCCCCTTGATGCGCTTTTCAAAATCCTGCTTGGCGTTGCGGAGGTTATCCATGGAAAGCAGCTCCCAGGGATTTTCCTTGATGCCGTATTTGTACAGGTCAACGATGGTGCACAGCTCCCGGATGGGGGTGCACTCCTGCTTGGAGAGGCGGCGCATAGCGTCCAGCTCGGTGAAGGTCAGCCCCTCGGTGAGGCCGACGAACTTCTCCCGCAGGCGCTCCAGCTCTTCGGGGTGCTGCTCGTAGTAGGGCATATCGGTGCGGTATACCGTGCTGTCGAAGAAGGTGGCGAAGGCGCTGCCGCAGATGAGACGCTTGCGCTCCTCGCGGTCGGGGGCCTCCAGGTTGATGACCTTGCACACGGGGTTGTTCAGGTAGAACCAGGCGGGCAGATCGTTCAGCTTGTTGACGAGGATGATCAGAAGGTTCTGCCGCTTGCCCAGGGGCGTGCGCACCGTGGTAGCGGAAAGGGCGGATTGCATCAGCAGGTTGAAGCTGTTTACGTCCAGCTGATCCATGCGCTCGGGGGTCACGATGTAGTGGCTGGCCAGCTCCAGCACGGTGGCGGTGGCGGCCTTCTGCTGGGTCATGACCCGGCGGATGATATTGGGCGCGGTGTCGGCCTTGTTGCCCTTGAACTCCGCGGGGATCACGCCGTCCTGGGATTGGACGCCGGCCAGACGGGCATACTGATCCACCATGCCCGGGGCATAGGGATTCATAAAGCCCATCAGGTTGGAATAGAACGTCACCTGGCTATAGCCGTTATCCGTCAGAAAGCCGTGGAGATACCGGGGCAGGGGCACCAGCTCATCCTCGGGGATGGAACCGGCCACCGGGTAGCGGTACTGGTCCAGCACGTTGCCTTCAAGGATGATCAGCGGCTTGATGGCGGAGAACAGCTCCAGCTCCTGATGCCATTTGGAAATCAGCGCGTCCATGGCGGTCACCTTCTTGTACGAATTTGCTTTATTATACCATAGAAAAACAGGGGCCGCAATGCAGCCCCCGGGGGATTTGCGTTACTGTACTGCATTCTCGTCGTAATAGCTGACGAAATCCTCCTCCTGCTGCTCTGTGGTGGCGGCGCGATGGTGACGGACCAGACCGACGATGGCGCTGATCACCAGGCCGATGAAGAACAGCTTGAGGCCAAAGCCCACAAGGCCGCCCACCAGAGAGAGTGCGCCGCCGATCAGGTCGCCGATGAGGCTGAAGATGCCCTCAAGAAGACCAAAGACAAGCTTAAAGGGAAAAAACAGAATTTCCAACATGATTCATTCCTCCTACGCTCAGAAGTCTACCATAACCGGAAGTGCCTTCCAAGGGAAGAAAGATTAGAAAATCATGAGGATTCTTTAATCAAGCGGAGGAGCTGGCCGTGCCGGTCGCTTTCAGGCGAGCGGATCGTTCCGGAGAAGCGTACAGGCTTCGGCAGAAAGCTCCGCGCCGGTCTGGCTCACTACGGCGGCGGAAACGCGGTTGGCGTGGCGGACCGCTTCCTCCAGGGGTAGCCCCGCGGCCTCGCAGGCCATGACTGCGCCGATGTGGGCGTCGCCTGCGCCAATGGTATCCATCACCCGGGCGGGAACCCCGGGGATAAAGGACTCGCATCCGCTGCCAAGCACATACGCGCCCCGTTCTCCCAGGGTGACGATCACGTCATTGTGCGTCAGGCTGTGCAGCATATGCGCGGCATGAGCCACATCATCGCAATGGGTGAAGTGGCACAGCTCCGCCTCGTTGAGGTGGAAGACCGCTCCCAATGCCATCAGTCTGGCCATTTTCTCCGGTGGGATGCGCAGGATCCTCGGCCCCGGCGCGAAGTACAGCCTGCGGGGCGGATGCTTCTCCAGCCAGTCCAGGATGACCCCGCCGGTGGCTTCCTCCACCTCCAGCCCACACAGGTACACGCCGTCATAGTCCGGAAGCCCCTCGAACCATTCCGGCTCAAAGCGATACTCCGCGCCATGATCGCATAGGAAGGTGCGTTCTCCATCCGGTTCCACCAGGCAATAGCAGCAGCCGTTGGGCTCCTCCACCTGCGGCGCGGCGGACACAATGCCCCGCTGCTTCAGCGCGGCCCGCACCCAATCCCCCCACACACCGGAACCCACCGGTGAAAACAGCGTGCATTCCGCCGGAGCGGCAGCACGTGCCGCCTGAAAGGCATTGTACGCGCACCCGCCCAGCGACACCTGCTGCGAGGTGATGTGCACATCATCCCCCGTATACGGCAGCCGGGGGGTGCGGATGATCACATCCGCCACAGTGGAACCAACAAACAACAAACCAGCCATCATATCACCTAACGCAAAACGGGAGGCCATGAAGCCTCCCGCCCTGAACGATCAAAGTAAACGCAATTGCCACTCCGCGGCGCGCCCAAGCGGGAGTCCAGAGGGCCGAACGGCCCTTGGGCGGGATCCCCAAGGGCAGCACCCTTGGGTCACAGGGGGCGCTTTTTGCCCATGAAGCACAGGGCGATGGTGCCGGGACCGGCGTGAGCACCGATGACGGGGCCCACGTTTTCGACGCGGATCGTCAGGTCGGGCAGCCTGGACTGTGCCAGCTCCTTCAGGCGGTCGGCGTCGCTGGGGGAATCGGCATGGAGCACCAGAGCGATGGACTCCTTTTGATCCTCAATGTTTTCCACGGCTTTATCGACGATGTAATTCATGGCCTTGCGGCGGCCGCGGACCTTGTCGGCGGCGGCCAGCTTGCCCTCGCAGGTTTCGGTGAGGATGGGCTTGAGGTCCAGCAGGGTGCCGATGGCGGCGGCAGCGGGGGAGACACGGCCGCCCCGTTTGAGGTAGACCAGGTCGTCCACGGTGAACCAGGCCTGGGCGCGAAGCTTGTTTTCCTCCAGCCAGGCGGCGACCTCGTCAATGGTGGCGCCAGCATTGTACAGAGCGTGGGCCTTGATGATCAGCAGCGTCTGCGGGCCGGAAATGGACAGCGTATCCACCACGATGAACTTGCGCTCGGGATACTTTTCCAGCAACTGCTCACGGGCGGCATAGATCGCGTTGATGGTGGCGCTCAGCTGGCTGGAGAAGGCAATGAAGAGCAGATCGTTGCCCGCCTGCAGGATGGGCTCGAAGTACTCCAGGTAGACGAACTCATTCAGCGCGGAGGTGGTGGGGTGCGCACCGGCGCGCATTTTATCGTAATAGGTTTTATGATCCATGGTCTGGCCCAGGTCGTCCAGATACTCCTGACCTTCGAGGGTATAGGGCATCTTGACCACGGGGATGTTCATTTCCTGCTGCAGGGCAAAGGGCAGATCGCTGTCGCTGTCTGTCATGATAATGTAGCTCATTCCCTGATGACCTCCTTGTGTTGTTTTCATGCGGGAGATAATGACAAAATAAATCATCTTCATTGTACCTTGGTTGCAGGGAAAAAGCAAGTATTCCTGTTGTACTGAAATCAAAACAAAAAGCTGCGCCTGAGCACAGCTTTACTTCGGCCTGGGCTTGAACACCAGCGCCGCCAGCGAGCCGAAGAACACCGCCGCTGCAATGCCCGCCGCGGTGCTGGTGAGGCCGCCGGTGAAGGCTCCCATGAAGCCGATCTCCTGCACGGCTTTTTTGACGCCGGTGGTCAGCGCGTGTCCGAAGCCGGTGAGGGGCACCGTGGCGCCGGCTCCGGCAAACTCGGCCAGCGGGCCGTAGAGCCCCACCGCGCTGAGAATCACGCCGGTCACGATATAGCCCACCAGGATGCGGGCAGGGGTGATCTTTGTCTTCAGCACCAGCACCTGGCCGATGGAGCAGATGGCTCCGCCGATCACAAAGGCTTTGATCAGGTTCCAGAGCATGCGGCGTCTCCCTCCAATACAATGGCGTGGGCGATGCCGGGAATGGTCTCGCCCTGCTGGCTGGTGGTGGTGGACATCAGCGCGCCGGTGGCCATGAACAGCACCCGCCGCGCCTCGCCGGCACGCAGACGCGCCAGGATATGGCTGTTGAGCACGATGGCCGAGCAGCCGCAGCCGCTGCCGCCGGCGTGGACATCCTGCTCCGGGCTGAAGACCTGCAGGCCGCAGTCCATGTAGCGCTCGAAGATCAGCGGCATGCCCCTCTCCTGCATCAGCTCCATGAGGATATCGTGGCCCACCCGGCCCAGGTCGCCGGTGACGATCAGGTCATAATCGGCGGGAGAGCGGCCTGTATCGACAAAATGGCGGACGAGGGTATCGGCGGCGGCAGGAGCCATGGCGGCGCCCATGTTGTTGGCGTCGGCCACGCCCAGGTCGGTCACACGGCCGATGGTCACGTGGGTGCAGTGCGCGATGGCTGGGATATGCTCGTCACAGGAGAGCAGGCTGGCGCCGGAGCCGGTCACCGTCCACTGGGCGGTGGGGGTGCGCTGATTGCCGTATTCCAGCGGAAAGCGGTACTGGCGCTCCGCTGAGCAGAAGTGGCTGCTGGCGGCGCACAGGGCGGTGCGCACATGGCCCGCGTCCACCAGCATGGCGCCGATGCACAGGCTTTCCGCCATGGTGGAGCAGGCCCCGTACAGCCCCAGAAAGGGGATCTTCAGCTCTCGTGCGGCCATGGAGGCGGAGGTGATCTGGTTCAGCAGATCACCACCCAGCATCACGTCCACCTGCTGGTTGGTCAGCCCGGCTTTGCGGATGCAGGTATCCGCCGCTGTGTAAAAGAAGCGGCATTCGGCTTTTTCCCAGCTTTCCTCGCCAAAGAGGTCATCCTCGATGATCCTGTCGTAGGCTTGCCCCAGGGGACCCTCGCCTTCCTTTTTTCCGGCGATAGCCGCGCCCATGCACAGCCGGGGGCGGCGGCGCAGTTCGATGGTTCCTTGCATAGTACCTCCTACCAGGGCCAAATGGCGTAGATCATGCCCACCAGCACCGAAATGCTGACGCCCCACACCAGCACCGGCCCGGCGATGGTGAAGAGCTTCGCGCCCAGACCAAGCACAAGGCCCTCACGCCTGAACTCGATGGCAGGGGAGACCATGGCGTTGGCAAAGCCGGTAATGGGCACAAAGGCGCCCGCTCCGGCGTACTGGCCGATCTTATCCCATACGCCCAGGCCTGTGAGCAGCGCGGTGAGAAACACCAGCGCCGTGGAGCAGAAGGTGCTGGCGGCGGTGTTGTTCATGCCCAGCCACATCTTTCCGGCCTCCTGCAGGAACTGGCCGAAGCAGCAGATCGTTCCGCCCACCCAGAAGGCGCGGAAGATCCCCTGAAACAGGTTGGAATTGGGGGACATACGCTCCACCAGCTGCTTGTAGCTGTCCAGCTGGCGCTGACGCTGGGGCGAAGGTTTGGCGTTTTTGTCAAACATGGCGATCCTCCTTCGGGCGGTGCATGGAGCGATCCTTCGGTAGGGGGAAGCGGCTTTCTCGCTCCCCGGGGCGGGGTTGATAGTCCAGCGAGACGATGGGGGTTCCGAAGCGCCGCATCATCATTCCTCCTTACAGTGTGAAGATCAGGCTGGCCAGTACAGCGCCCAGTCCTTTGCCCACCAGCATGACCCACCGGATGCCGGCGGAAGCGTTGCCCAGGCGGAAACGGCGCATCATCACGGGAGCGACCTCCAGGATCTCCTCCAGGGCGGAGGCCAGCATGCCCACAAACATCCCGCATGGGATAAACAATGCCGAGGCAAGCCACGCCGGCAGACGGAGCGCGAAGCCGAGACCGTCGCCCAGGGCGGCCAGCAGAAGCCCCAGTGCCAGCGCCCGGGTGAGCAGCCGGGGCGAGGCGGCCTGCAGCCTGTCCTGAATGCGGGCGGGGATCAGCAATACACCCCATACGCAGCTGACGGCCACCACCATCGTGGCGCCTGTGACAAAGCCGATGGCCATGGCCAGCAGGTCACAAGCCGTCATGGATATCCTTCCCTTCGGTCTTTTCCATGTCTTCCTGATATTCGGTGAGCTTGACCTCCAGCGGGGTTGTGGCCTTGCGGGAAGGCAAGGCGTAGAACACCGCCACGCCCAGCGCCACGCCGATACAGTAGGGCACGGTGATGAGCAGCGGGTCGCGTACATCCCCGCCGGTGAGGAAACGGTAGACCAGCATCTGCGCGGCGGGCATATCCACATCGCTGTGGAACCAGCTCAGCCCCAGCGCGCTGCCCATGAGCAGGATCGTGAAGGCGGCGGTGGTCCGCAGCCATTTCCAGGGGTCGGGACGGTTGGTATGCACCCGATGCACATAGCAGACGTCCGCCCCCAGCATGGTGATGCTCTCCTGCGGACAGGCCCTTTGCAGGGCGGCGGCGCAATCCAGCGCGGTGAGCTTCCACACGCCCTCCTGATCAGGGCAGGGAAGCTCGGCGCTGACGATCTCCGGGGGAGCGGTGGCGCGTGCCACGTCTGAAAGCCGCAGTGGTTGCCCAGTGGCGATCTTGGCCCTGTTTTGCAGCTGGCAGTAGATCAAGCCGTCACCCCCGTATCATTATGGCCGGATGGGATGCGCTTCATGCGGTGCGGACGCCGTTTTCCAAGGGGATGGTTTTGAGCAGCTCCACCTCGTGGCCGCTCCGGGCGTCAATGTAGATCAGGTAGTTCTCGCCTTCGTGGGATACGGATAACTCGTAGCAGAGCGTTTCCGTATCACCTGATGGGATCAGGCACAGCCGGCTGCTCAGCACCTGGGCGTGCCCATCGACAGGCGAGCGTGCCTGCTCTGCCGTCAGCGAAGGCACGGGCAACTCGCGCCGGACGTGATTGAGCCAGTAGTTATGCGTCTCCACGCCTACCACCTCGGCGGTGTCCATCCGCACCTGTACACGGATCAGGTCGGGGTAGAGCAGCACCTCCTCCTGCACAGGCGTGAGGCTGATGACGCACAGCCCGTCGTACACCTCGTGATAGACCGGCTCCATGAATGGGAATCCCTGCCATTCCAGAAAGGCCGCCGCCGCTTCGCGACAGGTCTGCGGGCTTTGCGCCACGGGAAAGGAGGCGGTCTCAGGCATCATCCACAGGACCTTGCCGCCCTGCCGGGTGACCTCCAGGTTCAGCTGAACGTCCGGGGTCTCCACGGTAACGCCGTACGCCGCCAGCGAGCCGCTGGTGCCCGGCGCGGTCTTTACGCTGATGACACGATTATCTCCCACAAAGCTCCGGGCGATGGACAGCGCTTCCTCCTGGGTGATCTCTCCCTGCGGCAGCCCTTTGGCCTGCACCGGGGCGCTGGCGGCGATGGGCATTTCAAGATGCAGGGCGCTCAGGTCACCGGTGGCGTCCGCCATAGCCAGTTGGCTGCCCAGCTGCGAGCAAAGCGCCAGCAGCTGCTCCAGCCGGACGCGCTCGCCGCTGTTCAGCGCTCCCTGTTCAACCAGGCGGGGGAGCAGCTCCCCCGCATAATCGGAAAGCTGGTTGGCAAAGAGCAGCGCCGGGGCCAGTGTCTGATGCTCCACGGGCAGGAAGGATAAATGCTGCCGGACGCTGTCCGCTGTTTGGCCAACGGTGTGCAGCAGGGTCACTGCGTGGACGGGATCGGTGGTGAGGAGCGCCTTTTCCATGTGAAGGGTAAGCTCATCCATTTCCTCGGCGCTTTGATGCAGCGCGCTGAGATAGACGTCCTCCACGGTGCTTTCCAGCGTGGTGATCCGGCTGGACTGGTAGAGCAGCAGTCCGGCGAGCACGAACGCGAGCCCGGCGGCGATGGCCGCGAAGAAATACTTTTTCATCAGGTCTCCTTAAATAGCGAAGGCGTGCTTGCCGATGGTCAGCTGCACCGTGCGGGTGCGGATCCACTTGTTGGTGGCGGTGACGGGATTATAATAGTAGATACATCCGCCGGTGGGATCCCAGCCGTTCATGGCGTCTCGGGCGGCACGGACACAGCTGGCCGTAGGCTCCAGGTCGAACTGGCCGTCCCACACCGCGTCAAAGGCGCCCGTCTGGAAGATCACGCCGCTGATGGTGTTGGGAAAGGCGTCGTGCCGGACACGGTTAAGCACCACGGCGGCCACCGCCACCTGGCCGATGTAGGGCTCGCCCCGGGCCTCGCCGTTGACCAGCCGGGACAATAGCTCCACTTCCTTTTCCTTGTATATGCCGGCGGAGATACTGCCGCTGGTCAGCGTGACGCCCAGGGCGGCGGCGGTGGCGCTGCCTACTTTGCCATCTACGGTGAGGCCGTTCTTGCGCTGGAACCAGACCACCGCATCGTAGGTCTCCTGGCCAAAAACGCCGTCCACGCTGCCGGAAAGATATCCGTACTGCTTCAGCTTCTGCTGGATCAGCCGTACCTGCTCGCCCCGGCTGCCCCACGCGACCACGGCCGCGCTGCCCTGGGATACGCACAGCAGGCAGACCAGCGTCAATGCCAGCATCCTGCGCAGTTTACTCATGGGTGGTCACCTCCCGCTTCAGGCCGAACAGGGCATTCAGGAAGCCGGTCAGGCTCCAGTCCAACCCGGGAAAGCCCTCGAGCCGGGCGCAGTCCAGGGCCAACTCCGGGTCGATCAGTCCCCACCAGTTGCGGCCTTGCGCCTGGCCCAGGCGGATCATCAGCGCGGGGTATTCTCCGGCGGGGATGGTCAGGCCGTCCAGCGTGCGCTGGTCAAAGCTGTGCCTTTCCACCGTCACGGTGACGCTGCCCGCAAACCCCTCCTGCCTGGCAGCCTCCCGGGCGGTTCGTGTCAGCTGGGGCAGAAGCTCCGACACGCGCAGCAGCATGGGGCCGCTGCCCGCCTGTTCGATATAGAGCCGCTGCACCGCGTCACGTACGCAGAGCTTCACCCGTTGCATCTCGTCGGTATCATCCTGGGCCACCACGTGCATGCGAAGCAGCACGCCTGTCTTCATGGCGAGCACCGTGCGGGCTTCCTGGGGCAGCGCCGTTCCCAGCGTAGCAAGGAGCATCCAGAGCGAAAAGAGCGATCGGATCATCGTTTGTTCCTCCTGTACACAAGAGGTTGCCCCGAAAAACAGAAATAATACTGCATATTGCGTACTAAATAAGTCGAAAAAGTTAAAAAATTGCGTGTTCCCCTTTACGAAACGACGCATAAGTGGTAATATATTCAAAGCAGAGAAAACTGCACAACATTCTCTCACAGGAGGGAGAACTCATGTATCATCGCTATACTTCCCGTTCCGAGGGGCTGCAGACCACCGGCGCGCCCCGCTTGCAGGAGCGGATCCGAAACATACTGCTGTTGGTGCTGGTTGTGGCCTGCATCCTGCTGGCCATCTTCGGCGGCCGCGCTATGGGCTTCCAGGCGGAAACGGAAAGCACCTTCATCCGTCGGATGCAGACGGAGTGCAACGACGCGCTTTCCCTCACCGGCGCGCTGAGCCGGACGGCCGGAGCCAACTCCGCCGCCACCATCGGCCGCATCCGCAGCCATCTTTACGCCATGGACACCATCAATCAGCTGAATGTGGGCCTGCAGGGCGCGGGCGGCTACCTGATCAGTACGGACGTGTTCACCTCGCTGTACAGCCTGCTGGACGATTACTCCGATAAGCTGATCACCGGTATGCAGACCGGCGATCTGCAGACGGAGCTGACCACCTCGCTGACAGCGCTGGCCGATCTGGTGAATCAGCTGGACTGACCTGATGGATTCCAATTGGTCCGGAAGAAGGAGCGTCCGCTGGCTTGCGGACGCTTTTCGTTTATGATCAGGAAACAAAAGCAACATATAAAGGAGGATCACCATGCCTGAGCTTCGAAGCCTCACCCTTGAAGAAATGGCGTCTTACAACAAGCTTTCCTCGATCTGCTTCACCTATACCACCAAACCGGAAGACCTGGCCCCAAAGGAAATGGCTCCGGAAAAACTGCGCCAGGTGCGCGGCGTGATCGATGATGACGGCACGCTGCTGGGCGGCATGATCATGATTGAAATGGACTGCCGCTTTGAGGGGAATGATTGCCGTTTCCTGGGCATTGGCGGCGTAGTCACCGATCCCGCCGAGCGTCGGCGCGGTGTGATCCGGCAGATTTTCGAGGAAGGCCTGCCCCGCTTGCGCAACGAAGGCTTTGTCCTCAGCGCCCTGTATCCCTTCAGCCACGTTTTCTACCGCAAATTCGGCTACGAGCTGGGTATCGTGCGGCGCAAGGCGAAGTTCGCGCCCGGCAGTCTGCGCAAGGATCTGCACCATGCTGCTTCCATCCGGCGAATCCTGCCAGGCGAGCCCGATGGCGGCATGAAGCAGGTGTATGAGAAATACATCGCCGATAAGAATCTGGCAGTCATCCGGGATGAGGAGCACTGGAAATCGCTCAGAGCCGGCACGCCCTGGGAAAATCTGAAATACAGCTACGTACTTTACAATGAAGAAAAGGAACCCATGGCCTACTGGCTGGGCACCATGGTCAAGAACGAGGAAGGCTCCACCCTGACGATCCTGGATATGGCTTATACCTGCCGGGATGGCATGGAGTCCATCTTCGCGATGTTCAGCACCATGAACGAGATCGGCACCATAAGGGCAATCATGCCTATGGATATCCCTCTGCGCTTCCTGATGACGGATCCCTATAATGTGGATGAAATGACGTCCTGCAACGGCATGGTTCGTGTGATGGACGTGGAAAAGGTGCTGGCGCTGCTCCCTGCGCCTGCGCTGAAGGGCAGCTGCACTGTAGAGGTCACCGATAAGCAGATCCCCGAAAACAATGGCAGCTTCACCATTGCCAGCGATGGCGAAAAGCTGACTGTGCAGCGAAGCGTGAACGCTCCTGACCTGAAATGCACCATCAACGGCCTTTCTGCTCTGGCGGTGGGCGTGATGGATCTCCAGGGCTGCCTGGACGCACGTTTGGC
The DNA here is from genome assembly GCA_015056415.1 of Clostridiales bacterium. Taxonomy (GTDB): domain Bacteria; phylum Bacillota; class Clostridia; order Christensenellales; family Aristaeellaceae; genus UBA11524. The sequence continues at coordinate 47,344 of SVGJ01000014.1, forward strand.
CGAGCTGGTCAATGCGGACAGCAAACGCTTTCTGGCGGAGTATTTCAGGCCGCGCCAGCAGCACCTGCACAATTTCTTCTAAAGCGAAAACCAACCGACCACCATATGTTGTGGCCGGTTGGTTTTTTCATCCGATAAATGTTGATTTGTACAATCTGGTATTTTGATGTAAGCGCATACGAACGCACAATGCGTTGAAATCACTTGTCGTTCGGCTTTTAGATGAAAATCAAAAAAACGCAAATTTTTTTGAAAAAAGGTGTTGACAAACGTCGAAACCTTTGATAAGATGTACAAGCTCTCACCGAGAGCGGATGAACCTTGAAAACGATACAGAAACAAAGAAACGCAAGAAATAGTAGACAGATGATTCCGAATGAGTTAAGTTCTGCA
>SVGJ01000056.1 GCA_015056415.1 Clostridiales bacterium
GGTGATGTGGTGCAGCAGCGCGTAGGGGATCTCCTCGATGGTGGCGGTCATGGCGTCGGTGGTGTTCACGGCGCGGATGATGGCCGGCCAGCCCTCGTAGCGCTTGCCGTCGCGCACGCCCACGCTGGTGAAGTCGGGCACGGCGATGAAGTACTGCCAAACCTTGCCGGCCAGGCCGTTCTTGTCGAACTCCTCGCGGAGGATGGCGTCGGCCTCACGCAGGGCGTGCAGACGGTCGCGGGTGATGGCGCCCAGGCAGCGCACGCCCAGGCCGGGGCCGGGGAAGGGCTGACGGTAGACCATCTCGTGGGGCAGGCCCAAGGCCTCGCCCACCACGCGGACCTCGTCCTTGTAGAGAAGCATCACGGGCTCCACCAGCTGGAAGGTCATGCCGTTGGGCAGGCCGCCCACGTTGTGATGAGCCTTCACGCCGTCTTTGCTTTCCAGGATGTCGGGGTAGATGGTGCCCTGAGCCAGGAACTCCACGCCCTCCAGCTTCTCGGCTTCCTCGGCGAAGACCTCGATAAACTCGCCGCCGATGATCTTGCGCTTCTTTTCGGGTTCTGCCACGCCGGCCAGCTTGTCCAGGAAACGGTCGGTGGCGTCGATGTAGATCAGGTTAGCGTCCAGCTGCTTGCCGAAGACCTCGATGACCTGCTCGCTTTCGCCCTTACGCATCAGGCCGTGGTTGACGTGCACGCACACCAGCTGCTTGCCGATGGCTTTGATCAGCAGCGCGGCCACCACGGAAGAATCAACGCCGCCGGACAGGGCCAGCAGCACCTTTTTGTCGCCCACCTGGGCGCGAACGGCTGCCACCTGCTCCTCGATGAAGGCGTTGGCCAGCTCGGGAGTGGTGATACGCGCCATGGTTTCGGGACGGATATTGCTCTGCATGGGATGTTCCTCCTTCTTGATTCAAGGATCCAACTTCCACCGGGTAAATTCGTTTGACAGCTTATTATAACGCCTGAAAAGCCTCCTGTAAAGAAAAAATCTGCGTGTTGAAACGCAGATTTTTGCACATTTCCTCAATGGTCAATTCATTTTCCGGGATGGCCATGCTCCAGGGCCTTATCGCTCCGTCTGCTCCGTCATGATGCCCCAGCGGATCCCGAAGCGGTCCACAAAAACGACGCGACAGGAGCTGTAGTGCGTTGCCTCCATGGGATAGATCGTCGTGCTGCCTTCCTTCATGATCTCATACGCCCGCTGTACCTGCTCCCTAGTGTCGTACATGATGGTGAGAAAATTGGAATAGCACACATTGAACTCGATATCCACATGATCGCTCATGATGATCCTCTGGTCGCCCAGGGCCAGCTCGGCGTGGTACACATAATCCTTCTGCGCCTCATTGAGCAGGGGCATCCAGGCCGGATCATTGGCGTCCCGGTAGGAGATCAGGCAATTGATCTTTCCCTCAAAGGCCTTTGCGTACATATGGATCGCTTCCCGGCAGTTACCGGCGAAGTTCAGGGTTGGTACCATATGCATGGTGTTTGCCTCCTTTCATTCGATGGCGACGCCGTAATCCAGCACCACATTGCCCTCTCCATCCGGGGCAGTGAAGCGGGGACAGTTGTAGCGCTCAAAGCACCAGTCATCCTCGCTGCGGGTGAAGCCCTGTTCCTTCAGTGCCGCCAGGCACCGTTCATGGGTCTCCATGGTGTAGAAGTCCCCGCTGCCCTCCTTATCCCGCAGGTAGCACACGGCGTAGGACTTGGCGGGGATGTCCACGGCCTCATAGCCCGCCGGGACAGCGGCGCCTGCCGGGAAGAACATACCGATCCAGCGTTCCGGCACACCCCCCGCAACACGTACCGCGCCGATGTAGGCATCGCCATTCTCCGGCAGGGCAGGCTGCCGCTCCAGGGGCGCGAACCAATCGTTGCCCCACCACTGGCCCCAGTCGGTTCCCCGCTTGCCGATCAGCCGGCAGGCAGGCCAGCTTTCCTTCTTGACGTCGGTGATCTTCATCCCAGCAGCCTCCTCAAAAATACCATGCGTTCCTCGTATCGTTCCAGCTCCCTGAGGGTATGGCGCACATGCGCTTCCCCGGCCACCTTATCCTCTGTCGAAGAACCCTCCAGCCCGGCGGCGCGGAGCAGATTGTAATGCAGCCAGCCCAGCATGCCATCCATGCCGGCGGCCAGCGCGGCGTCCCAATCCGCGTCTGCCAGGTCCATGTGTTCTCCGTAAGCCGTGATCATCGCCCGGGCCTTCGTCTCATCGTCCGCCCAGTAGTTCAGCAGCTCGATCAGCTCCTGCCACGGATTCACATATCCGGCGGCCTCCCAATCAATCAGGCAGGGCCGCATGCCTTGCCACAGCACGTTTTTCGGATCAAGATCCCGGTGGCTGATGACCTGCACCGCCCGCAGCCGCCGCAAGCCCGCCAGAGCCCCCGCATCCCACCGGAGCAAACGGGCGTCCTCCGCCAGCGACCAGTCATAGCGCAGGCGCAACTCCGGTTTCGGCTCCATGCCGGGCACGCGCACATCCGCCGCATGAATGCTCCCCAGCGTATGCCCCATGATGCAGCAGTGCTCCGCCGTGATCTCCGGTGGAAAGACCGGGACGCCCTCTGCCCAGGGATACACAATGAAGTACGCCCCCTCCACCTCCGCCACGCCACACAGCGATGCGCACAGCGGCACAGTCTTTTGCAGCGCAAGCGCTGCCTGCTCCCCATCCCGCATATTCTTCAAGGCCTGCGGGCGCAGCATAATATCCGGATTTAACGCCTTCACGGCAAAAACACCCCGGGCCGTCTCCACCCGGAACATCCTGTGAAGAAAGCCGCCGCTGACAGGCCGGGGAGAGACGCTCATCTCCCCCAGCTGTAGCAGGCGGCACAATTTTTCAAGCTTTGCGTTCATAGACAGTTCCTCTGTTACCATTTGCGGGCGCTGTTCACCTTGCGTTGCAAGGCTTCTTCCGTCTCGCCCTCGCGGACGCGACGGGCCGCCACCACGCGGCGCTCCTCCTCGTCGTCCACGCAGGTGATCAGCAAAAGCAGCTGATCATCGGGCTGCACGTCGATATCCACCAGGAAGACCGAATGGCTCTTCAGGTCGCTGATGGCCTCGCTCCGCCAGGCGATATGATTGGTGTTCAGCCTGCCAAAGCTGAAGTAGTTGTAGTCCTTGCTGTTGGTGCTCAGCTCGGTAATGGCGAAGATCACATACCGGCCTTCTTCGTACATGGTATCGAAGGTCACAAAGGGATTCTTCTGATAATAATGCAGGTTCTCGTAATTGCGCAGATTGCCGAACATGGCGCCGGTCTTCATATTATGTCCGTAGATCAGCAGGGTGTAGGGCCGGCTCTTCAGGTTGATGCTCTCGTCAAGGAAGAGCGCGCCGTTCACATTATGGTAGCCCCGGTAATCCCGGCGGAGATAGTAGGTATTGTCCCGCTGCACCACGGCCTCGTCCAGCATGTCCCTGATGCTGAGCCAGCCGACGATATCCCCGTTCTGCCGGCGGAGCTTCTGGAAGCGGCTGCTGATGACGGAATAAGGGTTGCCGGGGTAACGGAGCGCCTCCAGATGCGTGGCAGGGGTGGGCGACGGCGTGGGGGTGGCCTCCGGCTCAAGGGTGGGCGTGGGGGTGGGCGCAGGCGACGGCGTGGGCGAGGCAGTGGGCACCTCGGTGGGCTCATAATACAATTCCCGCAGCTCGTTGGAGGCACGCTGCGCGGCGAAATAGTCCACCGCGTAGCTGATCAGCTGCCACGCGCTGAAGACCATCACACACCCCAGCAGGATGGCGCACAGGAGCATATTGCGGCGGCGTTTTTCCACCGTGGGCATATAGGCATACTTCCGCTGCTTTTTGCGGCTGGTCTGGTTCTGCCCCGGAATATGTCCCCGCTGCATCCATGCTCCCTCCTTACATATTATTCTACCATCTTATCACCCCGCAAAGCGCATGTCAATGAATGTAAATTGTTTTTCCCACCAGGCTAACAAGGTTAGCTAACATGATTTTGCGCGGCGCAGGTCCCGCTCCGTAAAGAATATCAATATGTTTACCCATTGGCTTCTTGACACCCAGAATAGACATGATGTATAATAACGATAAACCTAACGGTTAAGCTAATGCCAAAGGCAACCATCCCTTGCCAGAAAGGACGAACCATGCGTTATATCAACGGCTGCACCTTCGCCTTTATGAGTCCCCGGGGCTTCACCCAGCACGAGGAGTGGAAGCGCTCCCTGCGGCTGATGGTGGAATCCACCCGCTGCGACACGGTGATCCTCCCTGTGGGCGCGCTGCAGGATCACGCTTATTCCACCAAAGTAGACTACCTCACCCCCGACGTAATGAGCATGGATGACGTCCGCGCCGTGGCGGCAGAGGTCAAAGCCCTGGGTCTGCGTCTGATCGTCAAGGCCATGGTGAACTGCCGCGACGGCTACTGGCGTGCCTATATCCGCTTCTTCGATGCCTACGTCCCCACCGAGCCCACCTGGGAGCAGTGGTTCGCCAGCTATGATGAGTTCGTGGTCGAGCTGGCCAAAACCGCTCAGGAGGTCGGCGCTGAGATGTTCTGCCTGGGCTGCGAGATGGTGGGCACCGATCACCGCGCCGGGGAGTGGCGCGAGCTGATCCGCCAGGTGCGCCAGGTCTACACCGGCCCGCTGACCTACAACTGCGATAAATTCCAGGAGAATCACGTCACCTGGTGGGACGCCGTGGACGCGATCTCCTCCTCCGGCTACTACCCCATCGACCAGCTGGAGGAGCACTTCCAGCGGGTGGAGCAGGTGGCCGAGAAATTCGGCAAGCCCTTCTTCTTTATGGAAAGCGGCTGCCCCAGCCGCCGCGGCAGCGAGTATGTGCCCAACAACTGGTCCTTCGGCGGCGAGCAGAGCAACGAGGCCCAGGAGCAGTGGTACCAGGCCTACACCGATATGCTGCTGCGCCACCCGAAGATCCGCGGCTCCGTGTGGTGGGACTGGAGCGCCGTGCGCCTCTACCCCATCGAGACCGCCGCCACCAACAACGGCTACTGCGTCTACGGTAAGCCTGCCGAGAAGGTGCTGCAGGCATATTCCCGCGCCGTGGCTGAGCGCGAAAGCAAGCGAAAGGACTGAGCGCCATGCTGGCCAATGAGCTGAAAACCCACCTGACCAAAAAGATCCTCCCCTTCTGGGAGAATCTGGCCGACGAAAAAAACGGCGGCTATTACGGCTATGTGGACAAGCACCTGGTGGTGGACACCAATGCCCACAAGGGCTGCATCCTCAACAGCCGCACGCTGTGGGCCTTCGCCACCGCCGCCCGCGTGCTGGAGGACGACCGCTACCTGACCTACGCCAGGCGCGCCTATGACTTCATGCAGAGGTTCGAGGATAAGGAGAACGGCGGCGTGTACTGGTCCGTAACCGCCCAGGGCGAACCCCTGGATCTGACCAAGCACACCTACTGTCAGGCCTTCGCCATTTATGGCCTGGCCGCCTACGCCCGCGCCACCGGCCTTGCCGAGCCCATCGAAAAGGCCATGGAGCTCTTCCGCGTCATCGAGGACAAGTGTACCGACGCGGGCGGCTACGGCGAGGCATACAAGTGCGATTTTTCCCCCAAGAACAACGATAAGCTCTCCGAGAACGGCGTCATGGCCTCCCGCACCATGAACACCCTGCTCCACGTGCTGGAAGCCTACGCCGAGCTCTACCGCGCCTGCGGCAGCGAGGACGTCCGCAGGGCCGGTATCGTGTGCCTGGAGCGCTTCCTGAAGGTGATGTACAACAAGGAAAAGCGCCGCCTGGAGGTCTTCTACGACGCGGAATACAATTCCCTGCTGGATATGCAGTCCTTCGGCCACGACATCGAGGCCTCCTGGCTGATCTGGGACGCCGTGGAATGCCTGCTCCCCGAAGGTGAGCGCGAGCCCTACAAGGCCATGTGCATCGCCCTGGCCGAATCCGTTCACGAGCGTGCCATGACCGACCACGGCCTGAAGAACGAGATCGTCAACGGCGAGGTCGACGAGCTGCGCATCTGGTGGGTGCAGGCCGAGGCCCTGCTGGGCTTCTCCAACGCCTGGGAGCTCACCGGCAACGAGCTGTTCAAGACCGCCGTGGAGGTCCAGTGGCCGGCCACCCAGAGGCTGGTCGTGGATCCCCGCCCCAACGGCGAGTGGTACTGGTCCGTGTATGAGGACGGCACCATGACCGAGCGTCCCATGGTGGAAGAGTGGAAGTGCCCCTACCATAACGGCCGTATGTGCCTGCGCATCATCGAACAGAACAAGAGGTGACCATCATGACAGAGATCCTTGTTTCCGATAAGCTGATCCACCTGCGCAACGCGCGCATCAGCTACGTCATCGGCATTCTGGAGGGCGGCATCCCCGCTCACCTGTACTTCGGCAAGCGGGTGGAAAAGCTGAACCCCGCCTCTCTGCTGCGCGCCGCCAGCCTGCCGGGAGATTTCTCCTTCAGTATGCAGAACTGCGCGCTGGATCACACGCCCCAGGAATACCCGGCCTTCGGTCTGGGTGAAATGCGCGAGGGCGCGCTGATCGTCCGCCAGCAGGACGGCACCCGCACCGCAGACCTGCGCTTCGTCTCCGCTGAAGTCATCGACGGCAAGCCCCGGCTCGCCGGCCTGCCCGCCACCTTTGGCGATGACTGCAAGACCCTGTGCCTCAAGCTCCATGACGAGCTGCTCGCCCTCGACGTGACGCTGCAGTACTCCATTTTCGAGGATTGCGACGCCATCGCCCGCAGCGTGCTCTTTGAAAACAGGAGCGAGCACGCGCTGCACCTGGAGCGCTGCTACTCCCTCTGCCTGGATGTGCCCGAAAGCCGCTACGACCTGATCACCCTTTCCGGTGCCTGGGCCCGCGAGCGTGAGCTGATCCGCCGTCCGCTGGTGATGGGCCAGCAGGGCGTGGGCAGCATCCGCGGCGCCTCCTCCCTGCAGACGTCGCCCTTCCTGGCCCTGGCCCGCCCCGAAACCACCGAGGAGCAGGGCGAGGTGATCGCCATGGCGCTGGTGTATTCCGGTAACTTCACCGCCCAGGCTTATGTCGATCCCAACCACTATACCCGCGTGATGATGGGTATCAACGATACAGACTTCCAGTGGACGCTGGAGAGCGGCGCCGCCTTCCAGACGCCCGAGGCTGTGATGGTCTATTCCAACGCCGGCCTGGACGGTATGAGCCGCCAGTTCCACCGCGTTTGCGCCGATCACCTGGTGCGCGGCCGCTATGCCCACGCACCCCGGCCCATCCTGCTGAACAACTGGGAAGCCACCTACTTCAACTTCAACGAGGAAAAGCTGCTGGAGATCGCCCGCACCGCCGCCAGGGTGGGCGTGGAGCTCTTCGTGCTGGACGACGGCTGGTTCGGCCATCGCGACAGCGACAACTCCTCCCTGGGCGATTGGTTCGTGGACAAGCGCAAGCTGCCCGGCGGTCTGAGCGCCCTGGCAGAAAAGGTTCACGCCCTGGGGCTGAAGTTCGGCCTGTGGTTCGAGCCGGAGATGATCTCCCCCGACAGCGATCTTTACCGTGCCCACCCCGACTGGTGCATCCACGTCAATGGCCGCACCTCCATTCAGGGCCGTAACCAGCTGATCCTGGATCTCTCCCGCCCCGATGTATGCGAATATGTCTACCACGCCGTGGCCGACAACCTGGCCGCCAACGCCATCGATTATGTCAAGTGGGATATGAACCGCAACTTCTCCAACGTGGGCTCCGCGCTGCTCCCCGCCGAAAGGCAGAAGGAGCTCCCTCACCGCTATATGCTGGGCCTGTATGGCATTCTGGAGCGGCTCATCCACGATTTCCCCCATGTGCTGTTCGAAAGCTGCTCCTCCGGCGGCGGCCGGTTCGACATGGGCATGCTGCACTATATGCCCCAGACCTGGACCAGCGACGATACCGACGCCCTGTGCCGCTGCCGCATCCAGTACTCCACCTCGCTGGTGTTCCCGCCCTTCGCCATGGGCAGCCACGTCAGCGCCGTGCCCAACCACCAGACCGGGCGCATCGCCCCCATCTCCACCCGCGGCAATGTGGCCATGAGCGGCTGCTTCGGCTACGAGCTGGATCTCAACCGCCTGCCCGAGGAGGATCTCCTGGCGGTTGAAAAGCAGATCACCCGGGTGAAGGAGCTGCGCCAGACGCTGCTCTACGGCGATTTCCACCGTCTACTCTCCCCCTATGAGGGCAACGACACCGCCTGGATCACCGTCTCCCCCGATAAGACCCAGGCCGTGTTCATGTTTACCCGGGCCATGGCCCTGCCCGGCACCTTCCCGCCCATGCTCCGCCTGCGCGGCCTGGATGAAGGCGCCACCTACCGCATCATGGAGACCGGCGAAACCTACGGCGGCGACGAGCTGATGAACATCGGCCTGTGCGTGACGCTCCCCGGCGGAGACGCCGCCTCTGTCAGCTACACCCTGAAGGCTGAAGCAAAGGAGTAACCCATGGCAAATGTCACCATGCGCGACATCGGCAAGCAGGTCGGCGTCAGCGCGGTTACGGTATCCAAGGCCCTGGCCGGGAAATCCGGCGTGAGCGAGGAGATGCGTCAGCGCATCGTGCAGGTCGCGGAGGAAATGGGGTATGTGAACCCCAACGCGCTGCAGAACCAGCAAACACGTAAGCTGGACGTAGGTATCCTCGTGCCCGATCATTTCTTCTCCGGCGATTCCTTCTATTTCACGTTCTACCGCCAGCTGGCGCAGGAGCTTTCCGACGCGGGGCACTTCGCCCTGATGGAGCTGCTCACCAAGGAAAACGACGCGCATCTGGCCCTGCCCCATCTGGTGCGCAGCCGCCGGGTGGATGCCCTGATCCTGCTGGGGCAGCCCAGCCGGGCCTATGTGCAGATGATCGTCAAGCAGCCGCTGCCGGTGGTTTTCCTGGATTTCTTTGACGAGCACGCCGCGGCCGACGCCGTGGTGGGCGATAACACCTACGGCACCTTCCGGCTGACCAACCACCTCATCAAGAACGGCCACCGGGACATCGGCTTCGTGGGGAACTACCGGGCGACCTCCTCCATCATGGACAGGTACCTGGGTTTCTTCCGGGCGATGCTCGCCCAGGGGCTGCCCATCCGCCAGGAGTGCATCGTCTCCGACCGCGATGACGAGGGGCGGGATCTCCCCCTCGCGCTGCCGGAAAAGCTGCCCACCGCCTTCGTATGCAACTGCGACGTGGTGGCCCGCCGCCTCATCGACCAGCTGCACGCCCAGGGTCTGCGCGTACCGGAGGACGTCTCCGTGGTTGGCTTCGATGATTTTACCATGGGCAACAACGAGCCCCCTGCCCTGACGACCTTCCAGGTGGATTTCCGCTCCATGGCGCAGCTTGCCGTGAAGCTCGTCACCGATCGCTGCAACGGCCCGCAGCGGCCCTGCGGCCGCGTGGTGGTCAGCGGCCGGCCCATCTACCGCGATTCTGAACGGGCGATCCCCGTTGAGGAATAAAGCAAGTATCCAATCCCACTCACCATACAGAAAGCGAGGAGTTTCACCATGTCTCAGGTCAAGATCCTTAACGCCGGTTCCCTCCCGAATATCCCCTGGCAGGATAAGCCTGCCGATCTGAAGACCGCCGCTCCCGTGTGGCGCTACACCGGCAACCCCGTCATGGGCCGCAACCCCACCCCCGAAATCGCCCGCATCTTCAATTCCGCCGTCGCCCCCTGGGAGGATGGCTTCATCGCCGTGCTCCGCGGCGAGCAGGTCAACGGCGTGCCCTATGTGTACATCGGCCGCTCCAAGGACGGTATCCACTGGGATGTGGACCGCGAGAAGGTTCCCTTTGTGGATGACAACGGCAATCCCAAGATGCCCCACTACGCCTATGATCCCCGCCTGGTGAAGGTGGACGACACCTATTACATCATCTGGTGCACGGATTTCTTCGGCGCCTCCATCGGTATGGCCAAGACCAAGGACTTCAAGACCTTCACCCGTATCGAGAACCCCTTCATCCCCTTCAACCGTAACGCTGTGCTCTTCCCCCGCAAGATCAATGGTATGTTCAAGATGATGTCCCGCCCCTCCGACTCCGGCCACACCCCCTTCGGCGACATCTTCGTTTCCGAATCCCCCGACATGGAATACTGGGGACATCACCGCCATGTGATGGGCCGCGGCTCCAAGTGGTGGGAGTCCGTGAAGATCGGCTCTGGCGCTGCCCCCATTGAGACCACCGAGGGCTGGCTTTTGTTCTATCACGGTGTGGCCACCACCTGCAACGGCTTTGTGTACTCCATGGGCGGCGCCATCCTGGACATCAACGAGCCCAGCAAGGTGCTCTACCGCTGCGAAAACCACCTCCTGACCCCCGAAGAGCCCTACGAGACCTGCGGCTTCGTGCCCAACGTGGTCTTCCCCTGCGCCACCCTGCAGGATGAAGACACCGGCCGCATCGCCATCTACTACGGCGCTGCCGATACCAACGTTGGCCTGGCCTTCACCACCGTGGACGAGATCGTGACCTACATCAAGGAGCACTCCGACCTGCAGTGGGGCGACGACATCCCTGATGTGGATTACTAATCCACATCAGCAATGCTGAATGCGTAATTCGGAAAAAAAGGAGGAACTCTTATGCAGCCTCGCAGCTTTTCTTCCCTGATGGAAGCCTATGAGCGTCTCATCGCCCGGCCCAACCCGGTAAATGAGCATTTCTACAACGGCCTGTTCAACCGTTATGTTTACCCCGTGGTCACCCGCGAGCACATCCCGCCCTTCTGGATGTATGACGCGGATCCCGAGACCAACCCCTACATGATGCAGCGTCTGGGCGTCAACGCCACGCTGAACTCCGGCGCCATCAAACTGAACGGCAAGTACTGCATGGTGGTGCGCGTGGAGGGCATGGACCGCAAGTCCTTCTTCGCCGTGGCTGAATCCGACAAGCCCACCGAGGGCTTCCGCTTCCGCGATTACCCCGTGGTGCTGCCCGACACCTGCAAGGAAGAGACCAACGTCTACGATATGCGCCTCACCCAGCACGAGGACGGCTGGATCTACGGCGTGTTCTGCTCCGAGAGCAAGGATCCCAACAACGCCGACCTCTCCGCCGCCGTGGCGGCCGCCGGCATCGTGCGCACCAAGGATCTGGAAACCTGGGAGCGCCTGCCCAACCTTACCACCCTGCGTTCTCCCCAGCAGCGCAACGTGGTGCTCCACCCCGAGTTTGTGGACGGCCAGTACGCCTTCTACACCCGCCCCATGGATGATTTCATCGAGACCGGCAGCGGCGGCGGCATCGGCTTTGGCCTGTGCAAGGATATCATGAACCCCGTCATCGACGAGGAGAAGATCATCTCCGCCCGCAAGTATCATGTGATCACCGAGGCCAAGAACGGCGCCGGCGCCACCCCCATCAAGTGCGACAAGGGCTGGATCCACATTGCCCACGGCGTGCGCAACACCGCCGCCGGCCTGCGCTATGTGCTCTATGCCTTCATGACCGACCTGAAGGATCCCTCCAAGGTCATCGCCGAGCCCAGCGGCATGCTGCTAGGCCCCATGGGCAAGGAGCGCGTGGGCGACGTGAGCAACGTG
>SVGJ01000057.1 GCA_015056415.1 Clostridiales bacterium
GGTTCATCCGCCGCCCGCTCTCGCGAGGCAGCTTAGATATAATATCAAATTACTTTTCGTTTGTCAACACCTTTTTTCAAAAAGTTTTTCAACTTTTTGAACAGTCGCTTCCGCGCCTCTGCCAGTCCGGTTTCCCAGCGCCGCCAATGCCGCCGCGCGGGATACATAGCAGGCAGCCGCCACCTCCTCAGGCCCCTTTCCGGTAACCGCAGGCTCAGGACACAGCAGATGTCCGGCAAAGCAATTCGCTTCCGCCTCGTCCGCGACAGCATCCTCCTGGTGCTGGAGCAGGATATGCCCCAGCTCATGCGCCAGGGTGAAGTTCAGCCGGGCCGGATTGCCGCCCTCCCGATAGCAGACGACATACTGCTCTCCGCCTCGGATGGTGAATGCATCCGCCTCGCCGTAACGGCGTTCAAACTCCGCTTCATCTATATGAAGAAACTCCGCCGCTTGCTGATAGGTGTACACCACCGTATTGCGGCACTTGCGCAGGATCTCCAGCGGACGCACGGGCAAACGCGTTATGTTCAGCTTCAGCAGGCAGCGATACGCCAGCGTGGCGGCCCGGTCGTAATCAGGCTGACGGATCATGCGTCGCTCTCCTTGCCGAAGGCGTGCTGAAAAAGCGCCCTTCCCACCGCCAGATATTTCTCCTGCTCCTCAGGCGTGAGCTGGCGGAAGGCCCGGGTCATAATGGTGATATTGGCGTCAGCGTCCCCGGGCTGAACAGGCGGCTGATGATCGCACAGTTCGTCAATGGACACGCCAAAGATCGCCGACATCTTCCGCAGGGCAGGAATGTCCGGCTGGGACTGACCATGTTCCCACTTATGCACCGCCGTGGCGGAAATGCCCAGCAATTCCCCCAATCCCTGCTGGGAGAGCCCCTTCTTCTGGCGGAAATATCGGATGCGATCCGCGTACATACAATCACCTCACGAAACAGTATATAACTTTTAGTTAATAAATGCAAGCAACTTTTTGATAATTTCTGCTCTTGACAACAACTTTTTAGCGTTGTATAATAACCGCAAGTTAATCCTGCGAATATATGTTCGCTTTTAGATAAGGAGGACATGAACATGAACAACGCCGCATTTCTGAAGCTCTATCGCGAGACCTGGCTGGAACTCCGGGTCATGGAACGTCAGCTGGCCATGAGCGGCACCACAGGCAGGCCCCGGGGCGCCAGTACCCTGCACTATGATGATATGCCCCGGGGCACCAATGATCATACCGCCGCCGCCATTCAGCAGCAGGATGGCATCGAGGCCGCCGTCAATGACCTTCGCGCACAGCTGGACGGTATGGAACCCCGCTACACGGCCCTGCTGAAGTTTGCCCGCAACTACCGCGACCGCTGTATCCTGCGCCAGTATTACCAGCTGTGCCAGACGGACGCGCAGATCGCCGATTGTCTGTGTGTGAGCGTGCGTCATGCCAACCGCCTGCGCGCCGAGCTTCTGCACCACCTGGACAACGTGTCCACAATGTCCGAAACCGTCGTTGCGTGTCCGGCGGCATCGTGATATTATGTCATCGTGGAAATCAGGAACAAGCGTTCTCATCCACAAAGAGCGTCCCGGAGCACCGGGGCGCTGTTTTTCATGAAAGGAGGTCGTTCATGGCCAAACGACGCACCGCCGAGCCGGACATTGCCACGCCGGAGGAAGTGCTGCGCACCTTCACGCAGATCATGCGCGGAGAAATGACCGAGTCTTCCGGCCGCAAGAGCACCTCCGGCGAGGAGATCACCCTGCCGCCCAAGGTCTCCGAGCGCAGCAGGGCGGCAGAGCTGCTGGGCAAGCGCTACGGGCTGTTCAGCGAGAAGGATCCCGGCGGCAAGCCCAAGACGGAGCTGGCCGCGGAGATCGAGGCGGCCATGATGGAGCTGCATGGATCGTGACGCCCTGGCCCTGATGACCCGTCGGCCGGCGCAGGTGGCCCGGTGGTGCGGTTCCACACTGCTGACCGACGAGCTCCACGGCCAATGGATGCGGCAGATGATCACCGGACGTGAGGACATGACGCTCCTGGCTCATCGCGGTTCCTACAAGACGACCTGTCTGGCAGCGGCCATGGCCATCAGCATGTGCGTGTATCCCATGCGGAATATGCTCTTCATGCGCAAGACCGATGGCGACGTCATCGAGATCATCCGGCAGGTGAAAATGCTTCTGCAGTCCGACGCCATGCTCTTTCTCACCCAGAAATGCTGGGGCGAGCCCGTGAACATCCTCCGGGCAGATCAGTTCAGCATCACCACGGATTGCTACGCCGCCCGCCGGGGCGCGGCACAGCTGCTGGGCCAGGGTACCAAAGGCAGCCTCACCGGCAAGCACGCCGATATCATCATCACCGATGACATCGTTAACCTGCAGGACCGCATCAGCCCCCAGGAGCGGGAGCACACCCGCGCCATCTATCAGGAATTGCAGAACATCCGCATCCCCGGGGGACGGATCATCAACACCGGCACGCCCTGGCATCCCCAGGACGCCATCGCCCTGATGCCCCGGGTGGAGCGGTACGATTGCTACCATACCGGCCTCCTCACCCAGGATAAGCTGGACGAGCTGCGGCGCTCCATGTCGCCCACGCTCTTCGCTGCGAATTACGAACTGAAACACATTGGCGACGATAACGCCCTGTTCGTCCAGCCCCCGGAATTCTTCGATGATCCCCTGCTCCTGCGGGATGGTATCGCCCACATCGACGCGGCCTATGGCGGCAGCGACTTCACCGCCCTCACCTGCGCCCGCCGCGAAGGCGATACCCTTTTCCTGTACGGCCGGCTGTTCAAGGGGCACGTGGATACGGCGATGGAGGCCCTCCTGGCTGAATGTGACCAGCTGCTCTGCGCCCCCATCTGGTGTGAGACCAATGGCGACAAAGGCTACGTCGCCCGGGAGCTTCGCCGCCTGGGTGCTCAGGTACGCACCTATCAGGAGCGGCAGAACAAGCATCTCAAAATTTCCACCCACCTGCGCAAGTGGTGGCCAAGGATCCGCTTTCTCCGTTCTGCCGATCCCGCCTACATCGACCAGATCCTTGCCTACTCCATGTCCGCCGCCCACGACGACGCCCCCGATTCCGCCGCCTGCGTCTGCCGCATCCTCGACCATCATTAAAGGAGGTTCCCCATGTTTACCGACGTTACCTATCAGGACTGGCAGGCCGCCGCCGACCGCGACAAGCTCCTGCTCACCGCCATCGATCGCTACAAGGCCTCCCGGGATTTCGGTCTCGCGCTGGAGGCAGGCGATTACTTCCGGGGCCGCAATCCCGCCGTAGCCCGAAAGACCGTTCTGCGCGCCCGCAAGATCGAGACCCGCGACGCCTCCGGCCGCAAGCGCATCCGCACCGGCACCGAGGATGTGGTGGGCAACCGCATCGGTTCCGGCTTCCTGTTCCGCTTCATCACCCAGCAAAACCAGTTCCTGCTGGCCAACGGCTGCGTCCTGGCCGACGCCCAGACCAAGGCGCTCCTGGGCGCTGACTTTGATCACCAGCTGGCCGCCCTGGGCGAGCGGGCGCTGATCCATGGCGTGAGCTGGGGCTTTTGGAACGTGGATCATCTGGAGGTGCTGGAGGCCGCCCGGGACATCCGCAGCGGCTTCTTCGCCCTGATGGACGAGCTCACCGATGAACCCATGGTAGGCGTGCAGTTCTGGCAGATCTCCGCCGACAAGCCTATGTATGTCCGCCTGTTCGAAACAGACGGCGTCACCGTGCTGAAGCTGGAAAAAGGAATGCCCGTCCCCGTGATGCCCAAGCGGCCCTATGTGGTCACCATGCGCTCCGACGCCCTGGGCGATGAGATCCTCTCCACAGAGAACTACGCCCGCCTGCCCATCATCCCCCTGTTCGCCAACTCCGAGCGTCACAGCGAGCTGACCCCCGCCATCAAAGCAAAGATCGACGCCTACGACAACATCCTCTCCGATTTTGCGGATAACCTGGACCGCGCCAACGACGTCTACTGGGTGCTGAACAACTTCGGCGGCACCACCGATGATATCGCCCAGATGCTGGAGGAGATCCAGCGCATCAAGGCCGTGGCCAACCTCTCTGACGGCAGCGGTTCCTCCTCCACCGCCGAGCCCCACACCATCGAGGTCCCCTACGCTGCCCGCCAGACCGCCCTGGACATTCTGGAACGCGCCCTCTACCAGGATTACATGGCCCTGAACATCGACGCTCTCACCGGCGGTAGCCTGACCAACGTGGCCATCCGCGCCGCCACCGCCAACCTGAACCTGAAGGCCGACCGCTACGAATGGCAGGTCTTCCGCTTCGTGCAGCAGCTGCTCGCCCTGCTGGGCGTCACCACCGAGGAGATCCGCTTCCCCCGTCAGTGCATCGCCAATGAATCCGAGACCGTGGCGGATATCGCCGCCATGCGCCCGGACATCGACCGCCGCACCGCCCTGAAGCTGAACCCCTACATCCAGCCCGAGGAGATCGACGCACTGCTCCGCGGGGAGGCGTAAGCCATGTTCAAGTCCCACCTGCCGGCCTTCCTCTCCCGGCTGGATCTTCCCAGCGCCGCCGAATCCATGGGTGAGACAGCCGTCGCCTGCGTCCGGGAACAGATGCTCCACGGCTACGAACGACCCGTGTGCGACACCGGCGCCCTGATGCAAGATGTTTCCTTTGCTGTAAACGGCAATACCGTCACCATCGGCAACACCCTGCCCTATGCCGTCCCCGTTCATGAGGGAACCAGCCGCACATCTGGCCGTCCCTATCTGGCGGAAGGCATCCTCAACAACGCAGAAGCCTTGCGGCAAGCCGCCGCCGAGGCCCTGCGCCGCCAGGGAGCGTAAGCTTCCTGTTTTTCATATACATTTTTCTTTGCGCAACGAACCGCGCAGAAAGGAGTCCCCCATGGCACTGACCCGACAGCTGCTCAAGGATCTGCAGCTGAACGACGAATCCATCGAGCAGATCATCGCAGCCCACATTTCCACCGTTGATGCCCTCAAGGCCGAGCGTGACGCCGCCTTTGCCGAGCTGCAGGCCCTGCGCGAAAGCTCCGGCCAGTCCGCCGCCGAGGTACAGGCGGCCTTCGACGCCTACCGCACCCAGGTGGAAGCCCATCACAACACTGCCAAGGCCCTCGAGCTGGTCCGCCTGGCCATGCTCCAGGCAGGCTGTAACGAGAAAGCCATCGACCTGCTCATCCAGGCCATCGACCCCGCTACGCTGAAAGTGGAAGGCGGCTCCCTGAAGAACGAGGCCGCCATCATCGCGGAGCTGCGCAGCAAGTACGCCGCCTTCTTCGCCCAGCCGGTACGCATGGCCACGCCCACCATTCAGCCTCCCATCCCCACGGGCGGCGCGCTGACCCGTGAGGATATCTCCCGCATGAGCGCAGATGAAATCAACCGCAACTGGAACGCCGTGAAGAGCGTTCTTGCGAAAGGAGCGATCTAAGCTATGGCTATTACCTCTTTCATCCCCAAGGTATGGAGCGCCCGCCTGACCGAAAACCTGCACAAGTCCCTGGTGTTCGGCTCCCTGTGCAACCGCAACTGGGAGGGCGACATCGCCCAGTTTGGCGATACGGTGCACATCAACAACCTGGCTGACATCACCGTGAAGCCCTACACCCCCAACACCGACATCGCCGAGCCCGAGCAGCTCACCGGCTCCGATACCACCCTGGTCATCGACCACGGCGCCTATTACAACTTCTACCTCAACGACGTGGACGCCGCCCAGGCCAATTCCGACCTGATGGACGCCGCCATGCGCAACGCCGCCTACAAGCTGGCCGAGGACACCGAAGCCTACATCCTCTCCGTCATTCGCGAGGGTGCCGGCACCAAGGTCACCGGCGCGATCCCTGAGGGCGGTGTGTATGAGCTGCTGGTGAACATCAAGACCGCCCTGGACGAGAAGAACGTGCCCCGTGCCGGCCGTGTGCTGGTGGTGCCCGCCTCCGTTGAGGGCGAGCTGCTGCTGGACAACCGCTTCATCACCGGCAACGGCGCCTTCTCTGAGGCCCACCTGGCCGATGGCTCCGTGGCCCGTGCCGCCGGCTTTGACATCTACATCAGCAACGACCTGACCAACGAGCTGGTGGCCATGACCTCCGACGGCGTGACCTTCGCCAACCAGATCACCCACATCGAGGCCTACCGCCGCGAGAAGGGCTTCGACGACGGCGTGAAGGGTCTGTCCCTGTGCGGCGCCAAGGTCGTCATGCCCTCCTGCGTCTACATCCACACCCTGGCCTAAGGGGCTCTGCCCCTTAGGGATCCCTGCCCGAGGGGACTCTGTCCCCTCGGGGCTCCCCTACAAAGGGTCTTCGACCCTTTCGAAACCCTCTCTGGGGGATCGCGGCTTGACCGCCTCTCAGCAGGGGTCACGGTGCGCAACGGGCGCACCGCGACGCGGGAGCGCAACAGGCTCATTTCATCATTCTTAATTCATCATTCTTAATTCATCATTCTTATGGAGGTTCCCTATGACGATCAGCGTCCCTGAACTCATGCGGGAGACCCGCAACTTTTTTCCCGCGGCGGCCATGGATGCCTCATGGACGCTGCGTTCCGGTGCGCTCGTGCCTTCCGATGGGCTTCGGCCCGGCGATTGGGTGGCAGTGAGCGGTTCCATTCACAATAATGGCGTGTTTCAGCTCGGCGATGGCTGTGTGATCTCCGGCGCGGTTGACGAAAGCTGGGAGGGCCGCGTGTGGCTACTGGCGCCTCCGGCGGATTTCCTTGCCCTGGCTGCTGAGGTGTCTGCGTGGACGCAGCGCCAGGGAACGGCCGTGGCAGTGAAGGAAAGCTTCGGCGCTTACAGTCGCGAGCTGGCCACCGGTTCGGACGGCCAGCCCATCACCTGGCAGGAATACTTCGCCCGGCAGCTGCTGCCTTACCGCCGCATGTACACGGAGGTGAAGCTGTGATGCTTCAGGACTATTTTGAAGATTTCATTCTGCTGGAGCGTTCCCAGGCCGATGACGGGCTTGGCGGTTTCTCTTCCGGCTGGACGGAGGGCGTGACCTTTCGCGGCGGCGTGACCCAGGTAGTCGGCAGGGAGGTAGATCCCACCGGCCTTCTGGCCCTGAAGACCATGCCCATGCTGCTTCACGAGTGGGATGTGACCCTCGTGCTGGATGACCGGGTACGCCGCCTCAGCGATGGCGCTGTCTTCCGCGTCACCGGGCAGAGCGGCGATATGCGCACGCCCGCCATTTCGGGCATGGCATATTGTCAGGTGCCTGTGGAAAGGGTGGTGACCGCCCCGTGAGCATGAAGCAATATCAGCGTTCCGTGGTAGCCTTCCTCAGGGAGACCGGGCTGCCTGTGTACATCTCCGGGCAGGTGCCTGCCGGCGCCAGCTTTCCCTTTATCACACTGACCACCGCCTACGCCCCCTTTGCGCAATCCGCCGGACTCACCGTGACCGCCTGGTTCCGTGAGGAGCATGCCCATACCCGCTGCGTGGAGATGATGGATCAGCTCTGCTCCCTCATCCCCGAGGAGGGCGTCCTTCTGCGCTATCACGGCGGCGTTGCCGTGCTGCGCCGGGCAGCGGGCAGCTTCGTCACCCTGGTGAATGACGAAACCGATCGACAAGTCATCGGCGGACGGATGCGCCTGAACGTGCATCTTTACGACGCATGACCCCGGGCGGAGGCCGCAGCGGCTTCCGCCCTTATTTCATTAGAAGGAGTGATCCCATGACCACCGGTTTGACCCCCTCCACCTTTGAAAACCTGCAGCTCAACGCCGGATTGTTCCTGCGGGGTTTCGATTTCTCCTCCGCCGCTTCCGCCGCGCAGCTCCGCCTGTTGGTGGCCGACGCCATTGCCGAGGGCTCCTGCGTCATCGGCGCAACCCGGGGCGGAGGCACCTTCCAGTGCACGCCCAGCCTGCGCAGCATCGAGGCCGACGGCCTGCGCTCGCCCTCCATCGGCTCCACCGTCAACGACGGCTGGACGGTGAAGCTTTCCGGCACCATGCTGGAGATCACCCCGGAGAACTTCGCCGCGGCGCTGATCTGCGCCGATGTGGAGACCTCCGGCAGCATCACCACCATCCGCGCCCGCAGCGAGATCACCGAGGAGGACTACATCCCCACCCTGTGCTGGATCGGCGATACCAGCCGCGGCTTTGTGCTCATTGAGCTGACCAACGCCCTGAACATGAAGGGCGCCGCCTTCACCTTCACCGATAAAGGCGAGGGTACCCTGCCCTTTGAGTTCCAGGCTCATCAGGCTGCCGGCGAGGAGGACTACGCCCCCTTCCGCGTCATTTTCTTCGATTGAGGTGCATGATGAAGCTCAGCCAACTCACCACCGATCAGCTGGCCGATGTGCTGATCCGCCTCACCCCGCCCCTGTGCCGCATTCTCCGTGATGAACAGGCGCTGGCCGCCCTGGACGAGCTATCCTTCACCGGGCTTGACGTCCAGCCGCCCCTGCTGACCCTTTCCCGCCTGTGGGAGAAGCTGGTCCCCCTGCTGCTGGAGCGCCACGCCGCGGATTTTTATGAAGCCCTGTCCATCCTGACCGGCAAGCCTGCCGAAGCGCTGCGCCTGCAGCCCGGCCTCGCTACCCTGGCCGACCTTATGTCCGTCTGGGACAGCCAGCTCGCCAGTTTTTTCTCCTGTGCCGGATCTGCGGAGCAGGAGAGATCCTGACCGTAGTATCCGGCCAGCGTTCGCTTCCCCTGCCGGCCCTGCAGGAGGTGCTTCTCCACCGCCGGGCACGGCAGGCGCAGGCCGTCTATACCACCCACCTGACATGGCTCATCGGCGCGCAGCTGTTCGCCCTGGGCGGTGGCCGGGATTATCCCGTACCCGACGCCTTATCCCTCTTTGGCGATGTCGCGCCGCCCCGCGATCGCCGCTCCGCCGCCGACGTACGCCAGAGCGTGCTGCGCCGCCTGACCCATCCCACCAGAAAGGAGGATGACCATGGATAAGCTGTTTGAGCTCTCCGCTGAGCTGACGCTGGACGCCGCGGCTTTCCTGCAGGGCCTCGCCCGGGCAGAGGCAGCCGCCCGCTCCGCAGCCTCCACGCTGCAGCAGCTGCAAAGCACTGCCGCCAGCTCGTGGAGCAGTGTTGCCGCCGCCATCCAGAATGCCACCGACAAAATGCAGACGTTCCTCAGCCTGCAAGGCAGCGCCACATCGTCCACCCCCGGCTTCGCCACGGGCATCGATTACGTTCCCTATAATGATTTCCCCGCTCGCCTGCACGAGGGCGAGGCTGTGCTCACCTCGCTGGAAGCCGCGCAATGGCGTTCCGGCCAGGCCACCGCT
Source organism: Clostridiales bacterium (assembly GCA_015056415.1). Lineage (GTDB taxonomy): Bacteria > Bacillota > Clostridia > Christensenellales > Aristaeellaceae > UBA11524. The sequence continues at coordinate 9,286 of SVGJ01000057.1, forward strand.
TCCGCCATCGACGCTGCCGCCATCGGTCAGGCTGTGGCCAGCGCGCTTTCCGGCGCCATCGTACAGATGGACAGCCAGACCGTCGGCCAGCTGATCACCCCCACGGTCAGCCGGGAAATGACACGCCAAAGCTCCACCGCAAAATACCACGCATAAATCCGCAGGCGCACCCTTGTTGAAAAGGTGCGCCTGTTTTCTTTATATGGAGGAAAAACACCATGCTTTACCCCACACTACGCTATTGCGCCAGGGGCAGCGAGGTCGTGCGACTGCAGCTGATGCTGCGGGAACTGGGCTTCACGCTGACGCCTGATGGTTTTCTCGGCCCCATGACCCGGGAAGCCGTCAGAACCTTTCAAGCGCTGCGCTGCCCGCCCGCCACCGGCGAGGTGGATCCCCTCACCTGGGACGCCCTGGAAAGCCGTTATCATGCGGCGGTATGTATGCAGGATACTTCCCCTGTGCATACTGTTCATGACAACGAACCAAACAGGAGGGATCCGAATGAATCCATTCAAGGAGCAGAGCCGCCGCCTGGACGAAACGCTTTTGAACTGGCAGGCCATGTGTCCCAAGCCCTATGACAAGCATACCGTAGACCCCTACACCCGCACCCGCGTCATCCTGATGAACGGCACGGAATTCGAGAATGTGTGGTTCTCCCACCAGTTTTCACGCCACTGCCCCAACAACGACCTGCGCCGCACGCTGGCGCTGGTCCGCCGCAGCGAACAGCAGCAGCAAAAGCTGGTCGCCGCCCTCAAGCCTGACGATGAGACCCTGCTGGAGCACACCATCGGCTACGAGCAGCTTGCCGTGGATCTGACCGCTCACCTGGCCAAGCGCGAGCCCGACCAGCACGTGCGCGACGCGCTGAACTTCGCCCTGCTGGAGGACTTCGACCACCTGTACCGCTATGCCGATTTTCTCGACATGGAAAACGGCATACACGCCGAGGATCTGGTAGGCCGTTACACGGAGATCATGCCCGCCCGGCCCACCATCGCCCACCACCGTTACCCCTTCGATTCCATCAAGCAGCCCATCAGCAGCAAGACCGCCGCACCCGAGACCAGGCTGTGCGTGGGCATCATCACCGCGGCCGAGCAGCAGACCATGAACTACTATATGAACGTCTGCGCCGCTTACCCCAACACGCCGGGCCGTGCGCTTTACCGTGAGATCGGCATGATCGAGGAGCAGCACGTATCCCAGTACGGCAGCCTGATGGACGTCAACTGCACCTGGCTGGAAAACCTGCTCATGCACCAGTATACCGAGTGCTATCTCTACTGGAGCTGCTATGAGACCGAGACCGACCCGACCATCAAGCCCGTGTGGGAGCATATGCTGCACATCGAGCTGAGTCACCTGCACGAAGCCGCCAAGCTATTGCAGGCAGCCGAGGGAAAGGAATACCAGCAGGTCGTCGGTGAAGGCGATTTCCCCGCCCCGCTGAAGCTGGAAAGCAATATCGATCATGTGCGAAGCGTCCTGGCCGGTACCGTGCAGCTCACCGCCAACCGCGAAGGATATATCCCCGTGGAGCAGCTTCCCCGGGACGCTGACTTTCACCGTTATCAGGGCATCGTCAACGCCAATGAAAACGATGTATCCAGCCACGCGGTGATCGAGGAATACATCCGCCGCAACGGTCAGGACTACCGTTTCGAAACCGCACCCAATCCCATCCCTGCCCTGCAGGACCGCGCCCATGACAATACCCGGGTAGGACGCGAACCCGGTGCGGCCCCTCAGAAATAAGATTGCTCCATCAGCCGGCCTTGTCACAGGCCGGTTTTTTGCATGCAAAAACTCCGAATGAATTCTCATTCGGAGTTAAGTGCGGGAAACAGGACTTGAACCTGCATGAAGAAAGCCCTCACTAGAACCTGAATCTAGCGCGTCTGCCAATTCCGCCATTCCCGCAGAAAAGAGTGTGGGCAGGGGTGGATTCGAACCACCGAAGCGTGACGCG
>SVGJ01000058.1 GCA_015056415.1 Clostridiales bacterium
TTTTCGTTCATCACGAAGTTCATGTCCACATCGGCGCCGCTGTCCTCCTGATAGCACAGGTCGCAGCAGGGCACGCCATCCACCACACCGCAGGAAATGGCGGCAATCTGGTGCACAATAGGGGAAACCAGCAGCTTGCCTTCCTTCACCAGCTTATCCACCGCGCAGGTCAGCGCCACCATGGCGCCGGTGATGGAAGCGGTACGGGTGCCGCCATCGGCCTCCAGCACATCGCAGTCCAGGGTGATGGTGCGTTCACCCAGGGCCTTCATGTCCACAGCCTGGCGCAGGCTGCGGCCGATAAGTCGCTGGATCTCCACGCTACGGCCATCCTTCTTGATGCCGTCGCGCTTCTTGCGCTGGCTGGTGGAAGCGGGCAGCATGGCATATTCCGCCGTGACCCAGCCCTGGCCCTTGCCCCGCAGGAAGGGGGGCACGCCCTCCTCTACCGAGGCGGTGCAGATCACCCTCGTATTACCGGTGGCGATCAGGCAGGAGCCCGCCGCCGTGCGTACAAAATCGGTCTGGATCGTCACTTCCCGGGGATCGGCCGGGTTTCGTCCGTCAAAACGCATGGGATGTACCTCCGTACAAATAACATTCTGTATAAATTTCTCTTTTCCCCTGGTGGTTTCCTGCTTGACCTGTGCCAAATCCTGCTCAAACGCCACCCCGTCCCCGCCCCAAATGACACGGAAAAAGAAGGTTTTCCCGTGCTCCTTGGCGAATTTCTTATGCGTTATCATTCCCCAAGCGTTTTCCAAAAGAAAGGATCCTTCCCGTGAGAAAGCTGTTTGAAAAGTATTTTACCGACGTCTGGAACGTTCCCAATGTGCTGACCATGCTGCGCATGGCGCTGATCCCCGTGTTTGTGGTTCTGTTTGCCGCCGGCCACGCCAAAGCAGCCCTCATGGTGTTTATCATCGCCAGCCTGACAGACCTGCTTGATGGCTACATCGCCCGCAAGTATAACCTGATCACCAATTTCGGCAAGCTCATGGATCCCCTGGCCGACAAGCTCATGGTTTGCACGGCACTGATTTGCCAGGGCATCGCTGGGGTGATCCCCTGGTGGGCCATCCTGGTGGTCATGGGCAAGGAGCTGTTGATGGTGCTGGGCGGCGTGTTCATGCTGAAAAACGATGTGGTGGTCTACAGCAATATTCTGGGCAAGGTGGCCATGTGTGCCTTCGTGGCTGCCCTGGTACTGAGCTTCTTCCACGCGGAGTTCGCCGCCCTGGGCTTCCAGCTGGATACCATCATACTTTATCTCGCCGTGGCGCTGACCATTCTGGCCTTCCTGGATTATGGCCGGGCGGCCATCAAGACACTGAAGGAAAAGAAAGCCGCGTAAGCGCGTATATGAAAAAGGAGACGGCGTGTAACCGTCTCCTTTTTTTGTGTCAATGTTCTGCCCAGTCCCTGGCACGGCCCACAGCCTTGTGCCAGCCATCCAGCAGATTCTTCCGGGCATATTCCTCCATTTCCGGCTGGAAGAGCGCCTCCTGCTGCCATGCCTTGGCGGTTTCCTCCGCATTGGCGTAGACGCCCACCGCCAGGCCAGCCAGCAGCGCCGCGCCCAGGGCGGTGGTTTCCATCACCACGGGGCGCACCACCGGTACATTCATGATGTCCGCTTGAAACTGCATCAGGAAGGCATTGGCGCTGGCGCCGCCATCCACCTGCAGGCGGGTGGGCACAAAGCCGCAGTCCTGGGCCATGGCCTGCATCAGGTCAGCGGATTGATAAGCAATGGCCTCCAGGGCGGCACGCACCACATGGGCCCTGCCGGTGCCGCGGGTCATGCCCACCAGGGCGCCACGGCTGTATTGATCCCACCAGGGGGCGCCCAGGCCGGTAAAGGCCGGCACCAGGTACACGCCGCCGGTGTCCTGCACGGAGCGGGCCACCGCCTCGCTTTCGGCGGCGGTGGAGAGCATCTTCATTTCGTCCCGCAGCCACTGGATGGTGGCGCCGCCCATGAACACGCTGCCCTCCAGGGCATAGGTGGGTTTGCCGCCAATGCGCCAGGCCATGGTGGAAAGCAGGCCGCTTTCGCTTGCGATGAGCTTGTCACCGGTGTTCATCAGCATGAAGCAACCGGTGCCGTAGGTGTTTTTCACCATGCCGGGCTGCAGGCAGGCCTGGCCAAACAGCGAGGCATGCTGGTCGCCGGCCATGGCCGCCACGGGAATGGCCCGGCCCAGGATGCTCTCGTCCAGCATGCCGATGACCTGGCTGGAATCCACCACCTGGGGTAGGCACGCCCGGGGAATGTCCATCAGGCGCAGCAGCTCATCGTCCCAGTCCTGGGTGGCAAGGTTGAAGAGCATGGTGCGGCCGGCGTTGGTAGCGTCGGTCACGTGGGGGTGCCCCTGCACCAAATGCCAGGCCAGGAAGCTGTCCACCGTGCCGAAGCACAGCTCTCCCCTTTCCGCCCGGTCATGCAGGTTCAGCCTCTTCAGCAGCCAGGCCAGCTTTGTGCCGGAGAAATAGGCATCCGGCACCAGGCCGGTTTTCTCCCGGATCACCGGGCTCCAGCCCTGCTCCACCAGCTTATCCACATCGTGGGCGGTGCGGCGGCACTGCCACACAATGGCGTTGTGCACGCACTCACCCGTCTCCCGGTCCCACAGCAGGGTGGTTTCCCGCTGGTTGGTAATGCCGATAGCCGCGATATCCGCCACGTCAACGCCGGATTTTTTCACAGCCTCTTTCAGGGCGGTAATCTGGCTGTTCAGGATATCCTGCGGGTTGTGCTCCACCCAGCCGGGCTTGGGGTAGATCTGGGGGAACTCCACGCCGTGGGCCGCCAGCATACGGCCCGAAACATCAAACACCACCGCCCGGGAGCTCGTTGTGCCCTGATCCAGCGCTACCAGTACCTTTGCCATGGTGATTCCTCCTTTGTGATAAGCAAACGCCCGCCAGCCAATCAGCCAGCGGGCGACAGCGGGCCTGCGCCCTCTGGCTCGTTTGGGATTATTCCAGGGTAATGCCGTAGATGAAGGAAGTCTTTTTGCCCGTGGTGCCAATGACCAGCGTGTTGCCGTACACAGCGGGAGAGCCCTCGATGGTGCCCTCCACCTCCAGGGTGTTGACGACTTCACCCGTCAGGCCATCCATCAGGTACAGCATACCATTACCGCTGGCCTGGATGATCCAGCCCTTGCCGGTCTCGCTATACACCGCCACGGGGGAAGAATAGCTGTAGCTGTCCAGCTGCTGGGCCCAGACGATCTCGCCGGTGGCCTTGTCCAGGGCGATGGTGGCGCCAGCCATGGCCGCGGCGCTCTCGCCGAAGATGGCCTGCGCGCCAGCCTTGGACAGGTTGGACAGGGTGTACACCACCAGGTCGCTCAGTTCATTCTGGCCGATCACGGGAGAGCCCATAGCGCCGGGGATCTTGTTGTTCTTGTTGTTCTTCTGGCTGCCAATGGCCAGGGCCCAGCTTTCCTCGCCCGTCATGGCGTTGAAGCGGCGGATGGTCACATCACCCTTCTGGCGGTTCTGCAGGGTGTTGGCAGTGTAGAGCCAGAGGTTGTTTTCAGCATCGAAGTCCAGGGCCAGGGCGGCCTGCACCTGATCGCCGGTCTCCACGGCCCAGACGGTTTCCAGGCTGGAGGTGTTCACGCAGCGCACCAGGCCGCTGAGATCGCCATAGAACATATACTTATCATAGGCGGCCACAGAGGCTTCCACCGCCACGGTCTTGTCCTGCTGGCCCTTCTTCTTGGACTTCATCACAATGGATTCCGGCTCAATTTCGATGGTGCCGGCATTGTAATCGAAAGTGGTGTTCAGCTTGGTGAGGTACACCATGCCGTTGGTGCCAGCGGTGACCAGGGTATCGCTGACGGGGTCGATCAGGGCGGAGGTGTCGAAGGCGCCCACAGCGTAATAGGGGCGGTTCATCTTGCCATCCAGGCCGTTGATCATGTGCACCTGCTTCTGGGTCAGAAGATCATAGAAGCGAAGGCCGATATCGCCGGTGCCCTTGGCCATCTTGCGGGCGTACTGGCCAACGGACATCACCGGGTAGCCCAGGGGGTGAATGCTGGGGGTGCCGCGCATGGGATAGCCCACATTGATGGCCTCGCGGGTGGGCAGGCCATCAGCCAGGTCCAGGAAGTAGATACGGCCGTCCATGCCGGCGACGATGACTTCCTTCAGGGCCTTGGTGGCGCGCTTCTCATCCACAATGTTAGAGGCTTCGCGGACTTCCTTGCTCCACTTGATAATCACAGGCTGGCCCGTCCAGCCGATGCCGTAATAGGTCTGGTTCGCGCCCTTGACGCTGCTGGCCTCCGCCGTCCACTTCAGGCTCATGGTGGAGATATCCCCCACATTGCCAATGGCGGCGTTCTGGCGGAAGGCGTCTCCGCGGTGGGTCACCACGCCATAGGGCTGGGTGATATAGTAACCAGCGGCGGGCATGGCCACCACGTCCTCCACCAGGCGATCATAATTGTCGATCTTGGAGGTGCCGTTGTAGACCGTGGAATACGCCACCAGGGCGGGATCCGCGGCCTCTACCGCCTGGGGAACAAACGCAGGCGCGGCCGTGGGGCCAACGGTCGGCTCGGCCGTGGGTTCCACCGTGGGGGTAGCCGTGGGCTCGGCGGTGGGTTCAGGGGTGGGTTCCTCGGTGGGGGCCATGGTGGGTGTCGCGGTCACCACCATGGTGGGGGTCACCACAGGCTCCTGAGTGGGTTCAGCGGTAGGTTCCTCCGTAGGAACCTCCGTGGGCTCCTCGGTAGGCACTTCCGTAGGCTCCTCGGTGGGCACCTCCGTCACCGCCACAGGCTCCTGGGTGGGAACTTCGGTGGGCGCTTCCGTGGGCACTTCGGTGGGCACTTCCGTGGGCTCCTGGGTCGCCTCGGGGGTGGCGGTGGGTTCCAGGGCGGCGAAAGCGCCCACATCGGCCACCTGGGGCTCGGCGATCTCCAGCAGCTGGGTCTTGTCGGTGTCCAGCCAGGTTTCGCCATCGCTGATCTGCACCTTCACCAGGCCGGTATAAGCCTCTTCCATGGCCATGTTCAGCATCCAGATGCGGAAATCCGCGTTGTCCATGGTCACGGCGGTAGTGGTGGGCAGCACGTTGCCTTCCTCGTCCACCACACGTACGCCGGAAACAGCCTTGCTGGTGGTCAGGGTCAGCATGACCTCCACCGGCGCGGTGGCCTGGGTGGGGGCGGCTGCGAAGTCCATGGCCTGGGCGTCAGGCACAACGACCTTCTCTTCCCGCTGGCCCATCAGGCCATTCAGGGTAGAAACCACATTGGTCTTCATCTGGCCCAGGGTGCTGTCGTCCTCCGGGATCAGCAAGAAGCCAAGCACCACCAGGCCCAGCACCAGCAGGATCACCACCAGGGCTACCAGCAGATGATTGCCGCGCTTCTTCTTGGCCTTCTCCTTCTTGGCGCTCTGGCGGAACTCTTCTTTATAATCGTCGTTGAGCTCCTCGATGTTCACCGGCCGGCGCACCTTGGGCTGCTCGCCAGTGTGGAGCTGCTGCCGGGGCTCCTGGCCCAGGGGCTGGCGCTGGCTGTAGCCAGGGGCGCTGATGGGCCGGCGCACCGCATTGGCCGTGCCGGAGGCGGGCTGCTCGGGCTTGCGGGTCAGCGCAGCGGGGCGCGGCACACCCTGAGAGGGCACCTCACCACGCTGCTGGGGGGCCTGCACGCTGAAGCGGGTGGTCTGCACCCGGGTGGTCTGGCCCTCGGCGGCCTGGGGCTCCTGGGCAGCCTCCACGGCGTTTTCAGCATTGGTGCGGTAGCGCTCCGTGCGGCGGTGGCGGAAATTCGCCTGCACGGGCGGCGCGCCCTCCTGCACCTTAGGAATCACATTGGTCTTCTGTTCATTATCCATCTGCATATTCTGCTCATTCATCTGATCGTTCAATGCTATTACTCCTTTTCGACAGAAGTTCACGGAATATATTATACCGCAATTTACATTGATCTACAAGCCTAATTCCATGCCAGATGTAAAAACTTCGCCACAAATCCGTAAAAAAGCGGAGCGTCTCCGCTTCGCTCAAAACTATATGCTTTTCGCATTCTCCGCCTGCAGGCGCTGGAGGGTCAAACCATCCACCGCCTGGCTGTACAGGGCAACGCTTTCGGCGTCTTCCTGCTCCCAAGCCGCCACCAGCAGCCGCCTGAGCAGCTCGCAGCTCACTGATGCGCCATGATTCACCTGCATCACCTTCTTTATCGCCCGTAAATACATCATACGGCGAAATCCACGCGATTTCAACAGCGAAGAATGTCTTGTTTTGTCGATGTTCAAGGGCTTTGCATCCGCCCGGGAATCTGCTATAATGGTAGAATCTTCTTTCAGAAAGGATGGATGGCATGAAGCATACCGTTGTGCTGATTCCCATTGATTCATATGAGCAATCCCGGGTGGACGAGGCCGTTCGCCAGGGTGTCGCGCTGCTGGGCGGCATGGAGCAGTTTATCCGCAAAGAGGAGAAGGTGCTCCTCAAGCCCAACCTGCTGGCCCGGGCCCTGCCCCAGAAAGCCATCACCACACACCCCGCGGTGTTCTCCGCTGTGTGCCGGCTGATGCGGGAAGAGGGCTATCAACATGTTTCCTATGGCGACAGCCCCGGCAGCCCCACCACCACCCCCGCCAAGGCGACTGATACCTGCGGCCTGGCCGCTGCCGCCGCGGAGCACGCAATCCCCCTGGCGGATTTCGACGGTGGCTCCGTGGTGCACTTCCCTGAGGGGCACACCGCCAAGAGCTTCTACCTGTGCAACGCCGTGCAGCAAGCAGACGCCATGATCAACATCTGCAAGATGAAAACACACGCCCTGGAGCGCATTACCGGCGGCGTGAAAAACCTCTACGGCTGCATCACCGGCGTGAACAAAGCCACCGGTCATGCCCACTACCCCAACAGCGAGGTCTTCGCTGATATGCTGGCCGATTTGAACCTGTGTGTGAAACCCCGGCTGCACATCATGGACGGCATTGTAGCCATGGAGGGCAACGGCCCCTCCTCCGGCACGCCTGTTGCCATGAACGTACTGCTTTTCTCCGCCGATCCTGTGGCCATGGACAGCGTCTTTGCAGGGTTGATCTACCTGGATCCTGCCGCCGTGCCCACCTGCGTCAGCGCTGCCAGGGTTGGCGTGGGCACCATGGACTATGCTGAGATCGAAATCCTCACCCCGGAGGGCACCCTCACCATGGAGGAAGCTCAGGCCAAATACGGCAAGGCCGATTTTGACGTTTTCCGCGGTGCGATGAAGAAGGGCCTGTTGCCCAAGGTGATGCCTCTCCTCCCCTTCCTGCAGCACCGGCCCAAGGCGGACATGAAGAAGTGCATTGCCTGCGGCGTGTGCGAGGAAAGCTGCCCCGTGCCGGAAAAGGCCGTTCATGCCGGCCACGGCCAGAAGGCAAAGTACGACTACAAGAAGTGCATCCGCTGCTACTGCTGCCAGGAGATGTGCCCCGCCAAGGCCATTGAAGTATACCGCAGCCCGCTGAATAAGCTGCTGGGCGGGAAATAACAAATGATCCGGAAAGCCAGTCTTTCCGGATCATTTTTCGTTATATTTCGCCTCTGCGGAGGCAATCAAAGGGCTTTCCGATCTCCCTTTGGTTGCCTTCGGCACCATACAAGGAATAAAAAAGGGACTCCGGTACGTGCCGGAGTCTCTTAACTGCATGGGGTAATTAGCCCTGCTTCTGCTTGTGCTTGGGATTCTCGCAGATAACCATGACCTTGCCCTTGCGGCGAATGATCTTGCACTTTTCGCAGATCGGCTTCACAGACGGACGAACCTTCATGTTCTGTTACCTCCTTATGGTATCCTTGGTTGCACGGGGCGCGGTAAAGCAGCACCCGCCGGTTGTAGGCAAATCGTATTAGCCCTTGCTGCGCCAGGTGATCCGGCCACGGGTCAGATCATAGGGAGAGAGCTCAATGGTGACTTTGTCGCCGGGGTAAATGCGGATGAAATTCATGCGCATCTTGCCGGAGATGTGCGCCATGATCTGGTGGCCGTTGGGCAGCTCAACCTGGAACATAGCGTTGGGAAGGGCTTCAACGACTTTCCCTTCCATTTCGATGACGTCGCTCTTGGACAACTTCAGCCCTCCTTGCACAGCGGCTGGTCGATTTCAAGCCCGTTTGCCTTGAGGAACTTCCTCAGGTCGCTGTCCAGCAGCTGCCGGGATGCGATACCCTCGGCAACGCCTTCCATCTTGCAGGGCTTGGGATGCAAATGCTTGACTTTCTTTTTCTTGGGGTGGTCCAGCTTGCGTGTCAGGCCATCGGCCATCATCACAAATTGCTCATCCACCACCTGAAGGATCACGAAGCAGCGTCCCGCGTCGCGTCCCTGCCGGGACTGGACTGCGCGACCAATCTCAAAGGGAAGCCGCTCCATCATTCCTCCTCCTTCCAGACAAAGCCGGGAAGCGTGAGGATCTCAGGCAGGCCGTCTTCCGTGATCGCAATGGTGTGCTCGTAGTGGGAGCAGAGGGAGCGGTCGCGGGTGCGATAGCACCACTCGTCGTCATCCACGGTCACACGCCAGTCACCGGCGGAAATCATGGGCTCGATGGCCAGGGTCATGCCCTTGCGCAGCCGGAGGCCGCGGCCGGGTTCGCCAAAGTTGTACACGGCAGGATCTTCGTGCATTTCACGGCCAATGCCATGACCTGTCAGGTCACGGATCACACCGCAGCCATGCTCCTCCGCCCAGGACTGGACAGCATGCCCGATATCCCCAAGGCGGTTGCCTACCACAGCCTGGCGCACGCCCTTCCAGAAGCACTGCTCGGTAATCTCGATCAGGGCTTCCGCCTGGGCGGAAATCTCGCCAACACCCATGGTGAATGCGCTGTCAGCCTGCCAGCCATCAAGAATCAGACCGCAGTCGATAGAGATGATGGAGCCTTCCTTGAGGATCTGATCCTCCGAGGGGATGCCGTGAACCACCGCGTCGTCAACAGAGGCGCAGATGGAGGCGGGATAGCCCTGGTAGTTCAGGAAGGAAGGAATGGCGTGGTTTTTCCGGATCAGCTGCTCGGCGTAAACATCCAGGGCAGCGGTGGAAACACCAGGCTTCACAGCTTCGCGGAGCTTTTGCAGCACCTCATAGAGGAGCGCGCCGGCTTCCCGCATTTTCCCGATCTGATCGGGATTTTTCAAACTAATCATTACTTGACCCCTAAAGTTTCCATGATGGACTGGAAGATCACGTCCATGCCCTGCGCGCCGTCGATGCGATGCAGCAGGCCCTTGCCCTCATAGAAGGAGACCAGGGGGGCGGTCTGATCGTGATAGACGGTGAGGCGGTTAAGCACAGTCTCGGCCTTATCGTCATCACGCTGGATCAGTTCCTCGCCGCAAGCGGCGCAGGTGGTCTTGCCATCCAGCAGGGAAATGTGATACGTCGCGCCGCACTTGAGGCACACACGGCGGCCGCTGAGGCGGTTGATCAGGTGCTGGTCATCCACAGCCAGTTCGATGACAGAGTCGATGTTCGCGATGTGCGTCAGCGCCTCGGCCTGGGGAACAGTGCGGGGGAAGCCATCCAGGATGTAGCCGTTCTGGCAATCGTCCTGGGCCAGGCGGTCCTTCACGATGTCGATGATGACCTCGTCAGGCACCAGCTTGCCAGCGTCGATGTAGGATTTTGCTTTCAGACCGGTGGGGGTCTGCTCCTTGATCGCACGGCGGAGAATGTCGCCAGTGGAGATCTGAGGAATGTTCAGCGCAGCACAGATGCGCTGTGCCTGAGTGCCCTTGCCGGCACCGGGAGGTCCCAGAAAGATTATATTCATTCCGGCGCTCCTTTCAGAATCCTTGCGCGAGTATTTGGCAGGAATATCCTGCCCTGTTTGTGAATGGGCCATGCACCGGCACCCTTTGCGGCGCCGGTGCATGGCCTTGAGCAGCTTACATGAAGCCGCCGTTTTCCATATCCATCTCGATGCCGCGGATGCTCATCTCGCCCTCGATGGTGCGGATGAACTCCAGAGCCACGCTCACAGCGATCAGAATGGAGGAAGCCGCGAAGGGCACCTGAGCATTCAGGCCGGAGGTGAGCAGGGTGGGCACGGCAGCCAGGACGGCCAGGAACAGAGCCGCGAACAGGTTCAGGCGGTTCACGGTGTTCTGCAGGTACTTCTGGATGTTCTTACCACGAGTACCGGGGATCACCGCGCCCTGCTGGACCAGCTGCTCAGCCTGCTTCTTGGGGTCGAAGCTGATGGAGGAGTAGAAGAAGGTGAAGGCCACGATCAGCAGAGCGGAGATAATCATGTACCACACGCTGCCGCTGTTCATGTAGGTCATCCACCAGATGTAGGCGTTGGAAGAGGTACCGCCGATCAGCTGGATCAGGGTGCCAGGGAACGCCAGGAAAGAGTAAGCGAAGATCATCGGCAGCACGCCCACAGAAACAACCTTCAGGCTCATGTGGGTGTTCTGGCCACCATACACGCGGCGGCCCTTCACCTGCTTGGCGATCTGCAGGGGAATCCGGCGCTCGCCCAGGTCGATGAAGGTAACCACAACGGTCATCACCAGCGCCACAACGATGATGCTGATAGCAGCGATCCAGGCGGAGGCAGTGCCGGAGGTGATGGCGGTAGAGAACAGAGCGATGATGCCGTTGAACAGGTTGGAGATGATACCGGCGAAGATCAGCAGGGAGATACCGTTGCCGATACCCTTGTCGGTGATACGCTCGCCGATCCACATGGCCAGGGCAGTACCGCCAGCCATGGAAACACCAACCAGAACGTAGTTCAGCCAGCCAGCCTTGATGTAGCCCAGGCCGGCAACCAGGCCGATGGCCTGAATGGCAGCCAGAGCAACAGTCACATAGCGGCTGATGCGCTGAATCTTTTCGCGGCCGCCTTCCTCATCACGGGACATGCGCTCCAGCGCCGGAATGGCGATGGTCAGCAGCTGCATGATAATGGAGGCGTTGATGTAAGGCGTAATACCCATGGCCATGATGGTCATCTGGGAGAACGCATTACCGGTCATCATGTTGACCAGCTCCAGCAGGGGCAGGTCGGAGGCGGCAGAGGACATGACCTTGGCCGCATCCACGCCGGGGGCGGGGATAACGCCCACCAGGCGATAGAGCAGCAGCATCAGGAAGGTGTAGATCAGCTTCTTGCGCAGGTCATCGATCTTCCATACTTTACGCAGAGATTCCAGCATGTCAGATCACCTCGGCTTTCCCGCCGAGAGCCTCAATCTTTT
>SVGJ01000059.1 GCA_015056415.1 Clostridiales bacterium
GACCGGCGACGAAACGCCCCTGGCCCTGTGGCTGACGCTGACGGGCGCATCCGCGCTGATGCTGCTGGCGCTGCTCCTGAAGCGCAGAAAGGCATAATCCCAACACATCGACCCGCCGGAGTGAATCCTCCGGCGGGTTTTTTCGTGAAAAAAGTTCTGTTCAGCGGAAGCAAAATCAAGGGATTTTAAAAACATTTGTTCGTGTTCGCGTTGATAATTCGGGAAATATGTGCTACACTATGAGGGCCAATTCCGCTGAACAGCGAGGTCATATAGCATGAGCAATGAATCCCTGATCATCCGCGGCGCGCGGGAACATAACCTGCAGAATGTGGATCTGACCATCCCCAGAGACAAGCTGGTTGTGTTCACCGGGCTTTCCGGCTCCGGCAAGAGCAGCCTGGCCTTTGATACCATTTATGCCGAGGGCCAGCGCCGCTATGTGGAGAGCCTTTCCAGTTATGCCCGTATGTTCCTTGGCCAGATGGAGAAGCCCGATGTGGACTCCATCGACGGTCTTTCCCCGGCGATCTCCATCGACCAGAAGACCACCAGCCGCAACCCCCGCTCCACCGTGGGCACGGTGACGGAGGTGCACGATTATCTGCGCCTTCTGTGGGCCCGCATCGGCATTCCCCATTGCCCCAAGTGCGGCAAGGAGATCCGCCAGCAGACCGTGGATCAGATGGTGGACGCTGTGCAGAAGTACCCCGAGGGCACCCGTATGCAGGTGCTGGCCCCGGTGGTGCGGGCACGCAAGGGCGAACATGTAAAGCTGCTGGAGGAGGCCCGCAAGAGCGGCTTCGTTCGTGTGCGCATCGATGGCGAGATCTTCGAGATCGACGACACCCCCGCTTTGGACAAGCAGAAGAAGCACACCATCGAGCTGGTGGTGGACCGCCTGATCATCCGTGAGGGTAAGGAGTTCCAGAAGCGCCTGGCCGATTCCATCGAGACTGCCACCGCCCGCTCCGGCGGACTGGTGGTGATGGATCTGTTCGACAAGGGCGAGCTGCTCTTCTCTATGAACTACGCCTGCCCCGACTGCGGTGTATCCATCGAGGAGCTGGCGCCCCGTATGTTCTCCTTCAACAGTCCCTTCGGCGCCTGCCCGGAGTGCTCCGGCCTGGGTACGCTGATGAAGATCAGCCCGGAGATCATCCTGCCCGATCCGGAGCTCCCTCTGCGCAAGGGCGGTCTGAACGTGATGGGCTTCAATGCTTCCGAGGCGGACAGCATGGCCGGCCAGTTCCTCACGGCCCTGGGCAAAAAGTATGGCTTCACGCTGGACACGAAGGTGGGCGACCTCTCCAGGGAGGCGGTGAACGCCATCCTCTACGGCACCGGCAAAGAGAAGATTTCCATCGAGTACGAGGGCGTTCGCGGGCTGACGGAGTATACCACCACCTTCGAAGGCGTGATCCCCATGCTGGAGCGCCGCTATAACGAGACCTCCTCCGACGGCATGAAGGCCGCCTATGAGGAATACATGGCTGAGGAGACCTGCCCCACCTGCCATGGCCAGCGCCTGAAGCCTGAAGCCCTGGCGGTTACCGTGAACGGCCGCAACCTGGCCCAGGTCAGCGACATGAGCATCCTGGACGCCCGGGCGTTTTTCCGAAGCCTGACGCTCACCGAGAAGGAGCGGATGATCGGCGCGCAGATCCTCAAGGAGATCGACGCCCGCCTGGGCTTCCTGACCGACGTGGGTCTGGGCTATCTGACTCTTTCCCGTGCCGCCGGCAGCCTTTCCGGCGGCGAGGCCCAGCGTATCCGCCTGGCTACGCAGATCGGCTCGGCGCTGATGGGCGTGCTCTACATCCTGGACGAGCCCTCCATCGGCTTGCACCAGCGGGACAACGCCAAGCTCATCGCCACGCTCAAGCGCATGCGTGATCTGGGTAACACGCTGGTGGTGGTCGAGCATGACGAGGACACCATGTACGCCGCCGACTGGATCGTGGACGTGGGCCCCGGCGCGGGCATCCACGGCGGACACATCGTGGCGGAGGGCAGCATTGAGGATATCAAGGCCTGCAAGGAAAGCCTTACCGGCCAGTACCTTTCCGGAGCGAAGAAGATCAACCTGCCGGAGGTTCGCCGCGCGCCCGCCGGATGGCTGAAGGTGCTGGGCGCCCAGGAGCATAACCTGCGCGATATCGACGTGGAGATCCCTCTGGGCGTGCTGTGCTGCGTAACGGGCGTTTCCGGCTCCGGCAAATCCAGCCTGGTGAACGAGATCGTCCACAAGCACCTGGCGAAGGTGCTCAACCGGGCAAAGACCCGCCCGGGCCGGTTCCGCGGCATGGAGGGCGTGGAGCAGCTGGACAAGATCATCTGCATCGACCAGAGCCCCATCGGCCGCACGCCCCGCTCCAACCCGGCCACCTACACGGGTCTGTTCGATCAGATCCGCAAGATCTTCGCCATGAGCCCGGAGGCCAAGGCCCGGGGCTACAAGGAGAACCGCTTCTCCTTCAACGTCAAGGGCGGCCGGTGCGAGGCCTGCTCCGGTGATGGCCTTTTGAAGATCGAGATGCACTTCCTGCCGGACATCTACGTGCCCTGCGAGGTCTGCAAGGGCCGCCGCTACAACCGCGAGACCCTGGAGGTCACCTACCGGGGCAAGAATATCTACGAGGTGCTGGAGATGAATGTGGAGGAGGCCATGGCCTTCTTTGAGAACCACCAGCCCATCCTGCGCAAGCTGGAGACCCTCTACGATGTGGGCCTGGGCTACATGAAGCTGGGCCAGCCCTCCACCACCCTTTCCGGTGGCGAGGCCCAGCGCGTGAAGCTGGCTACCGAGCTCAGCCGCCGTGCCACCGGCAGGACGCTCTACCTGCTGGACGAGCCCACCACCGGTCTGCACATGGCCGACGTGGACAAGCTGATCCAGGTGCTGCAGCGCCTGACGGAAACCGGCAACAGCGTGCTGGTCATCGAGCACAACCTGGATGTGATCAAGGTGGCGGACTGGCTGATCGACCTGGGCCCCGAGGGCGGCAACGGCGGCGGCGAGATCGTCTGCGCCGGCACCCCGGAGGCTGTGGCCCGCTGCGAGGCGAGCTACACCGGGCAGTACCTCAAGCCCATACTGGAAAGAAAATGATCCGGATACAGGGGACGCCGGTATGCGCGTCCCCTGTTTTTTGTTGCATCTGGCGGATGTGTATGGTACAATGGGGTTCATCGGAGGAGGAGAAAAATGAATAAAGAAAAGAAGCTGCTGCTGGTAATTTGCCTGTTTGTGTTTTGTATACTGATTTCCTGTACCGCCCTGGCGGAGCAGGAGACGCTCACCGCTGCCGACCGTGACCAGGCCGTGACGATGCTGCGCGAACAGCTGGTGGAGCGCAACGGGGATTTCACGCTGCTGGTGCCGGGTAAGTCTATGACCACGGATGAGTTCACCAAGCTCTATCAGGAGGCGCTGGCCCACACGGGCAATCCCAAAGAGGGCGATTACCTGGCGCAGCATATGATCGATTGTATCCCGGAGATCAGCAAAACCAAGGTGGATGGCAAGGATTATGTGCAGGTACAGCTTGCGCCGTTGTACAAGTCCACCGCCGCCATGGAGCAGGATGTGGACAAGGCTGTGGAGACCTTCTTCGCCACCTACCCGGTGAAGGACAAGGCCACCCAGTACGAGAAGATCGAAGCGATCTATGACTATCTGTGCGATACCATCACCTATGATAACAAACGCAAGCATGGCACGGTGCTGTATTTCGGCGAGCGTGAGCAGGAGAACGTGCTCATCGCCAATACCACCTACGCCGCGCTGGTGGAGGGCACCGCTGTGTGCGAGGGCTTTGCCACGGCGTTCTATCGCCTGGCGCTGGAGATGGGCATCGACGCCCGCGTGGTGGAGGGCATGACCAGTGAACGCCATGCCTGGAACATCGTGGAGCTGGACGGAAAGTATTACCACCTGGACGCTACCTGGGACTGCAGCAATCCGGGCTGGTTCAATTACTTCCTTGATTCCGAGCTGTGGAATCATACGCCGGAAAGCTCGTTCCTTGCGGACTATGCCATGGCCGAAACCAGCTATGAAAAGCCGGAGGCGCAGGTCGTCCAGTCTGGCGATTACACCTATTCCGTGACCTATGGTGCGCGCATCCTGGGCTACTCCGGCCCGAGGGGCGATGTGGTCGTGCCCGATACGCTGGATGGCATCCCGGTGGTTTCCATGATGAATTACCGGGGCATGCCCGCGTTCTATGGCGATGGGATCACCAGCATCACCTTCCCGGAGGGCTTCCGCCACGCCAGAAACATCTGCCTGACAGGCTGCAACGATCTGCGGGAGATCTATCTGCCCTCCACCTTTGTGTGGAGCCCGGACGAGTATACCTGGATGGAAACCGGCCCGAAGACGGAGAATGTTCATATCGCCGAGGGCAACAGGCATGTGAAAACGGTGGACGGCGCTGTGTATACCGCCGACGGCAAGGTCCTGCTCCAGTTCCTGGCCGGAGCGGCGCGGGATACCGTGATCGTGCCCGAGGGAGTGGAGAAGATCGGCCCCAGCTCCTTTGCCAGGGTGACAGGCATCCGCAAGGTGGTCCTGCCGGAGGGCGTGAAGATCATCGATTCCGCTTCATTCGACTTCTGTACTGACCTGGAGGAGATCAACATCCCCGAAACCGTTACGGATGTCGGCCAGTGGGCCTTCGGCAATACCGCCCTGAAGGAGCTGCACCTGCCGGTGGGCATTTCGTATTTCGATTCTTCCGCAACAGGGAAATGCGCGCAGCTGCACACGATCACTATCCCGGAGGGGAACCCCACCTATTTTGTACAGGACAACTGCCTCTACGACCTCTTCGCCCCCGGCGAGGCGCGCGTGTTCGTCTGTCCTGCCGCAAGACCGGAGAAGCACCTCACCATCCCCGATGGCGTGATCAACCTGGCCAGCTATGCCTTCTCCAGCAGCCAGCTGGAGACAGTCACGCTGAACGAGGGCCTGATGGGCCTGTCCAACGGATGCTTCAGCGGCAGCGCCCTGACTGAGATCACCCTGCCTGCCAGCACCTACTATGTGATGGAGGTGGCGTTTGATGGCTGTGCCAACCTGAAGTCGGTCACGGCGCTGAACGACAACATCGAGCTGATGCCGGAGGCCTTCGGCTGGTTTTCCGGGGAAGACTCCGCCAAGCCCCTGCTGCGTGGCCACGAGGGCTCTGCTATCCATGTGTTTGCCCAGACATATGATTTCCCCTTCGAGGCGATCGAGTAAACCCAATGTACCCCACGGGAACGCAATGCGATATGTTGCGTTCCCGTTTTTTATTCCTGTACATATTCCACAACATCTGGTATACTGTAAGGTGGAAAGGAAGGTGACGGACATGGAGCTTCTCGATCGCATCCGCGGTAGTCTTCTGGGCGGAGCGGCAGGGGATGCCCTGGGCTACGCGGTGGAATTCATCACCGCTGATATGATCAGGGATATCTATGGCCCCGCGGGGATCCGTCACTACGCGCTGTGTGAGGGCAAAGCTCTCTTTTCCGATGATACGCAGATGACCCTCTTCACCGCCGAGGGCATCGTGATGGGCTGGAACAGGGCGGTGGCCGGAGGCATGGCCGCCGATATGGAGGTCTATGTCCACGACGCCTACATGAACTGGCTGGCCACCCAGGGCTACCGCAAGGAAGGTATGTGGCGGCAGTTTTCTTATCTGATGCAGTGCCCGGAGCTGTTCCATCAGCGGGCGCCGGGCGGCACCTGCCTGGGTGCGCTGCTGAGCGGTCGCATGGGCACTCTGCGGGATCCCGGCAACAACTCCAAGGGCTGCGGCGGTGTGATGCGCGTGGCGCCGGTGGGGTTTGTGGGCGCCTTTGGCCGGCGGTATGACGATGCGCCCCAGGACGCTGCCCTGTGGCAAGCGGCCAAGATCGCCGCCATTACCCACGGGCATCCCATGGGCTATATGTCCGCGGCCATGCTGGCGGAGATGATCCGGCTGATCGTGCTGGAAAACGGCATGCCGCTGGAGGAGATCGCCCTGGCCGCACTGGAGAAGACCGAACGGCTCCTGGGTGCGGATGAAGCGCCTGCGGGCATGACGCTCCACGGGCTGGTGCGCAAGGCCATTGCCCTCAGCCATGAGGGCATGGATGACCTCATGGCCATTCGCAGCCTTGGCGAGGGCTGGGTGGGTGAGGAGGCGCTGGCCATTGCCCTGTACTGCGCGCTGAAGCATCAGGATGATTTCTCCGCCTGTATCAGAGCCGCCGTGAACCACGATGGCGACAGCGATTCCACCGGCGCCATCGCCGGCAATCTGCTGGGCGCCTGGCTGGGCGCGGAGGGCATTGCGGAGGAGTGGCTCGCTCCGCTGGAGGGCCGGGAGATCATCGAAACGATGGCCAGGCAGCTCCACGAGGTGGCGAAGGAGCAGGGATTGTGAAAAAGTATTATGAAGCCTACGACCTGCGCTACCGGCAGACGCATGAGCGGGGCCTGGAGTGGTTTGGCCGGGAGCCCACCGCCGCCGTGGGGCAGACCATGAAGCGCTACGCCATCGGCAAGGAGGCGAAGCTGCTGGAGATCGGCTGCGGCGAGGGCCGGGACGCTGCCGTGCTGCTGGAAAACGGCTTTGACCTGCTGGCCACGGACGTATCGCCCCGGGCGGTGGATTTCTGCCGCGCCAGATTCCCGCAATGGGCTGAGCGCTTTCAGGTGCTGGATTGCCTGCGGGAAGCTCTGCCCTGCAGATTCGATCTGATCTACGCTATCGCGGTGCTGCATATGCTGGTGCCGGATGAAGACCGCCAGGCCATGCTGGGGTTCGTCCGGGAGCATCTGACACGGAACGGCGTGGGGCTGATCGTGGTCATGGGCGATGGAGAGACCCAGCGGGCCACGGAGGTTGACCGCGCCTTCGACCTGCAGGAGCGCTGCCATGAGCAGAGCGGACAGGTGTTCAGCGTGGCTGCCACCAGCTGTCGGGTGGTGAGCCGGGAGACCTTCCGGGCGGAACTGCTCCGGGCCGGGCTGACCGTTGAAGAGCTTGGCGATACCGCCTGGGATGACGTGCCGGCCGCCATGTACGCCGTTGTGAAACGAGGAGAATGATATGCGACCCATACACGATATGCTGCGGACGGCGTCCGGCCGGCGCAGCTTCCATATGCCGGGGCACAAGGGCGCCGCGCCCTTCGGCCCGGAGGACCTCTATGCCCTGGATACTACCGAGATCCCGCTGACGGATGATCTCTATTGCCCGGAAAACGGCATCGCCCGGGCTCAGGAGCTTTATGCCCGCGCGGCCGGCGCGGCGGAGACGATCTTCCTGCATAATGGCTCCACGGCGGGCATCCATGCTATGGTGCAGCTTTACGCCGGGGAGGGCGATACCGTTATCCTGCCCCGTAATGCTCACCTTTCCGCCGCCAACGGCTGCGTGCTGGGCGGCGTGAGAGCGGCGTGGATCCCCATCACCCAGCGGGCGGATGGCTACTGCTATATCGCCGAGGAGGACGCTCTCTCCGCGCTGGACAAGCATCCTGAGGCCAAGGCTATGCTGCTTACCCGGCCGGATTTCTATGGCGGATGTCTGCCGCTGACGCGCGTCATTGAAAAGGCGCATGCCATGGGGATCAGGATCGTGGTGGACGAGGCCCACGGCGCGCACCTGCCCTGGCTGAAAGAGGTGGCCTCCGCCGGCGAGTTGGGCGCGGACGCCTGGGTGCAGTCCGTGCATAAAACGCTGCCGGGGCTCACAGGCTCTGCGGCGCTGCATCTGCGCAGCGCGGAGGACAAGCCCCGGGCCATGCGCATCCTGCGCCGGGAACAGACTTCCTCGCCCAGCTTTGTGCTGCTGGCTTCCATTGACGACAGCCGTGCATATATGGAAGAAACCGGAGAGGACAGACTGGCGGCCATCGCCGCTGCCGCCGATGAACTGCGCCGCCTGCTGCCGGAAACCGGCTATGCTGATGCTCACGCCGCCTGGGCGGATACAGGGCTGCTTTTCGACCCCACCCGACTGGTGATCGAAGCCCCTCAGGGAGGGTTTGCCCTGGCGAAGATCCTGCGGGAAAACGGCGTCGATGTGGAGATGGCCGACATCCGCCGGGTGGTGCTGATCCTTTCCGCCATGGACGAGCCGGAGGACGTGCTCCGTCTGGCGGAGATACTGCGGGCGAATCCGCCCCGTGCTGCGGAGCTGCCCGTGCTGCCGGATATGCGTACCCTGCCGGAAAAGGCGCTTGACTTGCGCGTTGCCGTGATGGCTCCCTGCGAGGCTGTGCCGCTGGCGGAGGCGCAGGGCTGCGTGGCCGCGGCGTCCGCGGGGCTGTACCCGCCGGGGATCCCGCTGGTCTGCCCCGGGGAAAAAATCAGCGCGGAGATCCTGAACCTTCTGCGCAATGCGGGAACCCGGGAACGATTTGGCTTGGAAGGAGACAACCTGCTGTGCGTCAAGCTGTGATTTTTGATCTGGACGGAACGCTGACCCAATCCGAGGAGGGCATCTTCAACTGTGTGCGCTACGCTGCGGATAAGCTGGGCTTTGCGTGTCCCGATGCGGAGACCCTGCACAAGTTTGTGGGTCCGCGGCTGATGTACTCCTTCCAGGAGTATATGGGCATGGATGAGCCCACCGCCCAGCGGGCTGTGGAGACCTACCGCGAGCGCTATACCGTGGTGGGCCTGTTTGAGAACCGGGTCTACCCCGGCATCCGCCGCCTGCTGCGTACCCTGAAGCGTGAGGGCTGGTATGTGGGCATCGCCACCGGCAAGCCCCAGGGCCCTGCCGAGCGGATCATCGAGCACTTCGGCCTGAGCAGGTACTTCGATAAGATCGTTGGCCCCACCGGGAGCATCGGCGCGGAGAAGGATTGGCTGATCCGGAGCGCCCTGCCTGAGGATTACGACGTGGCCTGGATGATCGGCGACCGCAAATTCGATGTGGAGGGCGGCAAGGCCGTGGGCATCCGCACCATCGGCGTGGGCTACGGCTATGGTGACGAGGCGGAGCTTCGCGGAGCCGGCTGCGACGTGTACGCCCCCACCGTGCAGGACGTGATCGACACCCTCTGTCCCGGCACGGAGCCGCCGGAAGGCGCGTTCCTTTCCATCGAGGGGCTGGACGGCTCCGGCAAGACCACGCAGATCAACCTCATTACCGACGAGATGGACCGCTATGGCTTCGAGGTGGTACACAGCCGCGAGCCCGGCGGCTGCAGGGTGTCCGAGGCCATCCGTCAGGTGCTGCTGGATGTGAACAACGTGGGCATGGATGGCGTGACCGAGGCCATGCTCTATGCCGCTGCCCGTGCCCAGCACGTGCGGGAGGTCATCCGCCCCACGGTGGCGGCGGGCAAGGTGCTGCTCTGCGACCGGTTTGTGGATTCCTCCGTGGCCTATCAGGGCGGCGGACGCCAGCTGGGTGTGCAGCGAATACTGGACATCAACGCTCCTGCGGTGGACGGCACATTGCCCATGGCCACCATTTATCTGGATATCGACCACAAGACCAGCCTGAAGCGCCGCAGCGCCGCCAGCGAGCTGGACCGCATCGAGATGGAGGCGGACAGCTTCCACGCCCGCACCGAGGCGGCCTATCGCGAGCTCATCGCCCGTGATCCGCGGCGGTTCATCGTGGTGGACGCCACCCAGACGCCCGGGGAGATCGGCCGCCAGGTGGCGGAGCGGGTGCTGGCACGACTGATGGAGGCGGAAGCATGAGCGAGCGCATTGTAGTCGGTATGTCCGGCGGTGTGGATTCCTCTGTTGCGGCGCTGCTGCTCAAGGAACAGGGGTACGACGTGGTCGGCGTGTTCATGAAAAACTGGGAGGAGCAGGACGATAACGGCGTCTGCACCTCCGAAAGCGACTGGCGGGACGTGCGCGAGGTCTGCGACCTGATCGGCATCCCGTATTATTCGGTGAACTTCGCCCGCGAGTATTGGGACAGGGTGTTCAGCTACTTCCTGGATGAGTACCGTGCCGGCCGAACCCCGAATCCGGACGTGCTGTGCAACCGGGAGATCAAGTTTCGAGCCTTCCTGGATTTTGCCATGCAGCTGGGCGCCTCCCGCATGGCTACGGGCCATTTCGTTCAAACGAATGAGAACGGCGAGCTCCTTCGCGGCGCCGATCCCAATAAGGATCAGAGTTACTTCCTTTATATGCTCAAGCGGCGCCAGCTGCAGCGGGCCATGTTCCCGGTGGGACACCTCACCAAGGCTGAGGTGCGCCGCATCGCCGAGGAAAAAGGCCTGCCGGTCAGCAAAAAAAAGGATTCCACCGGCGTGTGCTTCATTGGCGAAAGGAAGTTCAAGCAGTTTTTGCAGACCTATCTGCCCGCGCAGCCCGGCCCCATGGTAGCGCCGGACGGGAAGGAAGTGGGCCGGCATGACGGCCTGATGTACTACACGCTGGGCCAGCGCCGGGGCCTGGGCATTGGCGGCTGCGGTGACGGACGCAGCTGGTTCGTCATCGGCAAGGATCTGGAGAAAAACCACCTGCTGGTGGCCCAGGGCGAGGATCACCCCATGCTGTACAGCAGCCGGAGCATTGCCGGCGGCGTGACCTGGATCGGCGATGCTCCCATTCGCGAGGGTGAGACCATGGAGTGCACCGCCAAGTTCCGCTACCGCCAGGGCGATCAGCCCGTGGAGGCTACCCTGCGGGATGACAAGCTGCACATCCGCAGCCTGATTCCCCAGCGTGCCGTCACCCCCGGTCAGAGCGCTGTTTTGTATCAGGGGGACAAGTGCCTGGGCGGAGCGGTGGTGGAAACTGTGCTGGACGCCGGCGAGATCCCGAATGGAATTGTGGAGTAATTGTTACAAAACCACTACATTTAGATGAAATACCGAACGCTGTTGGATCATCTGTTCATGGCGTTCGGTGTTTTTTGAAATGCAAAAAAACTAAAAGAAAATTCAAAAAAGGTGTTGACAAATAAGGCGTTGTTTGATATTATAATCAAGCACGTTGCGCGAGCGATGTGCGCCGAACCTTGAAAACGATACAGAAACAAAGAAACGCAAGAAATAGTAGACAGATGATTCCGAATGAGTTAAGTTCTGCA
>SVGJ01000015.1 GCA_015056415.1 Clostridiales bacterium
ACCGAGATCCGCATGATCGACACCTATTGGTCCGATCACTGCCGCCACACCACCTTCCTGACCACCATCGACGAGATGAACATCGAGAAGGAAGCCGTGGAGAAGGCCTTCAAGCGTTACCTGATGGCCCGTGAGACTGTGTACGGCGAGCGCATCTCCAAGAAGCCCATCAACCTGATGGACATGGCCACCATGGGCGGCAAGTACCTCAAGAAGATCGGCCAGACCCCCAATATCGACGTCAGCGAGGAGATCAACGCCTGCTCCATCAAGATCAATGTGGATGTGAACGGCGTGGAGGAGCCCTGGCTGCTCATGTTCAAGAACGAGACCCACAACCATCCCACCGAGATCGAGCCCTTTGGCGGCGCTGCCACCTGCCTGGGCGGCGCCATCCGCGATCCCCTGTCCGGCCGTACCTATGTGTACCAGGCTATGCGCGTTACCGGTGCGGCGGATCCTCTGGTGCCTGTGGCTGATACCATGCCCGGCAAGCTGCCCCAGCGCAAGCTGGTGACCACCGCTGCCGCCGGCTATTCTTCCTACGGCAATCAGATCGGCCTGGCCACCGGCCTGGTGGATGAGCAGTACCATCCCGGCTATGCCGCCAAGCGCCTGGAGATCGGCGCGGTGGTGGGCGCCGCCCCCGAGAAGAATGTCCGCCGCGACGTTCCCGCTCCCGGTGATAAGATCGTCCTGCTGGGCGGCCGCACGGGCCGTGACGGCATCGGCGGCGCTACCGGCTCCTCCAAGAGCCACAAGCTGGAATCCATCGAGACCTGCGGCGCTGAGGTGCAGAAGGGCAACGCCCCCACCGAGCGCAAGCTGCAGCGCCTTTTCCGCAATGGCGAGGTGACCCGTCTCATCAAGCGCTGCAACGACTTTGGCGCCGGCGGCGTGTCCGTGGCCATTGGCGAACTGGCCGACGGCCTGATGATCGAGCTGGACAAGGTGCCAAAGAAGTACGACGGCCTGGACGGCACCGAGCTGGCTATCTCCGAATCCCAGGAGCGCATGGCAGTCGTGCTGGCCGCGGAGGACGTCGAAGCCTTTATGGCTGCGGCCTACGACGAGAACCTGGAGGCTACCGTGGTGGCTGAGGTCACTGCCGAGCCCCGCCTGCGCATGACCTGGAAGGGCAACACCATCGTTGACCTGAGCCGCGAGTTCCTCAATTCCAACGGCGCTGAGAAGCACACCACCGTTGCCGTGCCCGAGGATTCCGTCCAGCAGGTGACCTTCGAGGGAGACACCGTGGCCGAGAAGTTCGCCAACATGGTGGGCGACCTGAACATCTGCTCCAAGCAGGGCCTGAGCGAGCGCTTCGACGCCACCATCGGCGCGGCTACCGTGCTGATGCCCTACGGCGGCGCCCGCCAGCTGACCCCCAACCAGGCCATGGTGGCCAAGCTGCCTGTGCTGGAGGGCGTCACCGACACCGTCTCCGGCATGGCCTATGGCTTCCACCCCGAGATCCTCAGCCAGAGCCCCTACGAGGGTTCCTACCTGGCTGTTATTGAATCCGTCACCAAGCTGGTGGCTGCCGGCTTCGACTACAAGGAAGCCTACCTGACCTTCCAGGAGTACTTCGAGCGCATGACCACCGATCCCAAGCGCTGGGGCAAGCCCTTTGCCGCGCTGCTTGGCGCCTTCGACGCCCAGTTGGATCTGAACATCGCCTCCATCGGCGGCAAGGACTCCATGTCCGGCACCTTCGAGAAGATGGACGTGCCTCCGACCCTGTGCTCCTTCGCCGTGGCTCCCGGCAAGGCCAGCGAGGTCATCTCTCCCGAGTTCAAGGCCGCCGGTCATGAGATCCGCCTGCTGAGCTGCGATCCCCACGATACCGCCGCCCTCACTGCCAACTACGAGGCCGTCCGCGAGGGCATCCTCGCCGGCAAGATCGTGGCTGCTTGGGCGCTGGGCCTGGGCGGCGTGGCGGAAGGCCTGTTCAAGATGGGCCTTGGCAACGCCATCGGCACCCGTGTGGACGACGACTACGAGGGCGACCTGTTCGCCCAGCAGATCGGCGCGATGCTCATCGAGTGCGCTGAGCCCTGCAACCTGGGTGTGAAGGTGGGCGACACCATCCCTGAGTGGGCCCTGGAGTATGAAGGCGACCGCATTGACCTGGCTCCCATGCAGGAGATCTACGAGGGCAAGCTGGAAAAGGTCTTCAAGTATCGCGGCCACACCGGCGAAACCACCGAGAAGTTCGCCAGCAAGGCTGAATCCCGCGTGGCTCCTGCCATTCACGTGGCCAAGCCCCTGGCCTTCATCCCTGTGTTCCCCGGCACCAACTGCGAGTATGATACCGCCCGCGCCGTGGAGCGTGCCGGCGGCAAGGCGGAGATCCTGGTCATCAACAATCTGACCCCCGCCGACATTACCGCCTCCATCGAGAAGGCCGCTTCCATCATTGCCCGCAGCCAGATGATCGTGCTGCCCGGCGGCTTCTCCGGCGGCGACGAGCCCGATGGCTCCGCCAAGTTCATCACGGCCTTCTTCCGCAATCCTGCCATGAAGGATGCCGTGGCCGACCTGCTGGATAACCGCGACGGCCTGATGCTGGGCATCTGCAACGGTTTCCAGGCGCTGGTGAAGCTGGGCCTGGTGCCCTTCGGCAAGATCGTGGACACCGACGATCAGTGCCCGACCCTGACCTTCAACGAGATCGGCCGCCACCAGTCCATGCTGGTGCGCACCCGCATTGCCTCCAATAAGTCTCCCTGGCTGAGCAAGTGCGATGTGGACGATATCCACACCATCGCCATCAGCCACGGTGAGGGCCGCTTCGTGGGCCCCGAGGCGCTGCTGCGTCAGCTGGCCGCCAATGGTCAGATCGCTACCCAGTATGTCGACCTGAGCGGCAATCCCTCCATGGACACCCGGTTCAACCCCAACGCCAGCTACTTTGCCATCGAGGGCATTACCAGCCCCGACGGCCGCGTCCTGGGCAAGATGGGCCACACCGAGCGCTCCGGCGAGAACTTGTACAAGAACGTCCCCGGCAACAAATATCAGCCCCTCTTCGAAGGCGGCGTGGAGTACTTCCTGTAACCAGGGGTTTTGTCCCTGGACCCCACCAGAGGGGCTTTGCCCCTCTGGACTCCCCACCCAAGGGCGCTGCCCTTGGGAATCCCGCGAAGGGCTTTCAGCCCTTTCGAAACCCATCTTCTGTTATTGGAAGATGGGTTTTCCTCTTGCGGGGGGCACGGTGCGCAACGGGCGCGCGCGACGCGGAACAGTAACGTTGCTTCTCTCGAGGGAGGTGGCAGCCGTTTGCGGCTGACGGCACATATGCAGGGCGATCTGTGTTCGCTTGTCCGGGCTTGCATTCTTTCATATATTCCGTTATAATATACATCATGCGTGAAAGGGGAGAAGCCTCATGCTGCTGCAGGAGTTCGATCCGTCCCCGACGGCGATCTTCAATCCCACCACCGCCCACCAGCCGGTGCCGGGGATGCCCAAAGTGGCGGTAAGCTGTTTTTCCTATGTTACGTTTCAACGGCTGCTGGAGGGGCTGAATGCCTGGCCCATTGCCCAGATGAAGACGGCCAGCCAGATCTATCCGGTCTACAAGGCCAGCTACAAGGGCGTGGAGGTGGCGCTGTACCTTTCCGGCGTGGGTGCGCCGGTGTGCGTGGGCAGCCTGGAAGAGCTTTTCGTGATGGGTGTGGAGACTGTGGTGCTTTTTGGCACCTGCGGCGTGCTGGACAGGGACATTGCGGATTGCTCCATCATCCTGCCGACCTCGGCCATGAGGGACGAGGGGACATCCCACCACTACGCGCCGCCGGGGGATGAGATCGCAGTCAATACACGCTATGGCAAGCTGTTTGCCGATATGCTGGACGAGCTGCACATTGGCTATGTTTCCGGCAAGTGCTGGACGACCGACGCCATGTACCGCGAGACCCGTGAAAAGGTAGCCCGCCGCAAGGCGAGGGGCTGCATCTGCGTGGATATGGAGTGTGCCTCCTGTGCCGCTGTGGCACAGTTCCGCGGCAGGGACGTGCTGCAATTCTTCTACGCGGCGGACAACCTGGACGCCGAGGAATGGGATCAGCGCAGCCTTTCCAACAACGCCATGCTGGAGGAGAAAGACCGTATCGCCCTGCTGGCCCTGGAGGCCGCGGTGCGCATCAGTAGTACGACGAAATAAGGAGAAACATCATGCCTTACATTCAAACCATGACCAACGTTGGCATTTCCGGCAAGAAGGAGCAGACCATCAAGCAGCGTATGGGCGAGGCGATCGAGCTGATCCCCGGCAAGAGCGAAAGCTGGCTGATGCTCTCCTTCCACGATGACGCGCATATGTTCTTCCGTGGCGAGGACGAGCCCTGTGCCATCTGCACCGTGAAGCTCTATGGCTCCGCCAGCGAGGAGGCCTACACCGACCTGACCGGCGCGCTGACGGACATCCTCAGCGAGGAGCTGGATATCGCCCCGGATCGCATTTACGTGGCCTATGAGGAGATCGGAACGTGGGGCTGGAACGGTGGAAACCTGTGATTAGCCAGGGGACGGCGCGCGCCGTCTCCTTTTTTATTTGGAATGGACAGCCGGTAGCGTGATGATAACCTCCTTCATGCCTGTTGGCTGAGCGATGGATGATTGTCGCAAAAAAATTTCAAAAAAGCGTTCATATTCGCTTGCGGTTGTAGTATAATAATGATGGCGTAATAGATCGTACGAAAGTGGGGGAGAAATCGCGTGGAATCGCTTTGGCAAACGATCCAAACCATGGTATGGAACGTGTTTCACCGCCCGGGCTTATCTGATATTGTCGATATCATCATCGTAGCTTTCATTATTTATGAACTTATTATGTTGACCAGGCAGACCCGCGGCAGCGCCGTGCTGAAGGGCCTTGTTTTGCTGCTGGTGATTGTGGGCGTCAGCGACCTGCTGGGGCTGACAGCCCTGAACTGGCTGCTGATGAACATCGTGGCCAATGGCGCGGTGGTGCTGGTGGTGCTCTTCCAGCCCGAGCTTCGTAAGGCGCTGGAGCAGATCGGTCGCGGCACCGTGCTGGACAAGAGCCGCGAGGACAAGAGCGAGGAAGCCCGTGTGGTGGATGAGGTCATTCGCTGCCTGACCAATCTGAGCCGCCGCCGCGTGGGCGCGCTGGTTGTTTTTGAGCAAAAGACCGGCCTGCAGGACGTGATCGAGACGGGCATCAGCATCGACGGTCAGATTTCCGCTGCTTTGCTGGAGAATATCTTCGAGCCCAATACCCCCCTGCACGACGGCGCGGTGGTCATTCGCGGAAACCGTGTGATGGCCGGCGCCTGTATCCTGACGCTGACGGAGGGCGCGGGCATCAGCCATGAGCTGGGCACGCGTCACCGCGCGGCCATTGGCATCAGCGAAACCACCGACGCCGTGGTGCTGATCGTCTCGGAAGAAACGGGCATCATTTCCACGGCAAGGGCCGGCAAGCTGACCCGCCACCTGGACACCAAGGCCCTGCGTGAGCTTCTGGGCGATATGTATCAGCCGCCTCACACCGGCCTGTTCTCCCTGATCAGGGAGCTGGGCAAGGGAAAGGAGGAGTCCAAGTGATGCAGAATACGCCGCAGCAGCCCCAGCAGACGGGCAATCAAGGCGGTAACCGCAAGGAGATCCTGCAGACGATCTGGCGCATTGTGAGCAACAACTGGGGCTTCAAGCTTCTGGCGCTGCTGCTTTCCATCGTGCTGTGGGCAGGCCTGATCACTCAGGATCCAACCCTGACCCGCGAGAAGCTTTTCACCGAAGTGAGCATTAACGTGACTGGCAGGGAGACCCTGCAGCGCAATGGCATGATCGTCATCAGCGATCTGAACACCCTCCTGCAGGACGCTTCCCTCCGGGTGGATGTGCCGCAGATGCAATATAACATGGTGAGCCCGGGCAACTACAATGTTCGTGTGGATCTGAGCCGCATTGAAAGCACCGGCATACAGGAGATCAAGGTGATGGCTACCAACAGTACCATCTATGGTACGGTGGAGGAGATCTCACCGGAGTCGATCGAGATCGAGGTGGATGAGTACATCACCCGTTACCGTATCCCTGTGAATGTAAAGGTCACCGGTGTTGCGCCGGAGGGCTACTATGCCGGTACAGCGCAGCCCGATCCGCCTCTGGTGGCCGTCAGCGGACCGAAGAAGCTGGTGGATCAGATCGTTCAGGCGGAGGCTGTGCTGGAGCTGGGCAACCTTCCCGCCCGCGAGGGCAGCGTGCGCACGGCCTCGGTGTTCTATCTGCTGGATGAGCAGGGCAACCAGGTGGAGAGCGATCTGCTCTCCGTCACCAGCGAGTCTGTTCTGCTGGACAGCGTGGTGGTGGAGCAGGATATGTATTCCATCAAGAGCATGAATATCTCTGACCTGAGCATCGTTACAGGCACTCCGCCGGATGGATACGAGATCAAGTCTGTCACCTACACCCCCAGTGTGGTGAACGCGGCAGGCCGCGCGGTGAACCTGAACCTGCTGGACACCCTCTATGCTGCCAGCGCGGTGGATGTGAAGGGGCAAACGCAATCCTTCCAGCAGCAGATAAGGGTGCGCCGGCCGACTGAGCTGATCTACCTCAGTGCTGATACCATCACGGTGGAGGTTGAGATCGGCCCGGTGATCCAGCAGAAAGAAATGACCGAGCAGCGCATCAGGATTGTGAACCTGGATGAAGGTATGCGTGCCAATGCTGATGCGGAAAAAGCGAACATCGTCATTACGGGGCCGAAATTATGGCTCCAGGGGCTGCGGAATTACCACATCAGCCTGACCTGCGACGCCTCCGGCCTGACACCCGGCGATTATGAGCTCCCGGTGCAGTGCACCATTCAGGATGACGAGGGACAGACCTACACGGTGGATATTTTCCCGGCAACGGTGCAATTGACCGTTGCGGAATGGTAAGCCCTATAAAGCAATCGATCGGCCAGCCCGCGGCTTGAGGCTGTGGGCTGGCTGCATTTGACTGGCCAAACGGATCGATGGGAAAGGAGGTCGCCTGTGGGAAGCTTTGCAAACTCCATGTTCAGCGTGCTGCTGGGCTGGTTCAGCGGCGCTGTGGATTGGGTGTGGAACGTGCTCTTCCAGTCCGAGGATGGCGGCCTCATCGGCTGGATCGGCGAGAACTGGCTGGGGCTGATCATTGGCCTTTCCCTGATCTGCATGGCGGTGGACCTGCTGGTGCATCTTTTGCGCTGGCAGCCGCACAAGGTGTGGGCCAGCTTCTTCCGGCGGATCTCGGGGAAGACAGAGGATGCGCAGGATACCGGCGGCTATTCGGCGAGGATGCGCCGTGAATGGCATTATGCCGATGGCACCGCCCGCACCGAGGAGATCGATCTGCCGGATGAGGAATGGCAGACCGAGGATCAGCCGCCGGCCCGGGTCAGCAGCGCGGACATGCCTCAGCAGTATGTGCAGGCCTTTGCCCGGCCCGAAAACCTGCACTATCAGGAGGAATTGAAAAAGGAGCAGCCTGTGGGCCTGGAGGATTATCCCCAGCCCCGACCTGCGCAGGAGGAACCCATTCAGAGGGGAACACGCGCCGAGCGCCTGCGTAAGCGCATGGCACGGTTGAGCGCCCGTTTGGATGACGATGACGAGCTGGAGCTTCGGTACCGCCCGGTGCCTCCGGCGATGGACAAGCGGGAAGCGTACCACGAGCCTTATATCCCGCCCCAATGGAAAAAGCCCGCCAATACCGGCGCGGCCAACGAGGAGGAACCCCATGACAACGCTTTCTGATCGCCGGTTTGTGGTGCTGGTGGGCAATTACGGCAGCGGCAAGACCGAACTGGCCCTGAACCTGGCCCTGGCCTCTGTGGAAAAGCTCACCACCACACTGGTGGATCTTGATATCGTGAACCCTTATTTCCGTAGCGGCGAAAAGGCGGAGGAGCTTCGCAGCGCCGGCATTCGTGTGCTGATGCCCACCTTCGCCATGTCCACGGTGGATATTCCCGCCCTGCCTGCGGAGATCCAAAGCGTGTTCGAGCAGCCCAGCGAGCGTGTGATCTTCGACGTGGGCGGCGATGATACCGGCGCGGCGGCATTGGGCCGTTACGCCCCCTCCTTCCGCAGGTATCGGGAGGATACAACCGTTTGCCTGGTGATCAACGCCATGCGCCCCCTGACGCAAACGCCGGAGGATGTGGTGGATCTGGCCCAGCGCATCGCGGCCCGCGGCAGGATGAAGATCGACGTGATCATCAACAATACCAACCTGGCTGATCAGACTGATCCGGAGATGCTGCGCATGGGCCGTGAGGTGGCGGAGGAAGCCGCGCGGTTGCTGGGTGTGGAGCGGGTGATAGACGTAGCGATGCCTGAACTGGGTGTTGCGGACGCCCTGCCCCTGAAGCGCCATATGGCACCCGAATGGATGGAGGACGCATGAACGAGCTGCCTCTTGCCTTTGTTGAACGCATGAAAGTGCTGCTGCGGGATGAAGCGGCAGCCTTTTTACGCTCCTATGAGGAGCCCTATCAGCGCGGATTGCGGCTCAACCCGCTCAAGCCGGTGGATCCCGGGGCAATCCCGGGTCTGCTGGAGCCCGTGAGCTGGGAGCCAAGCGGATATTACCTGTCGCAGGAATCCAATGCGGGAGCGCTTCCCCTGCATGAAGCCGGGGCCTATTATCTGCAGGAGCCCAGCGCCATGCTGCCTGCCGCGGTTCTCGCCCCCCGGCCCGGCGAGAAGGTGCTGGATCTCTGCGCGGCCCCCGGCGGCAAGACCACCCAGCTGGCCCTGCGCATGAAGGGCGAGGGACTGCTGGTGTGCAACGAGCCCGTGCCCAAGCGTGCGCAGATCCTTTCGCGGAACGTGGAACGCATGGGTATTACCAATGCGCTGGTGGTCAGCAGCCTGCCGGCGCCGCTGGCCAAGCGCTGGCCAGGCGGCTTTGACGCGATCCAGGTGGATGCGCCCTGCTCCGGCGAGGGGATGTTCCGCCGTCATCCGGAAACCCGCGGCGAGTGGAACGAAGATTCTCCCGCAGGGTGCGCGAAACGCCAGGCCGAGATCCTCGATTGCGCGGCCCAGATGCTGCGTCCTGGTGGACGGATGGTGTACTCTACCTGCACCCTGAATCCCACCGAAAACGAGGATACCGTGGCGGCGTTCTGCCAGCGGCACCCTGATTTCACACCGGAGGCCTTCGAGCTCCCCGGCGCCGCTGCACCCACGGGTATGCTGACCTGCTACCCCCATCGCATGAAAGGCGAGGGTCACTTTGTGGCGCTGCTGCGCCGCAGGGGTGAGGGGGCAGCATACATGCCGGCGGATTCATCCCTGCCCAAGCCCGGCAAAGTGCTCCTGAAGGCATACCAATCCTTCGCGCCCAATGCACCCGTCCCCACCGCCATGCTTGGGGAGACGCTGGTTTCCCTGCCTGATTGTCCCGAAATCCGCGGCCTGAAGGTGCTGCGCGTCGGCCTGCATCTGGGCGGCATGAAGGGCAAAGTATTCCTGCCGGATCACGCCTGGGCCGTCTGCAATATCCCGCCGGCTGTGCGGCGCATCCCCCTGACACAGGAGCAGGCCCGTGCCTACCAGGCCGGCGAGACCATTCCCACAGATGATTCCCTGCACGGTTTCGTCCTGCCCACGTTGTATGACCTACCCCTCGGCTGGGGCAAGATCAGCGACGGCATCATGAAAAACCACTACCCCAAGGGCCTGCGCCGCCCATAAGAAAAACGCCAGGAAACTCCTGGCGTCATTTTGAAAGCTGCATAATCCGCGTCGCGGTGCGCCCTCCGCGCACCGTGACCCCAGCAAATCCCCTATCAACTAACACACCCCCAAAAGGGGAGTCCAGAGGGCCGAAGGCCCTTTGGTGGGGGATTCCTAAGGGGGCAACGCACCCTTAGGCCCGGGCGACGCCTGTGGCTTTGGCGGCGTCCATGACGGCGTCGGCAACGGCCCGGGCGACGCGCTTGTCCAGGGCGTCGGGCAGGATATAGGTGGCGGTGAGATCAGCGCCCACAAGGTTTGCCAGCGCATGGGAGGCAGCCATTTTCATTTCCTCGTTGATGCAGGCGGCACGGCAATCCAGCGCGCCGCGGAAGATGCCGGGGAAGGCCAGCACGTTGTTGATCTGATTGGGGAAGTCGCTGCGGCCGGTACCCACCACGGCTGCACCGGCGGCCAGCGCCTCATCGGGCATGATCTCCGGGGTGGGATTGGCCATGGCGAACACAATGGGATGCTCAGCCATGCTGCGCACCATGTCCTGGGTGAGCACGTTGGGCGCGGAAACACCAATGAACACATCTGCGCCCTTCACAGCATCGGCCAGCGTTCCGCGCAGATGGTCACGGTTGGTGATCTGCGCCATGGCGGCCTGGGCAGCGTTCAGTTCTGCCATGCCCTCATCAATAATGCCGAAGCGATCGACCAGCGTCAGGTGCTGAACGCCCAGATTCAGCAGATGCTTGGCAATGGCGATGCCTGCCGAGCCAGCGCCGTTGAGAACGACCTTAGCGGCGGCTATATCGCGGCTCGTCACCTTCAGCGCGCCCAGCAGAGCGGCGGCTACCACTACGGCAGTACCGTGCTGGTCATCGTGGAAGACGGGAATGTCGCAGCAGGTCTTGAGCTTCTCTTCGATCTCGAAGCAGCGGGGGGCGGCGATATCCTCCAGGTTAATGCCGCCGAAGCTGCCCGACAGCAGCGATACCGTGCGGACGATCTCGTCCACATCCTTGGAGCGGATGCACAGCGGGAAGGCGTCCACATCCGCAAAGGCCTTGAAGAGGGCGCACTTGCCCTCCATCACGGGCATACCGGCTTCGGGGCCGATGTCCCCCAGCCCCAGCACGGCGGTACCATCGGTGACCACGGCCACCAGATTGGCCCGGCGAGTCAGCTCGTAGGATTTGTTCACATCGGCCTGAATGGCCAGGCAGGGCTCGGCCACGCCAGGAGTGTAGGCCAGGGAAAGATCCTGGCGGTCGTTGATGGGCGCGCGGGAGATCACCTCGATCTTGCCGCGCCATTCATAATGCTTCTGCAGGGATTCTTCACGGATATTCATGCGCATACCATCTGCCCTTGACCCTGGGCGGCGGGAATTCAATCACAAAGAATAGTTTACTCTGTTAAAGCGGATTTGTCCATAGCAAATTGTGTGGAGGTGCGGTATGCTCAGCAAGCGGGAGAAGCTGTATCAGGCGGCGGAGGGAATGAATGCCCTGCGCTGTCCGGTGTGCGGCGGCGATTTGAACCGGTCGGGGGACGACTTTGCCTGCGGGGCGAAGCACCGGGTGAACGTGAACCGCAAGGGCTGCCTGAATTTCCTTTCCACGCCGGTGGACAGCTGCTATGACGCGGCGCTGTTCCAGGCGCGGCGACGGGTGTTTGCCGCAGGGTGCTACAGGGCAGTGGCGGATGCACTGGAGGAAATGCTGCCCCAAGGGGTGCATCGTCTGCTGGACGCAGGCTGCGGCGATGGCTGGTACCTGAACGCGTTGCTGATGAAGCATGATGATTGGCAGGGCGCCGGGGTGGACATCAGCCGGGATGCCATTTTGCAGGCCACAGACCAGCCCTGTACGGCCTTGTGGTGTGTTGGCGACCTGCGGAAGCTTCCCTTCCGTGACGGGGCGTTTACGGCCATCCTGGACGTGCTGACGCCTGCCAATTACGATGAGTTCCGTCGGGTGCTTGCGCCTGAGGGAATGCTGCTGAAGGTGTACCCCGGCAGCGGCTATCTGTGGGAGATCCGGGCCGCCCGCGGCATGGAGCCCTATGCCGAGGGCCAGGTGGAGGCCTATCTGCGGGAGAAGGCGACCATCCTGGCGGAGCGTCGGGTGACGGTGAGCCATCCGGTAACGCCGGAATTGTGGCGGGATTTTGTGTGGATGACGCCGCTGAATCAGGATCTGTCTGATGAAGCGAAGGAACAACTGGCGCGGCGGCCTGCGGAGATGGTGACGATCGACTTGCACATTGCGGCGGTTCGAATGTAAAAAGAAGCTCGCTTGAGAGATCAAGCGAGCTTTTGTGTTACTTGTTGGCGATGTTCCTCGCTACATGCACGCCGCTGGCGCTGGCATGGGAGAGGGAGTGAGTGATGCCGCTGCCGTCGCCGATGATGTACAGGCCATCGTAGCGGGACTCCAGTTTTTCGTTGACCTCCACTTCCATGTTGTAGAACTTGACTTCTACGCCATAAAGCAGCGTATCCTCGTTGGCGGTGCCGGGGGCGACCTTATCCAGGGCGTAGATCATTTCGATGATGCCGTCCAGGATGCGCTTTGGCAGCACCAGGCTCAGGTCGCCTGGGGTGGCGTTCAGCGTGGGGGTGATGAAGGATTCCTGCATACGGTTGTGGGTGGAGCGACGCCCGCGGATCAGGTCGCCGAAGCGCTGCACAATGACGCCGCCGCCCAGCATATTGCTCAGCCGGGCGATGCTTTCGCCGTAGCCGTTGGAATCCTTGAAGGGCTCAGAGAAATGCTTGGCAACCAGCAGGGCGAAGTTGGTATTCTCGGTCTGCTTGGCGGGATCCTCATAGCTGTGGCCGTTCACGGTGATGATGCCGTTGGTATTCTCGTTCACCACCGCGCCCTTGGGATTCATGCAGAAGGTGCGCACCTTATCGCCGTATTTTTCCGTACGGTAGACGATCTTGCTTTCGTAAAGCTCGTCCGTCAGGTGAGCGAACACCGCCGCGGGAAGCTCAACGCGTACGCCGATGTCCACACGGTTGGACTTGGTGGGGATGTCCAGCTCTTTGCAGACGGTTTCCATCCACTTGCTGCCGCTGCGGCCTACGGAAATGATGCAATCCCTGCAGGTGTAGGAGGCGTCGGCACACTGCACCTCATAGCCGCTGTCCACGATCCTCACGTGCTGCACGGGGGTATCGAAGAAAAACTCCACCTTATCCTGGAGATGCGCGTAGAGATTTTCCAGCACGACGTAGTTGATATCCGTACCCAGGTGGCGCACGGAGGCGTCCAGCAGGTGCAGATCGTTCTGAATGCACAGCGTCTTGAAGCGGGTGCCGGTGGTGGAATACAGCTTAGTGCCTTCGCCGCCGTAGCGCATATTGATCTCATCTACATAGCGCATCAGGTCCAGCGCGGGCTTCTTGCCGATGTACTCATACAGCGTTCCGCCGAAATCGTTGGTGATGTTGTACTTGCCATCGGAGAAGGCGCCTGCTCCACCAAAGCCGCTCATGATGGAGCAGCTCTTGCAGCCGATGCAGGTCTTGATCTTATCGCCGTCGATGGGGCAGCGACGCTTGTTCAAGGCGTGACCGGCCTCGATCACAGCCACCTTCAGCTCGGGTTTGAGACGGGTCAGCTCATAGGCGGAGAAAATGCCGCCGGGGCCGGCGCCGATAATGATTACGTCGTAATGCATATGGACCTCCGATCAGCCGGGAAATTTGGGGCTGTCAACACCCTTGTAGGGGAGGTGAACAGCAAAGATCTTGCCGGCGTGGGGCTCGTCGTCCTTGCCGATGCCGGCGCTGGTGATGAACAGCGTCTGCATATCCGCGCCGCCAAAGCAGCAGGAGGAACTTTGCGAGGCAGGAACGGTGACCTTGGCCAGCATCTCGCCAGTAGCGGGATCATACCGGCCGACAAAGCCGCCGCCCCAGTGGGCTACCCATAGCATACCCTCGGTATCCATGGTCATGCCGTCAGGCACGCCGTGAGCGGGATCGATCTCTACGGCGATGCGCATATCGCTGAGGGTCAGTTTCTCCGCATCGAAGGTGTACTGCTCCACACGGCGGCGGGGAGAATCGATGAAATACACCTGATCGCCCTTGAAGGCCAGGCCATTAGCGCAGGCGAGCTTATCCAGCAGCTTGGCGCACCGGCCATCAGGGGTGATGACATACAATTCGCCCTTCAAAACGCCGTCCACCTGATCGGAGGTACCGCACCAGAAGCGGCCATCGGGGTCGCACTTGCCATCGTTGGCACGGGTGAGGGGATCAAAATCGGGGGAGGGGAGCTTGGTTACCTGGGTGCCCTCCGTATTACGCAGGTAAATGCCAGCGGACAATCCCATGATGAAGCCGCCAGCTTCCCTCAGGGCAAAACAACCGATGTTCTGCGTCAGTCCCAGGGTAGTGCGTTGGCCGGAGGACAGGCTCAGGGAGTGCAGGGCATTATTCATGATGTCAACATAGTACAGGGTGTTGTTTTCCTTGTCCCACACGGGACCTTCGCCCAGCTTGTGGCGCTGGTCGATCAGAATTTCCGCTTTGTACTGTTCCATATAAACGCTCCTTCCGATGGGATGCTTCCTGAGAGCATCATACCACGGAAAAGCCTTTTTGTCCATCGTTGTGGGGCGGGGGACGCAAAAAAGAGAGGACCGACTTGCGTCGGTCCTCCCGGGATTTCAGTTCCTATTGGAACGCTTCGTAATAAATTACTCAGCGGCCTTCCAAGCGGTGTACTGAGCGTTGACTTCGTCGATGATGGTCTGGATGCCAGCATCTTCCAGAGCAGCGTTGAAGGCGTCGAGGCCCAGATCGGGATCAGCAGGATCCACGGTGCCGCTCATCAGAGCAGGAGCATATTCCTTCACGATGTTGGTCACAGCAGCGATCTCGTTAGCAACAGCGTCCTTGGTGAAGCGGAAGCCCAGAGAAGCGGTGGCCACAGCGTCGTTGGCATAGGACTGCAGCAGCTCGTTCTTAGCGGGATCTTCGGAGGTCAGCACGTACTGGAGCTTGGTGTTACCCACGGTCCAGGCGCCGCCGTGCACGCCGTACCAGTTGGCGTCGCTGATCAGCTCGACCTGAGTGTCGTTAACCTTGGTGTAGTTGACGCCTTCCTTACCGAACAGCATCAGGTTAACCAGGGTGGCGTCGGAGTGCATCAGGTTGATGTACTGCATAGCCTTCTCGGGGTTCTTGGAGGTCACCGGGATGCCGAACATGGAGCCGCCGGAGTGGACGGTCACAACGTACTTATCCTGCATGGTGATCTCGGTCAGTTCGAACTCAGCGGTGGCATTGGCAGCATACATTTCAGCAGCCTTGATGTTGTTGCCCTTCAGGGGAGCGCAGAAGACCAGGAAGTCGCCGCGGCCGAAGGTGCCGTTGTAGTCGAAGGTGGACAGGGCGTTTTCGGGGTTGATGTAGCCAGCCTCGCCCCACTTGTACATCAGCTCGATGTGAGCCTTCTGCTCTTCGGTGGCGAAGATGTTGTACACGGTCTCGTCGAAGGTGCCGTCTTCGTTAGCGGCCATCTTCATAGCGATCACGTTGTTCTCCATGCCAGCCCAGTCGGGGCACCAGGGTTCGTCAACCCAGCGGCCGGCAGCGCCGTCCATGACATAGGGATACTTCTCGGGATACAGAGCCTTGTACTTCTCCAGCCAGGGCTCCAGATCAGCGGTGGTCTTGATGGTGGGATCGTCAGCGACCACGTCCCAGCCGATTGCCTTAGCGGCAGTCACGTTCACGATGAAGCCTTCGGGCACGCACAGTTCCTTGTTGGTGGGAATGCCGTACAGCTTGCCGTTCACGCGGACGCCATCCAGGAAGGTCTGGGGCAGGGTGGAAGTGATGCCCTCGCCGTACTGAGCGACCAGGTCATCCAGGGCCAGCAGCAGGCCGCCGGACACTTCGATGCCGTACTCACGCCAGTCAGCGGTGAAGATCATGTCCATCTTCTCGCCGGACTGCAGAGCGTTCACGGCCTTATCGGTCCAATCGTCCCAACCAACGATGTGGAAGACGATCTTAGCACCGATCAGGGGCTCGATGTACTCGTTGATGGCAGCCTCAACGCCTTCACGGACGGAAGCGTTGTCGCCGTTGCCGACCCAATAGCAGTCGATGGTGTAAACATCTTCAGCCATAGCGGGCACCATAGCGCCGATCATCAGCAGCGCCAGCAGCAGGGATACCAGTTTACGCATAGGGGATTCCTCCTTTTTTTATTTTATAGGGCATAAACCCTATAAGATACTGTGGTGATTAGCCCTTCACAGCGCCCACGGTGAGGCCCTTGATGAAGTACTTCTGGAAGAAGGGATAGGCCAGAATGATGGGGCCGACAGTAACCACAGCCATGGCCATACGGAAGGTCTCGGCGGGGAGGTTGCTGACGTTCGCGCCGCCCATCTTGGAGGCGTTCTCCTTCAGGAAGCGCAGGTTGTTCATCGTCTGGTAGATGGTGTACTGCAGGTTATAGTAGTTGGAAGAGTCGTTCAGCAGCAGGCACTGACGGAAGTCGTTCCACAGGCCGACGGCGGAGAACAGGGCGACTGTAGCGTAACCGGGAATGGCCAGCGGGGCGACGATCTGGAGGAAGGTGCGCCATTCGCCGGAGCCGTCGATACGGGCGGACTCGATGACCTCTTCAGGCACGTTGGACTGGTAGAAGGTACGCATGATGATGACCCAGTAAGAGGAGAAGGAGAGGGGCAGGAACAGCGCCCACACAGTATCCTTCAGGCCCAGGAAGCTACGGCAGATGTTGTAGTAGCTCACCATGCCGCCGGAGAACAGCATCGTGAAGAAGGAGAAGAAAGTGAAGAACTTTCTGAACTTGAAGTCACGACGGCTCAGGGCGTAAGCGTACAGACCAACCGTGATGGTGGAAAGAACGGTGCCGGCCACAGTAGCGATGATGGTGTTCTTGTAGGCCGTGATCATGATGGAGCCATCGCGGAAAAGGTAGGAGTAAGCGTTCACAGAGAATTCCACGGGCCACAGCTGATAACCATAGGTGGTCAGGGCGACCTCGCTGGAAAGGGAAGCCACGATGATGATCCACAGGGGGATGATCGTCAGTACGCAACCAATGGCGAGGACAATGTTGAAAACGACGTTCGTTCCGGGGGAGATCAGGTTGCGGGACTGATTTCCCTTGGGCTCTTTGATCTTTTTGACCTTATCGTTGGCAATGGCGGTCATTTCGCATCCTCCTCTCTTATTAGAACAGCGCCATGTCGGGCTGATGCTTCTTGACGATCGCATTGGTGACCAGGATCAGCACGAAGCCGACTGCGGCCTGGAAGAATGCGGCGGCACCAGCATAACCGAAGGAGTTGCGGAGCTGACCGGTTTTCAGGGTGTTAAAAACATACACGTCGATGGTCTGGGTTACCTGACGCAACACACCGGAGCCATTGGGCAGAGAGTAGAACATGTCGAAGTCGCCATTGAAGATACGGCCGACGGCCAGGATCTGCAGCATGACGATAACGGGCATGAGCTGGGGCAGGGTGATGTAGCGGAACTGCTGCCACTTGGTGGCGCCGTCGATAGCGCCAGCCTCGTACAGCTGCTCGTCGAAGCCGGTGAGGGTTGCCAGGTAGATGATGGCGCCCTGGCCGGTGTACTTCCAGATCTGAGCGATGGTGAAGATGAAGGGCCAGTACTGCTTCTTGGAGTAGAACTTGATGGCCTTGCCGCCCATGTTGGTGATGATCTGGTTGATGAAGCCGTCAGCGCTGATCAGCGCGTACAGGGCGTACATGACGACGATCCAGCTGATGAAGTAGGGCATGAACATGATGGTGTGGTACACCTTGGCGGTCTTGCGGTTGCGCATCTCGTTGATGACAACGGCCAGACCGACCTGCAGCACCAGGCCAACCACCATGAACAGCAGGTTGTAGCCAACGGTGTTGCGGATGAGCATCGGGGCGTCCTTCAGCAGATAAGTGAAGTTGTCCAGGCCCACCCATTCGGAACCGAAGAACACACTATAAAGGAAGGTGTCCTGCAGCCAGTGGCCTTCCGGAGGAATGGTCATCTGGTAGAACTTGAAGGAAAGCACTGCGCCAGGCATGGGCAGATAGGCAAAAGCCAGAAGGAAAATCACGCCGGGGAGAACCATCAAGAGGTAGGCGAGCTGCCTCTTTGTGCTGCCGGCCATACCCTGTAGGGCCTTCGGCTTAGCGGGGTTGATTGCTTTTTGCTGTGCCATGGATGGAATCGCCGCCTTTCTCCGAGTGATGATGATAACGTCATAACATTAACATCCGATAACAAAAAATGCTCCGTAAACAAAAAACGGATGAAGAACGTATATTTTGCGGTCTGCACCGGATTTATCAGGAAGGAAAGCTATTGTCTTGCTTTCCTCGTCACCCATATGATAACGCCATTCTGTGCAAATTGCAAGTGTTTTTTTCAAAAAACTTGGACACTTCTTGTGCATCTTATGTTTTTTGCCCCTTGTTTTCGCCCGAATGTCCTTATTTTCCGGGCGTTTTACGAAAACGTATTCGTTGTGCGAAAATTTATTTTTCCTCTTGAACTTTAGCATAAATGACACTATAATAAAGCCAATCAACCCGGTTCGTTTTTCTGGAAAACCACAATTTTAAATCTTTCATCAAGGAAAGGAAGTACAGTTATGGACGAGATTTTGACTGGAAACTTCAACCGGCTTTCTGCCCCCAGCGAACTGCGCATCACGGACATCCGCTTCACGGATATCGTGGACGCTCCCATGCCCTGCACGCTCATGAAGATCTATACCAACCAGGGCATCGTGGGCCTGGGCGAGGTGCGTGACGGCGCCAACCGCGTCTATGCCGAGATGCTCAAGAGCCGTCTGCTGGGCGAAAACCCCTGCGATGTGGAGCGCCTGTTCCGCCGCGTGAAGCAGTTTGGCGGCCATGCCCGTCAGGGCGGCGGCGTGTGCGGCGTGGAGCTGGCCCTGTGGGATCTGGCCGGCAAGGCTTACGGCGTGCCGATCTA
Organism: Clostridiales bacterium; assembly: GCA_015056415.1. Lineage (GTDB taxonomy): Bacteria > Bacillota > Clostridia > Christensenellales > Aristaeellaceae > UBA11524. The sequence continues at coordinate 18,712 of SVGJ01000015.1, forward strand.
CCAGATGCTGGGCGGCAAGTACCGCGATAAGGTCCGCGTCTACTGCGATACCGATGTGGAAGGCAAGCATACCGGCACCGATATGGGCAAGGCCCTGAAGAAGCGCATGGATATGGGCTTTACCTTCCTTAAGATGGATCTGGGTCTGGGCGAGCTCTTTGGCGAACCCGGCACCATCTGCGCTCCCCTTGGCCTGGTGGAAGAAATGAACGCTTCCTGGGGCAAGGTGAAGGAAGCCAAGACCATCGAGGAGAAGCGCTGGGCCCGTAACCGCAATTATGACCTGTACAACGTGCCTCATCCCTTCACCGGCATCCACGTGACCGAAAAGGGCTTCGATATGCTGGAGCAGTACGTGCACGACGTGCGCGAGGTCATTGGCTACGAGATCCCCCTGGCCATCGACCACTTCGGCCACATCGGCGTGGAGGACTGCATCAAGCTGTGCCGCCGCATCGAGAAGTACAACATCGCCTGGGCCGAGGACATGATCCCCTGGCAGTACACCCAGCAGTACAAGCGCCTGAGCGACGCCACCACCGTGCCGATCTGCACCGGTGAGGACATCTACCTGGCCGAAAACTTCGAGCCCCTGGTGCAGAACCGCGCCGTGTCTGTCATCCACCCCGATATCCTGACCTCCGGCGGCATCCTGGAGAACAAGCGCATCGGCGATCTGGCCCAGCGCTACGGCGTGGCCATGGCCGTGCATATGGCCGAGAGCCCTGTGTCCGCCTACGCCTGTGTGCACTCCGTGGCGGCGACCGAGAACTTCTACGTTCTGGAGAACCACTCTGTGGATATTCCCTGGTGGGACGACATCACCATTGGCACCCCCAAGAAGATCGTGCAGAACGGCTACATCGCCGTGCCTGACAAGCCCGGCCTGGGTATCGACGACTACAATGACGAAGTGATCAAGGAGCACCTGGATCCCGAGCATCCCACCCTGTGGGAAGAAACCAGCCGCTGGGATGACGTGTACTCCCACGACAGACTGTGGAGCTGATTTATATGTCAGAAAAGAAGACAGTTGTCATTACCGACGCACGGTCGGTTTCTGCCAAGTGCGCGGCGGAATACCTGGCCCGGCAGGGATACGATGTGCAGATTGTGCCTGAAACCATCTGCCTTTGGGACGAGGCGGCGCTTGCCGCCTTCGCCCAGCCCCTGGCAGAGACTCTGCATGGCGTGATCCACCCCGCTCCGGAGAAGATCCTGGGCGGTATCGAGCAGTTTTCCGGCGACGATTGGAAGCGTGCCCGAGACGAGGGCCCCATGGCGGCCTTCTGCGTGACGAAGGTATTCTGCAATATCATGCGTGAGAAGCGCCAGGGCGCTATCATCTACTTAAACAGCATCCATGCCGAAAAACCCGTGGGCGAGGGCATGCTCTTTTCCATGGGCTGCGGCGCGGTGCAGATGCTCTGCCGCGAGATCAACCAGGACTACGGCGAGCAGGGCGTGAACTGCTTCTTCGTGCAGAAGGGCATTGAAGAAGGCGAAGAGAATTGCATCAGCAATGTTTCGCCCATTTACTGCGGTGTGGATCAGCGCTATCCCACCAGGAAGATGCCGGCCCAGGATCATCTTAACGGCCTGCTCGCCTTCCTGCTGACGGATGCGGCCGCGCCCCTGACCGGCTCTGACCTGCGGGCAGACGGCGGTCTGACCATGTTCTACAACCACCGCAAAAGGACGGAAGGGAGGCGCTATGTCCATGACGACGACTGAGCGTCGGGTCGCCCTTGTGACCGGCAGCGGTAAAGGCGTGGGCGCCGGCATTGTGAAGCGTTTCTGCAGCGAGGGAATCCGCTGCTGCATCAATTGCAACGCCAACCGTACCATGGCCGAGAAGACCCTTCAGGAGATCGAAGCTGCCGGCGGCGAGGCCTTCATCTATCAGGCCGACGTTTCCAAGCCGGAGCAGATGCAGGCGATGGTGGACGCCATCATCGAAAAATGGGGCAGACTGGACATCCTTGTGAACAACGCCGCCATGCAGCCCATGAAGTTTGTGGATCAATATGATGTGGATACCCTGCAGTGGCTGTGGGAGATCAACATCGGCGGCTATGTCCGTGCGGTGCAGACCTGCCTGCCTCACCTGCGCAAAAGTCCCCAGGGCCGTGTGGTGAACATCAGCAGCATCCACGGCAAGCGCCCCACCAACTTCGACGCCGGCTACGCCATGACCAAGGGTGCCATCCGTATGTTCACCCGCGAACTGGCGCTGGAGCTCCTCAAGGATGGTATTACTGTGAATGCCATTGACCTGGGCGGCTGCAAGATCGAGTTCAAGACGGGCAACCCCGAAATGCACTTCCTGACCCCCGTGGAATGCACCAATCCCCGCATGCCCCTCCGCTTCCTGCAGGTGGAGCCCAAGGACGTGGCTGACCTGGTCTGGTTCCTGTGCTCGGACGAGGCGGGGAACATCAACGGCGACGGCATCCGTCTGGACCGCGGCGCCGTGCTGATCTGATATACTGAGGAGGTCTGGCTGAAAGCCGGACGAGTGACAGCCAATGCTTGTATTGGCCGAGCGAAACCAGCAGCGGAGCAGCCGATGCTGGCCGAAAAAGGAGGATATTCCTATGTTTTTCAATGATCCGGAAACCATCATCCGCCTGACGCCCGAATGGAAGGGTGAGCGTCTGCCTGACGGCCGTCCGAAGGTCAGCGAGGACGTGCTGCGCCGCATGCGCAAGATCACCTTCGAGGAGGCCTGGGGCCCCCTGTGGAACCTGGGTTTCCGCAACAACTGGGAGTGCGACTTCCGCATGAGCCACGGCAATGATGTGCTGGTGGGCCGTGCCGTGACCGCCGTGATGGTGCCTTTCCGTCCTGACCTGGATAAGGCCCTTAAGGACATCGGCATCAACGAAGAAGGCCACAAGGGCTTCTTCAACCAGTGGGTCATCGACAACCTCGTCGAGGACGACGTGGTGGTGGTCGACCTCTATGACAAGATCTTTGAGGGCACCTACGTGGGCGGCAACCTGTCCACCGCCATCAAGACCCGTACCAAGCGCGGCGGAGCCGTGATCTGGGGCGGCGTACGTGACCTGCAGCAGATCGTGAAGATCGACGGCCTGCAGATCTACTACCGCGGCGTGGATCCCACCGGCATCGGCAACTGCTCCATGACCGGCTACAACATGCCCTGCCGCATCGGCCAGGCCATCTGCATGCCCGGCGACGTGGTGCTGGGAACTATGAGCGGCGTGATCTTCATTCCTGCCCATCTGGCTGAGATGGTGGTGGAGAACGCCGAGAAGTCTCACGTGCGCGATATCTTCGGCTTCGACCGTCTGCAGAGCAAGACCTATACCACCGCGCAGATCGATACCCAGTGGACCGTGGCCATGTTCGAGGACTTCATCAACTGGTTCAATACCGATCCCCGCGCCGAGGAGTATCGTCACCTCACCTGGGAGAAGGAGCTGGATGAAGCCGCCGAGAAGGAGAAGGACGCCTCCTCCTCCACGCAGGTCCGCCTGTAAAACTTCATATTATATACCCATGCGCCGCGCCCTGCTTTTCAGAGCGCGGCGCGTTTTGTGTAGGTGAAATAAAGAAAACCTTACATTTATGAAATAATCTGAAAAATGCTTGATTTCGGCGGCGGATTTAGGTAAAATATCAACGTATTTCTAATATTATTGTTCAGGTTTAGGCCAGTGAACATGATTTGAGAAATGCAATGGTAACAATCACTACATAATCAGACCACAAACGAAACGAGGAGGACAATCACCGTGAAGAAGAAGTACTTGGCCGTTGCGATTATCGCCCTGCTGGTGATCGTGGGCGTGATTCTTGCCGTGACCCTGGGCGGCTCTAAGGAAGCCACTCCTGCTGACAAGGGCAGCAAAGTGAAGCTGGGCGTGATCCTGCTGCACGACGAGAACTCCACCTACGACCTCAACTTCATCAACGGCGTGAACGACGCTGCGGCCGCTCTGGGTCTGTCTGAGGACCAGGTCATCATGAAGCGCAACATTCCTGAGTCCCAGGAGTGCACCGACGCCGCCCTGGACCTGGTTGACGAAGGCTGCAACATCATCTTCGCCAACAGCTTCGGCCATGAGACCTATCTGCTGGACGCTGCCAAGAAGTGCCCCGACGTGCAGTTCTGCCACGCCACCGGCACCATGGCCCACACCGAAAACGTTGAGAACTTCCACAACGCTTTCGCCGCCATCTACGAAGGCCGCTATCTGGCTGGCGTTGCCGCCGGCATGAAGCTGAACGAGCTGAAGGAAGCCGGCCTGCTGAAGGGCGAGAAGCCCCTGATGGGCTACGTCGGCGCCTTCACCTATGCCGAGGTTATCTCCGGCTACACCTCCTTCTATCTGGGCGCCAAGTCCGTTTGCCCCGATGTGGAGATGAAGGTGCAGTTCACCGGCTCCTGGTATGACTACAACGAGGAGAAGAATGCTGCTACCGCTCTGATCGCCGCCAACTGCGACCTGATCTCCCAGCACGCTGACTCCATGGGCGCCCCCTCCGCCTGCGAGGACGCCAATGTGCCCAACGTTTCCTACAACGGCTCCACCGTGGAGTCCTGCCCCAACACCTTCATCGTGGCTTCCCGTATCGACTGGTCTCCCTACTTCCAGTACATCGTGAACCAGGTCGCCGCTGGCGAGAAGATCGCTACTGACTGGACTGGCACCATCGCCACCGGCTCTGTTGTGCTGACCGAGGTCAACGAGAAGGCCGCCGCTGCCGGCACCGCTGCCAAGCTGGACGAAGTGAAGGCTGCCCTGCAGGCTGGCACCATCAAGGTGTTCGACACCGCTGCTGACAACTTCATCACCGTGGGTGGCGCCAAGCTGGATACCTACATGGCCGACGTGGATACCGACGTCAACTTCGAGAAGGACACCGAGGCTGTGGCCGACGGCTACTTCCACGAGTCCGAGTATCGTTCCGCTCCCTACTTCGATGTGACCATCGACGGTATCGAACTGCTGAACTCCAAGTTCTAATTGAACTCAACTGGATGACTAAACGCTTGGACTGCTGCTCTCTTGGGTGGCAGTCCAAGCAGTTTCTGCATTTATTTCGATGACGGAGGGTATACCGTGGAAAAGAAGATCGCTCTCAGCATGCGCGGCATTACCAAGCGCTTTGGCAGCGTCGTGGCCAATCACAACGTGGACCTGGATGTGTACGAAGGCGAGATCCTCTCCATCCTGGGCGAGAATGGCTGCGGCAAGACTACCCTGATGAACATGATCTCCGGCATTTACTTTCCGGATGAGGGCAAGATCTACAAGGATGGCAACGAAGTGGTCATCCGCTCTCCCAAGGACGCCTTTGACCTGAAGATCGGCATGATCCATCAGCACTTTAAGCTGGTGGACCTGTTTACCGCAGCCGAAAACATTGTGCTGGGCGTGAATGAAAAGGGCCGGCACAACCTGAAAACCGTCAATTCCCGCGTTTCTCAGATTGCTGAGAAATACGGTTTCCATATTGATCCGCAGAAGAAGATTTACGATATGTCCGTCTCCGAAAAGCAGACGGTGGAAATTATCAAGGTGCTCTATCGCGGCGCGGACATCCTCATCCTGGATGAACCCACTGCCGTGCTCACTCCCCAGGAGATCGAGCGCCTGTTTCATGTGCTCCGCCGCATGAAGGAGGACGGTAAGTCCATCATCATCATCACCCATAAGCTGCATGAGGTGCTCTCTGTTTCCGACAGGGTGGCCATCCTGCGTAAGGGCGAGCACATCGCCACCGTCAACACCTGCGACGCGACCGAGAGCAGCCTTACTGAAATGATGGTGGGCAAGAAGGTCAGCCTGGACATCGACCGCAGCGAGCCTGAAAACGTACAGCCCCGCCTGGAGGTGAAGGAGCTCAACTGCATCGACAGCGAAGGCATCCAGGTGCTCAAGGACATCACCTTCACTGCCAACAGCGGCGAGATCCTGGGCATTGCGGGCATCGCCGGCAGCGGACAGCGTGAGCTGCTGGAGGCCATTGCCGGCCTGCATCCCATCGCCAGCGGTCAGATCATTTTCAATAATCCCAAGAAGGATAAGCCCGTCACCTTCTTCCACAAATCTCTCGGAAAGGTGAAGGACATGGCAGCGCAGGACGCCTTCCATGATAAGGCGGGCGCGCCGATGCGCTTCAAGGGTATGAACAACACCCAGATCAAGGCGGAGGTCGCCGCCGAGAATGTCCTCTTCCGCGAGGATGAGGTGATGAACCTGCGCGGCAAAACCCCTCTGGAGATCCGCTCGCTGGGCGTGCGCCTCTCCTTCGTGCCCGAGGATCGACTGGGCATGGGCCTGGTGGGCAGCATGGGCATTACCGATAACATGATGCTCCGCAGCTATCGCAAGGGCCACGCGGGCTTTGTTGACCGCAAAAAGCCGAGAGAGCTGGCTGAGGAAATCATCAAGGAGCTGGAGGTCTCCACCCCAGGTGTGAATACCCCGGTGCGTCGTCTCTCCGGCGGCAACGTGCAGAAGGTGCTCGTGGGCCGCGAGATCGCCTTCGCGCCCAAGGTGCTGATGGCGGCTTACCCCGTCCGCGGCCTGGACATCAATTCCTCCTACACGATTTACAACCTGCTCAACAAGCAGAAGAAGAACGGCGTGGCGGTCATCTTCGTGGGCGAGGATCTTGACGTGCTGCTGGCCCTGTGTGACCGCATCATGGTGATCAATTCCGGTACTGTGACCGGCATGCTGGACGCCCGCACAGCGACCAAGGAAGAGATCGGCCTTCTGATGACCCGAACCGACGCCCCTGCGAAGGAGGTTGCCCAATGAGTGAACAGAAGAAAACCGCGGTCCATGAGCCGCTGTTCCACCTGGCCAAACGGTCAAACATAAGCTTTGGCAAGGCAATGCTGATCCGTGCGGTGGCCATCCTGCTGGGCCTTCTGGTGTGCGGCCTTGTGGCGTTTCTGCTGATTGATAAGCTGCGCGAAAACCCGGGCAAGATCGGTGATTTCTACTACAGCTTCATCAAGGGTTCCTTCACCACCGAGCGAAAATTGTGGAAATTTCTGAAGAATATGGCGATCCTGCAGTGCATCTCCCTGGCAGTAACGCCTGCCTTTCGGATGCGCTTCTGGAACATCGGCGCAGAGGGCCAGACGCTTATGGGCGTGCTGGGCTCTATCACGGTGGCGTTTTACTGGGGTGGCAGGCTGCCTGAGTGGCTGCTGCTTATTCTCATGCTCATTGCCGCGCTGCTCTATGGCGCTGTGTGGGCGGTGATCCCCGCGCTGTTCAAGGCCAAGTGGAACACCAACGAGACCCTTTTCACCCTGATGATGAACTATGTGGCGACCTATGTGGTCAGCTACTTCCTGGTGATCTGGGTTCCCAGCGGCTCCTCCACCCTGGGCAAACTGAAGTACGGCAAGCTGCCCCCGCTGCCCTTTGGCGACCAGTACCTGCTGATCATCCTGATCGTGCTGCTGCTGACGGTGGGCCTGTTCATCTATCTGAAGTACAGCAAGCAGGGTTATGAGATCACTGTTGTGGGCGAGAGCGTGCGTACCGCCCAGTACAGCGGCATCAATGTGAAAAAGGTCATCATCCGCACTATGGTGGTCAGCGGTCTGCTTTGCGGCCTGACTGGTTACCTGATCGGCGCCGGCCTTGACCAGAGCGTTACTACCGAATCTGTGGGCGGTCAGGGCTTTACGGCCATCATCGTTTCCTGGCTGGCTAACTTCAATCCGCTGATCATGATCGTCACTGCCGGTCTGATCTCCTTCCTCAATTCCGGCGCGGCGCAGATCTCGCAGGATTTCAACGTCAGCGGCGCACTGCCGGACGTGATCGTCGGCATCATCCTGTTTTTTATCATCGGCTGTGAGTTCTTCATCAATTATCAGATCGTGTTCCGTCACTCCGCTAAGGTGAAGGAGGTGGCCAAATGAACGTCTGGCTGAATTTTCTGATCGAATCGCTGGCCTTCGGCGCGGTGTTCATGTATGGCTCCACGGGTGAGATCCTCACCGAGAAGGCCGGCCACCTGAACCTGGGCATTCCCGGCATCATGTGCATGGGCGGCGCCGGCGGCTGCCTGGTGCTGAATATCATTGGCGGTTGGAATCTGCCCCCCGTCCTGGTGGTGATCCTGGGCGTGATGGGCGCGTTGATGATGTCCATGCTGATGGGACTGATCTACTCCTTCCTCACCGTGACCCTGCGCGCCAACCAGAACGTGACCGGTCTGGCCATGACCACCTTTGGCGTGGGCCTGATGAAGGTCATCATGAGCAAGCTGGATCCCACCGTGTATCTGGTGGGCCCCAAGAAGATCTTCCGCTGGCCCTTCGCTGAGCGTACCGACGCGCTACAGTATCTGGGCGTGCTGTTCTTTGTGGGTGTGGCGATCGCCATTGTGGCTTCCTGGGTGCTGTACCGCACCAAGGTGGGCCTGCGCCTGCGCTCGGTGGGTGAGAACCCCGGCACGGCAGACGCGGTGGGCATCAACGTTACCCGCTACAAGTATCTTGCCACCTGCATCGGCAGCGGCATTTCCGGCCTGGGCGGCTTCTACTGCATTATTGACTACATGGCTTCGCAGGAAGCCTACCTCAGCCTGGAGGCCTTTGGCTGGCTGTCCATCGCGCTGGTGATCTTCGCCCTGTGGCGTCCTCACATGACCATCATCGGCTCCACGGTGTTCGGCTTCCTGTTCAGCTGTTCCAGTTACATTGCCAACATCGAATGGATCACCGTGACCATGGCGGCCAAGCCTCTGCTGAAGATGCTGCCCTATGTGGTGACGGTGCTGGTGCTGATCATCACCAGCATCCGCAACAAGCGGGAGAACCAGCCCCCGGCTTCCCTGGGCCTGGCGTATTTCCGCGAGGAGCGCTGACGCACACACAAAAAGCCCGGTTCCGTTATTGGAACCGGGCTTTTGCTATGCCGGTCAAATGGCGGACTGCACGGGGGTGTAGTCCAGGCCAAGGCTGGCGGCCACATTCTTGTTGGTGCATTTGCCGCAGTAGATGTTCAGGCCATTGGCCAGGCCAACGTCGCGGCGGACGGCTTCCTCCAGACCCAGGTTGGCAATGGTCTTGGCGTAGCCGATGGTGGTATTGCCCAGGGCAATGGTGGAGGTGCGCGGCACGGCGCCGGGCATATTGCCCACGCAGTAGTGCACGATGCCTTCATCGATGTAAACGGGGTCATCATGCAGCGTCACGTGGGAGGATTCGCAGCAGCCGCCCTGGTCGATGGCGATATCTACGATCACCGCGCCGGGCTTCATCAGCTTCAGGTGCTCACGGCGCACCAGCTTGGGAGCGGCGGCGCCGGGGATCAGCACCGAGCCGATGACCAGATCTGCCTCGGAAAGGCACTTGCGGATATTGGCTTCGGAGGAGTACAGTGTGGTGACAGAGGCACCGAAAACGTCCTCCAGGTGGCTGAGGCGGTTCAGGTTGATGTCCAGCAGGGTGACCTGCGCATCGATGCCCACGGCGGCCTTGGCGGCATAGGTGCCGGCCACGCCACCGCCGATGATGGCGATCTTGCCGCGCTCAACGCCGGGCACACCGCCCAGCAGCACACCGCGGCCGCCGAAGCAGCGCTCCAGGTATTTGGCGCCTTCCTGAATGGACAGGCGGCCGGCGATCTGGCTCATGGGGCGCAGGCAGGGCAGGTTGCCCTCCTTATCGGTGATGGTCTCGTAGGCCACGGCCTTGACGCCCTTTTTCAGCAGAGCGTCGGCCAGGGGCTTGTTGGGGGCCAGGTGCAGATAGGTGAAGAGGATCTGTCCCTCGTGGAGCAGGTCGTATTCCTCAGGTTCGGGTTCCTTGACCTTGATGACCATTTCCGCCCTGTCAAAGACTTCCTTGGCCGTGGGCAGCACAGTGCAGCCGGCGGCGGTGTACTCAGCATCGGGGAATCCGGCGCCTTCGCCTGCCATGGTCTCGATCAGCACGGTATGGCCGCAGGCGATCAGCGCAGCGGCGTTATCGGGCGTAACGCCCACGCGGAATTCATTGTTCTTCAGTTCTCTGGTGCAGCCGATAATCATAGGGGATCAACTCCTCGCAATAAATCACAAGAAGTTGATTTCAACGGCCGCAGGGTGAATTCCTTCCGTTTGGATACAGGGAAACATTGAATGTACAATGCACCTGTCTCGCCTGTCAGTAGGAGGTGGAGGAGTCGTACATCTTCAACGATTCAATATACCGGTGGGTGATCTTCGTCCACAGGATGCGCTGCTGGTGTTGCTGTTCAGACCGCTGGGTAAAATCGTACCATTTGATCTGTGAGGTGTCATCTGAATAGGTGGTCAGAATGCGGTTGATCTCATCGCTCGCGTTGGTGGCGGCATGGTATTCCGTGTTGGAAAGGATCACGGTGAGACCGTTGTCTGCGCGGTATTGATACATGGGATCACGGTAGACACGATTGATGTCCTCCACCGGCAGTGACTGGCCCGACCACCATGCGTTCTCCTGCAACGGCGAAATGGCCGGAGGTATGATGACGTAGATGCCGCTACGCCTCAAATTCAGCTTGTGAAGCATCGTTTGATAGGAGCTGTGTACATTCTGGAATTTCTCGGGCAGGGGCTGCAGCGTGACACCATTGTGGATAACGGGCTTCTTTGAGGAAAGCGCATACCACCCGTGAAACACAGTATGGGGATAGGTCTTCTGTCCGGGCTTGTACAGATGCTGGAACTGAGGCTGAATCTCCACGTCCACATCCTCATACACGGCGGTGAAGGGATAGCAGCTGGCGGAGATGTTCAGCTGGTCAAGCCCGCGCAGCAGCAGGATCTCGTTCCAGATAACGGTGCGAACATCCGGCATGCTGTCCATGTCCAGGTCGCTGTACAGGTCGTCGAGGTAATAGGCTTCGATCAGGCCTTCGCCGATCTGCTTGGTGGTTTTCAGCGTTTCAAGCGCGGCAATGAGCGTCACAGCCTTTTCGTGGGTGGGATCGATCGCATAAGCATTCAGCTGCTTTTTGACGGAGGCGGTAAGGGTTTCCTTCAGGGCGTAGACAGCCTTCACGTTTTCGTGGAAGGAAAGATATTTGGCGGACATCATGGAAAGGACGATGTTGCCCACATTGATGACGAACATACCGCCCTTGGGCAGCTTCAGAGCAGCGAGATGCTGGGGCATTTTGCCGCCCAGCTTATTGGCGAGGGACTGCGCACCAACAGCCAGCTTTTGCTTGACGAGCTTATCCAGCCCCAGTTTTTCGGCGATCAGGGAGAGGGAATCCACCACAAGGCCGCTGAAGCCATCGGAGGTCAGGATGAATGTGTTGTGGAATTTGGCGATGCTGGCGGCAAGCTCGCTTTCGGTGGAGCGGACGTCCTGCTTCAGCGCGCGGATCGCGTCCACCACATCCTCCTTGCCCTTGCTGTCGGAGGCAAGCGCGGTCTGTTCCCAGCTGTCCAGCAGGAGGAGATATTCATCGGTCATCTCGGTCAGCAGCTTGAACAGCGCCTTCTGCTGGGCGCTGGTTTCGGAAAGGGAGGTCAGGTATGTGACAGAGGAGAGCCCCAGGGAGGTGTAGGTAAGGGCGTCCTCAAGGCACTCGCCAAGCTCCTTGAGCCGGGATTTGACGTCAACGTCCAGCTTGTCGAAGCTGCGGCTGCTCTTCAACGTTTCCACGTCGCAGGCAGTCCACTGGGCAGAATAGGCCACAGGACACAGATCGGCGTCCGCGGCGGAGGTCAGCCAGGAGGCCGGAGCGATGTATTCCGTTTCCAGGTCAAAGTCGTATTTATCGATCAGCGCAGTCGTGTCGACCCGTACGGCGATGCCCTCGCGGGTGGGGGCAAGCAGCTGGTAGGGCGACATCTCCATGACCATACCGCTGCCCTCGGGGCCACTGACCATGAAGGAGACCACCGTTCTTGTACCCTGCTGGTTTGCTGCCGGAACAGCCTGCAGCTGCATGTCCACCAGGCGGTAGGTGACGATTTCGCCCTGGAAGGTCTGCGGCTTGAAGCAGGCGATATCTTTAGCCGGCGTCTGAACAACCGACATCGCCAGATTGGCCTCTTCGTCCACGAGCGTCAGGGGTTTGCCGAGGATCTCGTCCAGGTCAAGGATCGCCTGATCCAGCAGCATGGATTTTTCGATGATCTTATTCGCGTAATCGGCATAGATGTCCACCAGCATCTGATAATACACCTTGGCGGATTTGCCTGCTTCCTTGAACTTTGCCTTGCATATCTCGTTTTCGATCGCGTCTTCTACAAGGTTCAGGCCAAGGTTGCTGATGGTATCCAGCAGCGCGTTGGCGGAATAAACATAGCCGTAGCCCAGCGAATAACCCACCGATTGCTGGTGCAGGTACTCCTGGTCCAGCATCAGGTAGCCGCTGTTGGTGCGGGTGGTCACGTCACGTTCGCTCATGTCCAGCCAGGTGAGGAGCTTCCTGCCTGCTTCGGTCGCGCCAAGGGTGAAATCCTCATCGTAAAACTGGTTGATGTAGCGCATCTCGTTGGTATAGCTGTTGAGACGGAAGCTGCTGGAGGTTTGCGCCAGCGGGACGGACGACTGCGTCAGGCTTGCCTCCAGGGTAAAGGCCTGCTCGGTGTATTCCTGGCGGAGAAGCTGCTCGGCCAGATTGTGATCCGAGATTTCCAGCTGATAGCTGCTCTCATCCAGCCGAAGGGCCAGATCCGTCAATGCGCCCCTGATCAGCGTATAGCCGCGGCCGCGATCGTCGTACAGCGTCAGAGAAAGCTCGGCTTCTTCGGTGAGCTGCGCGTCGGCTGTCGTGTGGACACGCAACCGCAGCCCGCCCGCATCCAGCCGGCTTCCGTTCAGGGATTGCCACGCGTTCTTGTGCATCACATCCACGGCCATAGAGCACTCGGCCAGCTGGGAGGAGGTGCCGGTCACCGTAAACGTGGCGGGAGCCGACATACAGCGGAGGAATTCCGGATCCGTGGTATCGGTGGTGTTCACGCCGTAGCCAATGAGGACGTACGTACCTGCGGCCATCAGAGGAACGGTGGCGGGGAAGGAATAGTAAAAAGCCTGCGTGCTGTCGGGCAGGACGACCATCAAAGCATGATCAACCGTATGGACACCCTGCAGCGTTACGGTGAGATGATCGCCCACGCCCAGCGTTTCCTGACTGGGCGTCACCTGCATGGAAACGCTGGGCGTTTCCAGGGCGAGAGCGGGTAAACAGGAACTGAGCAAGGATATGACCAGCAGCAGGCTCAGCAAACGACGGAACGATTTCATTGAACCACACCCTGTTGATTGTTTGTTGGCAACATTATAGCACGGCGGAGGAGAATGCTCAAGCAGAGAGAAAAACGTTCCGTTTCAGCATTGACTTTTTTTGTTAGAGGGGTACAATATGATTATAGGATCTGTGAAAAAGGAGAAATGCATATGTTGAAGCGGCTCACAGCTCTTTTGCTCTGCCTGATGCTGCCTGTGGCGGCGCTGGCGGAAGGCTGGATGAATGCGACGGATCAGCCCGATGCGGTGCTCAATGTTACAACAGACGTCGCCTATGAATCGGCTGATTCCATTGGCGAGGTGGTGAATACCGGGGCGCCGCAGGAGCCCACGGAGCAGGAGAAGGTGGTTTATTCCTTCACGCCCCTGGACGTGGTGCTGGTGCTGGATGCTTCCGGATCCATGGATCGCAGCCATTCCGTGAACAATAAAACGCTGCTTTCTTATGCACAGGACGCGGCGGTAGCCTTCAGCAAGACGCTGTTTTCCATCAACCCGGCAAGCCGCGTCTCCGTGGTGACGTATGATTCCGACGCGCGCAAGGTGGCGGATTTCACCGGTATCGGTGATCAGGATCGGCTGTTCTCGCAGGTGCGCAACATCAGCCTGGGCGGTACGACCAATACCGGCGGCGGCCTGCAGCTGGCTGTTTCCATGCTGAACGGTCAGGCTATGCCCGGCCGCCAGCAGACGGTACTGCTCCTCAGCGATGGCCTGGCAAACGAGGGTCCCTATGATCCTGTCCAGTATGCGGTGGACCAGGGCTACGAGGCAAAGAAGCGGGGCCTGGTGTACACCATTGGTCTGGTGGGCGGCATGGATGAGTATTCCAAGAAAACCACCCGCCAGACGCTGGCGGCCGGCTATGAGACCCGCTACTTTGAGGTGGACTTTGAAGACGTGGGCGATATTACCTCCACCCTGGCCTCGGCCTTTATGACCATCGCCATGGCGGGAAGCACGCAGGATGAAGACGCCGTTTGCTATCGCTTGTGGGTGGACGGCGATATGGAGCTGTACATTCAGAACGGCGAGGGTGAATACCTCTCCTCTGTCGCGTGGGATTACAAGGACACGGCGTCCTTCGGCTCCTTCTACATCCTTGGCGACAATATGGATGAAAAGATGGTCGTGCTCTATGGGGATGATTACCGCATCACCCTGCACGGCACAAGGACCGGTGAGGGCAGCTATTCCCTGACGGAGCTGCGTGGCGTCAACGCCCGGGAGACCGAGCTTCTCAACCAGAGCATGCAGACGCATCCGGCAATGTATCACACCATCAACCTTTCTGATGGCGTATGCGATACCGTTGATGAGAGCTACAACCCGCTGGACATTTATGCCATCGATCCCTTCACCGGGGAAAAGACCCGCGGCCTGGAGGTACCCGCCCTGGCCCAGATGACCGCTCAGGTGGACGTCAGGTCGTATCCGCACAAGTCTGGCGCGAAGATCTGCAAGGTCGCCAAGAATGCCTCTGTTTCCGTGCTGGCATATGATACAGACACGCAGTACTATTATATCCTCTTCCCGGATGAGAATGCTCATGCCAGCCGCGGCTGGGTGCCGAAGGCCAATGTGAAGGTCACCGGCTATGTGCCCGAGATGTACTGGCTGGAGGAGGCCGTCAGCGTGAGCAAGGATACGGTGGCCCATCGCCTGCCCTCCGACATCTCGCCCGAGGCGGAGAAAATCAAGGCTGGGAAAAAGCTGATCGTGCGGCACGCTGAACGTGACCTGGAGGGCGAAGAGTGGCTGTATGTGCAGCCCGAGGGCGAAAAGAAGCTGGCGTACATTCCTTCCTCTGCGGTGGAAAACTGGATGCCTCAGACCTCCGATGAATTCCGCCTGGGTTATGCGACTGCCCAGTACGTATGGCGCTCCGTTTTTGGCGGCGGCTTTACCGAGACCATGTGGGCAGTGCCGCAGAAGGATGGCGATGGCGTGCTCCTTTCCGGCAGAACGACCTCCAAGAGCGCTCCCTTCAAAAAGAACCAGGGTGATCGCGACGCCTTCGCGATCACAATGGACGCGTCCGGCAAAATCGAAAAGGCCATCACGGCCGGCGGCTCGGGCATGGATTCCTATCACTGCATCCTGCCGGCAGAGCAGGGATACTACATCTCCGGCATCACCCGCTCCAACGATAAGGATTTCGCGAACACGTGGGACGCTTCTTCCACAACGGGCAAGCGCAGCAAGACTGCCAAGCGTACCAACGCGCTGATCGGCCACCTGAACGATGACCTTTCCATCGACTGGATCAAGAGCTTTGGTGTGGACAACGTTCCCTACGGCTTTGACATGGTGATCGAGCTGGCGGATGGAAATATTGCCGGCACCGGCTGGATGACTACGGATTCCAAGGCGACCAATAAAGGCAAGGGCAAGCAGGATTTCTACGTGGTGAAGCTGTCGCCTGAAGGGGAAGTGCTGGCCTCGGCGAACTTTGGCTGTAGTGCCGATGATGTGCCGGACAGCGCGGTAGCCACGCCTGATGGCGGGCTGATCATTACGGGCTGCCACCGCCGCAATGGCCATGCGGATGGCTGGATCGTTGTGCTGGACAGTGATCTGCAGCTCGTTAATGAGTGCTCCTATGGCGGCAGCGGCGAGGATATCTTTGATAATATCCGGCCGATGGCCGACGGGACCTACCTGGTGACTGGCTTTACCAACAGCCCCTCGGGCGATGGCGTTGGCGAACCCAAGGGCGGCAAGGATTTCTGGGCCATGAATATTGATGCCCAGGGACGTTCCAACTGGGTGCGGCGTTACGGTGGCAGTGGGGATGAGGAGCTGTGCGGCGCTACGATTCTGGATGACGGCACCTGCCTGCTGCTTGGTTCCACGACGTCTTCCAATGGCGATGTGATCGGCGCCAGCGTCAATGATGAAGACGCATGGGCGATCTGCATTGATCAGAACGGCCGCCTGCTGTGGCAGTACACCAGCGGCCTGAAGGGCGTTGACCGCTTCAACGCCGCTACGGTCGATTATTCGGACGGCTGTTATGTGCTGGCTGGTCTGTGCAACTACAAGAGCGATAAGAATGCACAGGGCCTGGCCATCAAGCTGCAGCCCCATGCGAATTAAAACAGGATTCCATAACAAAAAAACAGGAGACAGTCCCGACGGGGATTGTCTCCTGTTTTTTCGTTTTCTGCGTATACATAGAGGGGAGGGGAGAAGGGCGGAACAAAGCGCGCGAAATACCAACAAACAAAAACATTCCAGTGCCACCAAAGCAGCACTGGAATGTTGTAAGTTCGTTTGGATTAGCGCTTGGAGAACTGAGGCGCACGACGGGCAGCCTTCAGGCCGTACTTCTTGCGCTCCTTCATACGAGGATCGCGGGTCAGGAAGCCAGCCTTCTTCAGGGCAGCGCGCAGGTCGGGATCGGCCTTGCACAGGGCGCGGCTGATGCCGTGACGGATGGCGCCAGCCTGACCGGACAGGCCGCCACCGCAGACGTTCACCATCACGTCGAAGTTGGTGGTGTTGGTCAGGGCCAGGGGCTGACGAACGGTCATCTTCAGGGTCTCAAGACCGAAATAGTTGTCGATATCACGCTTGTTGATGATCACCTTGCCATCGCCAGCAACCAGACGGACGCGGGCAACAGCCTTCTTGCGGCGGCCAACAGCGTTGTACTCTACCTTAGCCATTTGTTTTTACTCCTTTCCGCAAGTTAGATCAGGTCGAACTTCTCAGGGTTCTGGGCGGCGTGCTCGTGCTCGGCGCCGGCGTACACCTTGAGCTTCTTAGCCATCTGGCGGCCCAGGGGTCCCTTGGGCAGCATGCCGACAACGGCCTTACGGATGGCGAACTCGGGCTTCTCGGCCAGCAGCTTGCGGTACTTGGTTTCCTTCAGGCCGCCGACAAAGCCAGAGTGATGGTAGTAGATCTTCTGATCCAGCTTCTTGCCGGTCATGACGATCTTATCAGCGTTGATGATGATGACATAGTCACCGGTATCCACATTGGGGGTGTAGATCGGCTTGTTCTTGCCGCGCAGGATGTTGGCAACCTGGCTGGCAACACGGCCAAAGACCTGACCCTCAGCATCGACAACATACCACTTGCGGGTAATGTCGGCAGCTTTCGGCATAAACGTCTTCAAAGGTATTTCCTCCTCAAAAAGGTGGTTGAAGGTGGGCGCGAATCCATGATGGTCGCATGTTTTCGCTTGTGTTCAATAGCTACCGGGGCTAGCGGAGTTATTGATGCCATCGATAATCATACGCTCTTTTGCAGGAAAAGTCAAGTAATTTCCACAGTTTTTCTTGATTTTTATTGGATTTTTCTCAGCACATCGAGGGCCTGGATGCTTCGGAAGGCGGCTGCCCGGCCCAGGCGGTTCATCACGGCCAAGCCCACGCCCTCCGGCGGGACGACCTCGCTGAAAATGGCGTCCATGCCCTCGTCGTCCAGGCGGCGCAGAGTCTCGAACAGGCGGCGCGCGACCTCCTCCGGGCAGTCCTTGCTGCCCAGATCATGGGGCTGACAGTCGCGCAGGTCGGCCATGTGCTCGGTAAAACACATCACGCAGGCGCGGTGACCATTGGCGCAGGCCTGACGGTGAAGCTCCTGCAGGGCAGCGACCACCAGGGTTTCGTCGCCCTCTACAAGGGAGACCTGGCCGTCGGGGGAGTAATGCTTGTACATCATGCCGGGGGAGAGCGCCTTTTCGCCCTTTTGCAGGGGGCGCAGTACGCTGCCGGCCACGGTCACCGGGCCGATGACGCTTTCCAGCATGGTTTGGGTCACGCCGCCGGGGCGCAGGATGCAGGGCACGGGCTGGTTGATGTCCAGCACGGTAGATTCAAGCCCCACGTCGCAGCTGCCGCCGTCGATGATCAGCGGAATGCGCCCTTCCATATCGGTGAAGACGTGCTGCGCGGTGGTGGGGCTGGGCTTGCCGCTGCGGTTGGCGCTGGGGGCCGCGATGGGTAGGTCGCACACCCGGAGCAGCTCGGCGGCCACGGGATGGGAGGGCATCCGCACAGCCACCGTGGGCAGGCCGGCGGTGACCTCCGGGGGAATAGTTGCCTTGCGGGGCATGAGCAGCGTCAGCGGGCCGGGCCAGAAGGCGTCCATCAGCTTCTCTGCCAGGGGGGAGACCTCGCAAATATCTTGCAGCTGATCACGATGCCAGATGTGGACGATCAGCGGATTGTCCGCCGGACGATCCTTTGCCGCGAATATGGAGAGCACCGCGGCCTTATCCAGCGCGTTGGCGCCCAGCCCATACACGGTCTCGGTAGGGAAGGCCACCAGCTGCCCGGAGGAGAGCAATTCCGCTGCGGTGAAGAGGGCCTCCGGCGAGGCGGTCAGCACCCTTGTGTTCATGGTCGTACCTTCTTTCAGCCTAAGTTGCGCAGCTTCTGCGCCTGTTCTTCCATGCGCAGCGCTTCGATGAATTCGTCCAGGTCCCCGTCCAGGATCTCCTCGGTGCGGTAGAGGGTCAGGCCCAGCCGGTGGTCGGTGACGCGCCCCTGCAGGAAGTGATAGGTGCGGATCTTCTCTGCTCGCTCGCCGGTGCCCACCTGGCTGCGGCGATTGGCGGCATAGGCGTCGTCCTGCTCGGCGCGGAGCTTTTCCATAAGGCGGGAACGCAGCACCTTCATGGCCTTGTCACGGTTCTTGATCTGGCTTTTCTCGTCCTGGCAGGTAGCCACGATGCCTGTGGGCAGGTGGGTGATGCGCACGGCAGAGTCGGTGGTATTGACGCACTGGCCGCCGTGACCGCTGGAACGGTATACATCGATGCGGATGTCCTTGGGCAGGATGGTCAGCTCGACCTCTTCAGCCTCGGGCAGGACGGCCACGGTGCAGGTGGAGGTCTGGATGCGACCGTTGGACTCGGTCACCGGGATGCGCTTGACCTGATGCACGCCGCTTTCGTATTTCATGTGGGAGAAAGCGCCCTGTCCGGTGAGGGAGAACACGGCCTCCTTCACGCCGCCCAGCTCTGTGGTGCTGGCGGAGATGGGCTCCACCCGGAAACCATGACGTTCGGCATAGCGGATATACATGCGCATCATATCAGCGGCGAAAAGGCAGGCTTCGTCGCCACCGGTACCGCTGCGGATCTCGATGACCACGTTCTTGTCGTCATCCGGGTCGCGGGGGAGAAGCAGGATGCGCAGCCCCTGTTCCATGTCTGCCTTACGGGCGGTGAGCTCGCTGACCTCGGCCTGGGCGACGTCACTCAGGTCGGGATCCTCCAGCATTTCTTTTGCTTCCTCCAGCTGGCGCAGGCAGGCCCGATACTGCTCCCATGCCGCCACAGAGGGCTCCAGCGCGGCGCGCTCCTTCAGCAGCTGCTGATATTTTGCCTGATCCGCGATGATCTCTGGCTGAACGATGGCTTCGGAGAGCTCCTCCCAGCGGGATTGGATCCATTGGAATTTGTCGAACATAGCGCCTCCGTTACAGGTGGGCGACCACCATGCGGGGAATGCCCTGCAGGTCATTGTGGATGCTGATTTCGCGGAAGCCTGCCGAGCGCATCAGGTCGGCCACGCCTTCGGCCTGGTCATACCCCACCTCCAGCAGCACTACGCCGCTTCCGGTGAGATGCGCGGGGGCTGCCTGCGCTATGCGGCGGTAGAAGTCATAGCCGTCCGCACCGCCATCCAGGGCCATGTCCGGCTCCTGCATGACCTCGGCCTGCAGGACGCGGCAATCCTCCGTGGGGATGTAGGGCGGGTTGCTGATGATGAGATCGAATCGCAGACCTTCCACCGCGGCGAAGAGATCGCCCTGATGCAGGGTGATCTTCGCACCCAGCGCCCCGGCATTGCGGCGGGTCACCTCCAGCGCGCCGGTGGAAAGGTCAACTGCGTGCACCTCGGCTGACGGCACAGCCAGCGCCATACTGATGCCGATGCATCCGCTGCCGCAGCACAGATCCAGCGCGGTTGAGCGTTGCTGCAATTCGGCGATGGCCAGCTCGGTGAGCAGCTCTGTTTCCGGGCGGGGGATCAGCACCCGGTCATCCACATAGAAAGTATGCCCCATAAAGGATTGTTCATGGAGCAGATATTGCAGCGGAACGCGCCGCAGCCGCTGATCCCGCAGGGCATAAAAACGGGCGAGCGTGGCGTTGTCCAGCGGCGTATCCATGTCCAGGCGCAGGTTCAGGGCCGGCCTGCCGGTGATATGCGCAAGCAGAAGCGCGCTGTCCCACGCGGGGTCGGGGATACCGGCCTCATGGAACAGCGCGGCTGTTTCGCGGATCAATATCTGCGGGTTCACTGGGCGGTCTCCTCGGTGGGGAAGACATAGCCCTCTTCGGATTCCTTGTAGGAGTGGAGGACGGTGTAGCCCTCAGCGGTGGTGGGGGCATTCTGGGGCAGGCCGTGGAGCGCCACGTTCATGGCCACGATGGCGATCTCCAGCATCTTTTCATCAGGCTGCTTGGTGGTCAGGCGCTGCAGCTGCAGGCCGGGCCAGCGCAGGATGTTGGTGAATACGTTATCGGCATGGGCCAGGCCCTTGAGCACCTCGTAGCTGACGCCGGCCACCACGGGCAGCAACGCCAGGCGGGACAGAAGACGCAGGATATACTGGTCGCCATTATAGCCCACCAGGGTGAACAGGATGATGCTCAGCGTGAACACGATCAGCAGGAACGCGGTGCCGCAGCGGGGGTGCAGGGTGGTGAAGGGGGCGGCGTTCTCGGGGGTGAGGGGCTTATCGGCCTCGTGGCAGTAGACCGTCTTGTGCTCGGCGCCGTGATACTGGAAGGTGCGGCGAACATCCGGCACAAAGGAGCAGAAAACCATATAGGCGATCAGGATGCCGATGCGCACCAGGCCGGAGAGCAGATTGACGGCGATGCGGCCCAGCCCCAGGAGCTTCAGTCCCTTGGCGACGGCCTCGGGGATCACGAAGAACAGGCCCAGGGAGAGGATCACGGCCAGCACCACGGCCACGCCCATGACAACCTTATCGACGCCCTTACCCAGCTTCTTGGCCAGCCAGAGCTCAAACTTGGTGGGCTCCTCGTCCATCATGCCCAGCATCTGGGTAGAGGTCTCCAGCGTGCTCATGCCCATGGTCAGCATGGAGCAGAAATTCACCACGCCGCGGATGATGGGCCAGCCCATCCACTTGTGCTTCTTGGAGGGAGCGACATATTCCTTGCGCTGAACGACGATGGTGTCGTCCGGGCGGCGGACGGCGATGGCGATGGCATCGGGGGCCTTCATCATGACGCCTTCCATCACAGCCTGGCCGCCAATGTCAACACGGGGGCAGGCGGGAGCGTTCTTTGCCATAAGGGTACCTCATTTCTGCGCGGGAAGCGCGGGTCGTACATAGAATGGGTTTGAGCATATCAAACCAAATTCATATATTCGATGCGGGATGGAGGAATCCCTGCCGGGGCAAGCATTTTGGCATAAGAAAACAGCGTGCCTGATGACACGCTGTAGTCTTTCATTACTCCAGGCCGAAACGCTTCTTGAAGCGATCAACACGGCCGCCGGTATCAACCAGCTTCTGCTTGCCGGTGTAGAAGGGGTGGCACTTAGAGCAGATATCCACCTTCATTTCCTTCTTGGTAGAACCGGTTTCAAACGTCTCACCGCATACGCAGCGAACGATGCACTTGCCGTACTGGGGATGAATCTTTTCCTTCATTGCTGTTTCACCTCTTTCGCGTATGCAATGATCGGCATTAACCGCATGGACTATTGTAGCATAGATGCGGAGCGAATGCAAGGGCTTTTTTAGGTAAAAATTCGGAATTCGGAAAGCGGATCGCGTAATTGGGCATGCATGCCGGAGGAACCATGCTTTCTCCCTGCGATTCCCGCGTCGCGGCGCATCTGTTATGCGCCGTGATCCCTGGGAAAAGCGCATGGCACACCTGGCACGAATGGGTCCGGGGCCAAGCGGCCCTGGTTAGCGGCTTTTTTCCATCAGGACGACCCAGTCCTTGAACTTGGCGAGGAAGGCGTCGTTGGAGTCGGTCTTGTTCATGAGGGAGAGGATCTGGGGGATGGCTGCGCCGCTGCGGGTGGTGTTCAGTACGCTGCGCACCAGCTGCAGGCCCTCGAGCTGCGCCTCGTTCAGCAGTGCTTCGGCACGCTTGGTGCCGGAAAGCTGCAGATTGATGGGCGGGTTCACACCGGCGTTGGCCAGGGACACATCCAGAACCAGCTCCATATTGGCGGTACCCTTGAACTCCTCCACAACGCTGTCGTCCACCTTGGAGCCGGTCTCGATATTCATGGCGCCGATGACCGTCAGGCTGCCGCCCTCCTTCAGACAACGGGCAGCGCCGAAGAGCTTCTTGGCGCGGAAGAGGCTGGTGGGGTTCACCATGCCGGGCATGCTGCGGCCCTGCTGGGCGGCGGCGGTGGTATACACCTTGGCCAGGCGGGTGAGGCTGTCCACGATGAGGATCACGTCCTTGCCCTGCTCCACCAGGCGCTGGGCACGCTCGAGCACCATGTCCGTCAGGCGGAGGTGGTTTTCCGGCGCCTGGTCGAAGGTGGAGGCCAGCACGCTGCAGCTGACCTGATCGCGGAAGAGCGTCACATCCTCGGGGTTCTCGTCGATGAGCAGCACCATGACCTCAGCCTCGGGGTGATTGGCGGAGATCACGTTGGCAAAGTTCTGCAGCAGGGTTGTCTTGCCGGTATCCGGCGGGCAGAGGATCAGGCCGCGCTGGCCGAAGCCCAGGGGCGCGATCAGATCGGTGAGACGCATATCGTCCAGGGGCTCGCCGGTATGGGATTCCAAGTCGATGCGGCGGGTGGGGTAAATGGGCGTCAGATCCTCAAAGGAGGGGCGCAAAAGGGTTTCATCGGCGCTCTGACCGTTGACCTCGGTGATGTAGAGCATGGCGGTATACTTATCACCATCGCGCTGGGGGCGTGTCTTGCCCACGACGCGGTCGCCGGTGCGCAGGCCGAAGCGGCGGATCTGCGCCATGGAGACATAGATGTCCCTGGAGGAGGGCAGGAAATAATCGGAACGCAGGAAGCCGTAGCCATCGGGATGCAGCTCCAGCACGCCGCTGCCATTGCCACATTCGCCGGCGGCCATCAGCTCGTTAACGGCAGGGTTCGCCGCACAGGTTTCCTGCGGCGGATAGGGCGCCTGCTCCCTGGGCTGTCCATAGGCGGGACGGGGGGCATAGCCCCGGTTGTAGCCGTTGTAGGAGCCCTGGTTGTCATAGGCGCGGGGCTGGTCGTAGCTGCGCTGGGGGGCATACTCACCGCGAGGCGTCTCGTTGTAGGCGGGGCGGCGTTCCTGGGCGGCGGGGCCAAAGCCTGTGGGGCGCACAGGCTCGCTGCGGTAAGGCCGGTACTCCTCGCGGGGCTGCTCGGGGGCAGGCTCCTGGGAAGCGGACGGGCCAAAGCGGGGCGTGAAATTATTCGGGCGCACGGGCGCCGGACGCTGGGTCTCCATGGTCTGGCGGGGCTGCTGGTTGCTCTGCCAGGCGGGACGCTGACCGTAGCTGGGCGCCTGATAGGCCGGCTTGCTGTTGTAGCGGGGGGCCGGATTGTGCCACGCAGCCTTGAATTGGGGCTGGGCAGCGGGCGCCTGCGCGGGCTTGACGGCGGGCGCGGCGGGGGCGGGAGCAGGGGCTTCCGGCGCGGCAGGAGCAACGGGCTCGGCCTCGCCAAGGGCGGCGGCAAGCTTGGCCACGATGTCGCTCTTGGATACGCCGGCGCCAAGCTTCACACCATTTTCCTTGGCCAGCTTACGCAGCTCGATGACTGTTTTTGCGTTCAGTTCTTGCGTTGTCAAGGGTAATGCCTCCTATATGCGTATACAGAAAGGATGAGATATCGTATGTAGAAATAAGCTCGTTTATACTTTGCGGGCGACAACCACATCGCGGGTGACAGCCTGCTCCACAAAATGCTCGAAGTTGCTATAGGGCGTTTCCGTCATGACCTGGAAGCCGGCGGCCTCCAGCAGCTCCACCAGGGTTTTGCGGGGAAGCGTCAGGCTGTTGAAGCTGATGGCTACGCCGGCGTCGCTCTTGAGGGCGTCCTTCCATGAGGGAAGGACGCGGCGCAGCATGCCGGGGAAGTTCTCGGGGCGGCGGCCATCCTGGGGCGCGTGCTGAACGCCGTAGGGCAGGTCGGCGACCAGGATATCCGCGGGGGTCTTCTTCAGCAGTGCGCCGATGGCGCCGGTATCGCCCAGCAGCAGGCGCAGGGAGCGGGTATCGCCGGCCTGGAAGGCCTGCTTGCTGTCAGCGAGGGTATAAAGCGCATCGGGGATGCTCTGGCTCTTTACTGTGCGGGCGCCCTGCTCCAGCTTGTGCTTGAGGCGGTGATACTGCAGGTAGCGGCTGAGGTAATCGGCAGCCTCCTTCAGGTCGCGGCGATCCATGTCGATGCCCACGCTGTTCATGCCCTTCTGCAGGGCGACGAAGAGCGTTGTGCCACGGCCGCAGAGGGGATCCAGCACGGTGATGGGCTTGCCGGCGCCGAAGGACTTGCTGACTGTCAGCGCCAGGTTGATCATCATGTGGGTGAAGACGGCGCTGGTCTTGCCTTTGTATTTCAGCACCTCGGCCAGGTCGCGGGGGAGGTAATCGCCCCGGGGACAATCCAGCGGGTGCAGCAGGCCGTTTTCCTCGGTGCAGATGAGGTACACGGCGCTGTGCCGGGCGCATTGGGCCAGCTGGGCGTCCGTCAGCTCCGGCGCCTCGAAGCATAGAAAAGGCGCTCCGCCAATGGTGCGAAGCTGTACTTCGGATTCGATATGCAATGCCTTGAGAATGCAGGAAAGCTCGGCTGTACCCAGCAGGTTCAGCGATTCCTGATAGCGTATGTTGGCGTGAGGAAGTAATTGAAAGCAATAATTCATGAAACCCTCTTCTTTTTCCATGGATGATAAAAACAGTATAACAAATCAAATGAAAAATCGCAAGAGATTGCCTGGGGATTTTACGGAAATACAAGAAAAAACCGCACGCGAATCAAACAAAAAACCCTTCCCCGAAAGATGGGGAAGGGAATTTGTACGAAAATTAGTACTTGCGCTTGCGTGCGGCTTCAGCCTTCTTCTTACGCTTTACGCTGG
>SVGJ01000060.1 GCA_015056415.1 Clostridiales bacterium
CTTCAGTGCCGAAAGTACTTGGCTGGACACGGCCCGGGAGGATAGGTCGCTGCCGGATTCCATCTGAAGCATCTCATTTAGAGATGCTTCTTTTTTGCGCTGCGGAAGGTTGTGTGGTATAATAATATTGAACAAACAAGGAGGAGGGGTTCAATGATTCGGCATATTTGCATGTTTACCCTGAAGGATGAAGGCAAGGCGGCGCTTGTTCACGCTTTTCTTGAGAAGGCTGAGATGCTGAAGGCCATTGGCGGCATCAGGCGGTTCGAGGCTGTGCGGAATGATCTTCGTACGCCTGCGACCAATTATGACGTAGCGCTGATTCTCGATTTCGACACGGTGGATGATCTGAATGCCTACCAGAAATCGCCCATTCACGTGGAATTCGGTGAGTTTGTGTATACTATCCGCAAGGATCGCGCCTGCATTGATTACGAGTTCTGACGCACGGGGAATCTGGGCGACGCGTGTCCTGGGCAACTGCGGGAGAAACCAAGTACAACTTTAGTACAATAAATCGATGGTTCGTTTCTTGACACAAACAGGCGCATGCTTCATAATAGATTCGTGTTGAAGAGGCAGGTTTATTCATTCCTGCCTCTTTCCAAATTTGATGATTCAAGGGAGGCGCTACCATGACGATTATCGACACGCATGCGCATATTTATCCTGATAAGATCGCGTTGAAGGCAGCGGCCTCCATCGGCGATTTTTATGATATTCCCATGGATCTGGACGGCACGGTGGGCACCCTGCTCAGGGCAGGTGAAGAGGCTGGCATTACCAGGTATCTGGTTCATTCCGTGGCGGTGACCTGGGAGCGGGCGCATTCCATCAACGATTTTATCGCTGCGTCGGTGGCGGCATATCCCGATAGGTTTATTGGCTTCGGCTCCATCCACCCGGATCACCCTGAAATGGAGAAGGAGCTGGATCGCATGCTTTCACTGGGGCTGAAGGGCGTGAAGCTTCACCCGGATTTCCAGCACTTCAAGCTGGATGATCCCGCGGCGCTGCGCCTGTTTTCGGCCATGGCGGAGCGCCGGCTGCCCTTGCTGGTGCATACTGGCGATAAGCGTTATGACTACAGCAACCCCGAGCGTATGGCCCGTGCGCTGGATCATGTGCCGCAGCTGACGGCGATCTGCGCCCACCTGGGCGGATGGTCGGTCTGGAGCGACGCGTGGAAGCTGCTGGCCGGAAGGGGCAATGTTTATGTGGATTGCTGCTCCAGCCTGTATGCCATAGAGCCGGAGGAGGCCGTCAAGATCATCCACCGTTACGGCGCGGACAGGGTCTTCTTTGGTACGGATTACCCCATGTGGAGTCCCAAAGAGGAGTTGGCCCGCTTTATGGCGCTTCCTCTGACGGAGGAGGAACGGGAGTTGATCCTGCATCGCAATTTTGAGAAATTCATCGGGGAGGATAAGTCATGATCGCCATTATCGATTATGGTATGGGCAATCTGCGCAGCGTGCAGAAGGCCTTTGAATTCCTGGGGTTTGAGGCTGTGATCACCGATGAGGCCGCCACCATTGCCGCGGCGGATCACGTGGTGCTGCCCGGCGTGGGCGCTTTTTGCGACGCCATGGCACGCCTGAGGGAGACCGGGCTGGATCAATCGGTCATCGAGGCGGCGCGCAGTGGTAAGCCTCTGCTGGGCATCTGCCTGGGAATGCAGATGATGTTTGAGCACAGCGGGGAAAACGGCTTTTATGATGGGCTTGGCCTGCTGCCGGGAACCATCACCCGGTTTGAGGAGTGTGGGCTGAAGATCCCCCACATGGGCTGGAACACCCTGTCGACCCGCGACTGCCCCCTGTTCGACAAGGGTGATGATCCCTGCGTGTACTTTGTGCATTCCTACTGCATGGCTGACGTGAGCGACGATTTTACCGCCGCTACCTGCGATTATGGCCAGACGTTCACTGCTGCGGTTTGCCGGGGCAATGTGATGGCCACTCAGTTCCATCCTGAAAAGAGCGGCGGGGCCGGGCTGAGGATGCTGCGGCGCTTTGCCGAATGGAAGGGGGATGCGGCATGCTGACAAAACGGATCATTCCCTGCCTGGATATCCGGGACGGCCGGGTCGTGAAGGGGATCAACTTTGTGGATATCCGTGACGCCGGAGATCCGGTGGAAGCGGCGGTACGGTATAATCAGGCCGGCGCGGATGAATTGGTGCTGCTGGACATCAATGCCTCCCACGAGAAGCGGGGCACCATGCTGGATGTGGTCAGCCGGGTGGCGGAGCAGGTGTTCATCCCCTTTACGGTGGGCGGCGGCATCGCCGAGATCGAGCAGATCCGGCAGATCCTGCTGCGGGGCGCGGACAAGGTCTCCATCAACAGCCCGGCGGTGCGCAATCCGGATTTCATCACCGAGGCGGCGCTGCGCTTCGGCAGCCAGTGCATCGTGCTGGCGATGGACGTGAAGAAGCGCGCTCGGGGCGGCTGGGACGTTTATGTCAACGGCGGCCGGGTGAACACCGGCAAGGACGCCCTGGAATGGGCTGTGGAGGGTGTGAAGCGCGGCGCCGGCGAGATCCTGCTCACCAGCATGGATACCGATGGCGTGGGCGAGGGCTTTGCCCTGGATGTGACCCGGGCCATTGCCGACGCGGTGCCTGTGCCTGTGATCGCCAGCGGCGGAGCGGGCAAAATGGAGCACTTCCGCGACGCACTGACCATCGGCGGCGCTGACGCGGCGCTGGCAGCCACGCTGTTCCATTTCGGCATTATGAAGATCAGCGATCTGAAGAATTACCTGGCACAGGAAGGCGTGCCGGTGAGGAGGACCTGACCCATGGCTTATGAAAGCGAGCTGGCGCTGCGGCTGGTGCCCTATACGGCGGGCGAGCAGCCCAAGGATCGCCAGTTTATCAAGCTGAACACCAACGAGAATCCTTACCCGCCGTCTCCTGCGGTGGAGCAGGCAATCGCTGGCCTGTGCCCAAGCCTGCGGCTCTATCCGGACATGGAGGCCACCCAGTTGCGGGAGGCTATTGCCCGGGTCAATGGCGTGGAGGCGGATCAGGTCTTCTGCGGCAACGGCTCCGATGAAGTGCTGGCCTTTGCTTTTGCGGCGTTTTTTGCCGGGAAAAAGCTGCTGACCCCGGATGTGACCTACTCCTTTTATCCGGTGTATGCCAATCTTTTCGGCGTGGAGCACCAGGCGGTTGCACTGAGGGATGACTTCACCGTGGATGTGGACGCCATGCTGCAGGGTTGTCCCATGGCGCTGGCCAATCCTAACGCCCCCACGGGCATCGAGCTGCCCCAGTGCCAGATACGCCGCATGGCGCAGCATGCCAAAGACAATGGCGCCGTGCTGCTGGTGGACGAGGCCTATGCCGCTTTTGCCAGGGAGACCGCTGTTTCGCTGCTCAGCGAGTTCGACAATCTGCTGATTGTGCGCACTTTCTCCAAGAGCCATGCCCTGGCGGGAATGCGCGTCGGGTATGCCATCGGCTCCAGACGGCTGATCGGCGCCCTGCGGCGCATCCGTGACAGCTTCAACAGCTATCCGCTGGACAGGCTTGCGCAGGCGGCGGCTACGGCCTCCATCCTGGATGTGGACTACACCGCCCGAACGGTGAGCCTTGTGGTGGCCGCCCGCGACAGGGCCTACACGCGGCTGAGGAAGGCAGGCATTGACGTGCTGCCCAGCGCCACGAATTTCCTCTTTGTCAAGGCTGGGGAAGATGCCGCTCCGGTGCAGCAGGCCCTGCGCAGCGAGGGCATTCTGGTGCGTCACTTCTCCTCTGCGCGGCTGAAAAGCTGGCTGCGCGTGACCATTGGCACGACCGAGGACATGGAGAAGGTTACCGACGCGCTGATCCGGCTGATCAAGGGGTGAATATTTTCAGGAGGTGCGCTATGAAGAAGATCACCGTTGCCATCGCAGGACTTGGCTCCCGGGGGCTTGAAACCTATGCCCGCTGCCTGAAGCAGTATCAGGGCAGGGCGGAGCTGGTCGCCATCGCCGATATCCGGCCGGACCGGGTGCGGGTGGCGGCGGAGCGTTACGGTATCCCGGCGGAGGGCTGCTACGACAGCGTGGAAAGCCTGCTGTTGCAGCCCCGGCTGGCGGATGTGCTGTTCATCTGCACACCGGACGATCTGCACTATCAGCCTGCTGTTGACGCGCTGAAAAAGGGCTATCACCTCCTGTTGGAAAAGCCTGCCGCCCGCACTGTGGCGGAGTGCCGGCATATCGCCGCTCTGGCGGAGGAGATGCAGCGCCACGTTATCGTGTGCCACGTGCTGCGCTATACCGTGTTCTATCAGACCATCAAGAGCCTGATCGATCAGGGGCGGGTGGGGCAGATCATGAATGTGCAGGCCATCGAGCGGGTGTGCTACTGGCATCAGGCCCACTCCTTTGTGCGGGGCAACTGGCATGTCGCTGCGGACACCACGCCTATGATCCTGGCCAAGTGCTGTCACGATATGGATATGCTCCTGTGGCTGACGGATAAAAAGGCGGAGCGGGTCACATCCTTTGGCCACCTGACCCATTTTACCCGGGATTGTATGCCCCAGGGCGCCGCGGAGCGCTGCGGAGATGCATGCCCGGCGTCGGGAAATTGCCCCTATAACGCTCAGCGCTTTTATCTTGATACATTCGAAAAGGGCGGGGATTGCTGGCCTGTGAACGTGGTGGCGCCGGAACCCACCCGGGAGAAGATCCTCGCGGCTCTGGCCGAGAGCGATTATGGCCGGTGTGCCTATCGCATGGATAATGACGTGGTGGATCATCAGGTGGTGAATATGCTCCTGGAGGACGATGTGACCATCGCCTTCACCATGACGGCTTTTACCGCTACCGGCGGCCGCTGCATCCGCATCTGCGGTACGGCGGGCGAGATCGTCGCCGATATGGAGAGCAACATCATCCGCATGCGTCCCTTTGGCGGCGCCGAGGAGGAGATCGACGTGCGCAAGCTGACCAGTGATTTCTCCGGTCATGGCGGCGGCGACGCGAGGATGATCTCCGATCTGCTGGATCTGCTGGAGGGCAAGGGCGTTTCTCCTGCGCTGACGACCATTGCCCGCTCCGTGGAGAGCCACTATGTTGCCCTGGCGGCTGAGGAATCCCGGCTGGCTGGCGGCAAGGTCGTTGTGCTGGATGAATTCACGCAGCAATAAAATCGCAGGACACAGCGCCTTGAGCCTCAATCCCGTTTTGCACGTGAAAGGATCGCGCGGCGGGGGAGGCCGGGTTAGTGATTACGTTGTCAATTTAGCTTTGCAGAAGGAAAAAACAGATTGGGTATAGAAAAACACATCAAGATCGTTTTTGCAAAGGATGATGCATAGATGCGTTGTAAGAATTGCGGCATCGAGATGAAGCCCAACGCCAAGTTCTGCCACCTGTGCGGCGAGCCCGACCCTTCCGCAGGCGCGCCCATGCCCACGCGGATCTGCGATACCTGCGGCAGTGAAATGGCCAGAGAGGACGTGTATTGCCCCAATTGCGGCATAAAGGACGGACCGGAGGTCCAGATCGTTCCTGTGGTTCACGCGGAGCAGAAAACGGACACAAGGCAGCCCCTTGGACTGGCTGTGCTGGTTATCATGGCGCATACGCTGCTGAGCGTCCTTGGCCTCGTTGAGCATTTTGTGGAAGGCCAATATGTGTTTAATCATATGCAGGGTGGCGGTGAATTCGTCGTAGCTGGGGTCGCGACGATCATGATGATCCCGCATTGGTTCCTGCTGGGACTGGGCGCGATCTTCAGCTTTGTTGGATGGGTCGCCCGTAAACCCTGGGGCTATCTGGTGGCCTCGATTCTCCAGTGCGTTTCTGTTCTCGTGCTGATCGGCGTCTTTATCTCCCGGCCCAGTTACCTTATTACCTATGGCGTGCTCATTATCTGCGGATTCGTTTCGATGTCCCTTCTGAAGAAAAAAGGCTACTAAAATTACATAAAAAGAGAAAGCAGCCGGGGAGGAAAAGCTCTCCCCGGCTGCTTGTTTGCCGCGCCGGTCATTCCGCGCGGTGGATGGACTTGTCTGCCGAGAACCCCTCGGGGTATCTTGCCTTCAGCTTGTCGATGTTGCGCCGGCAGACCTCCTCCAGCGGGACATCCAGGGCGAAAGCGGTCTCGGCCAGGTACCAGGCCACATCGCCCAGCTCCTTGATGAGCTCCTCTCTGTCCAGCTCATGGCCCTGGGCCAGGTGCTTCTTGACCACGTCGATGGCCTCGCCGGCTTCGCCGCACAGGCCCATAACGCCGTTGATGAGCACGTCCTTTTTGTCCAGGGCGGGGTTCAGGGTGGTGAGGGCCAGCTGTTGATATTCGTTGAGCGTCATGATTGGCCTCCTTGATGAATGCTTGCAAATCTGGTATGATAAAGGTGGATCAGACGCGCCTGTCGCGGAAAAAATCCTGCATAAGCGCACGGCATTCCTGCTCCATCACGCCGCCCTGCCATTGCGTCACACCGTGAAGGGCGGGATCAGCGGGCAGGTCATAGACGGAGCCGCAGCAGCCCTGGCGCTCGTCCGAGGCGCCGTAGACGCACCGGCCCAGCTGACTCATTACCATGGCGCCGGCGCACATGGGGCAGGGCTCCAGGGTGACATACAGAGTGCAGCCGCGCAGCCGCCAGTCGCCCAGCAGGCGCGCGCCCTCCCGCAGGCAGATGAGCTCCGCGTGGGCAGTGGGATCGTGCTGCTCCTCGCGCCTGTTATGGGCGGCGCAGATGAGCGTATCGCCCTGCACCAGCACGGCGCCCACGGGAACCTCGCCGCGGTTGAAAGCAAGCTGTGCCTGCTCCAGGGCCATTTCCATCCACTTTGACATTGTATCAACTCCCTGCGCTATTGTACCACACTTGGCGGCTGCTTTCAAGGAAAGGAGAACATGATGAAACGGAGGCTTATCGCGATGTTATGTTCCTGCCTGTTGCTATCCGGCTGCGCTGCCGCGGAGCCTGCGACCACCCTGACGCTGATCGCCCTGAATGTGGGCAAGGGCGACTGTCTGCTGCTGGGCAGCGGTGCGACGCTGTATTTGATCGACGCCGGTCTTCCGGAAAACTGGGGAATGGTCTCCTCTGCGCTGAAGCAGATGAACGTGACGCGCCTGGATGGCGTCATCATCACCCACACAGATGCCGATCACGCCGGCGGAGCCTGGCCGCTGGCCATGTCCGGTATTGAGATCGGAGGCTGGTATGCCCCGAAGTATTACACTGATGTGAAGGAAAGCAAGCACCCGGTGAAGCAGGCGGCTGAATTGCGGGGAGAGGAGGTCACCTGGCTGCAGGCCGGGGACGAGCTGCCCCTGGAGGGCGGCGCGCTGAAGGTGATCGGCCCCCGCAGCTTGAACGAGGAGGCGGAAAACTGCAACTCCCTTGTGCTGCTGGCCGAAGGGGGCGGCGGCAGGATGCTGCTCGCCGGGGACATGGAGATCCCGGAGGAGGAGGAGCTGCTGCGCGCCGGTGTGATCCCGCGTTGCGATGTGCTGAAGGTGGGCAACCACGGCGAGAACGACGCCACCTCCGAGGCGCTGGTGCG
Source organism: Clostridiales bacterium (assembly GCA_015056415.1). Lineage (GTDB taxonomy): Bacteria > Bacillota > Clostridia > Christensenellales > Aristaeellaceae > UBA11524. Next base: position 7,528 of record SVGJ01000060.1, read on the forward strand.
CCAGGTGAAGCCCAGGGCGGCGATCATCTCCACAAACACCGTGGCGGAGCCCGATACCCCTTCTGACCGGGTGCTGAGCCTGCTGAAGCGCAATGGCGCGACGGTGTATCAGACGCAGAACGCCGGCGTGGGCGTGATGGCCGCGATCAAGGCTGGCAGGCTTGAGATGAACACCCTCTCCAGCGGCGAGCTTCCGCCAAGAAACCAGGCGGTGCTGCTTTCCGCTAAGAGCGCCAAGCAGGACGCCATCAGCCTGGCCAACCACGGCAGCGAGGCGGCGGACATCAGCGGCTGGTACATCCTTTCGGAACGGGGGAATCAGCTGTTTGTGTTCAAGAACACGGTGCTCCAGCCCGGCCAGAAGATCACCGTCACCAGCCTTTCCAGCGATGAAACAGGCGACCTGACCTGGCCGGAGAAGAAGATCTGGCACAAGTCCAAAGAGGATAAGGCGAAGCTCTATGACGTTTACGGCCGCCTGATTGCCGAGCTGGACTGATCGCCCACAAGAGACGTCGGGGTGAAGGAACTCAAAAAGAGGCTTCTGAAGAAGCCTCTTTTTGAATGCGCGAGCGTGTCCATAAGCCGAGTTCTGTATTGGACGATCATCTATCCAGGCCTGGCGTTACCGCGCAGGCTCAAGCGATTGCGAAGGCGCGACGGGCCGCCGCATATGCCTCCATACCATCTTGCATCAGGTGGGGTTTACATCACGGTCAAGTCGCCAAGCCGTGGGTGAGCTCTTACCTCGCCTTTCCATCATCGCCGGCAGCCGGAGCTGCTTAGGCAGTCTGTCTCTGTTGCACTCTCCTTGGAGTCGCCTCCACCGGCCGTTAGCCGGCACCCTGCCCTATGATGCTCGGACTTTCCTCATGACCCCGAAGGATCCCGCGATCGTCTGGGCGCCTCGCACGTGGGGTATGATACCGCGAAGGAGCGAATTTGTCAAGCGGGACGATGCGTGATTGATTTCAGTCGCGGAATGTGCTATAATACTTTAATCTATGGAAGGGAGGTGGAGCGAGGATGCATACGTACCGCTTGTTCGCCCTGCCCTTCGATTATACCGCCGCACGATGTTGCGACCGCTGACATAGGCTGACGCAAGATCGTAAAGGAGGTGGCGGCAGTGTGCCGCCTGTATGAATATGTTTGAACAACTGCGTGAGGACATGGCGGCCATTATGGCCCGCGACCCGGCAGCCAAATCCTGGCTGGAGGTGCTGCTGTGCTATCCCGGTCTGAAGGCCGTGCGGGCGCACAGAAGGGCGCATAAGGCTTTCCTCAAGGGCCATATAACACGGGCGCGAATCATTTCCCAGCGCTCCCGGCACAAAACCGGTATCGAGATCCATCCCGGCGCGACCATCGGCAAGGGATTCTTCATCGATCATGGCGATGGCGTGGTCATCGGCGAGACGACGGTCATCGGCGATAACGTGACCATCTATCAGGGCGTGACCCTTGGCGGTACCGGCAAGGAGACCGGCAAGCGCCACCCCACCATCGGCAACGGTGTGACCATCGGCTCCGGCGCGAAGGTGCTTGGCCCTATCACCATCGGCGATAACGTCAAGGTGGGCGCGGGGAGCATCGTGCTCAAGGATGTTCCGCCGGACTGCACCGTGGTGGGTAACCCGGGCCGCATCGTTCGCAAAAAGAACATCAGACGCAACGAGATCGACCTGGATCAGGTGAACCTGCCCGACCCCATGATGGAAAAGATGCAGGCCCTCTACGAGCGGCTGACCCACATGGAGCAATGCCTGGCCCGCCGCGCCTGCGAGATGGGCTGCGCCGAGTGCGCAGGGGAGTGCATGATCCAGAAGGATCTTGACGAAGTGAAGAATACGGAGGTTTAACGATATGCATATTTACAACAGCATGACCCGCCGCAAGGAAGAATTCAAGCCCTTGAACGAGGGCAAGGTGGGCATCTATGCCTGCGGCCCCACGGTGTACAACTACTTCCACATCGGCAATGCCCGTCCCTTCATCACCTTTGACGTGCTGCGCCGTCAGCTGGAGCGCGAAGGCTACGAGGTGACCTTCGTTCAGAACTTCACCGATATCGACGACAAGATGATCCGTCGTGCCAATGAAGAAGGCATCACCGTGAAGGAACTGGGCGAAAGGTTCATCGCCGAGTATTACAAGGACGCCGGCGCCCTGGGCATCCGCCCCGCCACGGTGCATCCCAAGGCCACCGAGCACATCGGCGAGATCATCGGCCTGGTGAAGAAGCTCATCGATAACGGCCATGCCTATGCTGTGCCCAGCGGCGACGTATACTACCGCGTGAACGCCTTCCCCGGCTACGGCAAGCTCTCCGGCCAGAACATGGAGGATCGCGAGATGGGCGCCTCCGAACGCCTGGACGTGGAGACTGATAAGGAAAACCCTGCCGACTTTGTGCTCTGGAAGGCTCAGAAGCCCGGCGAGCCCGCGTGGAAGTCCCCCTGGGGCATGGGCCGTCCCGGCTGGCATATCGAGTGCTCCGCCATGTCCATGAAGTACCTGGGCGACACCTTCGATATCCATTGCGGCGGCAAGGATCTGCTGTTCCCGCACCATGAGAACGAGATCGCCCAGTCCGAGGGCGCTACCGGCAAGCCCTATGTGCGCTACTGGATGCACAACGGCTTCATCAACGTGGATAACCAGAAGATGTCCAAGTCCCT
>SVGJ01000016.1 GCA_015056415.1 Clostridiales bacterium
GCCCTCGAGGGCGTCGCTGGAACATAGGGCTTCGCCCGCATATGAAAAACCACCAGCTTGGCTGGTGGATGTTTATTGTTTTTTGGGGGAGTGTTCTTTTTTCGGCTGGACCAGCCTGGGGGCGTACTTTTCGTCTCGGCGAAAAGTACCAAAAGCCGCCCGGGGGCCACAATGGAGGGTGTGGCCCCCGGACCCCGGTGCACTTTTCAGGATCGCCTGCGTATGAGCCTTCGCGGGGCGACCTGTTACAGCAGGGTTGGCGGCGCGGGCAGCGCGCCGCCCTATGATCGCTGCCATACGCTTGGGAAGAAATTACGTCTGGGGTATCGGACAATCGTGGCTGGCGTGTCGCAGGCGTGCGTCGCGGCGCGACCGTATTCGCGCCGTGACCCCCGGCAAATGTACATGCCCGGCCCGCCCAAAATGGGTCCAGGGCCATGCGGCCCTGGTATTTCTTGTGTACTTTTGTTGACGGGAGGGGGGAAAGTATCTATAATAGAACAATACCGATTCAGGAAGGAGGCGGCATGATGGCCAAGTTGACCATTGCTGCGGAGACCTGCAAGGGCTGCGGTCTGTGCGCAGACGTTTGCCCCAAGAAGCTGCTGGAGTTGAGCCACGACATCAACAGCAAGGGCTATCATCCCATTGCCATTACCGATCAGGAGAAGTGCATCGGCTGCGCGTTCTGCGCCCGGATGTGCCCTGATGCTGTGATCACCGTTGAGAAGTAATTGTTAGGAGGTTGTCTCCATGGGTCAGAAGATGCTCATGAAGGGCAATGAGGCCATTGCCGAGGCCGCCATCCAGGCCGGATGCCGGTTCTTCTTCGGCTACCCCATCACGCCCCAGAATCAGATTCCCGAATATATGTCCAAGCGTATGCCCAAGGTGGAGGGCGGTTGCTTCCTGCAGGCTGAAAGCGAAGTGGCGGCCATCAACATGGTCTACGGCGCTGCCGGCGCCGGCGCCCGCGTTATGACTTCCTCCTCCAGCCCCGGAATTTCCCTCAAGCAGGAAGGCATCAGCTACATCGTTGGTGCTGAGCTCCCCTGCGTGATCGTGAACATGGTCCGCGGCGGCCCTGGCCTGGGCTCTATTCAGCCCGCCCAGAGCGACTACTACCAGTCCACCCGCGGTGGCGGTCACGGCGACTACCGTATGCTGGTGCTGGCCCCCTCCTCCGTGCAGGAGGCCGTGGAGCTCACCCAGCAGGCCTTCGACCTGGCTGACAAATACCGCAATCCTGTGCTGGTCATGGGCGATGGCCTCATCGGCCAGATGATGGAGCCCGTGGAAATGCCCGAGTACGTCAAGCCCGAGCTGCCCGCCAAGGATTGGGCCGCCACCGGCTGGAAGCCCGGCTGCGGCCGCGAGCGCGCCGTCATCAACAGCCTGTACATCGATCCCAGCGTGCTGGAGAACCACAACCGCAAGCTGTTTGCCAAGTATGCCGTGATGGAGCAGGAAGAGTGCCGCTGGCAGGAAGAAATGACCGACGATGCGGATTTCGTTATTGTGGCCTATGGCACTACTGCCCGTATCGCCCGCAGCGCCATGCGTAAGCTGCGCGAAAACGGCATCAAGGCCGGCCTGATCCGGCCCATCACCCTGTGGCCCTTCCCCAATGCTCCCATCCAGAAGGCCGCTGAGCACGCCAAGGCCTTCCTGACGGTGGAAATGTCCATGGGTCAGATGGTGGACGACGTGCGTCTGGCCGTCAACGGCAAGAAGCCCGTTGAATTCTACGGCCGCACCGGCGGCATCGTGCCCACTGTGCGCGAGATCGTGGAGCAGATCGAGAATATGGCAAAGGAGGCGAAGTAAGATGGCAGTCGTTTATGAAAAGACCAAGCTCCTCACCGACAAGCCTCTGCACTATTGCCCCGGCTGCACCCACGGCATCATCCACCGCCTGGTGGCCGAGGCCCTTGACGAGCTGGGCGTGCAGGAGAAGACCATCGGCGTCGCTCCTGTTGGCTGCGCTGTGTTCGCCTATGATTACTTCAACTGCGATATGATGGAAGCCGCTCATGGCCGTGCCCCCGCTGTGGCCACCGGCTGCAAGCGCGTGAACCCCGATAACGTGGTCTTCACCTATCAGGGCGACGGCGACCTGGCCTCCATCGGCGCGGCGGAGATCACCCACGCTGCCACCCGCGGCGAGAACATCACCGTGATCTTCGTCAACAACGCTATTTACGGCATGACCGGCGGCCAGATGGCTCCCACCACGCTGCCCGGCCAGGTCACCACCACCAGCCCCTATGGCCGTGATACCGATCACTGCGGCTATCCTATCCGCGTCAGCGAGATGCTGGCGACTCTGGATGGCCCCGCCTACATCGCCCGCGTGTCCGTCCATGACGTGAAGCACATCATGGAGGCCAAAAAGGCCATCAAGAAGGCCTTCCAGATGCAGATCGAGGGCAAGGGCTTCACGCTGGTGGAGGTGCTCTCCTCCTGCCCGACCAACTGGGGCATGACGCCTCAGGAGGCCCTGAAGTGGCTGCAGGAGAACATGATCCCCCAGTATCCCCTGGGCGTGAAGAAAGAAAAGGAGGCGGAGTGAGATGGAAGCTCAATTCCTGATTGCCGGTTTCGGCGGACAGGGCGTGCTGCTGATCGGCCAGCTGCTGGCCAAGGCTGCCATGCACGACGGCATGAACGTCTCCTGGATGCCCTCCTACGGCCCTGAAATGCGCGGCGGTGAAGCCAACTGCGCTGTGGTGGTCTCCGATGAGCCCATCGGCAGCCCCCTGGTCACCGAGCCGCCCATCGCGGTCATCATGAATAAGCCCTCCATGCTGAAGTTCGGCCCCACCATGGAAAAGGGCGGTCTGATGCTGTACAATTCCTCCCTGATCGACATCAAGCCCGAGCGTGAGGACATCACCGCCGTGGCCATCGATTGCAACGGCATTGCCGAAAAGCTGGGCAATGCCCGCACAGCCAACATGGTCATGCTGGGCGCCATCATCCAGCGCACCGGCGTCATCTCCATCGATAGCGCCATGGAGGCCCTCAAGGCCACCTTCGGCCCCAAGAAGGAGCACCTGCTGCCCATCAACCGCCAGGCTATGGAAGCCGGCGCTGAAGCGGCGAAGTAATAGTTCGTGTGCCACGGGAGGGCGGCTTTTTCTGAGAAAAAGCCCCCTCCCGTACCCACCCCGAAAAAGCAGCGACCTTCGCACAGCCTGCTCTTCGATGAAGCGATTTGGTTGAGTTTGTCCGGAATGGACAAATTTTTTTCGTTTTGGAGAAGGAGTTCCATGCATTGGCGCAGAATGAGAACATATGTTCTTTTATATGGGAGGCTGAGCAATGAGCGTTTATGATGTGTGTCCGGTGCTGAAGAGCGAGCATTTCACCCTGCGGCTGGTGGAACGGGAGGACGCGCCGGGGCTGCTGAAGGTGTACAGCGATGAGAGAGCAGTGCCTCTGTTCAACGGGGATAACTGCAACGGGGATGATTTCCACTATACCACCATGGAGCGGATGGAGCAGGCGATCGACTTCTGGCTGAAGTCGTACTACGAATGGAAGTGCTTTGTTCGCTGGACGATCCTTGCCGGGGATGAGCCCATCGGCACGGTGGAGCTGTTCCACCGGGAGGCGGAGGACGCGTTCAATCACCATGGGCTGCTGCGGCTGGATCTGCGCTCCGATTACGAGCGGCTTTCTGTGCTGCTGGAGCTGCTGGAACTGATTCATCGGTATGCCTATGAGCTTTTTGATTGCCCTATCCTGGCTACCAAAGCTCCGGCTTTTGCCGGGGAGCGGTGCGGGGCGCTGGCCCGGAGCGGCTACATTGCCTCGGCCAGCAGGATCGTGGGCCACGCTGGCACGGAGTACGGCGATTACTGGGTGCGTCCGGAGAAAAACTGAAACAGGCCCATGCTCACAACAGGATCGAGCATGGGCCTGTTTTTTTCCGGTTTCCCGGCACGCAAAAAGCCGTCCCCTTTCGGGGACGGCCGGAGATTGACCGCAGATGAGAATTACTTCTCGTAGGCGATGCCGGCGGCGTCGAAGCAAGCATGGATCTGCTCGATCTTCTCAGCAACGTAAGCGTCGTAGCCATAGGACTTGCAGGTGTTGACCATTTCGTTCCACAGCTTGTCGAACTCAGCGTCGTCAGCGGCGTACACGCAGTTCCAGGAGCCCTGCTTCATCACAGGAGCGAACAGAGCGCGAGCTTCCTTGTTCTCCTGGCTCATCTCGGGATAGGCGTAGCCAGCGGCAATGGAGTTCACCAGGGATACGCGGCCAGTCTGGCGATACAGCTCGGAGCCGGAGGTGGCGCCGTTAGCGTACTCGGTGGACCAGGCCTTCTGCAGGGCGGTGTTGTAGCGCTCGGCATAGCAGGGCCAGCCCTTCACGGAGAAGGAGTAGGTCTTTTCGGGCACCATCTGTTCCATAGCGATCAGCTCGTGGTTGAACTTGCTCTCGCCGTCCTGATAGGTGCCGCCGCCGTTTTCAGCGGGCATCTGGGTCTCAGCGCCGTTTTCGAAGCACTCCCAGCCAAACTCGGTCATGTAGGGGATGCCGTTCTCGTCATAATCCCAGCACAGACCCTTGGGGCCATAGTGCTGAATGATCATGCCTTCCTCGGTGCACAGCCATTCGATGACTTCCAGGGCACGCTCGGGATACTGGCAGTTGGCGCCGATGGACCAGCCGCGGTTGCTGCCGGCGGTGGAGAGGGTCAGCTGCTGGGGATAGGAATCTTCAAACACGAAGGTCTGGAAACCGATCTCCTGCTCAGCGCGCTCAGCGTTGTTGAAGTTGCCGATGATCCAGCCCCACAGAGCCATCAGATAACGGCCGTTGGAGAGCTTGGTGGAGTAGAGGTCGAAGTTCTGGGAAACGGACTCGGGATCGAACAGGCCTTCGCGGTACATCTGATTGTTGACCTTCAGAGCGCGATAGTACAGGCTGCCTTCCGCCAGAGGATCGACGATGTCGCCGGTGGCGTAGTTGACGCCCAGGAAATCAGCTTCCTTGTAGCCGTAGAAGGTCATCAGGTCCCAGGTAAACTTCATGACGCAGTCTTCCCAGTCGCCGAAGCCGCCGTAGGCGTACACGGTCTCGCCGTTCTCGTTGGTGGGCACGGCGGCCTGCAGGGCCTTCATGAAGGCGGGCAGGTCTTCCAGGGAGGTCAGGGCGGGCTTGCCGGCCTTGACCCAGGCGTCATAACGAATCTGCAGGGCGTAGGTGGGGTCGGTCAGCTCGGCCCAGGCGCCATCCTCGGCGGCCACGGCGTAAGCCCAGCCGTAGTTGCCTTCCAGGCCCTTGGTGGCGACCAGATCACGAACCTTCTGAGTAGCTTCGCCGAAGTACTTGTTCAGGTTGGTGTAGGGGGTCATGTCGACTTCGTCCAGGTTGTAGATCAGCTCAGCGTCCAGGGCTTCGAAGAAGTTCTCGCCCAGGTCGCCCCAGCAGATGATGTCGCCCAGCTCTTCCGCGGACATACCGGCGGTGAAGGCGTTGGTATCAACGTTGGAGGAGATGAACTTCAGGGTGACGTTGAAGCGGTCCTTCAGCTCCTTGCCGAACCAGCCGGGCTGCTCGCCGGCGTAGTTAGCAAGCTGAGAGAACACAGTCAGGGTGATGGGCTCACGATAGTCCTCGGCGACGGCCATCGGCAGAGCAGACAGCAGCATCATGAGGGCCAGAACCAGAGACAGGATCTTTTTCATGTGTGGGTGCCTCCTTATTAAATTTATTACTTACCCGCGGTCAACAACGCGGGCTGTAACCGGAAGAAAGGGTTGCCGGTGGGGTTTAGCCCTTCACAGCGCCGATCATGATGCCCTTGACGAAGAAGCGCTGGAAGAAGGGATACACGCACAGGATGGGCAGGGTGACCACCATGGCCACCGTCATCTGCACAGACAGGGAGGTCTGCTTGGTGGCGATGTTGGCCAGGGCGTTGGTATCCTGGGTATTGCGCACCAGCGCCGCCAGGGACTGGGCTTCACGCTGATACTTGTACAGCAGGAACTGCAGGGTGTAGTTCTTGCCGGAGGGCATGAGCATCATCGTATCGGTGAAGGAGTTCCACTGGCCCACGGCGGAGAAGATGCACAGCGTGGCCAGGATGGGGGTGATCAGCGGCAGGATCACCGAGATGAACACGCGGGTGTAGCCGGCGCCGTCCAGGGTGGCGCTCTCCTCCAGGGAGGGTGGCAGACCCTCGATGAAGGTCTTCACCAGGATCACGTTGTAGGGGGAGACCAGGCCGGGGATCACGTAGACCCAGAAGTTATCCAGGAAACCCAGGTTACGCAGGTTCATGTACCAGGGGATCAGGCCTGCGGAGAAGTACATCGTGATGATGATCAGGCGGTACCACACCTTGCGCAGCCACATTTCCTGCTTGGTGACCAGGTAGCCCAGGAAGGCGCAGCCGGCCACTGTCCACAGGGTGCCCAGCACCGTACGGGCAACGGAGACGAACAGCGCGTCCATGATGCCGGGGATCTTCATCACCTGCACGTAGTTTTCCAGGTGGATCTCCATGGGGTACAGCTGAATCCGGCCCAGGCGCACCAGCTCGTTGGAGGAGATGGTGTTGATGAACAGGTAGTAGAAGGGGAACAGGCAGGCGAGGGTGATCAGGAGGAAGATCGTATAGTTGATGATGTTGAAGATGATGTCGCCCTTGGACTGCCTGATGTGACGAGGGCGATTCATATCCTTGATTTCCTTGCGCTTTGCAATAGTCATTTCATCGCACCCCCCTTACATGATGGACTCGCCGCGCAGCTTCTTGGAGGCGAAGTTCGCGGTGAACAGCAGCGTTACGCTGACGATCGTCTTCAGAATGCCGATGGCAGTCGCGAAGGAGTAAAGCGTCGTGCCGCCGGAGGCGATGGTGATGTTATACACATACAGGTCCAGCACCTCGATGGTATTCTTGTTCATGCTGTTCTGGAAGGCCAGGTACTGGTCCATGCCGTTGTTGAGGATGTTGGAGATGTTCAGCATCAGCAGCACGAAGAAGGTGGGCAGCAGGCCGGGCAGGGTGATGTAGCGGATCTTGGCCCAGCGGCCGGCGCCGTCGACCTGGGCGGCCTCGTAGAGCTCCTGGTCGATGCCGGAGATGGCCGCCAGATACATGATGGCGCCCCAGCCCAGGCCCTTCCAGGTGCCCCAGGCCCACATCTTGAGCCAGATGTGCTCGCTGCTGTTCAGCCAGGCGACGGGCTGATCAATGGCGCCGATGCCCAGCATGAACTTGGAGAAGATGCCGGTATCCATGGCGAACATGGCCATGGCGAAGGAGAAGACCAGCGCCCAGGAGATGAAGTTGGGCAGGGTGGTGAAGATCTGCACGAACTTCTTGAAGCGCACGTTGGTGATCTCATTCAGGAAGATGGCGAAGACCATGGGCATCCAGCTGGTCAGCAGACCCAGGCCGGACATGCCGAAGGTGTTCTTCATCACGCGGACGATGTTATCGCGGTGGCCCTGGTTGGTGATCAGCTCGGTGAACCACTTCAGGCCCACGAATTCCTGCTCGGACATGGGCTTGCCGAACTGGTAGTTATAGAAGGCGTAGCTCCAGCCGTACAGGGGCAGGTAGCTGAACAGGAACACCGCCACCAGGAAGGGCAGCATCATCAGGAAGAGCTTGTACTTCTTGGGTAGCTCGTTCGCGTTGGCAAACCACGCGAAGAAGGCGGCGAAGACCAGCGTGGGGATGGAGGCGTACAGGAACATTGTTCCCGTGGCACTGCCCATGACCTTGGGCATCTGCAGGGTGACCAGCAGCCAGGTCACCACGCGGAGCACCGCGGCGGAAAGCAGCAGCGCGATGATGGCCTTGCGGTTCTTGTTCATGAGCAGGAGCAGCAGCGCGCCCAGCGTGACGGCAACGCTTACCCAGGTGGCAATGCCGAAGCTGCGGGTCGTCCCTGTCATGATCTCGGCCACGCCGGCATCGGTCAGGTTGCCGGTCTTGGAGGCCGTTTCGGTGTAAAGGGGCTTACCCTGGGTGCTCTTGGGGGAGAGGATGTCTTCGGGTGTGGAGAAGACCATCGCCTCGGCGCCGGAGATCGCCACAGTGGTCTGCACCTTGTTCATGCCGGGCTTGGTGAAGGAATAGCTCGCGCCGGGCGCCAGCATCAATGCGATGGAGATGATGATCAGCGAAACGGCCACAAAGCGGTTGCGCTGCTTTTCGGGAATGGGATTGACGAAGTAGGGCTCGTTGGCGGTGCGGATGCTCATCACGCCGCACAGGGCGGAGGCCAGCACCAGCGTCAGCATCAGCAGGGGGGCGAAGGTCAGGGTGCCCAGGCCCAGCTTGGAGAGCTGACGGGTGGCGGAGGTGAACATATCGCCCTCGCCGATGGTCATCAGGCCGATGACGGAGCCGGCCACCAGCACCAGTGCCAGCACCTCGCAGCAGACGGCGAACCAGCGGTCCGCGCGGGGCAGCATGGACAGGAGAAGCGCCAGCGCCAGCAGCACCACGCCGGCGATCATCATCACGTTGGGCGCGGTGGTGACCGTCTTGATCACGAAAATGCCCTTGATGTTGGTAGCGTCGCCGGAATAGGGCTCCAGCGCGGCCAGATCGCCGGTGAGCACGTCGGCAAATACGCCCTTCTCGGCGGCGATGGTCTGCAGATTGGGCTCCTTGCCCAGCACCTCGTCAAGGAGGGAAAGGGTTCGGTTGATCTCCGCGGCGTCGGCGGGGGAGGCGGTGATCGTCTCAGGCACGCTGACCACATGGGAGGGCAACAGCAGGCACAGCGCGGCCAGGATGGCCAGCAGGCCGCCCAGACGGCGCCAAGCCTTGTCACTCAGGTCAATGCCGTCCTTTTCCTTGAGGATGAACACTACAAGAACGATCAGCTGAATGATGGCGATGACCAGCGGCGCCCATGCCCAGGCCTGGATCTCCAGCAGAAGCGTGAACAACAGCGAGTTGCCCACGTTGTTGATCTGCTGGCCAAAGGCGTAGAGCATCAGCGCGGCCACCAGCGTGACGCCGGCAGAGGCGATCAGCATACCGCGCCTGCGTACCAGCGACAGCAGCGCCGCCGCGGCCAGCAGGATCAAGCCGGCCAGCAGATACCACTGGCCCATGCTCGCCAGACCCAGCGCAGGCTCGACCTCCACGGGCATCGCGTCGTTGCCGACGAGAATGATATTGCCCAGGGTGATCGATTCGGGGAAGGCTACATTGGTTTCAGGGGCGATGCTGCTGTGTACCTGAAGCTTGGCCACGGGCGTCAGCAGCATGAGGATGGCCAGAAGCGCCGTGAGAAGCGGAAGCCATCGTCTCTTCATCATCATCCCAACTTTCTCATAGGTTTTATATCCACCGGAGCGCAGCGGCTCCGACAAATGCCGGATCAATTAGGGTTCAGCCGGATGCGCACCACCTGGCCGCGGTGGCTGAAGAGCTCGAAGTTGCTCTCGTCACCGTTGCGCACACGGTCGCAGACCCAGCTGTCGCCCTCGAAGTGTCCCTCCTCCACGCTGAGGAAGTTCAGCGTGCCGCACTGGCGGGAAGCCAGCAGGGGGTAATTGTCCTCTTCCAGGGGATCGGGGCGGCGGCGGAAATCCACCTTCACGCCGCAGCCGGCCAGATAGAACTCGTTTTCGCCGGTCTGGATCAGCAATCCACGGCCACGGGCGGTGAAGATGTCGGCGTTTTCGGGGGCGGCGGTGTTCAGGAAGCTGCCCATGCCCCAGCGGCTTGGGGCAGCGCTGATGAACTTGGCCTCCACGTGCCAGCCCTCCAGGCGCAGGTACTGCTTATCCATGAATTCCTGCTGCACCAGCGCGTGGACCCTGCCCGTGCCGCGGTATTTCAGCAGCAGCGGCGCCACATTGGCCACGGTGCGCATGCTCAGCGCCATGTCCATGCTCTCTGGCAGAGGGTTGCCCTGCATATCCATCACATGGCCCGCGCCGAAGCACGCCATGCCGATGCAGCCGTAATCCGCAAAGGCCTCCATCATGTTCATGGCGTTGGCCACGCCGGTGATGGGGGATTCGGGGATGAACAGGGGGTTATCGCCCCGGGCGTAGCGGCCGCACACCCGACGGTAGCGCTCCCTGTCGGGCACGTACATATCCGGGCAGATCAGATCCACATGGGGCGCTACGGCCTTGTAGATATCCAGCACACGGCCCACGGCGGCGCCGCTGTTGTAGCACAGGCCGGCCTCCTCGTAGCCCTGCTCGCCCAGCATGACGTTGATCATCATGGGCAGGTCGTAGACCTGTTTGCCCGCGACGGCCATCTGCTCGATAAAATCCGCGTGGGCCCAGGCCATGAAGGCCTCGTGGGCATGGCGGCCGAAGCGGCTGCGCCACGTGTTGCCCGCGGGCGTCACGCCGCTGTCCTCGAGCGTCACGCCGTCCAGTACGGTGGGAACGCCCTGATGGTAGATGGCCTGGGCTTCAGGCCGGTAATCCATGTCGGTATTGGCCAGGCCGATCTCGTTCTCGATCTGCACGGCGATCACGGTGCCAATCTCGCCGTCCACCTGCCTCAGGTGCTCCATCAGCGTGGTAAAGGCGCGGCGATCCGCGTCCAGCGTGGCCTGGCACAGGGGCGACATGCTGGCCACCCGTCCACCGTCGCGGCCCTGGGCGATGGCGTAGGTCTCCGGGTGGAGCTTCATCCATTCGGGTGCGTAGTTGGGATGGCCGTTTTTGTTGATGCCGAACCACAGCGGGATCAGGTGAAGGCCGTTTTCCCGGCAGCGGCGGATCAGGTCGTCCAGGTCGTCGAAGTTGAACACGCCCTGCTCGGCCTCGATGCGGTACCAGTAGATGGGGGCTTCCAGCAGGTTGCCGCCGTAGTGCTTCACCGCGGCGATCTCTCGGTCCAGCATCTCCGGCACGCCGGTGGAGGAATTGTGCGTCTGCAGGCCCAGCGGAAGAAATTCCCGGCCGTCTCTGGTACGGAAAGTGGTCATGTGTTCACGTCTCCTCGCAGGTTTTTCACGGTGTCGCCCTTCTGGATGCAGCCGGGCACCAGCACAGTGCGCGGCACGGCGCAGCGGGGATCCTCGATGGCGCTGATGACCTCCTGCGCGGCGCGGGCGCCCATTTGCTCGCCATCCTGGTAATAGGTGGTCAGCTGGGGGCTTACAGCCCGGGAGAGGGATACACCGTCGAACCCGACGCAGCTCATATCCCCGGGAACGGAAAGCCCGTGCCGGCGGATCTCCGCCACGCCGCCCAGGTAGCTCACGTCATCCGGGTAGAGGATGCAGGTGGGCGGCTGGGACAGGGCGAGCAGCGCGCGGGTCTCCCGGGCGGATTCCTCGGGTGTGCGGAAGTGCGCCTCGCGGACATATTCCTCCGGGATGACGATGCCGCAGTTGCGGCAGCCCCGGACAAAGCCGGCCAGGCGCTCGCTGGTCACCTGGCAGCTCTCGCCGTGGATAAAGGCGACGCGGCTGTGGCCCATCTCGTCGTGCAGATAGCGGATGAGCTCTTCCATGGCGCTCACGTTGTCGGTCACGACCATCGTGCCGCCCTGGAACTCGTATTCCACGGAGACGGTGGGGAGGTTGCTCTTCACCAGGGACATCACGTTCTCATAATCGTAGAGCTGTCCCTGCACCACCACCACGCCCGCGCACTGGCGCTGACGGGCGTGATCCAGGTAGCTCATGCCGGGGTCGCGGCGCAAAAAGACGAGCTCGTAGCCGTGGCGTTCCGCCTCGATATGGATGCCTTCCAGCACGGAGGCGAAGAACTCGTGGGCCATTCCGTTGCGATACAGCACGCCGATCATATTGGATCGGCTGGTCTTCAGGGTACGGGCGGCAACGTTGGGGTAGTAACCCATCTCGCCGGCGATCCTGCGCACCCGTTCGGCGTTTTGCGGGCTTACGCCAGGCAGGTGGTTCAGCGCGCGGGAAACGGCCGCAGTGGACAAACCGCACCTCTGCGCGATCATTTTGATTGTCACCATGGTGAATCCCACCACACCTTCAATACCTTAATCGTTTGCGTTGATTCCCAATAATTGACTTTCTAATGCTCAGTATTTGCTTGTTTCGGTGATCTATTATAGCCTCTAACTGGGCATCATGTCAATAGCATTTATCATTTGGGAAATTTTTTATCGATTTGGACATATGGAATCGTTAACGCCCTGAAAGAGAAACTTCCATAGAAGGCAGGAGCAAACGTTTAACATACGCGGCCCCGCTTTGGATCAGAGGCCCTGAGCCTGTTTGTGATACAGGATATGCTTTCGGAAAGGAACTTGAGAATCGGATGACGAAAAAAATTATATTGCGATTCATGGCATATGCGCCATTGAACCGAAAGGGCGCAGCGGATATAATAGAAAACAGAGAAAACGGGTTTCACCGAAAATTGAGAAGGAGGTCTGCCCCATGCGCAGCCCCTTGAGAGAAGATGCCGAGCGGATGATCCGCGCGGCGATCAACGCCAATATGCCCGACAGCGCGGTGGCGCAGGCCTTGGCGGAGAAGCGCTTCCCCGGCCGGGTTTTTCTGGTGGCAGTGGGCAAGGCGGCCTGGCAGATGGCCCGGGCGGCCTGTCAATGCCTGCCGGGGATCACACAGGGCATCGTGATAACCAAATACGGTCATGTCATGGGTGAGCTTCCCGGCGTTACGTGCTATGAAGCGGGACATCCCGTGCCGGACGAAGCGTCCTTCCGGGCCACCCAGGAGGCGATCCGGCTGGTGCAGGGCCTGCAGGAAGAGGACACGGTGCTGTTTCTGCTTTCCGGCGGCGGCTCGGCTCTGTTTGAAAAGCCGCTGGTCCCGCCGGAGGAGCTGCAGGACGTCACCCGTCAGCTGCTTGCCTGCGGCGCGGACATCATGGAGATCAACATGATCCGCAAGCGGCTCTCGGCTGTGAAGGGCGGAAAGTTTGCTGCCCTGTGCGCTCCGGCCAGGGTGTATGCCATCATTCTTTCCGATATCCTGGGCGACCAGGCGGATATGATCGCTTCCGGCCCCACCTGTGCCGACAGCACTACCTGCCGGCAGGCCGTGGCCGTGGCGGAGAAGTACGGCCTGCGGCTCAGTAAGGCGGCATGGGCGCTGCTGCGCCGGGAAACGCCCAAGGCGCTGGCGAACGCGGAGTATGTTATCACCGGCTCGGTTCGGCTGCTGTGCCGCGCGGCGGTGGACGCCTGCCGGCAGCTGGGCTACGAGGCTGTGCTGCTGACCGACGGGCTGTGCTGCCAGGCGCGGGAAGCCGGGGCGGAACTGGCTGCGATAGCCAGGGCCCACGCCGGAGAGGGCAGAAAGCTGGCCTTTGTGGTTGGCGGCGAGACCGTTGTTACCCTGACGGGTCATGGCCTGGGCGGTCGCAATCAGGAGCTGGCGCTGGCCGCTGCGGCAGGCCTGGACGGGCTGACCAACGTGGCGGTGATCTCTGTGGGCTCGGACGGGACAGACGGCCCCACGGACGCCGCCGGCGGCTTTGCCGACGGAGCCACGGCGCAGGCCCTGCGGGATATGGGGATCAGCGTTGACGGGGTGCTGCGGGAAAATGATTCCTATCACGCATTGGAAAAAACCGGCGGACTGATCTTCACCGGGCCCACGGGAACCAATGTCAACGATGTGGCCATCGCCCTGATCCTGCCGGAATAAGAAGCACAGAAGCTGATCAGGGTGGACGGCGGCTCGCCGGATCATCCAAATGCAAGGAGGAGCGCCAACAATGGCTGCTGAAAGCTGGTGGAAACAACCCCTGCGCGTGATCCAGACCAACCTGCAGGTGAAGGATACGCCCAGAATGGTCCCGGAGAAGATCGCCGGGGATATGCTTGACATGGGCGCCAACGTTCTGGTGATGAATGTGGGCGGCATCTATGCCTGGTATCCCTCACTGCTGGAATATCACACGGTGAATCCCTTCCTGCCCAAGGACAGCGACCTTCTGGCGGATATGATCGCCGCCTGCCACAAGCGGGGCATCCGGTTTATCGCCAGGTTCGATTTTTCCAAGGTCAGCGACCGGGTATATCAGCGCCATCCCACCTGGTTCCACCGCCAGAGCGACGGCACGCCGGAGATCATCGGCGCCACCCGCCCCGGCGAGTGGGATCTGCTCTACTCGACCTGCATCAACGGTGATTATCGCAACAAGGCCGCTGTGCAGATCCTCCGGGAGGCGCTGAGCAGCTACGATATCGACGGCGTGTTCTTCAACGCGCCCCATCCCACCAACTGCCACTGCCAGCGTTGCCGGGAGAAGTACCTGCGGCTCTACGGTGTGCCTATGCCGGAGGATACCAAGGCCTGGGCTCCGGACTGGCGCAGCCGCTGCATGAGGGATAATATCGGTATCCTGCGTCAGGCCATCCGCGAGGTGCGGGAGGATGTTCCGGCGATCCTGTATTATTCCATTGCCGCCGATAACCTCTACGACAGGCTGGCGACCTGCGATATGATCTGCGCCGAGCCCCAGGATGTGCTGTCCCTGGGCTGGAAGGAGATCCCGCAGAGCTTCAAGCCTGCGCTGTGCATCCGCCTTGGCTGCTCCGAGCCGGAGCTTCCCCGGCCCTTTGGCATCATTCATTCCTGTCCCGGCATGGACTGGCGGCATACCGGCCTGCCCCCGGCGGAATACCTCTACTGGATGAGTCAGGTGCCGGCCAATGGCGGCCAGATCTGGCACTCTATCACCGGCTTCCCTGATACCATCAGCGATAAGCGGATCCTGGATTGCGTCAGCGCCATCAACCATCAGATCGCCAGGGTGGAGAAGGTGATGCACGGCGCCCGCTCCAATGCCCGGGTGGCGCTTTTGTGGGATATGAACATCGGCAGCCAGGACAAGGCCTTCGGCGGCCTGCTGGAGACCCCGGCCAACGGCTGGGCAGAGGCCATGCTCAACAGTCAGCTCCCCTTCGATATGATCCTGCCCGAGCAGATCCTCCGGGGACGGCTTGAGCAGTATCAGGTGCTGATCGCCCCCTGCGGCGTGGAGGGCGAGGCGCTGCAGCAGGCGGTACGCGCCTTCGCGGAGAAGGGCGGCTGCGTTGTGATGCAGTGCTGGAGAACGCCGGACGCCGGACAGACCGCCCTGATGGGTGTGGCGGAAGAGACCCAGTTCAGCGAATTCCTGCAGGCCAGCTATCTGCGCTTTGAGGAAAGCTGCGCCATGCTGCAAAAAGGTTTGGAGCGCACGCCGCTGCTACCCCACCGCGGCCGTACCGTCTACATGACCCCCGGCCCGGATACGAAGACCCTGTGCACCCTGGTGCCGCCCTTCGCGCCCATGGAGGCTGTGGGTGCGCCGCCGGAGCGGGCCACCATCGCCACCCCGCATACGGATATTCCGCTGGTGCTGGAGCATCCGCTGGGCGCGGGCAGGGTGATCACCGTGCCTTACGCGCTATCGAACCTGGAAAGCGAGCTGAAGTTGAACGAACACGTGTTACTGATGGCCAACATGATCCGCTACGGCCTGGGCGACGCGCTGGACATCCACACCACGCCCCTGCGGGGCATCCAGCTGATGGACTACCGTAAGGGTACGACCCGGGTCGTACATCTGGTGAATGGCATCGGCCAGCGGCCGCTGAGCCAGAATCTGCCCGTATCCATCCGGCTGACACTGGACTGGCCGGAGGGAAAGACGCCCCGGGTGCAGAGCCTGCTGGGCGAGGCGCCCCAGGCATCGCTGCAAGCCGGCAAGCTGGTCATCGATACCGCACCCGTGACTACATGGGACGTGCTGACGATTGAAACGGAGGAATGAATCATGCAGGGCAATTATCTTTCCTATATGAAGCTGGGCCTGGTGTACTTCATGGCCTATCCCTTTGCCATGACCGGTGAGGGCGACATCCTGAACACGGTGCGTGAGGTGCTCAGGGATACGGATTTCGGCGCCATTGAGCTGACCCGCATCAATGATCCTCAGGTGCGCCGGCAGGTGGCGGCGCTGTGCAGGCAAAGCGGCGTGACGGTCTACTATGGCGCGCAGCCCCAGCTGATGCGCAACAAGGAAAACATCAACAGCCTGGACGAGAGCCTGCGCCGGCGCGCCGTGGAGCGCATGAAGCGCTGCGTCGACGAGGCGGTGGAGCTGGGCGCGGCAGGCATTGCCTATCTGGCCGGCCATTTCGAGCAGGACAAGGTGGAGGATTACTATCAGGCGCTGGTGAAGAGCACCTGCGAGATCTGCGAATACGCCAGGGAAAAGGGCAACCTGCCCGTGAGCCTGGAGGTTTTCGATTACGATGTGGAGAAGTGCTCCCTCATCGGCCCCGCGCCGCTGGCCAGGCGCTTCGCGGAGGAGATCTGCGCAAGGTATGATAACTTCGGCCTGATGATCGACCTGAGCCACATTACCCAGCTGCGGGAAAGCTTTGACGAGAACATGGACGGCATCGTGCCCTATATCAGACACGTGCATCTGGCCACATCTGTGCTGGAGGAGGGCGCGCCGGCCTATGGCGACCAGCACCCCGGCTTCTATTTCGACAAGAGCGTGGTGGATGAGGATATGCTGGCGGCCTTCCTGCGCAAGCTCTTCCGGATCGGTTACCTGGCGGAGGGCAAGCGACCCACCGTCTCCTTTGAGGTCAAGCCCTGGGGCGATGAGGACAGCGCCATGCTGGTGGCGGGAGCCAAGCGCTTCCTGCAGCGGGCATGGGAAAGAGTATAAGGAGGGAATTGTGATGAAGATCGTTGTGCTGGACGGCTATGCCGCCAATCCCGGAGACCTGAGCTGGGACGGACTGAAGGCCCTGGGCGAACTGGAAGTGCATGAATACACCGCGCCCGGTGATACGCAAAGCCGCATCGCCGATGCGGACGCGGTGCTTACCAACAAGACCGTGCTGAGCCGTGAGATCATCGAAAACGCGCCAAAGCTGAAATACATCGGCGTGCTGGCTACGGGCTTCAATATTGTGGACGTCGAAGCCGCCCGGGAAAAGGGCATCCCCGTGTGCAATGTGCCCACCTATGCCACCGAAGCCGTGGCGCAGTTTGTCTTTGCGCTGCTGCTGGAACTGTGCCACCACGTGGGGCATCATAACGCGCAGGTGCAGAAGCTGCGCTGGACCAACAACCGGGATTTCTGCTTCTGGGATTATCCGCTCATGGAGCTGCAGGGCAAAACCATGGGTCTGGTGGGCCTGGGCCGCATCGGCACAGCCACGAAAAAGCTGGCGGAGGCCTTTGGCATGAAGGTGCTGTGCTGCCGCTCCACCCCCGACGCACCCGGCTGCGTTCCCCTGGAGACCCTTCTGCGGGAGAGCGACGTGGTCTCCCTGCACTGCCCGCTGACAGACAGGACCAGGCATATCATCAACGCCCAGACCATCAGCCAGATGAAGGATGGCGTGCTCATCATCAATACCGGCCGCGGTCCCCTGATCGACGACGCGGCCCTGCGGGAGGCACTGCTCAGCGGCAAGGTGGCCGGCGCGGCGGTGGATGTGGCCAGCGTGGAGCCCATCCCGGCGGATAATCCGCTGCTGGGCCTGGACAACTGCATCATCACGCCTCACATCGCCTGGGCCACCGGGGAAGCCCGCCGCCGCCTGATGGATACCGTGACCGACAACCTCCGTTCCTTCGCGGAGGGCAAGCCGGTAAATGTGGTCAATCCCTGATGATCGAGGTGAAATGCCCATGAAATGGTGGCAGGATAACCGGATGCGGATGATCCAGAACAACCTGCGCGACATCGATGGCGATATGGATGTGGACGCGCTGGTGTCGGAGCTCAGAGACTTCTGCTGCAACACGGTGATGGTGGGGGCTTCGGGCATAACAACCTTCTTTCAGGGGAGCCTTGCCAGTGATGTGCCCAGCCCATATCTGCAGGGGGACAAGCTGGGGGAGATCGTGGAGAAGTGCCATGCGGCCGGGATCCGCGTGATCGCCCGGTTTGATTTCAGCAAGACCCACATCAGCCTGATGAACGCGCATCCGGATTGGTACTACCGGGACGCCCAGGGCTGCCACGTGACCTACAACGATACCGTGCAGACCTGCGTCAACGGCGATTATCAGCAGACCTGCGCGCTGGAGATGATCAGCGAGGTGCTGGACCGCTATGCGGTAGACGGCATCTTCTTCAATATGTTCGGCTACACCACCCGGGATTATTCCGGCGTGTACCACGGCATCTGCCGGTGTGAAGGCTGCCGGCGGCGCTTCCGTGCGTTTTCCGGCATGGAGCTGCCCGTGGCGGAGACCGAGGGCGATCCCCTGTTTGAGCGCTACAAGGAGTTCAAGCAGTTCACCGTGGCGGAGCTGCTGGAGAAGATCCGCCGCCTGGTGGACAGCAAGGGCCGGGATATTGCCGTGTGCACCTATTCCACCGATCATACCGACCTGGTGAGGGATGAATCCAACTCGGCAGTGGATCGTCCGCTGCCCTTCTGGCTGTACTCCGCCAGCGAGAACTGCCAGACCATCCGGGATGGCTATCCCGGGCAGATCAGCTGCAATGTGGCCATCAACGCGGTGGATATCTTCTATCGCTTCCAGGGCGTTTCGCCCTATCTGACGCAGATGCGCCTGTTCCAGAACATGGCCGCGGGCTCGGGGCTGGACTGGTGCATCATTGGCCGGTTCGAGGGCTATCCCGACAGGCTGGGCTGCGAGGCTGCCAAGGCGGTATTCCGCTTCCATGCCAGGCACGAGAAGTATTACGGCCGGCTGCGCAGCCTGGCCCGGGTGGCGCTGCTCAAGCCCATGAAAAAGCAGGGCGATCAGTATGCCTACCATGGAGCCTACCGTATGCTGAAGGAGGAGCATGTGCTCTTCGACATTCTGCCGGTGGACGTGCTGGAAAAGGAACCCCGGCGCGCGGAAAAATACGAGCTGATCATCGCGCCGGACGTGATGGACATGGGGCATGGAGCGCTGCGGGCGCTGCGGGAGACGCCTGCCAGGCTGCTGACCACAGGCCGCTTCCTGCGGGATCACCCCCAGGGCTGGCAGGCGCGTCAGACTATGTTTGGCCCGGAGGAGGAAAAGCCTGCCCCGGCCAAGCGCTCCTGGTATGTCTCCACCGAGCCCAAGGATGTGTTCACCAGCTTCCCCCGGCGGGACTGGGTGTTTGTGGATGAACCGCTGGTCTACTGGACGGTCGGGAACGCCACACGGGCCCTGCTGCCCATGGTGGCGCCTGCCAATTACGGCCCGCCGGAGCGGTGCTTCGGTCATGTGAAGACGGAGCATCCCGCTGTGATCGTTTCTCCCGATGGACAGCGCGCCGCCTTTGCCTTCGCCCCCGACAGGCTCTATGACCGGCTGGGGTATGAGGATCACAAGCAGCTGATGATGGATGTTGTGAAGCTGCTGGGATGCGATTCCACGGTGCGGCTGAAGGGGCCTGAGTGCGTCGAAATGTTCGCCGACGCGCTGGAGGATGGCTCCCTGCTGGTGCAGTCCATCAACCACAGCGGCTTCAACGGCTCCACCTTCTTCGCGCCCCGGCCTGTTCATGGACTGGAGGCCCTGCTGCCCTTCCGTCCCTCGCGGGTGGTGGAGCTGACGACGGAGGGGGAAAAAGAATTTCCAGCGGAGCAGCGGCTCCGCTGGGAGATGGAGGGCCTGTACCGGGCCTTTGTGATCGTTCCCTGACAGTGCGCAAAAAGAGCCACGTGGATCGTTTTCCACGTGGCTCTTTGTTTGGGGGGAGATCGCTTACTTCAGCGCCTCGTAATCGACCTGGGCATTGGCCTCGGCGATCCAGACGGCAACGGCCTCGTCATAGGCGGCCTGCTGCTTGGTGGCGAGAAGCTCGGCGGTGATGGTCTCACTCAGCTCCTCCAGCGGCACGGGGCCTTCGGGCACCTCGGCGGCGTACTGGATGATGTAGTAGCCATACATACCGCGGGCCTTGGGAGAAACGTCGCCCACGTTCTTCAGGGCCATGGCGGCATTGACGAAGGCCTCGTCCATGATGGCATAGCCCTCGCGCACGGCGTAGCCGGTGGCGGCGGTATGGGCGCCCTCCTGCATGCCGGGATCATCGGTCTTTTCGGCCATGAGAGCGTCCCAATCGGCGCCGGCTTCCAGCTGGGCCAGGATCTCATCGGCCTTGGCGTCGATGTTGATGAAGGCGTTATCGGTGGCGGTGGTCAGCTGGCTTTCAAAGAAGGCCTGCAGGGCCTTGGCCTCGGCCAGGGCCTTCACGGCGGAAGCGGTGGTCTCGTCCACGGATTCGTCAAAGCTGGCAGTGATGTCCAGCTCGGGGGCCTTGGTGTTGACGGGCTTGGTCAGCCTGGTTTCGCCATCGCCGAAGGAGACGGCCATGGCAGGCTGGGGCACGGAGATGCTCACCTGGTTGAGCAGGGGCTCGGCGTCGGCCACGCCCAGATCCGTCAGGGTGGCGACGGCGTTGGTCACGGCCTGCTTCTGCTGGTCGATCCGGGACTGCACCTGGGTGATCAGGGCCTGATCCTCCTGGGTGAACATCACCAGGATCTGCTTGACCATGCGGTAGCCGGCGGGGCGGTAATAGATGGTGGCGCTGGCGTTGTTGGTGCGGGTACCAAAGGCGTCGGGCACCTCGGCAAAGGTCTCCTTGTCAGAGGCCACGCCCGCGTCGTAGGCGGCCTGCAGCTCCTCATCGGTCACGGCTACGCTGCCGATGACGTAGTTGTGGAGCTTCTCCTGCATAAAGGAGACGGTCTCGGTCTCGCTGACCAGGTCGCGGGTCAGGCCCAGCTCGTCGCACTTGGCGGCAATGGCGGTGTCCAGCTCCTCGCCGGCGAGCTCACTCTCGGCGAAATAGCCGTTTTTGACGCTTTCCACATTGGTATTCCAGGAGTCCTCGATCCGCTGGTCAAGGGCGGCCTGCTCATCCTCCGTCAGGTTGGTGAGACCGAGCTGAGCGGCTTTCTGGTTCAGGACGGCCTCTTCGATCAGATAATCGATGACTTGCTGCTGGGCAGAGGCGATCATCTCGGGATCGGTGGCGTCGAAGGGCATGCCATAAAGGGAGTAGACATAGGACATATAGGACAGCTGATAATTGATCTGATCCTGGATCTCGCCCTTGGTGTATACCGTTTCGCCCACGTGGATGATCGGGGTGGCGCGGTCGGCCTCGGGATCCTTTTCGATCAGCGCGCAGGAGGACAGCAGCATCGCCACGGCCAGCACCAGCGCAAGCAGGGTCTTCTTATTCATCTGACAACGCTCCTCAATATAGTATTGATGCGAATATATTATAGCGCACATCAGCGGCATGACGCAAGAACATTCCTGTGACAGACCTGTGAATTTTGCTGCCGGTCAGCTGGTCATTCCGCTTCCCGCAGGCTGTACTTCTCCTTGAGGTAGCCGTCCAGATTGCCGTATTCGCTGACGGTGATCTCCCGGATGCCCAGGCGCTTCATCGTAGCGGAGAGGATGCAGATGCCGTGGACGACGATGTCCGCGCGGTGGGGCTGCAGGCCGGGAAGCTGCAGGCGCTCCTCCATGGGCATATCGGAAAGCAGCAGCGCCTGACGCTCCACCTGCTCCAGGGTGAGGCGGGTGCCATGCATATAGGTGCGGTCCGACCAGCGGATGCCCTTGACCATGGCGGAAAGCGTGGTGAAGGTGCCGCCGGTGCCGATCCAGCGGTCAGGGATGTTCAGCGTGGGATGATGGGTCAGCTTTTGATCCAGGATATCGGTGGCCAGCTGCTCCACGGCGGGCAGGTCGCCATGGCCGGTGATGGGCGCCTGCCGGAACAGCCGCACCGCGCCCATCTGGCACGAGAAGGCGCACACCAGGTGGGTACCCTGGCCCACGGTCAGCTCGGTGGAGCCGCCGCCGATGTCGATCACGCCGCTGTAGCCGCCGTCCGTGGCGCCCAGGAAGGATAGCTGCGCCTCGCGGTAGCCGGAGCAGATCTCCATTTCCAGCTGCGCCTCCTGCTGCAGCCTGGCGGTGAACTCGGCCTGATTGGCGGCGTCGCGGGTGGCGGAGGTGGCGAAGAGATGCACTGCCTGCGCGCCCTGCTCACGGGCTTCCTTTGCCATGCGGGCCACCGCCGCGATGGTCGTGTCCATGGCGGATTGGCTCAGGTTGCCGTTTTCATCCAGCCCGGCAAAGAGGCGGGTACCCTCTCTGTCCCTGAGCAGGCGGCGGAAGGAAGCGCCTTCCGTTTCGATGAGCAGCATTCTTACGGAGTTGGAACCAATGCCGATGGCTGCAGCTTTCATGGGCTTGTCCTCCTGGTGTATAGAAGAATGTAAAAAGAAAAAAGTCCGCGCGAACGGACTTGCTCAATAAACCATTTCCTGCATCAAAATGCGCAGTTCTGCTTCGGTATAGCCTTCAAGGCATTCGGGGTTGACGATCTCAAAGCGCAACTCGCCCGGCTTCAGGAAGGCATAATCCGTGCGGGCGCGGCTCTCGATATAGCTGGAGGTGCCGACCTGGGAGAGCTCGGTGGTCAGGGCGACCTGGTTGTTCTGCAGGCGGGTGAGGGTGCGCTGCAGGGCAGATTGCTGGTTGGTCGCTTCCTGCAGGTCCTGCTGATTGCGCCAGAAGGCCCAGCCGAACAAGGCAAGGATCACCACGCACACCAGTGCGAGGGCCTGCCAGCGTACCACAACGCGATCCATCCCCGGCTCACCTCTTTTCATCCTTGTGTAAAACTGATTCATCACCCGGCGCTGAATCTCCTGCTTTTGGCCGGCGGGAATTCTTATATTTTTGCAAAAGTTCACCGGCACCACGGGCCAGCTGCGCCGGGCCGGCCAGGTAAAGCAGCCCGCCCAGCAGCAGCCCCAGCACGCCGTAGGCATGCAGGCCGCTTTGGTAGCGCAGGATGACCAGCAGCACCATGGCAGCGCCGGTAAAGGCGGTGAGGGCATCCCACAGGGCGCTGAGCAGGCGGCGGCGCAGCAGCGTGCCGATGTGCAGCATCAGCCCCAGAACCATGCCGCAGGCCAGCATGAGGAGGAACACCTGCTCCTGTTGCTGGTGGGCGAAGAGCGTCTCCAGCATCATCCCAACGCCCGGCGGAGGAAGCCGCCCCTGCGCTTTCCGGCGGGCCCATCGTAGACGGCGCTGTCGATGGCGCCCTCCAGCAGCAGCTTGCCCTCCTCCAGCTGCAGGCTGGAGACGTGCAGCCCTGTGCCGGTCAGGATCAGCCGGCCGCCGTGGGTGTGGAGGATAACGGTATTCTCGTCAAAGCTTTCCACATCGGTCACGCCGGTGAGGGTGGCCTTGGCGCGGCGGTCGAGGGTCAGGCCGAAGGGCTTTTCGGCGGGGGTGGCTTTCTGCATGGGCATCCCTCCTTGATGGGATACCCTATGCCCGGATTATGCCGGTTATGCCTCCTCGCGCTCCTGCCAGGCCTGCTGCACGGCCTCCAGGCAGGCGAGCCAGCGGGCGTTGTGCTCGGTCTCCCACAGAGCGGTCTCGCCGATGCGGGCGATCATCTCAAACAGCAGGGCGAAATCCTTCTCATCACGGGCGGCCACCAGGCTTTCCTGGGTGATGTCGCTGGTATCGCCCAGGTATTCCAGGTTCTCCACGCAGCTTTCCAGCAGCTCGGCGATGGACATATCGAAATCCTCCCGCTCCAGGGTGACCTCCAGCTTGGCCAGGCGCGCCACGGCTTCCTCGGGGGGATAGCCGAACTCGTACTGGTGCAAAAGCCACAGCCAGCTTTCGGCCATGCGGTCCCAGTTGTCGTGGATGCGGCCGCCGGAGATGATCACCATGCCCTTGTCCAGCGCGAAGTCCCAGCTGGCGCGCAGGGCCAGCATGGGGATGCGACCGCACTGCATATGCAGGGAAAGCCAGTCCTCCGGCTGAAAGGAGGTCTCGCCCTCGTAGGCAAAGCAGGCGGTATACAGGCCACAGCTCTCCTGGCGCAGGACATAGCGGCAGGATTCATCCTCCGCGTCGCCAAAGGGGGACAGGGCGATCATATCGTAAAGGAAGGAGCTGTCCTGGGCGCCTTCGTACTGGGCATTGTGCCGCACCTGGCGGTACAGCTCCTCCAGGGTGAGGGCGGGGCCGTCCTCGGGCTCTTCCAGGCAATCCATGTTTCTCAGCAGGGTGCGGTTCAGGCGGATCATATCAGCCTCGGTACCGATGGCCACCACGCGGGCACGGTGCAGATTGGGCATGACGGGGTACCTCCTTGGGTTATCTTGGGTTGATCAGAACATACTCACCTGGCTGGTTTCGCTCAGGCCTTCCAGGGCGCCCTGGGCGCGGAGCATCTCCACCACCGCGTTGGACACATGGGCGCGCTCCTGCAGGTCCTCCACGGAGATGAAGGGGCGCTCCTCGCGGGCAGCCACGATGGGCAGCGCGGCGGATTCGCCAAGGCCGCCCAGGCTGGTGAAGGGGCAGCGCAGGTTGCCATCCTCGATGACGAAGCGGTTCACCTGGCTCTTATACAGATCCACAGGCAGGAACTTGATGCCGCGCATATTCATTTCCAGCACCAGCTCCAGGGACGTCTGGGCGTCCTTATCCTTGGCGGAGGCCTTGTCGTTATTCTTGATATCGCGGATCTTCTGGCGCAGGGTGTCGGGATCGCAGAGCATGGTGGAGGCGTCGAAACCATCGCCGCGGACGGTGAAGTAGGCGCAGTAGTAGGCCTCGGGCCGGTGCACCTTGAACCAGGCGATGCGCAGGGCGCTGGTGACATAAGCCACGGCGTGGCCCTTGGGGAACATATACTTGATCTTCTTGCAGGAATCGATGAACCACTGGGGCACATGATTATCGATCATGGCCTGCTCCATCTCGGGCTTGAGGCCCTTGCCCTTACGCACGCTTTCCATGGTGGTGAAGGCCAGCTTGGGCTGCACGCCCTTATCGATGAGGTAGTTCATGATGTCGTCACGGCAGCAGACGCATTCGCGCAGCACAGCGGTGCCGGAGCGGATCAGATCCTGGGCGTTGCCCAGCCACACGTCCGTGCCGTGGGAAAGGCCGGAGATGCGGATCAGCTCCTCCATGGTGGAGGGTTTGGTATCGTCCAGCATGCCGCGGACGAAGGCTGTGCCGAACTCCGGGATGCCAAAGGTGCCGGTGGTGCAGTCGATCTGCTCCCGGGTGACGCCCAGTGCCTCGGGGGACTGGAACAGGGTGCGCACCGGCGGATCGTCCAGGGGGACGTCTGCCGGGGGAATGCCGGTGAGCTCCTCCAGCATATGCAGCATGGTGGGGTCAACGTGACCCAGGCAGTCCAGCTTCACCAGGATGTCATGCATGGAGTTGAAATCGAAATGGGTGGTGGTGAAATCGCTGTTCAGGTCGTCGGCGGGGTGGTTGACGGCGGTGAACTGATAAATCTCGTATTCCTTGGGCACAACGACCATGCCGCCGGGGTGCTGGCCTGTGGTGCGCTTCACGCCCACGCAGCCCGCCATAAGGCGTTCCTTTTCGGTGTTGCCGGCCTGAATGCCACGCTCCTCCAGGTATTTGGCCACATAGCCGTAGGCGGTCTTGTCCGCCAAGCCGGAGATCGTGCCCGCGCGGAACACGTGATCGTGGCCGAAGAGCTCTTCTACATAATGGTGGGCGCGGTTCTGGTATTCGCCGGAGAAGTTCAGGTCGATATCAGGCACCTTGTCGCCCTCGAAGCCCAGGAAGACCTCGAAGGGGATATCGAAGCCGTCCTTGGTCAGGGGCTTGCCGCAGATGGGGCAGTCCTTGTCCGGCAGGTCAACGCCCACCTGGTACTGACTCTTGTCCACATCGAAGAAGCCCTTGCGGCAGTGGGTGCAGCGGTAATGGGGCGGCAGGGCGTTCACCTCGGTGATGCCGCAGAAGCGGGCCACCAGGCTGGAGCCAACGGAGCCGCGGGAGCCCACCAGATAGCCATCGTCGTTGGATTTCTTCACCAGCTTCTGGGCGATGTTGTACAGCGTGGCGAAGCCGTAGCCGATGATGGACTTGAGCTCCTTCTCGATGCGCTTGACCACGATCTCGGGCAGGTCGTCGCCGTACATTTCCCTGGCGGTACCCCAGGTCATGTTCTGGATGTTGTCGGCGGCATCCTCCCACAGGGGCTGGAAGGTGTCCTCGCCCTTGGGATGCTTGGGGAAGAGCTGGAGCTTCTCCACCTGATCGGCGATCATGCGCGGATTGGCGATGACCACCTCATAGGCCTTTTCCTTGCCCAGGTAGGCGAACTCCTCCAGCATTTCGTTGGTCGTTTTGAAATACAGCGGCGCCTGCTGGTCACAGTCGTCAAAGCCCATGCCGGCCTGGATGATGGCGCGGTTCATGGCGTTGTGGGGATCAAGGAAGTGCACGTCGCCGGTGGCGACCACGGGCTTACCCATTTCCTCGCCCAGCTTCACGATGGTGCGGTTCAGGTCACGCAGGCTCTCTTCATCCTTGGCCATGCCGTTTCGCAGCATAAAGGCGTTGTTGCCGATGGGCTGGATCTCCAGATAATCATACCAGGAGGCGATCTCCTTGAGCTTGTCCCAGCTTTCGCCCTTGAGCACGGCCTGGAAGAGCTCGCCCGCCTCGCAGGCGGAGCCGATGATCAGCCCCTCGCGGTACTGCTGAATAACGTTCTTGGGCATATGGGGACGACGGCGGAAGTAATCCAGATGGCCGATGGAGACCAGACGGTTCAGGTTCACCAGGCCCTCCTGGGTCTTGACCAGCAGGATCACATGGTAGCTTTCGCCGATGGCGCCGCCCTTGAGGGTGTTGAGCCCGGCCAGGGTGGTGACGCCGTGGTTCTCCCGGGCGTCCTTGTACATACGGGCCAGGATCTGCGCGGTGGCGGTGGCGTCGTGCACGGCGCGGTGGGCATTCTTGAGGCTCACGCCCAGCTGCTTGCATACGCTGCCCAGCTTGTGGCTCTTCATCTCGGGGTAGAGCTTGCGGGAGAAGGTCAGCGTATCCAGCACGGGGGCGGAGAAGCTCATGCCCAGGCGGCGCAGCTCGGCCTTGAGCACCGCCACGTCAAAGCCGGCGTTGTGGGCGGCGATGGGGCTGGAGCCGATGAAATCCATCAGCGCGGGGATGGCGGTCTCGGCGGTTTCCTTATCGGCGAGCATATTATCGCTGATGCCGGTGATCTCGG
Source organism: Clostridiales bacterium (assembly GCA_015056415.1). Classification (GTDB taxonomy): domain Bacteria; phylum Bacillota; class Clostridia; order Christensenellales; family Aristaeellaceae; genus UBA11524. The sequence goes on from SVGJ01000016.1 coordinate 27,022, forward strand.
TAATGCGGGGCTTCAGGGGCTGCTTGGGGTTCACCAGCACGGACATGGAATCCGCCACGGTGCCGCCCACCAGCTTCACTGCGCCGATCTCGATGACACGGTCCACCTGGGTGTTCAGGCCGGTGGTTTCGAAATCAAGCACAACAATGGGCTCGTCCACGCTGCGGTCGTCGGCGTCCTGCACGACAAGGGCCTCGTTGATGAGGTAGCCCTCGCAGCCGGGGATGAGCTTGATATCCTGCTTTTTCACCGCGTTGAAGGCGGCGGGGAAGGCCTGCACCACGCCGTGATCGGTAATGGCTACGGCGGGGTGTCCCCACTTGATGGCGCGCTTGATCAGATCGCCGGCGGGGGTCAGGGCGTCCATGGTGGACATATTGGTGTGCATATGCAGCTCGATGCGCTTCTCCTCGGCGGTATCCTGGCGCTCGATCTTCTCCATGGGTACGACGTCGCGCACGGAAATGGACAGCTCCTTGGCGAAGTTATCGTACAGGCACTCGCCGCGCACCTTCACGTTCATGCCCATTTTGATCTGCTCCACCTTGTCCATCACGGCCCTGCGCTCCTCCTCGGTGATGGGGGGCGGCGGGGCGTCCTCATCAGCCTTTTTGCCGAAGCGCTGATTGCGGAAGCGCATGAACACCTTGCACAGGATGGAGGAGGTGTAATCGGTAATGGCAAAGGTCAAAAGCAGCAATTCGCCGCCCTTGAGCTCCTTGGTCTCCACCTTGAAGATATCGCCCTGCACCACAACAAGACCGCTGTCGCTGGCCAGCTCCTTCATTTCGATGGGGCGGTCGGCGATGCCGCGGCCCATGATGGGCTTGCCCAGGGCGGTATTGGTCATCTGGGGGAAGATGGAATCCTTCTTTTTCGCGGCTTCGGCGGGCTGCTTTTCCTTGGGTTCAGCCGGTTTGCGGGGCTTCCTTGTGCCGACGATGCGGTCGTTGTTCAAAACGAATTCCCGCACTTCAATGGCCTGGCTCTGCTCACGGAGGCGTTCTTCACGCAAAGCGGCCAGGCGGGCTTCCTGGTCACCGGCCACGGTGAGCTCCACCTTCACCTCGGCGGAGAAGATGTCCTTCACGGCCTGGGCCAGGCGGGCTGTGACATTCTGCCGGCCCATATATTCCAGCGAGAAGGGGTCGGGGAAGGTCAGGGTGATACGGTCGCCCTCGCAGCGCCAGTCGATCTGATCCATCCAGCTGACGGAGGCGGGGTAGTTGCGCTTGAGGAAGTCGGTAAGCACCTGCTTGTACTCGCCGATATTCTGCAAAAAATCTTCCTTCAGGCCCGGGCTGACCACGCGCAGGGCCAGGGGCTTCTGGGGGAAAATGCGCCGCAGGATCTTTTCCAGCTGCAGGAAGGTCTTTTCCTCCACCAGGGTGAGGCTGTCAAAGGTGATGTACACCTTCTCCTGGGCCTTGACATACACCACCCGGGGGGATTGCAGCTGGCCCTTCAAATGGGGCAGTTCCTGGTAGATCTGTCCCAGCAAATCTTCGTAGCTCATGTGTCTCCTTTTCGCCTTCGGCGCCAAAGGGGCTTTGCTCCTTTGGAAACCCCACCGGAGAGGGCGCTGCCCTCTCCGGACTCTCCCGCGAAGGGCCGTCCGGCCCTTTCGAAACCCATTTTCCGGGCGTATGGCGGGGGTGCGATAATGCAGCGATAGGGGCTGCGTAGCGGCAGCCCCTATGGATTTACTTGGTTTCGGCGATGCGGCGGGCGGCGCGGATCAGCGCCTCGGCCAGGTCGCCGTCCACACGCATGGCGGTCTGCCCTTTGACGAACAGCGCGCCGCCGGTCTTGCCGCCGGCAATACCCACATCAGCCTCGCGGGCTTCACCGGGGCCGTTGACCACGCAGCCCATGACGGCCACCTTCAGCGGTACTTTGATGTCGGCCAGCTCCTTTTCGACCCGGGCGGCGATACCGGCCACGTCGATGCAGGTGCGGCCGCAGGTGGGGCAGGAGATCAGCTGTACGCCCTGGGTGCGCATGTTCAGCGCGCGGAGGATATCCCAGGCGGCCTTGGCCTCGGGCAGGGGATCGCCGGTGAGGCTCACGCGGATGGTGTTGCCGATGCCCCGCACCAGCAGGCCGCCGATGCCGATGGCGCTCTTGATGGTGCCCTGGCCGGGGAGACCTGCCTCGGTCACGCCCACGTGCAGGGGATAATCGCACTTCTGGGCGGCCAGCTCGTAGGTATCCACGGTGAGCTTCACGTCGCTGGCCTTCATGGAGAGGACAATATCCTCAAAGCCCTCGCGCTCCAGCATCCGGGCGTGCTGCAGGGCGGATTCCACCATGCCCTCGGCACAGGGGCCGCCGTATTTGGCGAGGATGTCCTTCTCGATGGAGCCGGAGTTCACGCCGATGCGGATGGGGATGCGGTGCATCTTGGCGCAGGCGGCCAGCACCTTCACATTGCCCTCACCGCCGATGTTGCCGGGGTTGATGCGCAGCTTGCTGATGCCGTTCTCCGCGGCCATCACGGCCAGATGGTGGTCGAAGTGGATATCCGCCACCAGCGGCACGGGGGACTCGTCCACCAGCTGCCGCACAGCCAGGGCGCAGGCCTCGTCGTACACAGAAATACGCACGATATCGCAGCCGGCCTCCGCCAGCGCCTTGATCTGCGCCAGGGTGGCGGGTACATCACGAGTATCTGTATTAGTCATGGACTGCACCCACACAGGGTTATGTCCGCCCATGGTGAGCCGACCAACGGAAACCAGGCGCGTATTGTACATAGCAAAGCCTCCAATGTAATGCGGAATGCGGAATTCGGAATAAAGTGTGGCTGTGTGTCGCGGTGCGCCCTCCGCGCACCGTGACCCCTGCTTATATGTTGACATCCTTTTCTGCGAAGGTCGGGAGTCCAGAGGGCCGAAGGCCCTTTGGCGGGGTGCAGGGGCGGCGCCCCTGCGCAGGGGATTCCAAAGGGGACGCAGTCCCCTTTAGCGGAAAAGGTTCATGACGTCCTTGAAGGTGAAGAAGATCATCACGGCAAAAAGGAAGAGCATGCCGATGAGGTGGACGATGGCTTCCTTCTGGGGGGCGACGGGCTTACGGCGGATGGCCTCGATGATCAGGAAGATCAGGCGGGAGCCGTCCAGGCCGGGGATGGGCAGCAGGTTCATGATGCCCAGGTTGATGGAGATGACCACCAGGTAGTTGAGGAAGGCCTCAAAGCCACCGGCAGCGACCTGCTCGGAGACCATGCTCACCACGCCCACGGGGCCGGAGGTCTGGTCGAGTCCCTCGCCGGTGGTGACCAGGTCCTTCAGCGCGCCGATGATCATGCCGCCGGCGTATACGCAGGTGCTCCAGCTTTCGCTGATGGCCTCGCCCAGGCCGCAGGGGCGGGTCACGGTGCGGTAACGGCCACCGATGGTCACGCCGACGCGGTATTTGCCCTCGGCTTCATCCCAGAAGGGGGTCATTTCCGTTTCGAAGGTGGTATCGCCGCGGCGGACGACCATCCGCAGGGGCGCGTCGCCCTCGCGATAGCCGGCGATGGTGTTCAGCAGGGTATCGGTGGTGCCATCCAGCATATTCACGCCATTGATGGACTCGACGATGTCGCCGTCCTGCAGACCGGCGGTGTAGGCCGGGCCGGCAGCGGTCACCTCGTGGATGAAAGGATCGACGCCGGTGATCTCGCTGACGCCGCCGATCCAGTAAAACATCACGGTGACCACAAAGGCGAGCACAAAGTTCATCACGGGGCCCATGGCCACGGTGAGGATGCGCTTCCACACGGGCTGGTTGTTGTAGGCCCGGGAGTCGGCGGTGTGCTTGCCTCCGATGTCATCCTCGCCGTAGAAGGCGCAGAAGCCGCCCACGGGGATGGCGCGCAGGGAGAAGCGGGTATCATGCTTTTTGCTCTTCCAGCTCAACAGCTTGGGGCCCATGCCGATGGCGAACTCCGAGACCTGGATGCCGGTGAGCCGGGCAGCCATGAAATGGCCCGCCTCGTGCACGGTGATAAGGATGCCCAATAAAAGCAGGGCGATGATCACATACATAGGGGGGATCCTTTCGTCAATGCAGCCCGGGGAGCAGCTCGGCAACGATGGCGCGGGCGGCTGCGTCGGCTGCGAAAATATCGTCAAGGTTGTTGGCGGGCAGGTGATGGAGCTTTTCCACGGCGTTCTCCACCAGGGTGGAAATGGCGCCGAAGGGGATCTCCTCCCGCAGGAAGGCGGCCACGGCGGCCTCGTTGGCGCCGTTGAGCACGGTGCAGGCCGCGCCGCCGGCGTTGAGGCACTCCACCGCCAGCCGAAGGGCGGGGAAGCGCACGGGATCGCCGGGCTCGAAGGTCATCTGGCCCAGGGAGAACAGGTCAAGTGGCCTGGAGCCGGTGGGCAGGCGCTGGGGGTAGGTCATGGCGTACTGGATGGGTACGCGCATATCCGGCACGCCCAGCTGCGCGATGACCGCGCCATCGGCGAACTCCACGGCGGAATGGATGATGGACTGGGGATGCACCACCACCTGGATCTTCTCCGGGGGCATATCAAAGAGCCAGCGGGCCTCGATGATCTCGAGGGCTTTGTTGAACATGCTGGCGGAATCGATGGTGATCTTGGCGCCCATGGACCAGTTGGGGTGGTTGAGGGCCTCGGCACGGGTGGCGCGGGCCATGCGCTCCTTGTCCCAGGTGCGGAAGGGGCCGCCGGAGGCGGTGAGCAGGAGCTTCACGGGCTGATTGTCCGCCGCGCCCTGCAGGCACTGGAAGATCGCGCTGTGCTCGCTGTCCACGGGCAGGAGCGGCTTGCCGATGTGCCGGGCGGCGTTCATCACCAGATGACCGCCGGTGACCAGGGCCTCCTTGTTGGCCAGCAGCACCTGACGGCCGGCGCTGAGCGCGTCCATCACGCTCTGCAGGCCTGCGATACCCACCACGCTGACCAGCACCTGATCCGCCGGCACTTCAGCCGCAGCTACCCGCAGGGCTTCCTTGCCCATGACCCAGCGGCAGAAGTGCAGGTCAGCGGGGATCTCCTCCATGGGGATGGGCATGGTCAGGCCTGCCATTTCCGGCCGGAATTCCCGCACCTGCTCAAACAGCAGCCGGGCGTTGCTGTGGGCCGTCAGGGCCTTTACGGTGAAACGATCCGGATGCAGACGCACCAATTGCAGCGCCTGTGTACCGATGGAGCCGGTGGAACCAAGAATATTGATCGTAGGCATGAAAACCTCCGGAAAAAGCTGATGAAGTGCGTCGCGGCGAGCCGTGCCCCCGCAAAGCATACGAGCCAGCGGCCGATCACCCACAGGGGGGAGCCCGGAGGGGCGAAGGGCCCCTTGGCGGGTCAGATGAAGATGTAGTAGGAGAAAATGACCAGGGCCACGAAAAGGACGGAATCCATGCGGTCCAGCATACCGCCGTGGCCGGGGAAGAGATTGGAGAAATCCTTGATGCCGCAGTGCCGCTTGATCAGCGAGGCGAAGAGGTCGCCCACCTGACCCACGGCGCCGCCCAGCAGGCCAAGGGAGATGTAGGCCAGCAGGGTGGGGAGCTGGGCACGGGTGGCCTCGTCACAGCAGTACCAGGCGATGAGACCCACCAGCAACGAGCCCAGCAGGCTGCCCGCCAGGCCGGCGATGGCGCCGGAGATGGTCTTGTTGGGGCTCACGGCGGGGCAGAGCTTGGGGCCGCCCACGCGGCTGCCCACCAGGAAGGCCAGGGTGTCGCCCAGAACGGGGATCACGAACATCATCGAAAGCAGCACCACGGAAAGCGCCTTGGGCTGCGCCAGCGCCAGGGCGATCAGGCACATGCCGGGCAGCACGATGGTGATCAGCGGCATCACGCTGACGAGGATGTCCTCCAGCTTGGGCTCCTCGCGGAACATAACGACTACGCCGGTGGCGAAGCACACGGCGATCAGGATGGGGATGATGATGGAGGAATCGAGGATCAGCATCAGGGGGATGCTCAGCGCCATGCTGATCCACGTGGGCAGCGCCACGGGACGGTGCCCCTTCAGCGCCAGGGCGTGATATTCCTCATACACCGCAAAACAAATGCAGATAAAGGCTGCTACGCTCAGTACAGCGCCGCCAAAGTACATCAGTACCGAGAGCAGCGTGACCAGAAGTAACGCGGTGATGATTCTCTGTTTCATGGTAAACCTCGCCTTTCATAACATAACCAGAGGGGAAAACGTTTATTTCAGCCGACCGCCGAAGCGACGCTCCCGCCCGCCATAGGCGATGAGGGCCTCGTCGTAATCCTGCACGGAGAAATCAGGCCAGAGCACGGTGGGGAAGAGGAACTCCGCGTAGGCGCACTGGTAGAGCAGGAAGTTCGACAGCCGCATCTCGCCGCTGGTGCGGATCATCAGGTCCACATCGGGCTGGCCGCGGGTGTAAAGGTGATCGGCCAGGGTCTTCTCGTCGATCATGGCGGGGGTGATCCTGCCGGACTGCACCAGCATGGCCAGCTCCCGGGCGGCATTGGCCAGCTCGGCGCGGCCGCCGTAATTCAGGGCGATGTTGAGCTTGAGGCCTGTGTTGCCGCCGGTGCGCTCCTCCGCCTGCAGGAGCACCTCGCGCTGCTTGGCGGGCAGGTCGGACTTATCGCCCAGGATCAGGATGCGGACGTTCTTGGCGTCCAATTCGTCGATCTCGGAGGCGAAGAAATCCAGGATCAGCTGCATCAGCGCGGCGACCTCTTCCTTGGAGCGGTTCCAGTTTTCGGTGGAGAAGGCGTAGATGCTCAGGGCCTCGATGCCCAGATCATCGGTATGGCGGATGATCTCGCGCAGGGTCTCGGTGCCCTGGCGGTGGCCCAGGGCCACGCTGAGCTTGTGCTTCTTGGCCCAGCGGCCGTTGCCGTCCATGATGATGGCCACGTGGCGGGGCAGCTTTTTGAAGTCCCCGCGGGTCATGGGCGCCTTGCGTTTGGCAAAAGTCCACATAAAGTTCATATTCCTCATTTGAATGACAAATGCGCAAGTCCCATCGGAACCTACGCATCGTCATTTATTCCTTGGGTGTGTCGTCCATAAAAGAGCTGACGGTCCATTCGCCTTCGCGCACACGAATCACGCGGAGCGAGCCTTCGCTCCGCTGGCCCCGGGGCGCATGGGTGGCGATGATGGCTGGCTCAGCCATGCCCTGAGCGCGGCACAGGCGCAGCGCGTCCTCCAGCCGCATACCCAGCACGTTGACAGGCGGGATCAAATCTCCATGATCTCCTTTTCCTTGGCGGCGCAGATGGCGTCCACGTCCTTGATGGCCTTGTCGGTCAGCTTCTGGGCCTCGTCCTCGCCCTTGCGCTGGTCGTCCTCGGTGATGGCGGAATCCTTCTTGAGCTTCTTGATCTGCTCAATGGCGTCGCGGCGGATGGCGCGGATGGCCACCTTGGCCTCCTCGGCGCCCTTGCGGGCCACCTTGGTCAGCTCCTTGCGGCGCTCCTCGTTCAGCTCGGGGAAGACCAGGCGGATGATTTTGCCGTCGTTGGAGGGGTTCAGGCCCAGGTCGCTCTTCTGGATGGCCTTTTCGATCTCCTTGATCATGCTGGACTCCCAGGGGGCGATCACCAGCATGCGGGGTTCGGGGGAGGAAACGTTGCCCACCTGGTTGATGGGGGTGGGGGTGCCGTAGTAATCAACGGTGATGCGGTCCAGCAGCTGGGGGTTGGCACGGCCGGCGCGCAGGGTCTGCATATCGCGCTGATAAACGGCGCTGGACTTATTCATCTTTTCCTTGGCGGTATTCAGGATCGCTTTCATAGGCATAGATGTAAAACCTCCTTGAGGATGAAATTTCAGTATATCTATTGTAAACGTTTTTTGCCAGCTTGGCAAGAGGGGCGGCGGGGAAAAGTCAACGGTTTCCTTTTTTGTAAAAATGTGTTATAGTAAACAAAAGCTGTCGATACAAAAGGAGCAGAGGCTATGAAGCGCATTGTTGTTTTGTTGCTGGCCGTGATGCTGTGCCTGACGGTCGCATCCGCGGAGGAGCAGACGCTGGAAGACCGGCTGGCAAGGACGTTCAAAAACCTGAAGACCACCGGCGCTGTGCTTTGCGTGGCGAAGGACGGCGAGATCGTTTACGAGTATTATTACGGCTATGCCGATAAAAGAACCAAGGAAAAGGCCAATGAGGAGTCCTATTTCAGGACGGCGTCGGTCACGAAGCTGGTCACGGGCATCCATGTGATGCAGCTGGTGGAGCAGGGCGCGCTGGAGCTGGATACCAGCATCGGCGATTATCTGGGCTATGAGATCAAGAACCTCTACCACCCGAAGATCCCCGTTACCCTGCGCCATCTGATGAGCCATACCTCCTCGCTGAATCCCAACGGCGGATACAGCGTGTCGAGCCGTCCCCTGCAGCAGATCCTGGACGCGAAGCTGAGGCGGAAGGGCAACTGGTACGATTACGAGCCGGGCAGCAAGTACAAATATTCCAACTTTGGCGCGGGCATCATGGGCTCGCTGGTGGAGATCGCCACGGGCAAGAATGTCAACGATTCCATGACCGAAACGCTCTTTGAGCCGCTGGGCATCGATGCGGCGCTGCACCCCTCCCTGGTGAAGGAGCCGGAGAAGATCACGACCCAGTATATGGCGGACGGCAGCGTGATGAAGGCCCGCAAAACCGCCATAAACAGCAAGTGGGATGCCGGCGTCAACCCGGAGATGCACTTCAGGATCACGGTGGGCAGCCTTTGGATCCGCGGCCGGGATCTGTGCCGGCTGGGCATCATGATGGTGCAGGAGGGCGCCCTGGAGGGCAAGCAGGTGCTGAAGCCTGAGACCGTGCAGCTGATGATGGATGACCAGAACGGCAAGGGCTATGTCACGGTCTCATCGCCCTACGGCCTGTGCGTGAACAGGGTGGATAATCTGGTGAAGGGCAAGATGTTCTACGGCCATCAGGGCCTGAGCGAGGGCGTTTTGTGCAACCTTTACTGGGATCCCCAGTCGCAGTTTGTCTTTGCGCTGATCAGCAACGGCTGCAATTCCAAAATGAGCGATCATATCGGCGTTCTCTCGCGTCGGGTGTTTGAGTTGATGTGGGAGGAATTCGGTGAGTAAACCCGCCGAAGAAGAGCATAACAGAACCGGCGCGTCCATGGCGGACGCGCCGGTTTTTGCGTGTGGCTTATTCGGCGGGGGCGATGACCGGCTCCTCGGGCTTGCCGACGAAGGCGCTGGTCTTGTATTCGTAGACGACCTGCTTGCTTTCGGCAATATCGCGGAAGTAGCCTTCATCGGTGCTGTAGCCGGTGATCTGCATGGTCACGCGGGCGATCTCGGTCTTCGGCTGCACGAAATCGCCGAAGTGGAAGCGCCCGTGGGTGGTGTTGTCGCCCTCGTAGAGGGTGTAGCGGTAGGAGCCGTCAAAGGAGGAGCCGCCGTTCTCGTGGCAGACGATGGGCGTATCCTCAAAATCGTAGCAGCGGATGGTGTAGTAGAACCGGGTGATGTTCATGTTGCTCTCGTTCCGCACCACGATCTTGATCTGATTGTCCTTCAGATACAGGTCGGTGATCTTCAGCGCCTTGTCATAATTGCCGACCTTCACCGTGGCGGAGGTGGAGTAGCCGCCGTCCTGGGTGACGCCGGTGATGGTGGTGGTGCCCCAGCGGTGTCCGGTCACAGCGGGGTTGGTACGGGTGCCCTTCACCGTGGCGATGCTGGTATCGGCGCTGGTCCAGGTCATGTTGGTATTGCTGGCGTCGGCGGGCTCCAGCACGGCTTTGGCGTAGATGCTCTCGTTCACGCCAACGCTCAGGGTGTCGTTCTTCATATGGACGCCTTCCACGGGCTGCAGCACGGAGACCTTGATCCGGGCGGTCTTGCCGGAGCCGTCCTTGGCTTTGGCGGTGATATAGCACTCGCCGCGCTTGTGGCCGGAGATCAGGCCGTTCTGATCCACGGTGGCGATGGATTCCTTGCTGGAGGAGAAGCTCACAGCGGGGTTGGTGGCCGTCTGGGGCGAGACCTGCCAGAACACCTGCAGGGTGGTGTTCACATCGAAGGAGACTTCCTTCTCGGCAAATTCGATCTTGGTCACCAGCTGGTGGACATTCACCGTGGCTGTGGCGGAGACATTGGGGAAATCAGCGCTCTGGCAGGTAATGGTGCAGGTGCCCACGGCGACGGGGGTAATACGGCCGGAGCTGTTGATCTTGGCCACGGACTCGTCCGAGGAGGACCAGACAACCTTTTTGTTGTTGGTATTGTTGGGCAGCACGGTGGCCTGCATGGTGCGGTAGGAGCCCATGTTGACCACCACGTCCGTCTCCTTCAGGGTGATGGATTCAGGCTGCTGCTGCACCGTGACGGTAAAGCTGGCATTGCGGCCGGAGCCGTCCACGGCGGTGGCCTTGATGGTGGCGCTGCCCTTCGTCACGCCGGTAACGACGCCATTGGCGTCCACGGTGGCCACCTTGGTGTTGGAGGAGGTCCAGCTTACGCCCTTGATGGAGGCGTTCTCGGGGGAATAGGTGGGGGTGAGCTGCAGGGTGTGGCCCACATAGGTGAACTTGCTGGGGGCGGAGAGCTGCACGCGGGTCACGGGCTGCACCACGATGGTGCGGTAGGCGACGTTCACCTCGGGGTTCTGGGCGCTGGCCACCGTTACGACGCACTCGCCCGCGCTCTTGGGCTGCAGCGTGTTGCCGGAGGCGCGGACGATGGACTCGTCCGAGGAGGAAAGGGTGAACTTGCGGTTGTTGGCGTCGGTGGGCATGCAGGAGGCCTGCACGCTCTTGTTCTGGCCCAGACGCAGTACCAGCACCTTCTCTTCCTTGGGCTCGGTGGGCTGGATGGGGGTGATGAGCTGGTTGCCCTCATCAGGCTGCTGGGCCTGGCTTTCGTCAACGGACAGCAGCGGAGCGACCAGCGGATCGGTGGAAAGGAGGAGGTTCAGCTGCTCCTCCTTCACGGTGATCTCGTTGACCTTGCGCAGCACGTTCAGCTGGATGGTGGCCTTGAAGGTGCGCTTCTCCGTTTTCACCGTGGCGGTAATGGTGGCGCCGCCCTTGCTCACACCGGTGACCAGGCCGTTTTTATCCACCACGGCGTTGTGGGTGGCGCCGGAGGTGTAGGTCACCGTGCCGGTGGCGGGCTCGCCCTCCAGGATGAGCTTGGTCTGCAGGGTCTCGCCCTCAAAGAGGGTGGTGGTGGTGCGGTCGAACTTGATGACGTTGGCTGCCAGGGCAGGCAGGGTGATCAGGCACAGCGCCAGCGACAGCAGGATTACAAAACGTTTTTTCATTTCGGTCAGCCTCCATGAGCGGTTGATCGGGACGGACTACAACCATATAACGGTTGAAATGGGGATTCTCTTCCAACAATCATAGTATATCATTGGCTGCGTTTTTTCAAGAGGATCAGCGGTGATTTTCGGCGTTGAGCTGGTCAATGGCCTCCATGCGCAGCTGGGGCGCGCAGGCGCCGCAGGGCGTCAGGGATCTGTAGGGCTTTTCGTCCAGCTGGCCGTAGCGGAAGGCCGTCAGCGGCAGGAAGCGCTCCTTCACCGCCCTGCACCAGGCGCTGGAGTGGTAGTTCTGTCCGCCGTTGGGATTGTAGTAGAGTGCCACGCTGCTTTCGGGATAGTCCAGGGTGCGGCCCAGCTCATCCCAGATGATGACCTTGCTGCGGGCTGCGGACTGGCGGCTCAGGTTCTCCCAGAGCCAGCGTATGCTGGCGCCCTCAGGGGATTTCGAACGCTGGATGCGTACGCAGCCGTGGCTGGCTTTTTCGCCCAGGTAGCGCTCGCACCGGTCGTAATCGCGCTTCTCCTCGCCGGTGACCTCGTCGATCTCGATCAGGCAGGGCACCTCGTGCAGCAGGATGCCATCGTTGATGCGGATGCCCATATCGCAGTACAGCTGGCCCGACCAGAAACCGCCCGCCCAGCTGACGGCCAGGAACTCGCCGGCGGGGGTCTCGTACCAGGGGTTGCCCCGGTTGGGGAAGCCGGTGGAGCACAGCAGCGTGGAGAACAGCTCTCCATCCTTGAAGATGTGCAGGCGCTGGGTCAGCTTGTCGATGACCAGGCCCACGTGCTGATCCACCTGACGCTCCTTGAGCAGGCTGGTCTTTACATAGCCCTGAAACTGCAGCGCCCAGACCTTCACGCTGCTCCCCTCTACCGAGGAGGAGTACGCCTCGATCAGGCTCCATTCATCGCCCTTTTCCAGCACGTGTACCGTCTGGCTCGAGCAGGTGACCTCGCCCACGTAGTCGGCGCAGTCCTCGCTGGGCTCCCGGCGCACCTTGACCTGCTTGCGCTCGTCGCCATCCAGCACGGTGACGGGCTGGATCAGCACCTGCCAGATGGCTGCCTCGTCCATCTCGCCCATGTTCAGCTTCCAGTAGCATACCTCGTGATCGCAGGCAGTTCCGCCCATCTGGCCCGGGGTAAAGTATTCCACGTCCGTGGCCAGGGCTGGCACGATGACCTCCACGGTGACCATTTCCGGCGTGGCGGAGACGCCGTTCCCGCCGGTGAAGCGCAGGGTCACGTCCGTCCAGCCTGCGTCCAGCCGGCCGCCGTTGACCAGACCGTCCCAATCCAGGGCGAAGGCGAGCTCCTCGCCGCTTATCTCCTGGGAGAGGATCTGAGCGCCGTTCACCTCGGCGGTGAGCAGGCCGGGCATATCCGCCTCCACAGAGAGCTGCCACACTGGGTCACGCCGGTAGTCGATGGCGTCGTCGCAGGTGAACCAGAAGGCTGGGGCTTCCTCGGATCCCGCCACGGCCAGGGCGGGGAGCAGCAGGAGCAGCAGGAGCAGAAATCTCTTCATGGGCAAGGTCCTTTCGGTGGAATATTTCTATTGTATCGCATTCCTTATGGCGTTGCAACCTTGAACATGCCATGCTATAATAACGCATAAGCAAACCGGATTGATGCACAAAAGGAGAAAACACGATGAAGGCACTCAAGGAGGCCATCGAGAAGTATGGCGTAGGCATTGGTACCGAGGTGGTGAAGGTGGACAGCTTCCTGAACCACCGCATCGACGTGGCGCTTTCCACCGAGATGGGCAAGGCATTCTATGAGGCGTTCAAGGATGACCGGGTGGATTGCATCCTCACGGTGGAGGCCAGCGGTATTGCCGCGGCCATGACCGCCGCCCAGGCCTTCGGCAATATCCCTGTGGTGTTTGCCAAGAAGGGCGATCACCGCAACGTGGGCAATGACGTCTACACCGCCGAGGTATATTCCTTCACCCACCAGAAGCTGAATGTGATCCGCGTGAGCCGCAAGTATCTGGAAAAGGGTATGCGGGTGCTGATCATTGATGATTTCCTGGCCAACGGCGAGGCGATCCACGGCCTGATGGACATCCTCAACCAGGCAGGATGCGTGCTGGTGGGCGCGGGCGTGTGCGTGGAGAAGGGATTCCAGCCCGGTGGCAGGAATCTGCGGGAAAGCGGCGTGAAGGTGGTCTCCCTGGCCATCGTGGACGCCATTGAGGATGGAAAGATCATCCTGCGGGAGGGCTGAAAAGTGAGCGTTACCAAGAACCGACAGTCCCGGGAGACGCTCATGGCGCTGGCGGCGGACGCCTTTGCGCAAAAGGAGGTCAGCGGCTTTACAGAACTGACCGAGGGGATGTTCAACGCCGCCTACCGTGTGGATTTTACCGATGGCAGCGCCAGCATCCTCAAAATCGCCGCGGCCGGCAAGGAGGGGTTGCTCTCCAATGAGATCAACCTCATGCGGGCGGAGGTGGCGGCCATGGAGCTGCTCAACCGTCACGGCCTGCCCTATGTGGCCAGGGTGCAGTACAGCGATTTCACCCACACCCGCTGCGACGGCTCCTTCTTCTTTATGGAGGTCATGCCGGGGCGCAGCGTGAACAGCTGCAGGGCTGAGCTCTCCCCGGAGGTGACGGCGTCCCTGATGCGGGAGACCGGGCGCTTCCAGCGGCAGATGACGGCCATCCGGAATGATAAGTTTGGCCTGCTGGGGGATGAGAACCGCTTCGATACGCTGTATGAGCTGCTGGAATATATGTTCACCCACGCGCTCGGCGACGCGGCGGCCAGGCGGATCGACCTGGAGATCGACGCTGACAGGCTCATGACCCTGCTGAAGCGGGAACGCGGCCTCTTTGACGCGGTGGAGCAGCCCTCCCTTGTCCATTGGGATATGTGGGAGGGAAATATCTTCGAGGAGGATGGCAGGGTCTCCGGCGTGATCGACTGGGAGCGCGCCATGTGGGCGGATCCCTTCATGGACGACCGTTTCCGCGGCCATACCCGCTCCGCGGCCTTCCTTGAGGGCTACGGGCAGACGGAGTTTTCCGCCGGTGAGGCGCGTAGGATCCGCTGGTATGACCTGTTCCTGTATATCACCATGTATGTGGAGAGCTTTTACCGGCAGTACGCGGACGACGCCAGCTCCATGAACTGGATCCGACAGGTAAAGGACGCCGCCTGGAGGGACATCCAGGCTGAGTATTGAGAAAAGGAGAAAAGCACCATGAAGAAGCTTCATATGGGCCCCGCCCGCTGCTCCCTGGACCTGGGCGACGGCAGCGAGCGCGCCGAGTACGTTGATCAGGACTACATCCTGCACAAGCTGGGCCGCCCCCACCGTGCGGTGAACATCATGTACACCTATTATCCCCACGATCAGGAGTGGCCCGCCCGCATTTCCGAGGCGTGGAAGGATAAAAACGTCACCTTCCAGTGGGACTATCCCTACGATGATTACTTCCCCTATGGCGTGAACGGCCAGCCTTTCGAGCAGATGAAGGACATCCGCCGCCACGGCCAGGAGGTGCTCCTGACCCTGACGATGGACTGCGGCCTTTCCGATGACGAGCTGCGGGAGATCGCCCGTCAGCTGCGCCCCTTCGGCCGGATGATGATCCGCATCAACCACGAGTGCTGCGGCACCTGGTTCCAGCACAACAAGCGCTATACCTACGAGCA
>SVGJ01000017.1 GCA_015056415.1 Clostridiales bacterium
CATGGGGTGGCCGGTCTCCAGCATGATGAAGTTGGTGATGTCCACCACGTTGTTGATGGAGCGCATGCCGGCGCCGTTCAGATACTTGCGCAGCCACATGGGGCTGGGGCCGACGCGCACATCCTTGATGACGCGGGCGATGTAGCGGGGGCACAGGTCGGTGTCCTTCACTTCCACCTTGACGTAATCGTGGATGTCGCCGCCACACTCCTTCACGGTGATTTCGGGCTTTTTGAAGGCAGTACCGCAGGCCACGGCGGTCTCGCGGGCAACGCCCCACACGCTCAGGCAGTCGGGACGGTTGGCCAGGACCTCGAAATCCATCACGGTATCATCGATGCCCAGAATGGGTTTCACGTCCGCGCCCAGAGGATATTCCTCATTGAAGATCAGCAGGCCCGCCGCGCCCACATGGGGATAGAGCTCCGCGGGAACGCCCAGCTCGTCGCCGCCGCAGAGCATGCCCTCGCTGGCCACGCCGCGGAGCTTGCCCTTCTTGATCTTGATGCCGCCGGGCAGCTTGGCGCCGATCTTGGCCACGGGCACCAGGATGCCTGCCTCGCAGTTGGGCGCGCCGCAGACGATGTTCAGCAGCTCTTCCTCGCCCACGTCCACGGTGGTCACGTGCAGATGGTCGCTGTCGGGATGGGGCTCGCAGGTCACAACACGGCCGACGACCACGTTCTCGATCTCGGCGCCTTGCTCCTCATAGCCTTCCACGCCGTTGCCGATCATGATCATTTTGCTCTGATATTCTTCAGCAGAAACAGGAATATCCGCGTATTCCTTGATCCATTGCATAGGTACCTTCATCGGTACTCCTCCTTTATGTTCCATGCGCAATCAATTCCAAAGGAATCAAAGCGCAGCATCGCAAAACGGGATTCTTAAGGATCGAAGATCCTTGAGCGGAGTCCAGAGGCAGAGCCTCTGGCGGGTTGTCAGGGCAGAGCCCTGACCGGGATCCAAGGGCAGCGCCCTTGGCTTACCGGAACTGGCCGAGGAAGCGAACGTCACCCTCGAACAGCAGGCGCAGGTCGGGGATGCCGTAGCGCTGCATGGTGATGCGCTCGATGCCGATGCCGAAGGCGAAGCCGGAGTACTCGTTGGGGTCGATGCCGCACATCTCCAGCACGTGGGGATTGACCATGCCGCAGCCCAGCACCTCGATCCAGCCGGTACCCTTGCATACGCGGCAGCCCTTGCCGTGGCAGTTGACGCAGGTCAGGTCCACCTCGGCCGAGGGCTCGGTGAAGGGGAAGAAGCTGGGTCGGAACCGGGTGGTGATGCCCTTGCCATACAGGCGCTCGGCGAAGGCGTTCAGGGTTCCGCGCAGGTCGGCCATGGTGACGTCCTTATCGATGACCAGGCCTTCCATCTGGTGGAAGACGGGGCTGTGGGTGGCGTCCATTTCGTCGGCGCGGTAGACGCGGCCGGGGCAGATCACGCGGATGGGGGGCTTGCGGGTCAGCATGGTGCGGGCCTGCACGGGGCTGGTGTGGGTACGCAGCACGATGTTGTCATCCACATAGAAGGTATCCTGCGCGTCGCGGGCGGGATGGTTCTTGGGGATGTTCATCAGCTCGAAGTTATAGTGATCCAGCTCCACCTCGGGGCCTTCCACCACCTCGAAGCCCATGCCGGTGAAGCAGTCCACCACTTCATTGAGCACCAGGGTCATGGGATGGACGCTACCGGCCTTGGGCATGGCGGCGGGCTGGGTCACGTCGATGGTCTCACGCTTGAGGGCGGCTTCCTGCTCTTGCTTTTTGAGCAGAGCCTGCTTTTCCTCCAGCAGGCCGGTGAACTTCTCACGGGCTTCGTTGATCATCTGGCCCGCGGCGGGACGCTCCTCGGGGCTCAGCTGGCCCATGCCGCGCAAAAGGGCGGTGAGTTCGCCCTTCTTGCCCAGCACCTTCACGCGCAGGGCATCCAGCGCCTGCAGGTTTTCGCAGCCAGCCAGCTCGGTGACGAGCAGCTGCTCGATCTGCGCGATCTTTTCCTTCATAGTTAAACCTTCCTTTCTATTGCAGCCATTGCAAACAAAAAACCTTCGCCCCGCAAAAGGGACGAAGGCGAATTGCCGCGTGTTACCACCCTACTTCCGCACCGGGCCTGGGACCGTGATGCGCTCGCTGCCGATTACGGGGCCGATCCGTCGCCGCCTACTGAGGCCGAAGCCCGTTCCGCGGCGCAGCTCAGGAGGGAATTTCCGGAAGGCTCGTCAGGACGCTTGCACCATGTGCGCCCCTCTCTTAGGCCAGCCTTGGCTCCGGCATTGTCTCCGTCGTCGCCTTTGGGATATTGAGGGTATTATAGCACGGGTAGAAGCGTTTTGCAAGCAGAAAGTTATGGCCTTTGCTTTTCCATGGCGTATGGCTGGCGGGGGCTGCGTTTCCACTCTGCCGCCATGGGAGAGGCGACTTGAAAAAAACACAAAGAATGCAGGATTGGTATTGTCATCCTGCATTTTGAACGGTAAAATAGAGAACGCACAAGGGAAGTTGTGCCACGTGAAAGGAGATTACGATCATGAGTGATTATGCGCAGAGAGTATTGGACGATCTGAAGGTCCGTTATGCCCACGAGCCTGAGTTTATCCAGGCCGCTACCGAGATCCTGACCACCCTGAAGCCCGTCATCGACAAGAATGCCGAGAAGTACGAGGCCGCCGGTCTGCTGGAGCGCTTTGTCGAGCCCGAGCGCATCATCACCTTCCGCGTGCCGTGGGTGGATGACGCCGGCAAGGTGCAGGTGAACCGCGGCTACCGCGTACAGTTCAACAGCGCCATCGGCCCCTACAAGGGCGGCCTGCGTCTGCATCCCTCCGTCAACCAGAGCATCCTGAAGTTCCTGGGCTTCGAGCAGATCCTCAAGAACAGCCTCACCGGCCTGCCCATCGGCGGCGGCAAGGGCGGCTCCGACTTTGACCCCAAGGGCAAGAGCGATAACGAAGTGATGCGCTTCTGCCAGAGCTTCATGACCGAGCTGTACAAGTACATCGGCGCTGATGTGGACGTGCCTGCCGGCGATATCGGTGTGGGCGCCCGCGAGGTCGGCTACTTCTACGGCCAGTACAAGCGCATCACCAATCTGTATGAGGGCGTGTTCACCGGCAAGGGCCTGACCTGGGGCGGCTCTCTGGGCCGCAAGCAGGCCACCGGCTACGGCCTGTGCTACCTGACCCGCGCCATGCTGGAGGCCAACGGCAAGGAAGTCGCCGGCAAGACGGTGGTGGTTTCCGGCTCCGGCAACGTGGCCATCTACGCCGCCGAGAAGATCACCGAAATGGGCGGCAAGGTCGTCGCCATGAGCGATTCCAACGGCTACATCCATGATCCCAACGGCGTGAACCTGGACGTGATCAAGCAGATCAAGGAAGTGGAGCGCAAGCGCATCAAGGAATATGTGCAGCGCGTGGACGGCGCCACCTACACCGAGGGCTGCTCCGGCATCTGGACCATTCCCTGCCAGATCGCCCTGCCCTGCGCCACCCAGAACGAGCTGAACGAGGACTCCGCCAAGGCCCTGATCGCCAATGGTGTCGAGGCCGTGGGCGAGGGCGCCAATATGCCTTCCACCATCGCCGCTACCGAGGCCTTCCAGAAGGCCGGTGTGCTCTTTGCCCCCGGCAAGGCTGCCAATGCCGGCGGCGTGGCCTGCTCCGCCCTGGAGATGACCCAGAACAGCATGCGTCTGAGCTGGACCATGGAGGAAGTGGACCAGAAGCTGCAGGGCATCATGGTGGGCATCTTCAACAAGGTGGCCGAGGCTGCCGCCGAATACGCCACCCCCGGCGACTATGTGGCCGGCGCCAACATCGCTGGCTTCCTGAAGGTGGCCGACGCCATGATGGCTCAGGGTGCCGTGTAAAGTTCACAGAAAGCGGGAGCCGCTCTGTATACAGGGGCGGCTCCGTTTTTTTAAAGGAGCATGTATGCTGTATCAGACGGAAGAGGGCAGGGTACAACTGGACGATGGATTGATGGACTACGCGGCGTTTGGCCGCGGCACAAAGGCCCTTGTGCTGATCCCCGGCCTGAACCTGCGGGGCGTGAAGGGCAGCGGATGGTCGCTGGCGTGGATGTACCGCCTGTTTGCGAAAGAATACCGCGTTTACGTTTTTGACCGGAAGAGTATCATCAACGAGCATTGTACCATTTGGGATCTGGCCGGGGATCTGGCAAACGCCATGGGACAGCTGAACATCGCCTGCGCGGATGTGATCGGCGTCTCGCAGGGAGGGATGATCGCGCAGGCACTGGCCATCCGGCATCCTGAGCTCGTGAGCAGGCTGGTTCTGGGCGTTACGGCGGCGCGGGTAAACCCAACCATCCGTCGGGTGGTGAGCGGCTGGATCAGCGCGGCGGAAAAAGGAGATTGGCGTACCATTAACCGGGAAAGCATTACGCTGGGATATTCCGAGGCCTATGTGCGCAGGGCGCGCCTGCTGCTGCCCCTTCTGGAGCGCCTGGTCAAGCCTGCGGACGGCCGGCGGTTTATCCGTCTGGCCCAGACGATCCTGTCGTTTGACGCACTGGATGAGCTGGGGAAGATCCGGTGCCCCGTGCTGGTGCTGGGCGGCGAGGAAGACCGGATCGTGACCGGTGCGGCCTCGCTGGAGATCGCGGAAGAACTGGGCTGCCCTGTCTATCTTTACAAAGGACTGGGTCACGCAGCCTATGATGAAGCGAAGGACTTCAATCAGCGGATGCAGAGGTTTCTTTGCCAGGAATGATGCATTTTCCGTTGCACTTTTTTCATGGCTGTGGTATAATCTATCTGCTGTGCACCTGTAGCTCAGCAGGATAGAGCACTCGCCTCCTAAGCGAGGGGTCGTGAGTTCGAATCTCGCCAGGTGCGCTGCATCGCCCGTTCCGCAGGGGACGGGCTTTTTGATTTCAGACGTCATGCGCCGTCTTGGCAAAGGCTCGCGGCTGTGCTATCATATATCCAAAATACCGCAGTGAGGTAAATCATGAAGAAAGTCGCGTTCATCTGTGTGCATAACTCCTGCCGCAGCCAGATGGCGGAGGCGCTGGGCAGGCGCCTGGCAGCCGATGCCTTCGAGAGCTTCTCCGCAGGTACCGAAACCAAGCCCCGGATCAACCAGGACGCCGTGCGGCTGATGAAGCAGGTGTACGGCATCGATATGGAGGAAACCCAGCACAGCAAACTGCTGGACGCTATTCCGGCCGTGGATATCGTGGTCACCATGGGCTGCAATGTGCAATGCCCGTTGCTTCCCTGCGCCCACCGGGAGGACTGGGGGCTGGATGATCCCGGCGGCAGGGAGGACGAAGCCTTCCTGCACACCATGCGCCTGATCGAGGAGAAGGTGCTGGATCTGCGCCGGCGGATCCTGGCGGATGAGGTATAACGCTTTTTTGACACTGCATCAGGAATGAACAAAGGGGGCGCTCACAGACCGACAGCCTGTGAGCGTCCCCTTTTTGCGGCGGCAAGCGCCTTGCCTTTGGTGCTTATTCGGCGGTATAGAGAGTAGCGGGCATGAGCGCGGGCTCTTCGCACAGAAGGATGGCGCGCGTTGTCCGGATGTTCCGCACAGAGACCTTCTCCGGCGGGATGGGGATCCAGGCCTGCTTTTCGGCAGGCGCGTCTGAGCCAAGATAATCGTTGAACACATACAGCGGAGCATCGTCGGCGGCGGTTTCCACCACGGTCAGGCCGTCGATGACCACATTGGGCATATAGCATTCATAGCCGAAATCATGGGTGCCGTCGTTGCGTCCGCTGAATACCGCGCGCTTGCTGCCGCGGGGCAGCCAGACGCAGTCGCGGATGGTGACGTCCCCACGCCAGGTGCAGCCGTAGTCTTCCCGCAGGTTGACGAAGGCGTCGCCATAGGCCTCGGTATCCTCGATCAGGAAGGAGCCGTTGCCAATGGCGTTCAGGCATTGCCAGCCCAGTCGGCAGCGGCGCAGCGTGCAGTTGCTCACGCCCATGTGCGCGTCGAAACGGGAGAAATGGCAATCCTCAAAGGTCAGGTCGCGGCAGAAATTGGTGCTGATCAGGCCCCAGTAGCGGCTGTCATGGATGTCGGTGGTCTGGGTACAGTTGATAAAGCTGATGCTGGAGGCATAGTCCACGCGTATGTCATAGGAGCCCATGGGTACCGGCAGGCCGGCGCTGCCGATGGTCCCGTAGATGTAATGGCCTGTGAGGATGCAGTTGCGCACGCATACCCGGGCGCAATCCGTAAGCTGAATGAAACCGATGTAGGGCGCGCCGTGATCCTTCTCTCCGGTGACCAGGTGCGTGACGCCGTTCACCTCCACATTGGAGCGGGTGATGCGGATGTTGCGGCTGTGGTAGTTGTATCTGGATTCGGCTTGGTTGGCGATGGTGGTGAATTCGCCGCCGGTCAGGTTGAGCGTCTCTTCGTCGATGGGGTAGGCGGCCACACGGGTGATCTGGTCAAAATCAAAGGACAGGGGCGAGGAGAGCGTGCCGTCCGCGTTCAGCACGAACACATCCGCGCGCGGATGGCCGTTGTCCTGGTTGAGACCCTTGCGAATGTAATCCATGTGATTCCCGTTCGTCACGATGACGTGCAGGTCGCAGCCAAAGGGATTATCCAGCTTCGTCTGCCCATAAACCATGGATCCGACCTGCAGCGGCAGAGGCTGCCTGGTGGATGAAACATGAAAGATGGGCGCGGTGATGCACTCGCAGTCCACGTCGTCAATGATGAATCTCGCGCCGGTCCAGTCCACGGGGGTCTGCACGGCGGCGGTCAGGTCGCGCGGCGAAATGTAGTAGATCGCGCCTGCTCTGGCCTTCACGGGCAGATGCAGCCGGTTGGCCTCCTCATGAGCCTTCACGATGGCCGGCATATCGTCATGGATGCCATCGCCCACGGCGCCGAACATTTCATAAGTGATGAAATCGGACATATGATCCTCCTCAAAAAAACGGACTTTTTGCGCTGTAGTGATTATAGCATGGGCCGCGTGGCAGAGCAACAGGGAATAGCCGTTTCTGCACGGTGGAAGCGGGGCGGAACCGGCTGCAGCGTCGCACTTTGACGACGCGGTGATGGACAACCCTGATCAAGTGTGGTATACTGAAATGGAAGATTTAGAGAAACAGTATCCTGACGTGCCATATAAAATAAGAAAGGATGACAAACATGGCCATCTATTGCCCTAACCCTGCCTGCGGCAAAGCGCTGAAGTCGGGCGCGAAATTCTGCGGATATTGCGGAACGGTCATTGCGTCGGAGCCTAAGCCTGTCCCCGTGCCGGAACACGCAGCGTCCGCTCCTGCGCCCAAGCCCGCCACCAGGCCTGCTGATACCTTCCGGGCTGTTAACCGTATGCCCCAGGGCATCGCCCTTGGTACGGATGAGCAGATCGTCAAGAAGTACACGGTGGGCCGCTACACGCTCCGCCAGGGCGCCATTGATGTGATCGTCACCAACAAGCGCGTTATCCGCTATGAGGAATCCAACTGGCTGGGCCTGCAGTCCAACCGGATCGATGAAGTGAACATCGACGCGGTGCATGGCGTGTCCTGTACGATGGCGCGTTCCGCGTCCATTGTGGGTCTTGCTGTTGCGGGCTTATTGAGCATCGTGGGCTTGCTTTTCTTGTTTGGCGCATTCAATTCGCGCCGTATGGATTACACCATGCTGTTCATGGGCGCGATATTCCTCGGCATCGCAGTGGTGATCCTGGTGAACAGCTTCCGTCCCTCGATGGTTTTTTCCATTCAGGGCGCTCTGGGCTCTTCGGCGCTTGAGACCAGCGTGAACGTGCTTGGCCGTATGTTTGGCAGGAACAACTCCAGCATCATTTTCCAGTTCAGGCCCACGGCGGAAACCACCGTGATGCTCAAGGAGATCGGCGCCTGCATCTACGACCTCAAGACCCTTGGCGACAAGGCCATCGAGAAGTGGCGCTGAGGCTTCCTGGCTGCGAAACCGAATAGTATTGAGGAATAGCATGAGTGAAAGTTCAGATTGGTTCGCAAGAGCCGTCCATATGCGTGGCTTCAATGCCATGTATCCGCACAATGAACACCTCCCGTCCTCTGAACGGGTTATCTGGGTGACGGATCAGCCGGGAAACGGCCTGTGTGTTCCGAAGGATAAAGAGCTTTCCGAATGGATGATGCAGAATTACGGGTTCGACGGAGTCGCGTATGCGTACGGCGAGCCCGATTTTGAACCATTTGTGGAGACCATCAGGCCTGCGGATCTGATGAACGAGGATTTCGTGCGTTTCCGTCACGAGAAATGCAACAGGGAAGATCCGCAGGTGATCTGCGACGCTGTGGATGGGGTGCATTGCCAGTTCAGCTTTGACGATACCATCTCGACCAATCGCGCGGCCAATGAGCGGGCCTGTTTTGACCGTATCGCGGAAGCGATGGGCGGCAATGTGGACAGGCAGGTCGTTGATGATTACTTCAGCTATAAAGGCCTGACCTGCCATGAGCCCAGCGATCTGCATACGCTGCAGATCATCCCGACCCGGATCAACGGCGAGTTCAAGCACACGGGCGGGATCAGCACGATGCGGCACAGCGATCAGTTTATGGATACGGAAAGCGAGGAAGCAGGCGTGAAGGTTTTGCGAAGGAGCCTGGATGACAGTCCGCGCCGCGCGCATGACAACCCATATGACGAGGTGTACGATTCGTTCGCGCTGCCGTCCGACAGGCCGCTTACGCAGGAAGAGCTGGACAGCGCATACCGGCGCGATCAGGTGTATGTTGATGGATTGCAGCAGATCTATGGCGATGGATACGCCCCGCGTGATAATGGTGTTACGGCGGATTACGCGACCCTGGAAAGAGATCTGCACGATGGCTATGAAATGACCTCGGCAGCCCTTGAAGCCCGCGATGCTGCGCAGTATGTCGAGGGATACGACCAGTATAACGAAGCCCACAAGCAGGTCAACACCGATTATTATATGACCCGCATGATGCAGGAGCAGGCAGTCGATCAGCAATACGGAGTTGATCCGGAATACGGGGAAGCGCAGGAACAGCCCGCTGCCCAGGAACAGACCGCCGACCGGCTCTACGGGGTGGATCAGGAGCAGGAAGAGGCGCAGGAACAGTCCGCTGCCCAGGAACAGACCGCCGATCAGCTCTACGGGGTGGATCAGGAGCAGGAAGAAGCGCAGGAACAGTCCGCTGCCCAGGAACAGACCGCCGATCAGCTCTACGGGGTGGATCTGGAGCAGTCGGCTGACCGGGCGTATGGTTCCGGGCCGCAGCAAAATGAGCAGCGTGCGCCGGAGATGGTTACGGCAAATGAAGAGCCTGAGCAGGACATGAGCAACGATATGACCTACTGAGAGGTGAGAGTATGGCCGATCAAATCCTGTATGGCGACAGGATCGTTCCCAATGTGCCGGTCAGCATGGAGGGGGCAAGGTTTGCCCTGATCGGGACGAATCAGGCTGACGAACCCATCGCGTGGCCCATCAGCATGGATACGCTCAGCAAGCATATGCTCTTTCTTGGCGCGATCGGCACAGGCAAGTCCAACGCGATGAACAACGTCATCCGCAGTGTGCGCGGCACGATGACCAATCAGGACATCATGCTTGTTTTCGACACGAAGGGCGATTACTACAAGGAGTTCTACCGGCCCGGCGATATCGTTTTTTCCAATGACGCCCGCGCGACCAATGGCGTGGACGCTGATTACTGGAATCTCTTTGGCGAGATCACCATCGACGGTCAATGGCTGGAAAACGCGACGGAGATCGTAAAGACGATTTTCGCTGACCGGCTGGAGAGGACCTCGCAGCCCTTTTTTCCCAATGCTGCGAAGGATCTGCTTCTGGCGATCGTGATGCACCTGTGCCGCGGCAAGCAGGACGCAAGCAAAAACAATGAAGTGCTGCTGCAGATGCTGCAGGGCGCCACAAGCCAGCGGCTCGTTGCGCTTTTGCGCCAGCATCCGGATATGTCCGGCATGATCCCCTATGTTCAGGATCCGAAATCCGGACAGACGCTGGGCGTCATCAGCGAGCTGCAAAGCGCCACGCGGGAGCTGCTGGTGGGCAACTTCGCCAGGAACGGCAGTATGTCCATGCGACAGCTTATCCGCAAAAAGGGCGGAAAGATCATCTTTGTGGAATACGATCTGGGCATAGGCGGCGTACTGACGCCGATCTATCGCCTGCTGTTTGATCTGGCGATCAAGGAGGCCCTCTGCAGGACCCGCAATGAAGGCAATGTGTATTTTGTCATGGACGAGTTCAGCCTCTTGCCACAGATGATGCATATCGATGATGGCGTCAACTTTGGCCGCAGCCTTGGCGCGCGGTTCCTCATCGGCGCGCAGAATATCGGCCAGATCTATAACGCCTATGGCGAGGATCGCGCCAGCAGCCTGCTTTCCGGCTTCACAACAACCATATGCTTCCGGCTCAATGACGGCAGAAGCCGGGAATTCTTCAAGGAGCTTTGCGGCAAAAACGGCCGGATCACCTCGTATGCCGCGGCGGTGCGCTCCAAGGGCGAGATCGATCAATACCGCGAGGCCTATGTGGTGGAGGATCATGATATCGCCAATCTGCGGACCGGCGAAGCGATCATTCATTCCGGTCAATATCCGCCCTTCAGATTCCGCTTTAAGAAATTCGAATGACGATTGATGGAGGAACAACCATGAAGATCACGAAGAAATGCCCAGTCTGCAATGAACAGGTGCACATTGACAGCCGATTCTGCGTGTATTGCGGCGTCAAGCTGGACGGTTCGCCCGCGCCTGCGCCTGCTGCGGTGGTTGAGCCGGCGGCGGAGGACGCCGCGCCCTGCACCGGCTCCAGGTACTGCCCTGATGGCCATGCGGTGCCGGATCCCTCTCTGGGATTCTGCCTGGTGTGCGGCAAAGCCCTGGTGGACGAGCCCGTGACTGCCTCTGCGGAGCCTGTTTCGCCTGTGCCTGAAACGGCGGAGCCGACCGGGACGACTGTCCGCACCTGCAAGAATGGTCATACCTTTGACGATCCTGAATTGATGTTCTGCCCGGAATGCGGCGTCAGATATGACGAGCCTGTCCCCGAAATCCCCGTAAGGGAGATCCGTGAGGAAAGAAGCCGCGGGACAGAGATCGCCGAAACGCCTGTTACCGAGACGCCCCGCGCTGCCGCCGGCTTCCCCGCGGGTCTTCGTCCGGCGACGGAGGATGACCTTATCCGCAAATAAGGCGGGCTTACGGCATTGCCGGAATATGATCGGATGCTGATTAACGGAGGGAACGACACATGGAATACAATGATCAGTTTGGAAAATACAATATTGACATTTGCCTCTGCATCGACAAGACCGGCTCCATGAAGCCGATCATTGATACGGTCAGGCAGAACGCTCTGAACCTGTACACGGATATCAAATCCTCCCTGGAGGCCAAGGGGAAGAATGTCGGCCGTCTCCGCATACGCGTGATCTGGTTCGGCGATTATCTGGCGGATGGTGAGAATGCCATGCTGGTCTCTCCCTTCCTGACCATGCCGGAAGAGACGCAGCGGTTCCGCGAGTTCGTGAACGGCGTGGAGGCCCACGGCGGCGGCGATGAGCCCGAGGATGGTCTGGAGGCCCTGGCTTTCGCCATCCGGTCCGATTGGTGCAAGGATGGCTGGAAGCGCAGGCACATCATCGCCATGTTCACGGATGCCCCCGCCCACGATCTGGGGCATTGCAGTGAAGCGGCCAGCTATCCCAAACGGGGTATGCCCGCTACCTTTGGTGAACTGACGGAAATGTGGGGCGATGAGGATAACCCGGGCGAGATGAACTACGCTTCGAAGCGCCTGCTGCTGTTCGCGCCCGATAGGTCCTATTGGAACGCGATCCAGTGCGGCTGGGAGAACACGGTGATCCGCACGGCCAGGGAATCCACCGGCCTGCAGGATATCTCGTATCAGACGATGCTTGATACGATCGTCAACAGCGTTGGCTGATACGGTTTTTCAGGGATGAACGGCAGGGGTGATTCACTTTGGCCATGATCGGCTGTTATGAGCAGGTGAAGGATTTCACCAACGAAAACGCGGGTACGTCCGAGTGGTGCATAGCGCAAAAGGACGGCAAGCGGTATTTTATCAAAAAATTTCAGAAGCCGGTTTATCCGTCAAAAGATCTGGGCCTTTCGGAGGCAAAATACGAGGCGCGCGTGAAACGCTTTCACGCTACGAAAAAGAAGTATGAGCATATGTACAACGCTCTGCGCGCCAATAATCATTCGGGGCTGCTGGTCGTGCCGCAGGAAGTGATCAGCTACCAGTTCCACCTGTGTACGGTTGCCGAGCAGATCGCCGCCAATGTGGAGCCCGAAGAAGTACACCGGCTTTCGGAGTGGCAGCGTCTTGTACTGATGCGGTCGATGACGCTTGCGTTGATGAACGTTCATGCCGCCGGCGTCATCCATGGCGATATGAAGCCGGATAATTTCCTTATCACGCAAAACGCGGAAAACGGCGTCTGCCTCTTGCGCCTGATCGATTTCGATTCAAGCTACTGGGCTTCGTCTCCGCCCGAATCCGCAGAGGAGATCGGTGGCGATATGGCCTATTGGGCGCCGGAGATCCTGGCCAAGTTCACAGACGAATCCATTGTGCTTGACAAAGCAGTGGATGTTTTCGCATTGGGTCTCATCCTGCATTATCTTTGGATGGGCGCGCTCCCGAAAAAGCCGGAAGGCAAAACCATCGGCGAGTGTCTCCTTGCCGGTGGGGAGGTCATCCTGGACGAATCGCTTCCGCTGGTGCTGAACAGGCTGATCAGCGGCCTGATCGCCAGGGATCCGGAAAAACGCTTTTCCTGCCAGAACGCGTATGATGTTCTGGGTGTTCAGCTGGAGAACTATCCCAGGACGATCGTTAAGCTGGTGAAGGATGAGGCAAAGGCCGCGGCCGCCAGGGTCGAGGTCCGCTTCCGTGACACGGAGGGCAACACGCTCGAGACGATCCCGCTGACGCTTGAGCCTGGCACCTCGGTTACCGTGAATGCCAAACAGATAGAGGGCTATGAGGTGGCCGGTGTGGATCGGGTACGGCTGACCGTCAACGAGAAGGGTGAGCCGAGCACATCCGCGGTGACGTTCGTCTATCAACGGAAGAAATCACGTCAGGGCCTGATAGTCCTGCTGACGGCGCTTGGCGTGATCCTGCTGTGGCTGCTCCTGCTGTGCATGAGTGAGATCTTTTGACGCGCAGGCAGGGGAAGCGTGTGTTTTACGAAAAAAAGAGCTGTCCGGGTCATTCCCGGGCAGCTCTTTTTTTGTCAATACAGTTCGGGCAGCAGATCCTTGGTGATGGCCCAGGGGTGGTGATACATGGCGTTCAGCGCTTCGTTGGTGGTGTGCTCCTCTGAAAGACAGAAGCCGCCGCACCACGTCATGTAGCTGACCCAGGCGGCCTTCTCCTCCGCCAGAGCAGCGGCGGAAGGAATAGTGCCGATCTCGCCGATAAGGGTGATCCTGGGCTGGGGCGTGATCTGCCGCAGCTCGGCCAGCTTATCGGTGTGCGCTGTGTGCTGGTGGGCCGGGGGATACATATCCCGCGAGATAATGTCCACCGTGTCATCGCCGGGATAGCAGGCGGGCACAGGGGAGTTCCACACCCAGATGAGGTTGTTCAGACCGTGCAGGTTGGTATAGCGGTCGTACATCAGCCGCCACAGGCCCTTCACGGTCTCGGCACCCTGGCTGCCCCACCAGAACCAGTCGCCGTCCCCTTCGTGGAAGGGACGCCAGAGGATCGGTACGCCTGCCTCGCAGAAGGGGCGAAGCAGCGCCGCCATCATGTCCATGTCGGAGAGCAGGGCTTTGTTTTCGGGGGTTCCGTCGATCAGCGCTTTTGACGCGTCGAAATTGGTGTTGCTGGCGTAAAAGGCTTTGCCATGGCCACCCAGGGGAGAGAACCAGTGCCACGTGAAGGTGACCACGCCCTTGCGCGCCGCCCATTCCCAGGCCTGGCGGAGGGTGCCGTAGTTGCCGGTCACCTCCGCCATGCACTCGTCATCGGTATCCCGATAGTTGATGTTGGGGGAATAGGACAAAAGCTCAAAGCCCAGCAGCGCGGGCTGCTTGCCGGTGACCTTCTCGATATGGTGGAGCTCCTCCATGCCGCGGGTCTTGGTGTGCTGGCCCGTCAGTATGCCATGGCCGGACAATTCCGCCAGGTATTCCATCATCCGGTGGACGCAGGGCTGGGCGTTGGGATTGCAGGGCTTGATGATCAGTGCCATGTTCATGTCTCCTTTGCCGGGATCTTCGGCGTTTTCCATTCCTTTGGGCGTTCCGGGCTCACTTCGTAACGACAGTATAGCACGAAGCAAGTGAAGATTCCAACTGCTTTTTGCTGATCGCACGCAGAGGACATTCAGCGTTTGGTTTTTCTGCTTGGCAAAGGCGTCGCCTTGTGCTATCATACAGGCACAGAAGAGAATTTGAAATGGAATATGACATAGGCTGCGTTTACCCAGGCGCTTTGTTTTTGCTGGCGATCATTGCCTGAACAGATCGGAAACGGAGGAAACACGGATGAGGATCGGCGTCGATTATTATCCCGAGCATTGGGACCGGGCCTTTTGGGCGCAGGATGCGGACCTGATGAAGAAAACCGGCGTGAAGCTGGTGCGACTGGCGGAGTTTGCCTGGTGCCGCCTGGAGCCCAGAGAGGGCGAGTTCGACTTTGCCTGGCTGGATGAAGCCGTGGCGCTCTTTGCCGCGCGCGGCATCGATGTGGTGCTGTGCACCCCCACCAGCTGTCCGCCGCTGTGGCTGTATGAAAAGCATCCCGATGCCGTGATGGTGGAAAAGGATGGCTCCCTGACCCGCACCGGCATCCGCGGCCACCGCTGCATCAATCATCCGGCGGTGAGGAAGTACAGCCAGCGGATCATCGAGCGGATGACGGAGCATTACGCCGGCAACAAGGCCGTTGTCGCCTGGCAGATCGATAACGAGCTGGAGGCGTATTTCTGCTTCTGCGAGACCTGCAACGCCAGGTTCCGCCATTGGCTGAAGAAAAAATACGGTACGCTGGAGGCTCTCAACCGCGCCTATGGCAATGTGGTGTGGAGCGGCGAGTATTCCTCCTGGGAGCAGATCCAGCCGCCCTATGGCCATTATCCGGACGCCTGGATGAACCCTGCCTTCATGTTGGATTACAGCCGCTTCGCCTCGGAAAATGTGATCGGCTTCAGCGATTGGCAGGCGGAGATCATCCGCCGGAAGTGCCCGGGACTGCCCGTGACCACCAATGTGTGGTTCTGTGGCCATATGCCGGATTTCTACAGGCAGTTTGAAAACCTGGATTTCATTGCCTACGATAATTATCCCACCACCAGACTGCCGGAGGATCCTGAGGAGTGCTACACCCACGCCTTCCACCTGGACATGATGCGGGGCGTGAAGCGCGGCGGCTTCTGGGTGATGGAGCAGCTCAGCGGCGGTATGGGCTGCTGGGCGCCCATGGCGCGGATGCCTGAGCCGGGGATGATCAAGGGCTATGCGCTGCAGGCCTTTGCCCATGGCGCGGATACGGTGGTGCACTTCCGCTGGCGCACGGCCAACATTGGCGCGGAGATGCACTGGCATGGGCTCATCGACCACTCCAACGTGCCGGGGCGGCGCTTTGATGAATTCGCTGACCTGTGCCGCGAGGCGGAGACGCTTCACCAGGCGCAGGGGGCGGAGATCAGGGCAGACGTGGCCATCCTGTTTTCCTTTGAGAATGAGTATGCCTTCAAGATCCAGCCCCAGACCAACGGCTATTACTACCTGGAGCAGCTGCAGCGGCTGCATGCCGCCTTTACCAGGCTGGGTATGAACGTGGATATCATCGGCCAGCACGAGAGTCTGGAGGGCTACCGCATCGTCTGCGCGCCGGAGATGTATGTGACGGACATGAACGTGGTGCGCAGGCTGCATGATTTCGCGGCGCAGGGTGGTACGGTGATCCTCACCACCCGCAGCGGCGTGAAGGATGAAAACAATAATGCCATTATGGCTCAGCTTCCCACCGTCTACCGTGATATGGTGGGCGCCTTTGCCACGGAGTATGATCCCATTGGCTATGATCATGTGCCGGTCTGCTTTGCCGATGGCGCGAAGGCGCGGGGCAGGCAGTGGTGCGACGTGCTGGAGACAGAGGGCGCGCAGGCGCTGGCCTGCTACGACGGCGAGTATTTCCGGGGTAAGGCCGCCGTAACCCGGAACGGCTATGGGAAGGGCGTGGTGTATTACATCGGCACCGTGGGCGATCAGGCGCTGTATGACAAGCTGGTGCGGGATGCCGTGACGGAGGCGGCGCTGGAGTTCATTCCCGGCCTGCCGGCCCATGTGGAGGTCACCACCCGAAAGGGCGATGGGTGTGCCTTCCGCTTCATCTTCAACAATGCCGGCCAGGAGCAGCGCTTCACCCTGGACGGCGTGGAAATCACGCTTGCGCCCTTTGAAATGAAGGTCATCACCATTCAGCGGACCGACTGCTGAAAGGACGATTCCTGCCGGCAATGAATGATAAAGGAGTGTTCCACCATGGATAAGAAATTCAAGATCGCGTTTATCGGCGCGGGTTCCATCGGCTTTACCCGCGGGCTTTTGACGGATATCCTCTCCGTGCCGGAGTTCCGGCATATCGAAGTGGCGTTCATGGACATCAATGAGCGCAACCTGGACATGGTATACCAGCTTTGCCAGCGGGATATCGAGGCCAATGGGCTGGACATCAGGATCCAGGCCACCCTTGACCGCCGTGAGGCCCTGAAGGACGCCAAGTACGTCATCGATTGTGCCCGCATCGGCCTGCTGGACGCCTTTGAGCTTGATGTGAACATCCCCCTGAAGTACGGCGTGGATCAGTGCGTGGGCGATACCATGTGCGCCGGCGGTATCATGTATGCCCAGCGCGATATCGCCATGCTGAAGGAAATGTGCAGGGATATCCGCGAGGTGGCCGCGCCCGGCTGTATGCTGCTGAACTACACCAACCCCAACGCCATGGTGACCTGGTATTGCAATAAGTACGGCGGCGTGCCCACCGTGGGCCTGTGTCACGGCGTGCAGGGCGGCCACAAGATGATCGCCAGGGCGCTGGGCTACGAGCAGGACGAGATCGACATCGTCTGCGCGGGCATCAATCACATGACCTGGTATCTCTCCGTGAAGCATGACGGTGTGGAGCTTAACGATAAGCTGCTCGCTGCCCTGGAGGCGGATCCCGAGATCGCCAGGACAGAGAAGGTCCGCATCGATATGATGAAACGCTTCGGTTACTTCTCTACCGAGAGCAACGGTCACCTTTCCGAATATGTGCCGTGGTACCGCAAGCGTCCCGACGAGATCAGAAAGTGGATCGACCTGGGCGTGTGGATCAACGGCGAGACCGGCGGCTACCTGCGGGTGTGCACCGAGGGCCGCAACTGGTTCGAGACCGATTTCCCCAACTGGCTCAAGGAGCCCCCGAAGGAGTACGCCTACGAAAAGCGCGGCCAGGAGCATGGCTCCTACATCATCGAGTCCATTGAGACTGGGCGCGTCTACCGCGGTCACTTCAATGTGATCAACAATGGCTGCATCACTAACCTGCCCGACGATTGCGTGGTGGAGGTTCCCGGCTTTGTGGACACCTTTGGCATCAATATCCCCGTGCTGGGCGATCTGCCCCTGGGCTGCGCGGCCTGCTGCCAGTCGAACATCACGGTGCAGCGGCTGGCTATGGAGGCTGGCGCCGCCGGCGATATCAATCTGCTGCGTCAGGCCATGATGATGGATCCTCTGGTGGGCGCCGTGTGCAACACGGAGGAAATCTGGCAGATGACTGACGAGATGCTCATCGCCCAGGAGCAGTGGCTGCCCCAGTACGCCGGGGAGATCTCCAAGGCTAAGGAGCGTTGGGCCAGGGCGGAAGCCGAGGGTACGCTGATCCCGCCCATCGTGACCGAGGGCGCGGCACGCCTGCACACCAAAACGGTGGAGGAAATGGCCGCCGACAAGGAAGCCGCCCGCAAGAACGCCGCCGAGGCGGACAAGGCGCAGGAACGCCCTGCCGCGCAGGAATAACTAAAAGAAAGACCGAAGCTTTATTGCTCCGGTCTTTCTTTTAGTCTCTCAGCTGGATCAGACGTACGCCCCGGCGGGCAACATAGCTGGCGTCCAGCCAGTATTCCGCGCCGCCAAATGCGTCGTTTTCGATATAATAGCGCACGCCCTCCAATTCTGCCAGGGTGGTGATGGGCGTGAAGCTGCCGTCCGCTTCGCGGTGGTGAAACTGAGCGTTTTTGATGCGCTCCCAGGTGGCGGAGGGCGCGGAATCCACAATGTGGAACATGACGCCGTCCTCGCTCTGGCCTACCACGGCGGCGATGTGCCCACTGGCCACCTCGAAGGTGAACATGGCGCCCTCGCTCAGCTTCTGCTGGATGGTGGGCAGGCTTTCGTACAGCTCGTAGCGGGTCTTGTAGCCCAGGTCATCGCCCACGTTGCCCACCAGCGTAGCATTGATGGTGCCTCCCTCCCGCAGGGCGAAGGAGTAATTGGCGGCAAGGTATTCGGGGGTGATCTTCTCGCCTTCAAAGCCCATCCTCTGCAGCACGTGCGACAGGGCGAAGATGGCGCAGCCGGAGTGCTCCAGGGTGCTTTTGCCATAGGGCTGATCCTTCCAGTAGCCGCTGGACTGGCTGTACAGTGTAAAGCCGGCGGCATCCTCCTCGGGTAAGGGGGCGGATGGAGCGTACAGGTGACTGTCAGAGGTATTGGCGGGCTGATAAACGTGAATATACGCAGAGCTGCTCTCGCCGTGGATTGCGATCACACTGCTGCGGGCGGACTCAATGAACGGATCAACGGTGATGGTGAGTTCGTCCCCGGCGCGATCAAGCCGGATGTAATCAGAAGGAGACTCCGCATGCCAGGCTTCTTCCGAGGTGATGCTGAAGCTGCGGCTGCCCTGGGCGTTCAGCCAAACGGCATGAGGCTGACCGTCTGCCAGCAGGGGGCTGGCGACAGGAGCGAGGGAATACTCCTCGTCCACACCATACCCGGCTGATTGGAAAACCGGCCAAGTGATCCGCGCATCTCCGCTGGCGATGGTGATGCTTCCACGGCGGGGCTGGACGGTGGGCTCTTTCACGGTAACGCACAGCGCCGTACCGGAAAAGCCGGAGCTGGTTTCAAGCGTGATGAAATCATCGCTGGTGGAAGCCGTCCAGGCGCCGGGAGAATAGACGGTCCAGCTTTGCTGACCGCCGTGGGCCAGCAAAGCGCCGCCGGCGTCCCGCAGGGTGATGCCCGGACCGGCTGTGACGGTGAATGCGGTCTCCGCCTCTGCCCGGGCGCCTGTGCTGTCGCTGACGGTGACCTTCAGGAGATATTCGCCCTCCTGCGTTGGAACCCAGTGCCAGTAGGGCCCGCCGTCCCAGGAGGTTGAAACGCCGTCCGGCCCGGTGATGGTATAGACATAGCGATAGGGCCAGGTGCCGCCCGTGACCTGCGGCTCCGGGCGCAGCGGCTCGCCTGCGGCGATGCTTTCGGGCAGCTCCGAAAGGGTGCAGGTCATGGGCTCGGTGACGGCGAAGTCCGCCTGAGCGGACTGGTTGCCGGCGGTAACGGTCAGGGTGTATTCTCCGCTTTTCCTGGGGATGTAGGAGCCAAAGGCATAAGGCGATTCGCTGGTAAATAGCTCCTGGCCGTTACAGTGCAGGGCGTAATGATATGCCTCTGCCTCCATGCCGGAGAGGGTGAAATCTACCACGCCTCCGGCAGCAAGACGATCCAAGCTGAGCGTCAGCTCCGGTTCCGCCGCGGTAAGGCAGGGAATAAGCAGCAGCGCCAGCAGCACAAGGGCGATTCGTAAACGTATCCTCATTATGGGTTCCTTCCATCATGTGTCAGCAAATGGCAACGGCAATATTATACCGGATTTTCCCGCCGCAGGCAATGGCGATATGAAAAGCGGAATGAAAAACGCCGCCCGCATCATGGCGATACAGGCGGCAGGGAGAGCAGATCAGCGCAGCTGAGCGGTCAGCTCGTAGATCAGTCCGCTGAGGGCGGGGTGAGCGTCGGCGCCGGATTTGCAATAGCGGGGCGCACGGCCGGCGGCGGCCTCGGCAAGGAGAGCGTCGGCCTTCTCCAGCAGCCATGCCTTGTCCTGCTGGGGGCCCTGGGCGCGGGTCAGCGCATCGATGATGCGGGCGCGGCAATCGCTGTTATCGTGGATCAGCGCGTCATCATGGCAGACGCGGATGACGTCGCCGGCTGCCGCAGTCAGGGTGTAGGTGTTGGTGGTGGCGTCATAGCAGGCGTCAACGCTCCGTCCGCTTACGCCGAAGCGGCAGCCCTTGCGGAAGCCGCGGAAGCGCACCGTCCAGCGGCGGCCGGCAGGGATCAATGCGGTGTTGCCCTGGGGCTTGCCAATGGCGAAAACAGCGGAATGGTCAGTCCAGTCCAGGGTGAGCATGGTGGTGCAGCACTCGCCCTGCTGCCAGGCCATGCTTTCGCCGTCGTCTTCATAGAGGGTGAAGCTGTTGGACGCGCCGGGAGCAACATAGACCTCCATAGCCTCGGCCTTTCCCAACTGACGGCTCTGGGGCAGGTGGGCCTGCATGGGCACGATGGCGCCGGCCTTCATCAGCAGGGGCATCTGCTCCATGGGGCGGTGCAGGTCGATGGTCTGATCGCCCTGGTAGACGTAGCCGGTGAAGGCGTCGGTCCACAGGCCCTCAGGCAGCCATGCTGTGGTGGTGCCCAGGTCGGAGGCGTCGGCTTTGCGGGTGATGGGCGCGGCGATGAGCTCACTGCCGAACCAATACTGGTTGGGTACCTGATAGGCCTCGGGGGCTTCCGGATGGGTGTGGTACATGGGCAGGATCAGCGGCAGAAGCGCCGTGGCGTTGCGATGATTCATGGTGTACAGGTAGGGGAACAGCCGGTGACGCAGCCGCATGAAGCGCTCGATGATGATCTCGGCACGCTTGTTGTAGTTCCAGGGCTCACGGCCGAGGAACACGCTGTCGGTGGAGTGCAGACGGAAAATAGGGGAGAATACGCCGAACTGGATCCAGCGCACGGTGAGCTCGTCATCGCGGATGCCGGCCATGTGACCGCCGATGTCGTGGCTCCACCAGCTGTAGCCCACATTGGAGGCGGTGGCGGTGAACCAGGGCTGGAAATCCAGGCTGGCCCAGGTGATGTAGGTATCGCCGGAGAAGCCGATGGGGTAGCGCTGGCTGCCGTAACCGCCGAAGCGGGAGAAGATCATTCCGCGCTTGCCCTCCCGCTTGGAGGCGAGATAGTGTGTGTGGTTCACCATCCACAGGGGATGGATGCACTCCAGGCCGGTCTCGCGGTAGCGCTTGCCCACGATGCTGGGGTAATCGTTGCCCTGCTGCCAGTCCATCCACCAGAAGTCCACGCCGTCCTTTTCGTAGGGGAAGTGAAGGATTTCGAAATACGCCTTGAGGAACTCCGGATGCAGGCAATCGAAGGTGACGGGCTCTTTGGTGGCGGGGTCAACGCCCAGGGTCCTGGCCATTTCCTCGTACTGCGCATCCCAGTGGCGCACGCCGGAGGAGGGATGCAGGTTCAACGCGGTTTTGAGGCCGCGGTCGTGCAGGGCCTTGATAAAGGCCTTGTAATCGGGGAAGAGCTTCTCGTTCCAGGTATAGCCGGTCCAGCCGTCCTCCCAGTAGCGGCGGCCGTCGCCGTCGGTCAGGTGCCAGTCCATATCCACGATGCCCACGCTCAGGGGCACGTCCTCCTGGTGGAAGCGATCCATCAGGGAGAGATACTCCTCGTCGGTATAGGCGTGGTAGCGGCTCCACCAGTTGCCCAGGGCAAAGGCGGGCAGCATCTCCGGCGCGCCGGTGAGGCGGTAGTAATCCTGCACGCAGGCGGTGTAATCGTGTCCGTAGCCGAAGAAATACACGTCGGTGCACTTTTCGCGGGGGGCGAACCAGCCATCCTTGCGGATGATGGGGGTAGCGCTGTCGTCAATGAAGGCGAAGCCGTCCCTGGCGCAAACGCCGTCCTCCACGGGGCAGCTGCCGTTGACCTCGTCCAGGGTGGAGGTGGTGCCGCCCAGGTTCTGCAGCGGCTTCTGGCCGAAATGCCACAGGAAAGCCGGGTGGGCGTCGCGGCGGATGGTGAGGGTATCCAGCGTGCCGTCGCAGCGGAGCTCCAGCTTGCCGGTGCGGATAACGGTCACGCTGCCGTCCTGCCCGACCTGGGGGATGCAATCGCCGAAATCGCGCCGGATGACGGCCAGGGTGGCCTCATCGGTGAAGGCGCCCTGCTCGATGCGGATGAGCTGGTCGGTGATGACCGTGATGCGTACGCCGCCGCAGGCGACGATGCTTTCCTGCCGGGGCGCGGCATTGGCGGCATAGCGGAGATATTCAGGAAGCTGAGACATGGTGAGCCCTCCTTATTTGGTGAATACGAATTTCTCTACATGGATCAGTTCGCGGTTGACCAGACCGCCCCAGGAAAGCTGCTTGCGGGGATCGTCGAAGACAAAGTACAGCGCGTGCCGCCCGGTGACGCAGGGCGTTTTGATGCGCAGGAGGGCGTCGTCTCCGGCGAAGGATGCCTCGCCAAGGCACAGGCCGTTCTCGTCATCGTCCAGCATGATGCGGACGGTGCCGGCCTCGCCGATGCCGCGAACCTCCATCACCAGCTCCATGGAGGTGTTGGAATGGTCCTCGCCAAAGTCGAAATACTTATAGCCGATGACGCTTCCCTTGCGGATGCCCGCCACCACGGTGTGCAGCGGGTTCAGGTATTTGATCATGCCGCCGCCCTTGATGACGCAGCAGTGATGGGCGGGGGTGGCTACGAAGGGGTTCAGCGATTCCTGGAAGCCCAGGGAGGTCATCTCCACCTGGGGGATAGTGCCGTCGGGCAGGATGGTGATGCGCTCGGCGCAGGCCTGGCGGGAAAACACCGTGCCATTGGTGGTGCGGTGATAGAAGATGTACCACTGATCGCCGATCCTGCAGATGGAGCCGTGATCGTTGCCGCCGGGATAGTCCACGCCGTTATCCACGATGACGCCGCGATACTCGAAGGGCCCCGTGGGGGATTTGCTGGTGGCGTATGCCAGCCGGCTGCCCTTGCGGGGGGAATAGATGAGGTAGTAGGTATCGCCGATCTTGCGGGGCGAGCAGGCCTCAAAGAAGGTGAAGGGCTCCTCCTTGGGGATGATATCCGTCTGGTAGGTTCCGGGCAGCACGGTGACCATGTCGGTGGGATCCACCTGCACCACATAGCTCCACTCGTAGCCGCAGTAGACGTAGACCTTGCCGTCATCATCCACCAGCACGCCGGGATCCACAAACACGCCGTTGTTGCAGAAATCCTTGGGCAGGTCGGCTTTTTCGTCGTACTGATAGGTGCTGATGAGGCTGAAGGGCCCCTCGGGCTTGTCGCTGACGGCCACGCAGCCCTTGCCGTAGAAGAGGTACACATACAGGTAATACTTGCCGTCCTTTTCCACCACATCGGGGGCGTAGCACATGCCGTTTTCATACCAGGTCACATCGGCGGGGTGATCGGCGTCGGCCTGGGCATGGAAGCAATCGCCGTGGCAGGTCCAGTTGTTCAGGTCATCCACCGGGGCGGACCAGACCTTCAGCCGTATGTCGCAGAAATCGCCGGACAGGGGATTATCATGGGAGCCGTAGAGACAAACGCGGTCGCCAAAGACACGGGGTTCGCCATCGGGGATGTGTTCCCATAGGGGGAGGATGGGATTGGGCATATTCGATTCCTCGCTTTAACGATGATGATGTACTCATTATAGCAGGAGACGGGACAGATTTCTATACAAAATGAGAAAGAAATGCCGAAAAGTCGAATAAGGGGCACAGGAAAGCGGCTGGGCCCTGTTCTGATGGGCAGACTTGCAAAAAGACGGTTTTTCAGGGCAAAAAATGCAGTTTTCATGGATAGACCTTGCAAAAAAGCGCGTCTTCCTATATAATTATTGGTCGGTACCCCGGAAGGGCCGCGGCTGCTCAGCCGTGGCGCTTCCCCTTGCCAGATCGCTTAGAATACCGACGCAAAGATGGTGAAATGATGCAGGATATGCAGGATATGATCGACCGGCTGAATCAGTCCGGCCGGCGGCTGAGCAAAGGCCACCGGAAGATCGCGCAATACATCGTGGAGCATTATGACAAGGCCGTGTTCATGACGGCCAGCCGCCTGGGCGAGAGCGTGGGTGTGAGCGAATCCACGGTGGTGCGTTTTGCCTCCGCCATGGGCTATGATGGCTATCCTCAGCTGCAGCGCTCCCTGCAGGAGCTGGTGAGCCACCGGCTCACGGCCAACCAGCGCTTTGAGATGGCCACGGATATCGCCCCCCACGCGGTGCTGCCCTTCGTGCTCAAGAGCGATATGCAGAATCTGCGCGCCACCATGGAGGGCATGGATAATCAGGTCTTCGAGGACGTGGTGCAGCGCCTGCTTTCCGCCAAGGCCATCTATGTGATGGGCCTGCGCTCGGCGGCCCCGCTGGCGCAGTTTATGGGCTATTACCTCAACTATATCTTTGACGACGTGCATCTGGTCTCCAGCGGAGCGACGGACGTGTTTGAGGAGATCTCCAAGCTGACGGAAAACGATGTGCTGGTGGGCATCAGCTTCCCCCGGTACTCCAACCGCACGCTGGAGGCCATGCGCTTCGCCAAGCGCTGGGGCGCCCAGGTGGTGGCCATCACCGATGGCCCCATGTCCCCCTTGCACGATATTGCCGATGTGACCCTCACTGCCCGCACGGACATGGCCTCCTTCGTGGATTCCCTGGCCGCGCCCCTGAGCGTCATCAACGCGCTGCTGGTGTCCCTGGGCCTGCACCGCAAGGAGGCGCTCACCGAGCATTTCCGCAAGCTGGAGACCATCTGGGATACCTACGAGGTATACCTGGAGGAAGAAGGCCGGCATGGGTAAGATCATCATCATCGGCGGCGGCGCCGGCGGCATGATGGCCGCGATCTTCGCTGCCCGCTCGGGCGCGCAGGTGACCCTGCTGGAGCGCAACGAGAAGCTGGGCAAGAAGGTCTACATCACCGGCAAGGGCCGCTGCAATGTGACCAACGACTGCACCCTGGACGAGTTCCTGCGGGAAGTGCCCCGCAACCCCCGGTTCCTCTACAGTGCGCTGAGCTTCTTCTCGCCCCAGGACATGATGGCCCTGCTGGAGGAGGGCGGCTGCCCTGTGGTGGTGCAGCGCGGCCGGCGCGTGTTCCCTGCCACGGAGAAGGCCAGCGATGTGAACCGCACCCTGGCCCGCGTCATGCAGCAGGAAGGTGTGAAGACGCTGCTGGATTGCCGGGTGAAGGCTATCCATGTGCGGGACGGCCGCGCGGCGGGTGTTATTTTGCAGGATGGCGCGGTGCTGCCTGCGGACGCGGTGATCCTGGCCACCGGCGGCAAGAGCTACCCTATGACCGGCTCCACCGGCGATGGCTATGCCATGGCGGAGGGGGTGGGCCACAGCATCCAGCCGGTGAAGCCTGTGCTGAGCGCTATCGAGACGAAGGAGAGCTGGCCCTGCGAGCTGCAGGGGCTCTCTCTGCGCAATGTGACCCTGACGCTGAAGAAGGGCAAAAAGACCCTCTACACCGAGCTGGGCGAGATGCTCTTCACCCACTTCGGCATTTCCGGCCCCCTGACGCTGACCATGAGCTGCCATCTTCCCGACGACCTTTCCGAGGCCAGCGTGACCCTGAACCTCAAGCCCGGCCTCACCGCCCAGCAGCTGGACGCTCGGCTTCAGCGGGATTTTGAGGAGCAGAGCCGCAAGCAGCTGCGCAACGTGATGCCCGGCCTTCTGCCCGGCCGCCTGGCGGAGATCTTCCCCGGGCTGTGCGGTATCGACAGCGCCAAGCAGTGCTGCCAGATCACCCGGCAGGAGCGGGAGACCCTCTGCGCCATGATGCAGGCGCTGCCCATCACCCTCAGCTGCCTGGCACCCCTGGACGAGGCCATCGTGACCCGGGGCGGCGTAACGGTGAAGGAGATCAACCCCGCCACCATGGAGAGTAAGCTCCTCCCCGGGCTGTACTTCGCGGGCGAGGTCATGGACGTGGACGCCCATACCGGAGGATACAATCTGCAGGTGGCCTGGTCCACCGGCGCCCTGGCGGGGCAGTCCGCCGCTGAAAACGAAGGAGATTTTGATTGATGCAATACATTATCATCGACCTGGAATGGAACCAGCCCATGTCCTACGAAAGCGCCGTCTACAAGCAGGTGGGCGACCGGCTCATCTTTGAGATGATCCAGATCGGCGCGGTGAAGCTGGACGAGAAGCTGAACGTGGTGGACAGCATCTCCATCCCGATCCGTCCTGTGCATTATGTGAAGATCCATCCCCGCATCCGCAAGATGACCCAGCTGGGCCAGGAAGAGCTTGCCGACGCGCTGACCTTCCTGCCGGCGATGGAGCAGTTTGTTGACTGGTGCGGCGAGGATTACACCCTGCTCACCTGGGGCTGCGACGATGTGAGCGTGCTGAAGCAGAACATGGATTTCTTCGAGTGCGACGCTCAGCTGCCGCCCCTGTGCGACATTCAGCGTCTGTTCAGCGACGTGTACAAGTGCAAGGATCGCAAGGGCCTGAAGGCCGCCATGGAAATGCTGGAGATCGAACCGGACGAGGAGCGCTTCTTCCACAACGCCCTGAACGACGCCTACTATACCGCGCTGGTCTTTGCCAAAATGCCCGATCCCGCGGCGGTACTGAAGTATCCCCAGCAGCCCAAGCAGCTGATCCACGCGGATCACCACAGCCGCCGCAAGCTCAAGGGCGAGACCTTCGATTCCCTGGCCGACGCCCTTGCCAGCGAGATGGCCCAGCAGCCCCGCTGCCCCGTCTGTGGCAAGAAGACGCCCCTGGAGGACGTTTACGTCAAGCAGTGCGCGGATAAGTACATCGCCCTGTCGAAGTGTCCGCACCACGGCAGCCTGATGATCCGCCTGCGCTTCCGACCCACCGACGACGGCAAGCGGGTCATGAGCATGAACATTGCCAAAGCGACCGCCATGAACAGGGCCTATGTGCATACCAAGAAGATCCAGGTGGAGGAGCGGGAAGCCCGCTACCTGGCCGAGCACGGCGTTCTGCCCGATCCTGAAAAGGAACTGATGGAAGCCGACCGCACCAGTATGCCTTTTGACGACTGATCCGGCATATCCTGTGACAAAGGGGGGATCCGCATGACGGTGAAGGAACGCCTGAATACGAAAGACCGCTCCGTTCTCGCGGCTGTTTGCGGCGGGAGCGTGCTGGAACTGAACGATCCGGCGGAGGATTCCGCCGAACTGCTCCCGCTGACCCTGCGGGATGATGAGGGACGGCGCATTTACGAGCGCTCCCTGCGGTTCGTGATGCTGCTGGCCCTGCGGGAGATGTACCCCGGCCGGCAGGTGAGGATCGAGTATTCCGTGGGGCACGGCGTGTTCGTGCGTCTGCCCGGCGTGACGCTGGATGAGGATGAGCTTGCCAGGCTGGAGACCATCATGCGCCGGCTGGTCGATGCCGATCTTCCCTTTGAAAAGAAGACCTGGAGGCTGGAGGAGGCCATCCGATATTTTGAAAAGGAAGGTCAGGCGGACAAGGTGGCGCTGCTGCGCCGCAGACCCTATGACTTCTTCAGGATGTACCATTGCGACGGCATGTGGGAGTACTTCTACGGGGCTATGGCACCCTCCACGGGCTATGTGCCGGTGTTTGGCCTGCAGCCCTACGCAGGGGGCTTTGTGCTGATGCTGCCAACGGCGGAAAAGCCTGATGCTCCCGCAGCCTATGTCCACCGACCCAAGCATTTGCAGGTATTCGGCCAGAGCGCCCGCTGGTGCGGGATCCTGGGCGTGCTGAACGCCGCAGATGTGGCGGAATTGACAGAGCAAAAGCGTATGCGGGCCTTCATCCGGGTGAATGAAGCCCTGCACGACAAGGCCATCGCCTCTATTGCCGAGGGCATCGTGGCCGGGGGCAAGCGCATCGTGCTGGTGGCTGGCCCATCCTCCAGCGGAAAGACCACCTTCTCCGGCAGGCTGGGGGTGCATCTGCAGGTGCTGGGCTGCCATGCCCGGATCATCAGCCTGGATAACTACTACCGCAATCGGGATGAGCTTCCCCTGGAAGCTGATGGCTCTGTCGACCTGGAGGCGCTGCACACCATCGATGTACCGCTGCTGCGCCAGCAGCTGACCGCGCTTTTGCGGGGCGAGACCGTGCAGGTACCGGAGTTTGATTTCATCACCGCCCGCCGCAAGGAAAAGGGAATGGATCTGGCCATGGGGGAGAAGGACGTCATTATCATCGAGGGTATCCACGGCCTGAACCCGGCCCTCAGCGAGGGACTGCCCCAGCAGGTCATTCACCGGGTGTTCGTCAGCGCGCTGACCTGCATCAACCTGGATGATCACAACCGCATCCGCACCACGGATGTGCGGCTTTTGCGGCGCATCGTGCGGGATAACCAGTTCCGCGGCACGCTGCCCTCGCAAACGCTTTCCATGTGGCCCAGTGTGCGCCGGGGCGAGGAAAAGTGGATCTTCCCCTATCAGGAGCAGGCGGACAGCGTGTTCAACACGGCGCTCCACTACGAGCTGCCCATTCTGAAGCATTTCGCCTCCGAGCTGCTGGAGGATATTCCGCCGGAGGATCCGCAGTATCACATGGCCCGCCGCCTGTGCAAAACGCTGCACTACTTCCCGGCCATTGATCCCGCCATCCTGGACGAGATCCCGCCGCTCTCTCTCCTGCGGGAGTTCGTGGGTGGCTGTACCATCGAAAAAGAGTGATCAGG
Organism: Clostridiales bacterium; assembly: GCA_015056415.1. GTDB lineage: Bacteria > Bacillota > Clostridia > Christensenellales > Aristaeellaceae > UBA11524. The sequence goes on from SVGJ01000017.1 coordinate 28,816, forward strand.
AGGTCATGCTATGTCCCGTTCTGTTCTTCCTCCCTATACGGCTGAAACTTTTCCTGAAAACACCGCCCTGCCCGAGGGGGCAAAGGTCGTTGAGTGGAAGGATGAGTTCGGCTTCGGCGTGGCTTTCAGGCCGGATATCGTCTATGCCCGGCGGGACAGCGGGGAGCTGCACATCCAGTATCTCACCCCCCGCAACGACCGGACCGACAACCCTCTGATCGTTTATGTGCAGGGCAGCGCCTGGTTCAAGCAGGATGTGTTTATCCACCTGGCAGAAATGATCCGTATGTGCCAGCGGGGTTACTGCGTGGCGCTGGTGGAGTATCGCCCCTCCACAACGGCCATGTTCCCCGCCCAGGCCGAGGATGCCAAGACAGCCATCCGCTTCCTGCGTGCCCATGCGGAAAAGTATCGCTTTGATCCGGATCGCGTGGCCATCTGGGGCGATTCCAGCGGCGGCCACACCGCGCTGATGGCGGGCATCACCGGGGATGAATGGCCCAATCACCCCGAGGACGAGAAGCAGTCCGCCGGGGTGAAGTGCATCGTGGACTGGTATGGTCCTACCGTGGTGAGTGAAATGGCCTTCGAACCCAGCTGCATGGAGCATCTCAGCGCCGATTGCCCTGAGGGCTGGCTGATCGGCCATCTGCCGGTGCAGGAACACCTTGATCTGGCCGAAAAGACGATCCCCCAGCGCTACCTGAGTGCCGACAAGCCCACGCCGCCCATCCTGATCATGCACGGCAGCCGTGACATGACGGTGAACTTCCAGCAGAGCGTGCACCTGTATGAAGCGTTGCGCGCCATGGGCAAGGAGTGCGAGTTCATCAAGCTGCAGGGCGCTGACCATGGCTGGCGGGGCTTTGCCTGCGACGCGGCGCTGGACGCGGTGGATGAATTCCTGAAAAAGCACCTGTGATCTCCTGTAAAAGTGAGAAATAACCAGGAATTTCAAAGTTTTGCTTGCTTTTTTATGCAAAGCTGGATATAATACATTTGTTACGTTCACAGCGATGGGGACGGCCTTGGCAGGATGCCTCAAGCGAGCCGGGAGATGGTGCAAGCCCGGCAGGACAGAGCCAATGCAGATCACCCCGGAGTGAGACGGCCTGAAATCATCAGGGCTGTCCGGGAGCTCCCGATACAGAGCAGGCGGACCATTGCGTCTGCCGATGAGTGGGCGGCCTTCGGGCCGTCAAAATGGGTGGTACCGCGGAGTAAAAACAGCCGAACGGCTGCATCCGTCCCAGACAATGTTCCTGGGGCGGATTTTTTCTGTCCCCGAAGATTTACAGGAGGGTACATCATGGCACTGTACAACAAAGTAGCGACCGACATGAACTTTGTCCAGCGCGAAAAGGAAGTCGCGCAGATGTGGAAGGAGAAGGACATCATCCGCAAGTCCTTCCACCACCGTGAGGGCGCGGAGAACTTCACCTTCTTCGACGGCCCGCCCACCGCCAACGGCAAGCCCCATATCGGTCATATCGAGACCCGCGTCATCAAGGATCTGATCCCCCGCTATCACACCATGAAGGGCAAAAACGTGCTGCGTAAGGCCGGCTGGGATACCCATGGCCTGCCCGTGGAGCTGGAGGTCGAGAAGATCCTGGGCCTGGACGGCAAGCCCCAGATCGAGTCCTACGGCATCGAGCCCTTCATCGGCGAGTGCAAGAAGAGCGTGTGGAAATACCTGCACGAGTGGGAGAAGATGTCCGAGCAGGTGGGCTATTGGGTGGATATGGAGCACCCCTACATCACCTATGAGGACAACTACATCGAGTCCGAGTGGTGGAGCCTGAAGACCATCTATGATAAGGGCCTTTTGTATCAGGGCCACAAGATCGTGCCCTACTGCCCCCGCTGCGGCACCGCGCTGTCCAGCCACGAAGTGGCCCAGGGCTACAAGAACGTGAAGGAGACCTCTGCCTTTGTCCGCTTTGAGGTCAAGGGAGAGGAAAACACCTACCTGCTGGCCTGGACCACCACCCCCTGGACCCTGCCCAGCAACCTGGCTCTGTGCGTGAATCCCCGTGATACCTACGCCAAGTTCGTCGTGGAAGGCCAGACCTACATCATGGCCAAGGCCCTGATCGAGACCGTGTTCGCCGGCAAGGAAGTGGAAATCCTGGCCGAGATGCCCGGCTGCGAGCTGAAGGGCATGGAGTATGTGCCACTGTTCGATTTCGCCGTGGGCAAGCTCGACAAGCCCGCCTGGTTCGTGGTGTGCGATGATTACGTCACCATGTCCGATGGTACCGGCATCGTGCATATCGCTCCCGCCTTCGGTGAGGACGATAACCGCGTCTGCCGCGAGAACGGCATGCCCTTCGTCAACTTTGTGGACAACCAGGGCTGCATGACCGAGGACACCAAGTGGCCCGGCGTGTTCGTGAAGGACGCGGACAAACTGGTGCTGGAGGATCTGAAGGAGCGTGGCTTGCTGTTTGCCGCTGTGCCCTTCGCCCATGATTATCCCTTCTGCTGGCGCTGCGATACGCCCCTGCTGTATTATGCCCGCCCCACCTGGTTCATCAAGATGACCGCCCTGCGGGATCAGCTGGTTGCCAACAACCGCACCATTAACTGGATGCCCGATAACATCAAGGAAGGCCGCATGGGCACCTGGCTGGAGAATGTCCACGACTGGGGCCTGAGCCGCGAGCGCTACTGGGGCACGCCCCTGCCCGTATGGATCTGCGAGGACGGCCACATGCACGCCATCGGCTCCAAGGCTGAGCTGCGGGAGATGGCCATCGAGGATCCCGGCGAGAATATCGAGCTGCACCGTCCCTTCATCGACGAGGTGCTCATCAAGTGCCCCGAGTGCGGCAAGCCCATGCGCCGCGTGAAGGAAGTTATCGATTGCTGGTACGATTCCGGCTCCATGCCCTTCGCCCAGTGGCACTATCCCTTCGAGAACAAGGAAAAGTTCGAAGCGAACTTCCCCGCCAATTTCATCTCCGAGGCCGTTGACCAGACCCGTGGCTGGTTCTACACCCTGGAGGCCATTTCCACCCTGCTGTTTGACAAGGCTCCCTTCCAGAACTGCATCGTGATGGGTCACGTGCAGGACGCCGAGGGCCACAAGATGTCCAAGCACCTGGGCAACGTGGTGGATCCCTTCCAGATGCTGGATAAGTTCGGCGCGGACGCTCTGCGCTGGTACTTCTACACCACCTCCGCGCCCTGGCTGCCCAAGCGCTTCTCTGAGGAAGCTGTGCAGGAAGGCCAGCGCAAGTTCCTGGCTACCCTGCAGAATGTGTACGCCTTCTTTGCCATGTATGCCCAGATCGATGGCTTCGATCCTGTGGCTCATCCCCTGGACAAGGTGGAGAAGAGCCTGATGGACAAGTGGATCCTCTCCAAGCTGAACAGCCTTATCGCCAAGGTGGACGAGGATCTGGCCGCCTACCGCATCTGCGAGCCCGCCGCCGCCATCGAGTCCTTTGTGGATGAGCTGTCCAACTGGTATGTCCGCCGCGGCCGCGAGCGCTTCTGGGGCAAGGGCATGGCCGGCGACAAGGAAGCCGCCTTCGCCACCCTGTATCACGTGCTGGTGACGCTGAGCAAGGTCATCGCGCCCTTCGTGCCTTTCATGGCCGAGGAGATCTACCAGAACCTGGTGGTGAACAACGTGCCCGGTGCTATCGAGTCCGTGCACCTGTGCGATTTCCCCGCAGTGGATGAAAACGCCATCGACAACGACATGGAAGAGCAGATGGATGCCCTGGTGGAGGTCGTTCAGCTGGGCCGCGCCTGCCGCAACCTGGCCAACATGAAGACCCGCCAGCCCGCTGCCAGGCTGTATGTGAAGGGCGCCGCCTTCGGCGCTGACTACCAGGCCCTGTGCGAGGACGAGCTGAACGTGAAGGAAGTGGTGTTCACCCAGAGCGCCCGCGACTTCACCACCTATCAGCTCAAGCCCCAGATGCGCACCCTGGGCCCGAAGTATGGCAAGCTCCTGGGCAAGATCGGCCAGACGCTTTCCCAGATGGACGGCAACGACGTGGTTGACGCCTTCGAGAAGGGCGAAACCGTGTCCTTCCAGATCGACGATACCACCGTCACCCTGTGCAAGGATGACGTGCTGACCGCTCCCATGCAGAAGGCCGGCTATGTGGCCCAGGAGGACCGCGGCGTGACCGTGGTACTGGACACCAACCTCACCGATGAACTGGTGCAGGAGGGCTACGTCCGCGAGGTCATCAGCAAGATCCAGACCATGCGCAAGGAGAACGGCTTCGACGTGACCGACCGCATCGATGTGCTCTATGCCTGTGGCGAGAAGCTGACTGCCGCCATCGAAAATGGCGTGGAAATGATCAAGAACGGCACCCTGGCCCTGAGTGTGGCCGCCGGCACTGCCGACGGGACCTACGTGGCCCAGGAGTGGAAGATCAACGACCAGAAGGCCACCATTGCCATCCGTAAGAATCAGTAATCTACAGCGGAGGAGGTTCCGTCCGGGACCTCCTCCCGTTTCTGTGCTATGGAGGTTCGCGTGAAATTCGCATTCATCGGGCAGGACATTCCTGCCCTGCTGCCCACGCTGCTGACTGACCTGCTCTTTGCGGGTAAGCAGGCCGCGGACGTATGGGTGGAGGAAAAGAATCAGGCTATGCAGGATGTGCTGCAGCGCTATGCCCGAGCCATCATCGAAAAGAGCGGCCTGGCCGCCAGCCTGACTGCCGAGGCTGACCGTGCCGCCGTGCTTGAGGGCGCGGACTGCGTGATCTACGCCGGCGATTGCATGGCTGCCAGCCGCTTCCGTCAGGATCGGGAGGCGCTTTCCGGCACCGGCGAGGACGATCCCGGCCTGACCGATCAGGCCCGCGTCAACGGCGGCATCGAGGGCCTTCTGCACACGCTGCGTCAGGGCGAGGTGGTCATGAGCCTGTGCGAAGCCATGCGGGAGCATTGCCCCGGCGCGCTGGTGATCAACCTGGGCCAGCCTGTGGCGCGCACCACGGCCATCTTTGAGGCCCAGGGCTTTCGGTGCTATGGCCTGGGCCGCACGCCGCTGCGGGGCGCCAATGGCCTGGACAGCCTGTGCAAAAAGCTCCATACCCCGGAAAAGGATGTGCAAGCCACCATCGCGGGTCTGCCGGGTTTTGCCTTCCTGCTGGGGCTGAAAAAAGACGGCGCTGACCTGCTGCCCAGGCTGCGCAAGCTGGCAAAGAAGGACGAGCTGGGCCGCCTGACCCGCCGCTGGCTGGACTGGTACGAGGCCATCGCCATTGGCGATGTGACCGACCATGCCGAGTTCCTGCCCGCGCAGGAGGATTACATCCCCGAGGAGGATCCTGCTTTCGGCGAGAGTGTGGAGCAGCGCAAGGAGCGCATCCTGCACATGAACACCGTGGGCGACAAGGGTGCCTCTGACCGTGAGGGCATGATGGCTCAGCTGGTACTGCTCTCCAAAGCGCCGCCCATCCGTCCCATGCAGCTGGCCTTGGCTCTTCTGCGGGGCGATGGCCTCACCATGGATGGCGTCACCCGCGTCAACGGCGGGGAGTTGCCGCAGCTGGCGAAATGTGCTATCATAGAGGCAAGACTGACGCTGCAGAAGGGGCAGGTCATGCCCCATGGAACGCTTTTGCCCGCGCCGCTTATGGAGATCTGCGGTGAGATCGACGAGACCAACCGCCTGGCTGCCATGGCTGCCATGGGCGACCGCTCCGCCCTGCGGGAGTGCATTGAGATCGACCCTGCCCTGGCCGGACTGGACAGGCTGTACTGCCAGGAGCTGGTGGACAGGCTTATCGAACTGCATGACGATGTGATCACACGTTTGTAAGAAAGAGGTGCATGGCTATGCCGAATACGTTTATGACGTTGGCGGAACAGCGGTACTCGGTGCGCAAATTCGCGACCAAGCAGGTGGAACAGACGGCTCTGGAGCGCATCCTTCACGCTGGGCAGGTGGCGCCTACCGCCTGTAACAAGCAACCCCAGATGATCTATGCGCTGCGTAGCGAGCAGGCCATGGCCAAGCTGCGCAAGTGCACCGGCAGCCACTTCGGCGCGCCCATGGCGTTGCTGGTCTGCTATGACAGCGAGCAGAGCTGGAAGCGCGGTTACGACGGGCAGGACAGCGGCTGGGTGGACGCCAGCATCGTCACCACGCATATGATGCTGGAGGCGTATTACCAGGGCATTGGCAGCACGTGGGTGATGCACTTTGATCCCGCCGCCGTGCGGGAGGAGTTTGCCCTTGCGGAGAATCAGATCCCCGTGGCCATTCTGGTGATGGGCTATCCTGCCGATGACGTGCAGGCCAGTCCCATGCACGCCCAGAACAAGCCCCTGGCTGAGACCGTGAAATACCTGTAAATTGCCCTTTTTCGGAGGAGCTATATGTTTTTGACCGATACCTGGAAAGATTATGAGGTGCTGGATACCGGCGACGGCGAGAAGCTGGAGCGCTGGGGCGATGTGATCCTGCGCCGGCCCGACCCGCAGACCATCTGGCCCAAGGCTGACCCGGCGCTGTGGAAGAAGGCACAGGCCCATTATCATCGCTCTGAGCGGGGCGGCGGCGAGTGGGAATTCCTGCAGCGGCTGCCGGAGCGCTGGACCATCAGCCACGGCGAGTGGCAGTTCTATGTGCGCCCCACGGGCTTCAAGCATACGGGCCTTTTCCCGGAGCAGGCTGCCAACTGGGTGTGGATGAACGAGCTGATCCGCCGCAGCGGCCGCAAGGATGTGAAGGTGCTGAACCTCTTTGGCTATACCGGCGCGGCCACCGTGGCCTGCGCTGACGCCGGCGCCCACGTTACCCATGTGGACGCCGCCAAGGGCATGGTGCAGTGGGCCAAGGAAAACCGCGAGCTCACCGGTGTGCCGGAGACCAGCTGCCGGTGGATCGTGGAGGATGTGCTGCGCTTTGTGCAGCGGGAGATCCGCCGCGGCAACAAGTACGACGGCATCCTGATGGATCCCCCCAGCTACGGCCGCGGCCCCTCGGGCGAGGTATGGAAGCTGGAGAACGAGCTCTTCGGCCTGGTGGACACCTGCGCTCAGGTACTCAGCGATAAGCCGCTGTTCTACCTGATCAACAGCTATACCACCGGTTTCCAGGCCAGCGTGCTGAGCAATATGCTGGAGAAGTGCGTGGTCAGCCGTCACGGCGGTCAGGTGGACAGCCAGGAGCTGTGCCTGCCGGTCACCACCGGCGGTGTGCTGCCCTGCGGCGCCAGCGGAAGGTGGTTCCATGCCTAAAATCATCTATGAAGATAACCACGTACTGGTGGCCGTAAAGCCCCCGAATATGCTCTCCCAGGCTGACAACACCGGCGATACGGATATCCTCACCTACCTGAAGGAGGATATCAAGGTGCGCTATAACAAGCCCGGCCGGGTGTATCTGGGCCTGGTGCACCGGCTGGATCGTCCTGTGGGCGGGCTGATGGTATTCGCCCGCACCAGCAAGGCTGCCTCGCGCCTCAGTCAGCAGATGCAGCAGCACCTGATGGGCCGGGAGTATCTGTGCATCGTGACCGGCGAGGTGAAGGACAGCTTCACCCTTACCGATTATCTGGTGAAGGACGAGCGGCTGAACCGGGTCACCGTGTGCGATTCCGATGTGAAGGGTGCTCAAAATGCCATCCTGCATGGCGAGTGCATCGCTCGCCGTCAGGGAACGGCCCTGTGCGCCATCAGGCTGGAGACGGGGCGCAATCATCAGATCCGGGTGCAGATGAGCCATGCCGGCGCGCCCCTGTGGGGGGATAACCGCTACGGCAGCGGCATACCCGGCCAGCAGATTGCCCTGTGGGGCTACAAGCTGACCTTCGAGCATCCCACCACCCATGAGATCATGACCTTCTACGACGTCCCCAAGGGATCGGTGTGGTCGGTATATGAGGATCTGCTGGACATGGAGGAAAAGATCGAAGCGCCGGAAAACGCGGAATAAGCTTGTGCAGCCAAGCAACAATATCAAAAAATGGGTTTCGAAAGGGCCGAATGGCCCTTCGCGGGTTGTCAGGGCTGCACCCTGACCGGGAGCGCGGAGGGTGGAACCCTCTGCCCCCGTTGTCCATAAAAGGAGATAAATGTGAGCCAGTTTTCGTATGAATTGAAGCACGTGTGCAAGCAGTCCGGCGCGCGTCTGGGCGTGCTGCATACCCCCCATGGCGATATCCAGACGCCCATCTATATGCCCGTGGGCACCGCTGCCTGCGTCAAGGCCATGACGCCCCGCGAGATGGAAGAGATCGGCACGCAGATCATGCTGTCCAACACCTACCATCTGCACCTGCGCCCCGGCGAGAAGCTGATCCAGGAGGCGGGCGGCCTGCACAAGTTCATGAGCTGGAACAAGCCCATCCTGACGGACAGCGGCGGATTCCAGGTATTCTCGCTGGCGGGCATCCGCACCATCAAGGAGGAGGGCGTGACCTTCCAGAGCCATCTGGACGGCAGCCGGCACTTCATTGGCCCCGAAGAGAGCATGGATATCCAGCAGGCGCTGGGCGCGGACATCGCCATGGCCTTTGACGTATGCTCCCCTTACCCCTGCGATTACGATACGGCGAAGATCAACATGGAGCGTACCCATCGCTGGGCGGAGCGCTGCAAGAAGCATCACACCCGCGAGGATCAGGCGCTGTTCGGCATCGTACAGGGCGCGTTCTATAAGGATCTGCGCATCCAGAGCGCCAAGACCCTGGCGGATATGGACTTCATTGGCTACGGCATCGGTGGCCTTTCCGTGGGTGAGCCCAAGCCCATCATGTATGAAATGCTGGAGGAGATCGCGCCCTATATGCCTGTGCACAAGCCCCGCTATCTGATGGGCGTCGGTTCTGCTGACTGCCTGGTGGAGGGTGTGCTGCGCGGCGTCGATATGTTCGATTGCGTGCTGGCTACCCGAGTGGCCCGCAATGGCACCGCCATGACCAGCAAGGGCCGCGTGGTCATCAAGAATGCCCAATACGCCAAGGATTGGGGTCCCCTGGATGATGAGTGCGACTGCTACACCTGCCGCAACTTCAGCCGGGGCTATATCCGCCACCTGCTCCGCGCGGGCGAGATCACCGGCGGCAGGCTGGTGTCGATCCACAACCTGCGGTTCCTGCTGCACCTGATGGAGCAGATCAGGCAGGCCATCGCGGAGGATCGCTTTCTTGATTTCCGCAACGAGTTTTACAGCAAATACGATATGTCCCGTAACTTCTGAGCAATGCAAAAGCCCGCCGGGGTTGATCCGGCGGGCTTTGTTCATTGCTGCTGTTCTTTGAGCATTACGCACTGGGCAAAATCGCGGTAGAAGTAGTCCTTCATGCCCTCGGGGCGGCCGACCTCGTTGAAGAAGCAGGCAGGGATCTCACCCTGTTGGCGGTTCTTGGCAATGCACAGCGTGCAGCCCTGGTCGTGATTCACGGGGTGGTTAGGACAGGCTGTGTCCTTGCAGGTGCAGAGCTTGCGGGCGTCCATGGGCGTCACTCCTGTTCGGTGTTTTTTCAGGCAGGGGGTGTTCTTTTCGTTCCGGCGAAAGGGAACAAAAAGCGGCCGGGGGTCACAATGGCGGTGTGGCCCCCGGCGGATGCGCATGCCTGGCCTGCCCCAAAGGGGCCCAGGGTCATGCGGCTCTGGTTACAGGCGGCAGTCCAGCTTGGCAAGCTCGGAGACAACGAGCTCGTAGACGAAATCGACGGCTTCCTCCACGGGCTTGTTGTCGCGGAGAGACTTGTCACGCATGGAGATCTCGATGGTGCCGTTCTTGAGGCCCTTGGGGCTGACGATCACGCGCACCGGCACGCCAAAGAGGTCGGCGTCGGCGAACATGACGCCCGCGCTGACGGGACGGTCATCCCAGATGACCTCCACGCCCTTGGCGGTGAGCTCGTCATAGATCTTCTGGGACATGGCGGCGACTTCCTCGTTATCGGCGCGCATGGAGCACAGGTGCACCTGCCAGGGCGCGATGGAAATGGGCCAGATAGGGCCGTAATCGTCGCGGTGAGCCTCGCACACAGAGGCGGCCAGACGGCCAACGCCGATACCGTAGCAGCCCATGATGGGGTGCTGCAGCGAGCCGTCCTGAGCCACATAGGTCATGTCCATGCTTTCGGTGTACTTGGTGCCCAGCTGGAAGATGTTGCCTACCTCGATACCGCGGGAGGTGTACACGCTGGGCTTGCCGCACACGGGGCAGATGCCGCCGTCGTAGGCCTTGGCGACGTCGACATATTCCACCTCGCCAATGTCGCGGGGGATGTTCAGGCCGGTCATGTGGGCGTCGGCCTCGTTGGCGCCGCAGACCAGGGCGTTGATGCCCTTCAGGCTGGCGTCGAACACCACCTTGACCTCGCTGCTGATGCCCTTGGGGCCGATGAAGCCGGCGCACAGGGGGCTGTTCTCGGTAAGCTCGGCGGCGTGGATCTCGGCCTTGAGGTAGTTGCGCAGCTTGGTCTCGTTGATGTCCAGATCGCCGCGGAGGAAGGCCACCACGAACTTGTCTGTCAGGTTCTCCTGATAGACCACGGCCTTGCAGGTCTGATCGGCGCGGACGTTCAGGAAGGCGCAGAGGTCTTCGATGGTCTTCACATTGGGGGTAGCGACCTTCTGCAGCTCGGCCACTTCACCGGCCTCGCCATGGACGATGCAGGGAGCGGCTTCCATATTGGCGCGGTAGTCGCAATCGTGGCAGAGGACGATGGTGTCCTCGCCCACGGGGGTGAGCAGCATATACTCGTGGGAGACCTTGCCGCCCATCATGCCGCTGTCGGAGGCAACGGCCACCACCTCGCCCACGCCGGCACGGAAGAAGATGCGGTTGTAGGCGTCATAGCAGATCTGGTAATAGCGCTCCAGATCCTCCTGGGAGGTGTGGAAGGAGTAGGCGTCCTTCATGGTGAACTCGCGCACGCGGATCAGGCCGCCGCGGCAGCGGGGCTCGTCGCGGAACTTGGTCTGGATCTGGTAGATCATGAAGGGGTACTGGGTGTAGCTGTCGGCAATGTCACGGACGAAGTGCACAGAGGCCTCCTCGTGGGTCATGCCCAGCACCATGTCCTGCTCGGAGCGGTCCTTGAAGCGGAGCAGCTCGGAGCCGATGGCGTCATAGCGGCCGGACTCGCGCCAGATGGAGGCGGGCATGGCCACGGGGAAGAGCAGCTCCTGGCCGTCGATGCGGTTCATTTCCTCGCGGATGATCTTTTCGATCTTGGAGGTGATGCGCTTGGTGACGGGGAACAGGGTGAAAATGCCGTTGCCCACGGGCTTGATGTAGCCGCCGCGCATCATCAGCGCCTGAGAGGCGATCTGGCAATCGGCGGGGGTTTCCTTGTAGCGCTTGGAGACCAGATTCTTGAGCTTCATGGGATACTCTCCTTTTCTGTATTGGGACGAAAAAAGCCTCGCCCCTATGTGCAGGGGCGAAGCTGAACTTCGCGGTACCACCTTGCTTCGGCGCAAACGCGCCCTCGTATGCCCTGTATCGGGAGCGGCCCGGCGGATCTCTCCGCGTACTCGGGAGGTGGGGAGCTTCCTTTGCCGGACGCGTGCCTTGCAGCCGTGGGCACGCTCTCTTGAGACGCGGCGGGGGAAGCGGTCTCCGTCAATGTACTGTTCTATTATAGCGGTTTGGCGGCGGAAACGCAAGCCTAAACTTACATACGCTCCGGCGCCTCGATGCCGATGAGCCACAGGCCGGTCTTGATGACGTCCTTGACAGCCTTGGTCAGGGCCACACGGGCGGCCGCGGCGGTGAGATCCTCATCCAGGATGCGGTGCTCGTAGTAGAATTTGTTGTAGGCCTGGGCGATGTCGGTCACGGCGCGGGTGATCATGGAGGGCTCGTATTTCTCGGCGGCTTCCTTGATGACATCGGGGAAGCGGCCCAGCAGGCGCAGCAGGGCCTGGGCCTCATCGTCGTTAAGGGCGGCGAAGTCCACCTCAGGAAGCTCCACCTCGGCGGCTTTGCGCAGCACAGAGCAGCAGCGGGCGTGGGTGTACTGCACGTAGGGGCCGGTCTCGCCGTCAAAGTTGAGGGCGCGGTCAAAGGAGAAGTCAATGTCCTTGATGCGGCCGTTGGAAAGGTCGGAGTAGATCACGGCGCCGATACCCACCTGGCGCGCCACGTCTTCCTTGTTGGGCAGGTTGGGGGACTTTTCGTTGATGATGTCCAGGGCCTTCTGCATGGCCTGGTTCAGCACGTCCTCCAGGTAGACCACGCGGCCCTTGCGGGTGGAGAAGGCCTGGCCCTCGAAGGAGATCATACCGAAGGACACGTGCACGCAGTCCTTGGCCCAGGGCTTGCCCATCTTCTCCAGCACCTTGAACAGCTGGCGGAAGTGGAGATCCTGCTGGTAGGCCACAACGTAGAGGCACTTGTCGAAATCGTAGACGTTCTTGCGGTACACGGCGGCGGCCAGGTCGCGGGTGTGGTAGAGGGTGGCGCCGTCGGAGCGCAGGATGATGCAGGGGGGCATCTTGTCCTCTTCCAGATCCACCACGGAGGCACCCTGGGAGATGGTCAGCAGGCCCTTTTCCCGCAGCTCGTCGATGACCACGTCCATCTTGTCCATGTAGAAGGACTCGCCTGCATAGGAATCAAACTCCACGCCCAGCATGTCATAGACGCGGGCGGCGTCCTTGAGGGTGATGTCCTTGAACCAGTTCCAGATGGCGCGGGCTTCCTCGTCGCCATCCTCGATCTTCTTGAACCAGGCGCGGCCTTCGTCCTCCAGGGAGGGATCCTT
>SVGJ01000018.1 GCA_015056415.1 Clostridiales bacterium
GACGACGTGCTCCTGGTTCCTGCCAAGAGCGAGGTTTTGCCCAAGGATGTGGATCTGTCCATTCAGTTGACTCCTGTTATCAAGCTGAACATCCCCATGATGTCCGCCGCCATGGATACGGTCACCGATTCCCGGATGGCCATCGCTATGGCCCGTGAAGGCGGCCTGGGTATCATCCATAAGAATATGAGCATCGAGGAGCAGGCCGCCCAGGTGGATAAGGTCAAGCGCTCCGAGCATGGCGTCATCACCGATCCCTTCTTCCTTTCTCCCGAGCATCTGATCCAGGATGCCGAGAATCTCATGGCCCGTTACCGCATCAGCGGCGTGCCGATCACCCGCGACGGTAAGCTGGTGGGCATCCTCACCAACCGTGACCTACGCTTTGTGACGGATTATTCCCGTCCCATCCACGAGTTCATGACCAGCAAGAACCTGGTCACCGCCCCCGTGGGCACCACCCTGGAGCAGGCCAAGATGATCCTGGCCCAGCACCGCATTGAGAAGCTGCCCATCGTGGATGACGAGGGCAACCTGCGTGGCCTGATCACCATCAAGGATATCGAGAAGAACACCAAGTATCCCAACTCCGCCAAGGACGTGCACGGCCGTCTGCTGTGCGGCGCCGCCGTGGGCGTGACCAAGGACGTGTTCGACCGTATCGACGCCCTGGTGGACGCCAAGGTGGACGTGATCTCCATCGATACCGCTCACGGCCATTCCATGGGCGTTGTGCGTCAGGTGGAAGCCATCCGCAAGCGTTATCCCAACATCCAGCTGTTCGCCGGCAACGTGGCCACCGCTGGCGCCACTCACGACCTCATCGCCGCCGGCGTTGACTGCGTGAAGGTCGGCATCGGCCCCGGCTCCATCTGCACCACCCGCGTGGTGGCGGGCATCGGTGTGCCCCAGGTCACCGCTGTGGCCGATTGCGCTGAAGAGGCCGACAAGTACGGCATCCGCGTCATTGCAGACGGCGGCATCAAGTACTCTGGCGATATCGTGAAGGCCCTGGCCGCCGGCGGCTCCTGCGTCATGCTGGGCAGCCTGCTGGCCGGTACCGAGGAATCCCCCGGCGCGATGGAGATCTATCAGGGCCGTTCCTTCAAGGTGTACCGTGGCATGGGCTCCCTGGGCGCCATGGCTGTGGGCTCCTCTGACCGTTACTTCCAGGAGAACTCCAAGAAGCTCGTGCCCGAAGGCGTGGAAGGCCGTGTGCCCTATAAGGGCCTGCTGGCTGATACCATCTATCAGATGGTCGGCGGCCTGCGTGCCGGCATGGGCTACTGTGGCGCTCCCACCATCGACGCTCTGCGCAAGGACAGCGAGTTCATCAAGATCACCGGCGCCGGCCTGGCTGAGAGCCATCCCCACGACATCTCCATCACCAAGGAAGCTCCCAACTACTCCAGCAAGTAATCATATTCAGCGAAGCGGCCGAAAGGCCGCTTCGCTTTTTGTTGCGACGGCGCCCGCGGCTTATGTTTCGTTTTTCTTGAAAAGCAACAAAAATTGGGATATAATTTGATGAAGGGATCAGGAGATACATCTTTATGGGGCGTGTTTCCCATAGGCGGATCCGTCAAAGATGCCCCAAGGATGTTTCCTGTCAGGTAATGCCGGATACGATTGTTAACAGCGTTTGATGAGCTGAGGATGGATGAAAGATGAATTTCAATTGCATTGCTGAAATATGCTACAAACCGCTGGGGGACTGCGGAGAGGACGCCTTTGCGTATGATGTTACACGCGGCGATATGCATACGCTAGCCGTGTTTGACGGATGCGGCGGCGCCGGCGCGTGGCGGTATCCGGAGTTCAGGGACGCGACGGGCGCGTTCGTTGCCGCGCAGACCATTTCGAGGCACTATCTCGATTGGTTTGATACGCTCAGGGGGGCGGATTTGAGGAACGCTGACGCACTGGCGGCCTCATTCCTCCAGAGCACGCAGAAGACCCTGGTTGGGCTGAAGAATTCCTGCCGGCCGATGGGCGTGGCCGGATCGCTGGTCAAGTCCTTCCCATGTACTGCCTCGGCCGCCATTGTTTCGGCGTATGACAACGGATCGATCATGCTGACTGCGCTGAACGTGGGCGATTCCCGGGTATACTGTCTGACGCCCGGAGAAGGCCTGGTTCAGCTGACGAAGGACGATTCCCGGGGCAACCCGGATCCACTGGACAGCCTGCGGGACAATGCGCCCCTGTCCAACCTTCTGAATGCCGACAAGCCGTATAAGGTCAGAACCAATCAGATCGTTATCGCCCAGCCATGCGCTGTGATCTGCGCGACAGACGGCGTCTTTGGCTTTGTCCGCTCGCCCATGGATTTTGAGTTTATGCTGCTGGACGCCCTGGAGAAGGCCGGATCCATCCATGAGTTTGAGGAGCTGTTTCGGCAGGCGGTCGTCGAGCTGACAGGCGATGACAGCGTCTGTCTGGCGGCCTTCTATGGCTGGGGAAGCTATAACATGATCAAGCGGGATATGGCCAGGCGGTATGCGTATATGCAGGGCATCATGCGCTCGCTGGCCCTTGCCGCCCGTGAAAACCGGGAGGAAGCGGCGATCCGGGAATGCTGGGAGAGCTATAAGCGCCAGACAGTCTACAGCGAGATGCAGGAGTAAGGAAGATGAATAACATTGGTTTGTATGAGCAGATAACGCCCTTTACCAATGAGCGCGCCGGAACAGCGGAATGGTGCGTCGCTACAAAGGATGGGAAAAAGTACTTTGTAAAGAAATTACAAAGTCCTGTTTACCCGTCCAAGAGACTGGGACTTTCTGAGGAAAAGTACCAAGCGCGTGTGATTAAGTTCCATTCAACCGAAAGAACGGTCAAATCGTTGTATCAGCTTCTGGAAAGGCATAATACCTCAGGCACACTAATCATTCCGGTTGATGTGATGAGTTATCAGTATCATCTCTGCACGGTGGCGGAATATGTTGCGGGCAATGTTGCCCCAGAACAGGTATGCCGGCTGTCTGAATGGCAGCGCGTTGTTTTGATGCGAACCCTTACGTTGGCGTTGATGAATGTGCATGAAGCCGGTGTGGTTCATAGCGATCTGAAGCCGGAAAACGTACTCATTACGCAAAACGCGGATAACGGCAGTTGTATGCTGAAGCTGATTGATTTTGACGGTAGCTTTATGGTCTCTTCTCCGCCGGAAGAAATTACGGGCGATCTTGCTTACTTTGCACCGGAAATCTATGCTTCCGCTGCTGAGCCCGGTATCCGGCTGGATCAGAAGATTGATGTATTCGCACTGGGCATTATTTTCCATGTGTTCTGGACGGGAAAACGCCCGAGCGTGGACGTAGGGAAAACCATTGGCGAAACCGTACTGAACGGTGGGATGGTAAGGCTGGATCCATCTCTTCCCGCCTCTTTGCGCACGATCATTGAGCATGCGCTTTTTGCCGATCCCAAGCAGAGAATCACGCTGCAGATGGTTTATGACATTCTTGCGAGATTGCTGGAAGACTATCCGGTCAAACTAATCAATCTACAGGCGAAAGCCGTGTCCATGCCAGTAGCTCCGGCCAAATCTGCTCCTGCGCCCGCTGCTCCTGCAAAGAAGCCTGCTGCGGCGCCTGCGGCAAGGCTCGTGGAACCGTCAAAAGAAGTGGCAGCGGTGGATGTGATTTGCCGTACTCGCCGGGGTAAGGTGCTTTATAGAAAGACGGAAACAATTCCCTGTGGTGAGGAAATGGTCATCCATGCTCCGATGATTCGGGGATATATACTTGCCAATGATAATTGTGAGGTCATGGTGTCGGTCGACTCCAGTGGCAAGCGAAGAAAAGATTGCACATTTATTTATAAGGACGAAGATATTTCAGAAAGCCTGTCGTTGTGTTTCAATATGCTTCTATGTGGAGCGCTGTTTTTGCTGCTTGTACCCAGATTGTTTGCGGCATTTGGTGTATGGTCGGTGGCAGATTCTATTAAGGATTTGACGCCCGTTTATTCAATGGTATTCAAAGACCATGCGCAGATGATCGAAAAGGCGGCTTCATCGGACACGATCGTTATGTCGGAGTCCTCATTTTTCGCGAAAAAACCGGCTTGCAAACGGAAGGTCGGTGGAGTATCTTCCGCGAGTATACGCTATCTCAAATTTGTTCCGGAGGAATCAGGCTATTATACGTATACAGCAAAGGGATGGTATAGTGAGGAGACCAACACGCGTGGATACGTTTGCGATGCGAAGAAATCCATTATGAAGGTTGATACAGGGTCTGATGGTGAGCCGTTTGAAATAGAACAATACTTTGCGAAAGGTAAAACATATTATTTAGGCGTTGCGTTTATATATCCTCCGGCCGACGGAGAATACGGCGAAACAAACATAGCGCTTATACTGGAATAACTCACGCCGAACGAAGATTGCTCAGGGAGGAATGAATATGTTTTGCAAATATTGCGGCCATTCTTTGCAGGGGACGTATTGCCCGGCCTGCGGGAAGGAAACGGTTCTGGTTAAACGGAGCGCCGAGCTGGAGACGCTGATGTCGCCAAAGACCGCGCCTGAAAAAACTTATCAGGAGGGCCTGCAGGAAGGGTACAGGAATGGCGTCAAGGAAGGATATCGCAAGGGATATGACGAGGGCACGAGCGCTTCGGCCGTGGTAAGAGAAGCGCCGGGCCATGACGGCGGGCCGCGGCATGGAAAGAAGCTCCTTGCCCTGTGCGCGATCTTCTTCCTGGTGGGCGCCATACTCAGCGGCGTGGTGTTCAATGGCCTGGGCTACAGGCGGGGAGAATCGGCAGGGAAGGCCGCGGGCAGGCAGGAGGCGCAGGAGGAAGCTTCACGGAATTATCTGCCCCTGCTTGAGGAGCGGTACGCCCAGGGCGTTGAGGATGGCAAGCGGATCGGATATGAACAGGGCGTTGCCGAAACGGAAAGCAGGTATGGAATCAATACGGCTGAGCCTGACGGGAAAAACGACGGACAGGAGGAGCCGGTATTGTTTTCCCGCAGCGTGAATAACGGCACAACGCAGGCCCCCTCGGAGGAGGTCAAAAAGATCCAGGCGCGGCTGATCGCGCTGGGATACCTGAAGGATCAGGCGGATGGCGTGTACGGAAGCAAAACGGAGAACGCGGTGAAGCAATTTCAAAGCGCCAACGGTCTGCCTGAGACCGGTGAGGTCGATAAGAAAACCTACGATATGCTGTTTTCGGATGAGGAGCCGGTGCTGCTGACGACACACACTGACCTGCTTGTCTGAGGACGTTGACAATCGCACAGCAAAAAAGCCCGGGCGGTGGCGCCTGGGCTTTTTGCTGTGCATTACTTTTTCAGAATATCCGGGCCGTATTTGCTCACCAGACGGTCACGGTCGGCCTGACCGATGATCATGGTCAGCTCGGTGCCGGTATCGGTGTGGTTCTCGCTGATGACCCGGCCCAGCGGGCGGATCTGCCCCAGCAGGCCATACTGGCTGAAGGGCAGGAAGAAGGTCACCGGGGCGTAGGTCTTCTGCAGCTCGGCGGCGATGCGGGCGGAAAGCTCATCCAGCCCCTCGCCGGTCCTTGCGGAGACCATCACAGCGCCGGGAAGCGCGGGAACGGCGGCGCCCAGGTCGCACTTGTTGATGACCTCGATCCGGGGCTGCTCGGTGGCGCCCAGCTCGGCAAGTACTTGCTCCACGGTCTCGTGCTGCTTGAGCATTTCTTCGGAGGCGCCGTCGGACACGATGATGAGCACATCGGCCAGGGCGGCCTCGTCCAGGGTGGAGCGGAAGGCACTGACCAGGGCATGGGGCAGCTTGCGGATGAAGCCAACGGTATCCACCAGCAGGAACGGGGTGTGCTCGGCGGTTTCGATGCGGCGGGAAACGGCGTCCAGCGTAGCAAAAAGCTGATCCTGCACGTAAACATCCGCGCCGGTCATGCGGTTGAGCAGGGTGGATTTGCCCGCGTTGGTGTAGCCCACCAGCGCCACCACGGGGATCTCGTTGCGTTCGCGGCTCTTGCGGCGCAATTCACGCTGCTTCTCCATGCCCTCCAGGCGGCGGCGCAGCTCGGTCATGCGCTCACGGATACGGCGGCGGTTCATTTCCAGCTTGGATTCGCCGGGGCCGCGGGTACCGATGCCGCCGGCCAGACGGCTCAGCACCAGACCCTGGCCGATCAGACGGGTGGACTGGTACTGCAGCTGGGCCAGCTCCACCTGCAATTTGCCCTCGGCACTGGAGGCGCGCTGGGCGAAAATATCCAGGATCAGCGTGGTGCGGTCAACTACCTTCACATGGAGAATGTCCTCCAGGTTGCGCACCTGAATGCCGGTGAGCTCCTCATCGAAGATGCACACGTCGGCCTCCAGGGCCTGCACCTGGCGGCAGAGCTCGTCGGCGCGGCCGCGGCCGATGAACAGCGCGGTATCGGGCTTATCACGCTTCTGCAGGAAGGAGCCTACCACCTCGGCTCCGGCGGTGTCCGCCAGGCGGGCCAATTCGGCCAGGGACTCCTCGCTCTCAATGCCCATGAGCACCGCACGCTCCTTCAGTCCGTGCTGCTTCTCCTGCTCCCCCCAGCCGACGATCTTGTCGCTCAGGTAGATCTGCTCAAGCCACGCTTCGTCCGGCGTGCGGTACCAGCGGGCGGGCTCGTCCATGAGAATGCCGGCGTTCTCGCCCAGGAAAGCCGCTTGCACGAAGGTAGGCTCGCCGTCCTTGCAGCCGATGGCGGCCATGGCGTCGTAGCGGAAGGCGCGCAGGGCGCTGAGATCCACGTCGCTCAGGCGACCGTCGCCATTGGGATGCGTGTGGACGCACCGTACGCAGCTCAGGCGCTGGGCGTTGCGGCGCAGGCGATAGTCGCGGAGCTCCACGTCCTTATCGGTGCCGACGGACACGTCCACCACCTCGCCGTCGCGGGTGATATATAGGGCGATCTCGCGGTTCATGATCTGGGTGAACCTGGCCAGCAGCTGCATCAGCTCCCGGGGCAGGAACACGTCCCCATCCACCTCATAAAGGTAAAGCTGGCTCAGCGAGGCGATCAGCGAATCGCGCAGGCCGGTCAGATTGCCATGTACTTCCTGTTTCATGATCTTCCTTTCTGCGGCCATACATAGCGCCGCACGGCTCTGGGCTGGCCCTGATAGCCGGCCACACCCTTGAAATCAAGCGCAAAGCCGCACTTCTCCAGCACCCGCTGGGAGGCGATGTTCTCCTCCAGCACGATGCCGTCGATGCGGTCGGTTTTCAGCTTGTCCACAATGAAGGGGAGAAATGCCCGCAGCGCTTCGGTGGCGTAGCCCTTGCCGGTGTGGGCCCTGGCGATGTGGTAGCCCACCTCCCAGCCGCGTTCAGCCATGCAGGCCTGCACATAGCCGATGTTCTCGCCCGTTTTGGTCAGCAGGGGATAAAGGTATGGGCCATCGCTGCCTTTGCCGGCTTCCATCAGGAATGCCACGACTGCCTGGGCTTCCTCCAGGGTGTCAAAGACCTCGTCGGGGACAAAGCGGCGGTTGTCCTCATCCTGCGAATTGCGCAGGATATCCCCGGCCATATCGGCGGTGAGCTCTGTGATGACAAGCCTTTCAGTTTCCATGATCATGCGGCATTCCTCCCTCCGTTCCCACGCATTATAGCACAAGCTGCCGACAAAAGAAAGCAGTTGCTTGCGTTCTTCCCCCGCACCTGATATAATAAAATCGAATCCTTATAAGCAAAGGAGACCCCTTATGCAAGGCAAAGGCAAATCCATGTATAACGACCGTCAGGCCATGGACCTGCGCCGGCGCAGGCAGATCCGCAACTGGATCATCCTGATCGTGCTGGTGATCGCCGCGTTCTTTGGCCTGCGTGTGCTGCGGAATATGGGCAAGACCACGGAGATCACCGCCGTTACCATGCCCTGCTATGCCACCCAGGATGTAACGCCCTTTGGCGACAGCGTGCTGTATTACGACGGCGCGTCCATCCACTGCCTGAGCTCCACCGGCTCGGTGAAGTGGTCCTTCCCGGTGGGCGGCGGCGCCACCTTCTCCGTATCGGAAAACTATATGGTGGTGTGGGTCGGAAGCCAGCTGTTCATCGTGGACAGGAACGGCCGTCCCTCCTATAACGAAAACATGGGCGCGGCGATCCAGTTTGCCCGGGTGGGCGAAAGCTATGCCGCCGTGGTCATCGGCGAGGATACGGCGCCTGAACTGATCATCAAGGATCTGCAGGGCTCCCAGCTGGATGATGAGGCCGAGGCTTTCTCCGGTATGCTGCTGCTGGATATGGGCTTCTATGGCGAAAAGGGCGAATATATGTGGACCCTGGCCATGGACGTCTATGGCACGGCGGTCAACACGGTGATGAACACCTTCCAGGTGGGCAAGATGAACACCGGCGAGGTCTCGCTGGGCGAAAGCCTGACCTACAAGGTGCTCTTTGAGGACAACAAGCTGCGTGTGTTTACCACCCAGCAGATGTACACCTATGACTACAAGGCTGTGCAGGATGTGAACAGCACCATGCTGGTCTACGGCTGGAAGCTGATCGACCAGTACATCCCCAGCCGGGGCAGCGCCAGTATGCTGCTGGCGCCTACCTCCCAGACCAGCTCCGGCAATACCATTACCGAGCTGCGCATCCTTTCCGGTACGCTGGACCGGCGCTATACGCTGCCCAGCGCCTGTGTTGGCGCCGCGGTGCAGGGCAAGAATATCTATGCCTTCTCGCCGGAATATCTCTACCGGGCCGACATCGACAGCCAGCGCTTCTATGGTTATGCGCTGCCCCTGCCCGAGGGCGTGACGGCGGATGGCTTCATCGGCCTGACCAGCAATGGCCGCGCGCTTTTGACCAACGGCGATACAGTTTACTCTGTGGCGCTTCCCCGATAAACGCAAGGAGGAATGACGGATGAACGAACTGATGCAGGCAGCCGCCCAGGCGCTGAGCGCCCACGGCTTCGAGGTGTATACCGTCGCCACGGCCGATGAGGCCAGGGCCAAGGCGCTTTCGCTGATCCAGAGCGGCTGGAGCGTGGGCGTAGGCGGCTCCATGACGATCCGGCAGCTGGGTCTGCTGGAAGCGCTGGAGGCTGATGGACACAAGGTGTGGTGGCACTGGACTTCTCCTGAGGAGAAGCCCGTGGTGTGGGACAACGCCCGCCGGGCGGATGTGTACCTGGCTTCCGCCAATGCGGTGACCCGCGCGGGCCAATTGGTGAACATCGATGGTACCGGCAACCGCGTGGCCTCCATGATCCATGGCCCGGCCACGGTGATCACGGTGGTGGGCAGTCAGAAGATCGTGGAGGGCGGCTTCACGGCGGCTATCGCCCGCGTCAAACGGGAGGCCTGCCCGCCCAATGCGTCCCGTCTTGGACTGGACACTCCCTGCGCCCATACCGGTAAGTGTAACGAGGCCATCTGCGGTGATGATTGTATGTGCCGCGCCATCAGCATTACCAGCCGTCCGCTGCGGGGCCAGCGGTATGTGGTGATCCTGGTGGAGGAGAATATTGGTTATTGATAAGCTGGGAAAGCCAGTGTGCTGTCTCGAGTGGCCCCGGCCGTATTCTTACAGCAAGCCAGACGGATTCTTGGCTTGCTGTTTTTCCATACTGGGCAAAAAGCGGCAGACCTGGAGCCGTGGAAAACTGACAGACGGAGGATATGCTGTGATAAAGAACATCAGAGCGAATTCATTTGCGTTTGTGATATGGACGTTGGTCTCCTGCGCGCTGCATATGGTGCTGTTCAGGGCAAGAGTTAATCTGAACCATCAGATTCCGCAAAGAATCATGATGGCCATTGCGGCGATCGTCACGATCCTGTTTGTGCACGAATTGATCCATTTCGTCTTCATGAAAATGTTCTATAAAGGGAAGGTAAGATTCGTATTCACAAAGGACAGGCTGGGCTTGCCCATGCCAGGCGTATCTGCCGAGGGACGGGCGCGGAAATGGCAGGAGGTTATGATGCTCATTGCGCCGTTTTTCTTTCTGACATTATTGCCGGATATTCTTTTTGCTTTCTGCGCGGAAATAGAGCTGTTCTTCTTCATCGTTGCGATCGGCAATTGCGCAGGCTGCTTTTATGACATCATGGATGTATGCATTGCCTGGAAGAAAACTCCGTCGCGATAAGCGGCGGAGTTTTACATTTTATTCACACAATGCCCGGCGATCGATGGTATAATAAATACTGGTGAAAAAGCGAATTCCCCATGGAGGGCTTTGAATGATCGAACTCAGGCATGTGACCAAGCGATACGGCGCTACCCTGGCCGTCAGCGACCTTTCCTTCCGGGCGCCCCAGGGGCAGATCGTGGGCCTTCTGGGCCAGAATGGCGCCGGCAAGACCACGACGCTGAATATGCTCACCGGCTACTTTCCGCCCAACGAGGGTCAGGTGCTGGTGAATGGCATGGATATGCTGCAGCAGCCGCGGGAATGCAAGCGGTGTATCGGCTATCTGCCGGAGAAGCCGCCGCTCTATGACGAGATGACCGTGGCGGCCTACCTGACCTTCGTGTGCGAATTGAAGGAAGTGGAGCGCAAGGCCATTCCGGGCCATATCCGGGAGATCATGGCCACCTGCGGCCTGACGGAGGTCGCCCGGCGTCTGGTAGGCCACCTGTCAAAGGGCTTCCGGCAGCGCGTGGGTGTGGCCCAGGCCCTGTGCGGTAACCCGCCCGTGATCGTCCTGGACGAGCCCACCGTGGGCCTTGACCCCAGGCAGGTGGTGGAGATCCGTGAACTGATGCGTCAATTGGGCAAGAGCCACACGGTGATCTTCTCCTCCCATCTTCTTTCGGAGATCCAGCAGCTGTGCCAGCGGGTGGTCATCCTGCACAAAGGCAGGGTGATCCGCGAGGCGGACATGGCCGAACTGACCGATACCGGCGATACGGTGCGTCTGCGCGCCTCCATCGCCATGAAGGAAAAACAGCTGCTTCCTGCCCTGAAGGGCCTGGAATGCGTGCGCCGGGTCAAGACGCTGCCCAGCTCCGCCTCCGGTGTGACGGAGGTGGAGCTGGAATGCACCCGGGGCGGCGACAGGGGCGATCCCCAAACGCAGCTCTTCCGCCTGCTGTGCGCGCTGGACGCGCCCCTGCGCATGCTGGTGCAGCAGCGCGATACGCTGGAGGAGGCCTTCCTACGCGCCACGTCGGAACCCGATACCTGACCAAAGGAGGGATCACGGTTTGATCTCCGTTTGGAAACGTGAATTGCAAAGCTATTTCTTTACGCCGGTGGGCTATCTGTTCATGGGCGTGTTTCTGGCGCTGGCCTCGGTGATGTTTTACCTGCAGATCCTCGCTCAGCGCTCCAGCGACCTGCTCACCTTCATCGGGCAGATCAGCTACCTGTGGATGCTGCTCACCCCGGTGCTCACCATGCGTCTGCTGGCTGAGGAGCGTCAGAAACGCACCGACCAGCTGCTGCTTACCAGCCCGGTCTCTCTCACGGGTATCGTGCTGGGCAAGTATCTCGCGGCGGTGACGGTGATGCTCCTGACGGTGCTGCTGACCATGGTCTACGCGCTGATCGTGGCCATCTATGGCCGGGTGTATCCGAGCGAACTCGCCGTGGGACTGACGGGCTTTATCCTGCAGGGCTGTGCCTTTATCGCGCTGGATCTGTTCATTTCCGGCTGCGCGTCCAATCCGGTCAGCGCGGCGGTGATGGCCTTCGGTGTGAACTTTGCCCTGTGGATCCTGGACATGGTGGAGACCAGCGTCAGCGCGCGGTGGCTTTCGGAGACGCTGAGCTTCTTCAGCCTCTATGCCCGCAACGAGCCCTTCCTTATGGGTCAGCTTTCCTTCGCCAGCATCGGGTTTGACCTGAGCTTCGCGGCGGCCTGCCTGATCCTGACCATCCATATGCTGGACAGCCGGCGTTACAGGGGGGCGTGAGCGGCATGAAGAAACTGAGCATTTTGAAAAACCCCCGCTTCCGCTACGGCAGCCTGTCCACGCTGATCCTGTGCCTGCTGCTTGCGGCGCTGATCGGCGTTAACTTCATCTTTGGTACGCTGGAAAAGAAAAACGGCTGGCGGGTGGACTATTCCTTCAACGGCATCACCACCACCGGCGGGATCACGCAGCAGATCCTTGACCAGCTGCCCCATCCGGTGCATATCTATGCCCTCTTCCCCAAGGGGCAGGAGGATGGTCCGCTGATGGAGCTGCTGGACCGCTACGCCGCCGCCTCTGACCTGGTGAGCTGGGAGCAGACGGACATTGCCCTGAACCCGGGGCTTTTGACCCGCTATCAGTCCGACACCTCGGAAACGGCGGTGTCCAACGATTCCCTCATCGTCACCTGCGAGGCCACCGGCCGCTGGAAGGTGCTGGCCCCGGGTGATTTCGTCAGCCTGAGCCTGGATTACGAGGCGGGTACCTTCACCTCCGCCGGCTATACCTATGAGAGCCGCATCACCTCCGCCATCAACTATGTGACCCGCTCGGAGATCCCATGCATTCAGGTATTGCAGGGCCACAACGAGCTGAACGAGGCGGAGCTTGCCGTTTTCACCGAGCTGATGACGGCCAACCACTTTGACGTGCAGTTCTTCTCCTTTGCCGATCAGGACGCTGTGCTCGACCCGGATGACACGCTGGCCATCCTTTCGCCCATGCGGGATTTCACCGATGAGGAGATGGAAAAGCTCACTGCCTTTGCCGGGCAGGGCGGCAGCTTCCTTTTCACCTGCGATTATACCGACCCGCTGGATCAGATGCCCAATTATCAGGCATTGCTGCGCTCCTATGGCTTCCTGGCCAGGGATGGCCTTGTGATCGCCTCGGCCGAGGAAGCCGGCAGCTATTACAGCGATATGCGCATTGCCCTGATCCCTACCATGCTTTCCACCGACGTCACCTACGACCTGGTGGCAACCGGGGTGGATACCCTGCTGCTGGTGGGCAGCCGCGCCTTTGAAATCCCCGGGCAGAACGACAGGAATCTGGATGTTTCCACGGTTCTGTCCACGGGCTATAAGGCCTATCTGCGCAGCATGAGCGGCGATCTGTCCAGCCTGGATCAGAAGGATGAGGACGAGCTTGGCCCCTTTGCGCTGAGCCTGCAGGCCCGCCGCGTGACAACGGAGGGCTACATCAGCCGTGCCTTTGTGCTGGGCTGCTCCACTGTGCTGACGGACGCCCAGATCCATGCCATGACGGACAGCCAGGAGTTCATTCTTCGCGTGGTGGAATTCCTGCTGGACGCTGATCCCGTTGACCTGAACATCATGGCCAAATCCGCCCTGCGGCCGCAGCTCTCGGTGAGATCGGTGACGCTGGGCAGCGTGCTGCTGGTCGCTCTGCCGCTTTCGGTGCTGGCTGTGGCCTTCATCGTGCTGTGGCCCCGGAGGAACCGATAATGCTGGATGTAAGCAAAAAGAAAAAACGCGCGTCGCGGCATGGCAGGCTGTGGCTGCTGCTGTGCGCGGCGGCGCTGGTGCTGGCCGTGGGCGCTGGAGCGCTGCTGCTGAACAGGCCGGAGGAGGCCCTTCCGGAGCATACCCACGATGCCTCCGGTACATTGGCCAGCTATGAAGCCTCGCAGGTGGTACGCGTCGCGATCACGCTCCGGGGCGGCGAAAGCTGGGCGGCGGTGCAGTCCTCTCAGGGAATGCTGAGTCTGGAGGACGCCCCGGAGGAAGAGATCTCCGCCGGCATGTCCGGTACGCTGCTGGAGGCAGCCCGGAGCGTGACCTATCAGGAGGTGCTTTCCGGGGATCCGCAGGAGTACGCCTCCCGCCTGGATGAGTTCGGCCTGGATGATCCTCGCCTGGTGGCTGAGATCACCTATGCCGACGGCGCACGCTGGGTGATGCGCATCGGCAACCTGCTTTCCCTGGAAGAAAACAACGCCTACTATATGACGGTGGACGGGGATAAGCGGCTCTTTGCCCTGGACAAGGGCTCTGCCGAGACGCTGATGGTGGAGCGTGCCCGGTTGCACCCCGTGACCCAGCCCATCCTGCACAAGGCCCGGTTTGATCGCGTCACCTTTGCGGACGGGCAGGGAAATGTACTGGCGGAGTGGGCGCTTCAGGGGGAGATCGGCGGCAATGCCCAGGACAGGTGGCTGCTCACCGCGCCGGTGAAATATCCCGCAGACGGCGAGGCCATCGGTAATCTGCACGACAACCTGGAAAACCTGCGTCTGGGCGCCTATGTGGGCGCCGCTACCCCGGAGAACCTGACGGCCTGTGGCTTTGACGAGCCAAGGTTCATCCTCATGGTACACCAGGCGGCGGGCTCCATCGGCACCACCGGCGCGGATGGCGTCTATGCCGTCAATGACTGGCCCGAGGACACCTTCACCCTGACCATCGGCGGCGCGAAGAGCGATATGGTGGACTATGTGCGGGTGGGGGAGCATATCTACATCAGCAGCCACTTCACGCTGGAGGTGTTCATGGATATGGAGCCCGTTTCCACCCTGAGCCGCTATACCGTGCCTGTGGCGCTGGGCAATCTGAAAAGCCTGACC
The DNA here is from genome assembly GCA_015056415.1 of Clostridiales bacterium. Classification (GTDB taxonomy): domain Bacteria; phylum Bacillota; class Clostridia; order Christensenellales; family Aristaeellaceae; genus UBA11524. The sequence goes on from SVGJ01000018.1 coordinate 14,461, forward strand.
ATCCGGCAGGCGGGCGGCGAGTCCGTTTACACGGTGACCCGCACCGAACAGGTGGCTGAAAACAACCAGCTGGTCACCGACAGCGCGGGGAATGTGGCCTATGACCTGACCTGCGATCTGAACGGCACGGCGCTGCCCTACGTCACCTTTGAATCCGCCTATAACGAGCTGCTGAAGGTAACGGTCTCAGGCTTCCTGCCCGAGGGCTGGACAGCCGCGGAGCCGCCCCACACCACTTATGTTTTCGAGGCGGTGACGGGGGAGCGCTACACGCTGGAGTTGGCGAGGTTCGACGCCATGCATGACGCCGTGCTGCTGGACGGTAATGCGCTGTTTTACCTCATCAGGGATGGTATGACCTTTGATGTGAAATAAAAAGAAGCTGCTTCTCCGGTGAGAGGCAGCTTCGTTCTTGTTTACATCACCTGTTTCAGGAACCTTCCCGCCAGCTCCGGCCAGACGGCGCACTCAGGCACGCTTTGCTGGGGCTGCCCCACGGTGGTGGAGTATTCGTTGGCCAGCGAGATGCCGTGAACGCCAAAGGGAAAAACGTGTACCTCGGCCGTAACGCCCGCGCGGCGCAGGGCGGCGGCCATCATCAGGGTGTTCTCTACGGGCACGGCGTCATCGGCCCAGGTGTGCCACAGGAAGGCAGGCGGCGTGGCGGCGTTGACCTGCGCCTCCAGTGAGAAAGCCGTGTGGGCGGACGGGTCGGCTTCGCCGGTGAGGTTTTCAAAGGAACCACGGTGAGCGAACTCGCCGCCGGAGATCACCGGGTAGCACAGCACCATGGCGTTGGGCTTCACATCTTCGGGGGTCAGCTCCAGCGGCTGCCACAGCTCCGCCCGGGGCCACATCACGCCCAGACTGCCTGCTGCGTGACCGCCTGCGGAAAAGCCCATCACGGCGATCCTGTCGGGCGCGGTGTGGGTCTGGGCAGAATGCTGGCGCAGCCATGCCACAGCGGAGGCAATGTCCTGCTGGGGGGCGGGGAAACGGTTGGGCGCGAGGCGGTACCAGACCACGCAGCAGTTGAAGCCCATCAGCAGAAAACGCAGGGCAACGGGCTCTGCCTCCCGTTCGGAAAGGTGCTGATACGCGCCGCCGGGGCAGATCACGATGGCCGGGCGCTGCACCTGGGGATCAATTTGCCCGGATACGTGGGGAATGTACAGATCCATGGGAACGCCGGTGGGCAGGGTAACGCGCTGGTGGTTCATGGTAAAGCCTTCTTTCGTGCGGTGATTCACCGGAAGGGATCGGCGGGGGTGCCGCTGCCCTGGGTGAAGGAGTATTGATCCAGGTCGATGGTCATCAGGGGATGCTTCCAGGAGACCACCGCGCTTTCCTCCTGAGGGGTCAGGGTGGGGGCGAGGTCGGTAATGGTGGCGAAAAGGGAAGGTTCCTGCGCCGTCAATGTGATATGGCTGCCCTCCGTCCCGATCACGCGCCACTGCTGACTGCCGCCAAAGAGCACATAGGGCCGGGCGTAGGCGGCAGCGGTCAGCTTCAGATTCACGGAAAAGCGGTCCCGGAGCGCCTGCAGCCGCTGGGGGCTGGCGAAATAATCCTCCATCTCGGCGTAGCGGTTCATCAGGTCCTGGGCGGTGGCCATGCAGGCGCCGGTGTACTCCGTTTCCAGCTGGGCATACATGGCGCCGCGGCACATCCGGGCCCGGGCGGGAGCATCCAGGGTCTCGCCAAGGGCTTCGAAGGCGGAGAGAGCCTCCTCGTATTGTTCACTGTTATAGAGGCTCAGGGCCTGATCGTAGGCGGCGCGGTGGATTTTCTGTCGGCATTGCTCGGCCAGCCGATTGCTCTCGCCGTAGCCGTTCAAACCTTCCAGCAGGGTCAGCGCCTGTTCCCAGCGGGATGCGCCCATCAGCGCCCGGGCATGGGAAAGCTCCGCTTCGGGGATGGCCTCGCTCAGCCGTTCGGCCTTGTCAAGGCTGTTTTCAAAGGAGCCCAGGGCGGTGAAGGCCGCGAGGGCCTCCTCCAGCTTGCCCTCGTTTTCCAGCTCCAGGGCGGTGATGTATTGCAGATAGCGCTCGCTGCTCTTGAAGGGCACAAGCAGCGTCATGTTGGCCCTGGCCACGGTCAGCCGCCCCTCCATCAGGGCGTCCAGCGCGGCACAGTACAGGGCGTAATCCGCGGAATCCTCATACTCGCCCAGATGGTTGAACATCCGGGCCGCCGCGGCGAATTCGCCGTTGCCCAGGTACAGCTGGGCATGATGATAATAGGTCTCGTTGGAAAAGGTGCAGCCATTCAGCCCCAGGAGCAGGGCGGGCAGCATGAGCAGGGAAAGAAAGCGTTTCATCCGGCATGAACCTCCGTATCGTGGTGGAGGTAGTGTGGCCGGAAGCCGCCGTAATTATTTCTTGAAGCCGGGAATCAGCCGCAGGACGGCGCGGTTGTTGGTTTTGATCCACAGGATCAGGCAAAGCCCGGCATAGACCGCTGCGCCCACCAATGCCTGGACGACCAGCGCGAGCCAGCCTTCCAGGGGAAGCAGCGCGTCGGTGAGGCGCACGGTCAGCAGCATCATAAGGCCAAGCGTGGCATAGATGAGGGTATGGCGCAGAAGCCTTCGGTGGGGAAGCTCCCTGCGCAGACAGATCCAGTGCACCACCGGCAGGGTGAACTCCGCCGCCAGCGTGCCGACAATGGCGCCCGCCGCGCCGAAACGCGGGATCAGCAGCGCGTTGAGGATCAGGTTGATCACAGCGCCCGCCACCACGCTGGTCACGAAGATGTGATCCTTTCCCTGGGGCAGGATCCATTGCGTGCGCACCACATTGGCAAAGCCCATGCCGATCAGCGTGAAGGCCAGCGGTACCATCAGCACGCCGGAATAAGCGAAATCCTGCCCGAAAAACAGGGGAGCGAAATCATTGGCCACTGCCGCCACGCCGAAGGCCAGCGCGCAGACCATGCACATCACCAGCTGCATGGAAGCGTCCAGATGGGTGCGGACGCGCTCGGTCTCGCCGCGCTTGAACATGGCGGAGACCTTGGGCAGCATCACCGTGCCGATGGCGGTGATGAAGCCGCTCAGGCAGAAAATGATCTTTTCGGCATTCTCGTAATAGCCGTTCTGCGCCATGGTGCTCAGGGCGCCTACCATGACCTTGTCCATGGAGCGGAAAATGCTGATGGCCAGCACGGAAACAAACAGCACCGCGCAGGGCTTGAGATGGGCAAGGGCGGCCTTGATGCGCACGGGCACGGGCCGGAGCTTCCCCCGCAGGCCCGTCCAGCAGCTGACGCAGCCCGCCAGCGTTGCCAGCGACCAGGCGAAGCCGTAGATCCACAGATCCTGCGGCCCTCGGACAAAGATGAATACCGCTGCGGCCGCCAGCAGCTTGACAGCGGTGTTTTTCAGGGCGATGGGCTTGAACTGGTCAAGACCCATCAGGCACCAGTCAAGGTTCACCAGGCAGCTGACGGACATCATTGTCAGGTGCAGGGCGATGGTCTTCTCCTGCCCGGCGATGGCGAAAACATAAATCAGCCATGCCAGCAGCGCCATACCGGCCACCAGCAGCTGCATCAGCCAGATCTCGGAAAAGGTGCGGCGCAGGGCGGTCTGATCATCCTTCACCCGGGCGATAGCGCGCACGCCATAGCTTTCCAGGCCCAGCATGCCCACCAGCACGAACACATGGCTGATGTTCCAGGCATAGCTGTAAAGGCCCACGCCCTCCGTGCCCACCACCCGGGAAAGATAGGGGGCGGTGACCAGCGGCAGAAAAACCGAGAAAACGCGGTAAGCCACGTTGTAAAGTACGTTTTTGCGGGTCGACACGGCGGACGTCCTTTCTGCGGTGAAATATATGTAGTATTCGCTGTTTTTCCGGCGCTTCCTGCTTGACGGGAACGGTATGGGGCGTGTATCATGCCAGCAGGAGGCGATGACGTGAAGACCCGACGGATGACCCTCTGCGCTCTGTTTGCCGCCCTGACGGCGGTCTGCGCGCAGGTCGTGATCCCCCTTGGCGCTGTGCCGGTAAATCTGGCCCTGCTGCCGCTTTTACTGTGCGCGGCGCTGCTGCCGGTGCGCTATGCGGTGGCTGCGGCGCTGGTGTACATCGGCATGGGTGCGGCGGGATTGCCTGTTTTTGCCGGAATGGCCGGTGGGCCGGGTGTGCTGCTGGGGCCCACAGGTGGGTATCTGGCGGGCTATGTGCTGTGCGTGTGGCTGGCGGCATGGATGATTCACAGGGGGGTACACAGATGCCTGGCCATGGGTGCGGGAACAGCGGCGTGCTATGGATTGGGAGCCGCCTGGATGATGCTTTCGGCGGACATATCGCTTTCCCAGGCGCTTTTGACAGGCGTTGCGCCCTTCCTGCCCGGCGACATGCTGAAGATACTTGTGGCGACTTATCTGGCAAAACGTCTATATATTGTGGTTCGGACTTGACGAAATGGAAATATAAAGGTAAAATAGTACTAAATAGGCAAAAGCCAAGGATGGGAGGATATCACTATGCTGTATGAAAATAAAATCTGGGCCGGTACCGGTACTGCGCCTGTATGCCTGCTGCCTCAGATGGCTAACCGTCACGGCCTGATCGCCGGCGCCACCGGCACGGGCAAGACCGTTTCCCTGAAGGTGCTGGCCGAGGGCTTCTCCGCTATGGGTGTGCCAGTGTTCCTTTCCGATATCAAGGGCGACCTGAGCGGCATGGTCCGCCCCGGTGAGCACAGCGACAGCCTGGCCGAGCGCCTGGCCGAGTGCGGTGTGCCCAGCTTCCAGTATCAGGCTTTCCCCACCGTTTTCTGGGACGTGTATGGCGAGCAGGGCCATCCTGTGCGCGCCACCGTCAGCGAAATGGGCCCCCTGCTGCTCTCCCGTATGCTGGGCCTGAACGAGACCCAGACCGGCGTGATGAACATCCTCTTCCGCGTGGCGGACGATGAGGGCATGCTGCTGCTGGACATCAAGGATCTGAAGGCCATGCTGGCCTACCTGGGCGAGAATGCCCGCAACTATACCCTGGAGTACGGCAATGTGTCCGTGGCTACCATCGGCGCCATTCAGCGCGCTGTGGCTGTGCTGGAGGATCAGGGCGGCGACCAGTTCTTCGGCGAGCCCGCGCTGAACATCGCCGACTGGATGCAGCTGGACGAGGAGGGCAAGGGCGTCATCAACATCCTGGCCGCCGATAAGCTGTTCCGCAACCCCACCATGTATTCCACCTTCCTGCTGTGGATGCTTTCCGAGCTGTATGAGCTGCTGCCCGAGCAGGGTGATTCCGATAAGCCCCGCATGGTGTTCTTCTTCGACGAGGCTCACCTGCTGTTCAACAACTGCTCCAAGTCCCTCCTGGAGAAGATCGAGCAGGTCGTGCGCCTGATCCGCTCCAAGGGCGTGGGCGTGTACTTCATCACCCAGTCTCCCGCTGACATCCCCATGAACATTCTGGGCCAGCTGGGCAACCGTATCCAGCACGCCCTGCGCGCCTATACCCCCCTGGATCAGAAGGCTGTGAAGGTCGCTGCGCAGACCTTCCGCACCAATCCCGCCTTCGATACCGAGGAGGCTATCACCCTGCTGAAGACCGGCGAAGCGCTCGTTTCCTTCCTGGACGAGGCCGGCGCGCCCTGCGTGGTGGACCGTGTGACCATTCTGCCTCCCCAGTCCTACATGAAGGCCATCGAGCCCGAACTGCGCAAGACCTTCATCGAGACCAGCGCTTTCTATGGCGTGTACGATGAGCAGGTGGACCGCCAGAGCGCTTACGAGATGCTGGTCAGCTCCTTCCAGCGCGAGCCCATCGCGCCCGTTGTGCAGCCTGCCGAGGTGCAGGTCTCCACGGCCCAGCCTGTGGCCACCAAGCCCCAGGGCTTCATGGTGTATGATCCCGCCACCGGCGGCTATGTGCAGAAGCAGCTGAGCACCATGTCCCCCCTGCCCACCGCGCAGGAGCCCCAGGTGCCCACCATCCAGGTGCAGCCCGAGGTGCAGCAGATGCCTGTGATGGTCTTCGACGCCGCCACCGGCCAGTATGTCCAGAAGATGATGACCATGCAGCTGGATCCCGTCACCGGCAACTATGTCGCTGTGCAGCCCCAGAACGCTGCTCCCGTGGATCCCAAGGCTGCCGAGAAGGCCGCCAAGGAAGCCGAGAAGGCTGCCAAGGCCGCCGCGAAGGCCGAGAAGGACCGTCTTGCCGAAGAGCGCCGTCAGCGCTCCGACGAGCTGCGTGAAGAGCGTGCCGAGCGCGCCCGCAAGAACGATTCTGTGCTGGGCCGCATCAAGAACACCGCTATCTCCACTGCCAGCCGCGAGGTCACCCGCAGCATCACCCGTGGCATCATGGGTTCCATCAGCAACCTGTTTGGCGGCAAGAAGTAATTTCACAATCCAATTCAAGGGGGCGGAGGTTCTCCGCTCCCTTTTTCAATGGAGGTTTCCATATGCGAATGTCTCCCAAGCTGGGGCGGGCGGCGCTGTTTTCAGCGGCGCTGATCTGGGGCAGCTCCTTCTTTGTCATGAAGGACGCCGTTGCCGGTGTTCCTGTGTTCCTGCTGCTGGCTATCCGCTTCACGGTGGGCTGCGCTCTGCTGGGCGCGATCTTCTGGAGGAAATGGCGCAGGTGCAATCCAAGGCTGCTCCTGCACGGCGCGGTGGTGGGCGTGCTGCTTTTCGCCGCCTATACGGCCCAGACCTATGGCCTGAAGGAGACCACCCCCGGCAAGAATGCTTTCCTCACGGCGGTGTATTGCGTGCTGGTGCCTTTTGTGAACTGGCTGCTCCTGCGTCGCCGCCCCACGGGGTGGAACTGGCTCGCTGCGGTGATGTGCATGGGCGGCATCGGTCTGGTATCGCTGGATGGAAGATTGAGCATGAACCGGGGCGATGCGTTGACGCTGCTGGGCGGCGTGTTCTATGCGCTGCACCTGGTAGCCGTGAGCCGCTTTGGCGAGGAGGACGACGCGGTGCTTCTCACCACGATACAGTTTGGCGCATCGGCCCTGTGCTGCTGGCTGTGCCACGGCCTGTTTGAAACGGCGCCTGTCTTTCCGCAGAACGCCTGGGTGGAGCTGATCTATCTGGCGGTGTTCGCCACCACCATCGCGCTGCTTTTGCAGAACGTAGGCCAGTCCGTTACACCGGCGGCCCAGGCCTCCATTCTGCTGAGCCTGGAGAGCGTCTTCGGCGTGCTGTTCTCGGTGATCTGCTACGGCGAGAAGGTGACGCTGCGCCTGCTGGCGGGCTTTGGGCTGATCTTTCTGGCGGTGCTGGCCAGCGAGACGCAGTTTTCCTTTCTCAGGCGCAAGTGTGCCCAAAACATCAAGACGGACGGCTCCTGATGTGCTATGGTAGTCTTGCGGGAACCCCATCCCCCCACAGGAGGCGAACATGAGTCGATTACAGGTATTATCGGAGGCGCTGCGATACATCGAGGCGCATTTGCAGGGCGGGCTTACGCCTGAGGAGGTGGCCGACAGCTGCGGCTACAGCCTTTCCGCGCTGCAAAAAATGTTCCGGTATGCCTTCCGCATCGGCGTGAAGGATTACATCGCCCGCCGCAGGATCACCCTGGCGGCCCGTGACCTGACCGGTACCAAGGACACGGTGCTCACCATCGCCCTGCGCTACGGCTATGAATCCCACGAGGTCTTCACCCGTGCGTTCAGGCGCATCTGGGGTGAGACGCCCTCCAACTTCCGCAGGGAGAGGGGCTTTACCGATATTTACCCGCAGCTACAGCCGCAATGCTGCCGGCTTCAGCTGCGCGAAGGAGGATACGTTACAGTGCATCAGTTCAATAATACCGACCTTTACGACGCTATGCAGACCATGCACGGCACCTGGGCCGTGGCCTTCGATACCCGCCGCCTGATGGAGATCAACGATAACTACGGCCATATGGCCGGCGACCTGGTCATTGCCGAGTGCATTCGCCGCATCGACAGGGAGCGGGAGGAGGGCATGGTGTTCTTCCGCATCGGCGGGGATGAGTTCATCCTGCTCACCGGCAGCAAGGACGAGGCTGTTGCCCAGCGCATGGCCGAGAAGGTTACCGCTGCCAACGGCCAGACCATCGAGTTTGGCGGGCAGCAGATCCCCGTGAGCCTGCGCAGCGCCCTGACCCTGCTGGACACCCGCGTGCCCGACCGTGCCATGATGCAGGAGTTGAAGTGGGACCTGGATTGATAAAAAGCTGAACGGACAACTGATTTTCCCCCTCTGCCTGATGACGGAGGGGGAGTTCCTTTGGCCTGGAAAAGATTCCGGAGCGATCGGGAAAATACCCCTTGCGTGTTGCCTGATGATGGTGTATAATAAATCCCGTTATACGTCCGATGGACGGGAAACGGTTCTGCGCAAGGCTTCAAGAGAACTGCCGGTTGGTGCGAGGCAGCGGCGGAGGCAGGATTTCCATTCCCGGAGGACGCAGGCGAGGAGCCTGCGGGGCGCGCCCCATACAGCGCACAGAGTGGTCTGTACACCGTGCAGGCAAACTGGGTGGCAACGCGAGCTTCTCGTCCCGGATAAGGGAGGAGAGGCTCTTACTGTTTTGTAAGGAGGAATGAACCCATGCTGGACATGAATTTTGTTCGCAACAATCCTGAATTGGTCAAGGAAAACATCCGCAAGAAGTTCCAGGATCACAAGCTGGCGCTGGTGGACGAGGTCATCGAGCTGGATAAGCAGTACCGTGCTGCCATCCAGAAGGCTGACGGCCTGCGCGGCCAGCGCAAGACCATCTCCAAGCAGATCGGCGGCCTGATGGCCAAGGGCCTGCGCGACGAGGCCGAGGCCCTCAAGGCCAAGGTCAACGCCATGGCCGACGAGCTGGCCGCCACCGAAAAGCTGGAGGAGGAGCTGCAGGCCGAGGTCCGCAAGCGCATGCTGGTGATCCCCAACATCATCGATGATTCCGTGCCCGTGGGCAAGGACGACAGCGAGAACGTTGAGGTGGAGCGCTTCGGCGAGCCCGTGGTGCCGGATTTTGAGGTGCCCTATCATGTGGATATCATGGAGCGCCTCAGCGGCATCGACCTGGACAGCGCCCGCAAGACCAGCGGCAACGGCTTCTATTACCTGATGGGTGATATCGCCCGCCTGCACAGCGCCATCCTGAGCTACGCCCGCGATTTCATGATCGACCGCGGCTTCACCTACTGCATCCCGCCCTACATGATCCACGGCAACGTGGTGACCGGCGTCATGTCCTTCGCTGAGATGGAGAACATGATGTACAAGATCGAGGGCGAGGATCTGTACCTGATCGGCACCTCCGAGCACTCGATGATCGGCAAGTTCATCGATACGATCCTCGATGAAAAGCAGCTGCCCCAGACCCTGACCAGCTATTCCCCCTGCTTCCGCAAGGAAGTGGGCGCCCACGGTATCGAGGAGCGCGGCGTGTACCGCATCCACCAGTTCGAAAAGCAGGAGATGATCGTGGTCTGCAAGCCCGAGGAGAGCCCCGAGTGGTTCAACAAGCTCTGGCAGAACACCGTTGATTTCTTCCGTACGCTGGATATTCCCGTCCGCACCCTGGAGTGCTGCTCCGGTGACCTGGCCGACCTGAAGGTCAAGTCCGTGGACGTGGAGGCCTGGAGCCCCCGCCAGCAGAAGTACTTCGAGGTGGGCAGCTGCTCCAACCTGGGCGACGCCCAGGCCCGCCGCCTGCAGATCCGCGTCAAGGGCGAGGATGGCCGCAAGTACTTTGCTCACACCCTGAACAACACCGTTGTTGCGCCGCCCCGTATGCTCATCGCCTTCCTGGAGAACAACCTCCAGGCCGATGGCAAGGTGCGCATCCCCGCCGCGCTGCGTATGTACATGGGCGGCAAGGAGTACATCGGTTAAGGGGAGAGCCCTTCACGATCCCGCCAGAGAGCTCTGCCCTCTGGACTCCCGGCAGTGGCTCTGCCCCTGCACCCCGCGAAGGGCTTTCAGCCCTTTCGAAACCCACTTTCAGCGATTGGAAGTGGGTTTTTCCTTTGCAGGGGTCACGGCGCTCGGAGGGAGCGCCGCGACGCAGGGGGAGTGAGTTTTCCTGTTTGAGTGGACAAAAAATAGAGACTGTCATTGCTGACGGTCTCTGTTATCTTTTGTGGAAAAGGTTTTTCAGCTTGCCCTGCAGGGTGTGATCGTTCTTCATGGCCAGGGCGGCGTCGAGGGCGCCGCGGCGGTACTCCAGATTATCCGGCTCGCGGCGGACAGCCTCGCGGAAGGACTGATGGGCGGCCTCGTGCTGCTGGAGCATCATATAGGCGCGGCCCTGCACCTCAAACCAGGCGGCGGTGCGATCCTTGGTGCGGTTCAGGTGGTGTAGCGCGCTGTTGGCATTCCGGGCGTACAGCATCTTCTCGGCCAGGAGGATCGCGTCGCCCACGGACAATTCACGCTGGAAGGTGTTCGATTTGCAGGGCAGGGCCAGCCGGAGCGCCTGCTCATAGGCCAGGTTCAGCGCGATCATCTTTTCCTGCGCTGCCTTCTGCTCATCCGCGTCCAGGAACTGATCCGGATGGCATTTCTTCACCAGGGTTCGATAGGCGTTGCGGATCTCATCCGCGCTTGCTGTTTTGCTCAACCCCAGTATTTCAAACGGATTATTGATCTGCGTCACCTCCCGGGGCCATTATGCTGCTTATCCGCGCGCCGTGCCCCCTGCTGATATGCGAACGCTGAACACGCCCGCACGGGAGTCCGGAGGGGGACAACGTCCCCTACGGTCACTCGAAGCTTTCGCGGGCGATGTTGGCGCCCAGGGCGCGGAGCTTGATCTCGATCTGCTCGTAGCCACGGTCGATGTAGCCGGGCTCGTAGATCTCGGTGACGCCCTTGGCCATCAGACCGGCTACCACAAGGGCCGCTCCGGCGCGAAGGTCGGTACAGGTGACGGGCGCGCCATAGAGCTGGGGCACGCCCTCAATGATGGCCATGCGGCCCGCCACACGGACACGGGCGCCCATGCGGGAGATCTCGTCCAGGTGCTTCAGACGCTGCTCGAAGATGGTCTCCTGCACGATGCTGGTGCCACGGGCGGTGGTTAGCAAGGCGCTCATGGGCTGCTGCAGGTCGGTGGGGAAGCCGGGATAGACCTGCGTCTTGAAATTCACGGCACGGTGAGCGCCCAGCGTGCGGACGCGGATGGCATCGTCGCTGTCGGAGACCTTGACGCCCATCTCCAGCAGCTTGGCGGTGAGCGCCTCCATATGCTGGGGAATGCAGCCGTGGATCACCACGTCGCCGCGGGTGGCGGCGGCGGCGATCATCAGCGTGCCGGTTTCGATCTGGTCGGGGATCACGGCATAGGTGCTGCCATGGAGGTACTGCGTGCCGCGGATGCGGATCACATCGGTACCGGCGCCCTTGACCCGGGCGCCCATGCTGTTGAGGAAGTTGGCCAGGTCAACGATATGGGGCTCCTTGGCGGCATTGTAGAGGATGGTGGTCCCCTTGGCCTTGGCGGCGGCCAGCATCACATTGATGGTACCGCCAACGGTAGCCACGTCGAAAAACACGTCGCTGCCGATAAGCTCCTTGGCCATGGCGGTGATCCGGCCGCCGTGAGTCTCTGTTTCCACGCCCAGGGCATTGAAGCCCTTCAGGTGCTGGTCGATGGGACGGGAGCCGATCTCGCACCCGCCGGGGAAATAGACCTCCGCGTGGCCGCAGCGGCCCAGCAGCGCGCCCAGCAGATAATAGCTGGCACGGAGACGCTGAGAATCGCGGTAGCCGATCTGGAACCCCTCCACAGGCCGGGGGTCGATGGTCATGAATTCACCGGGGACGTATGTAACCTTTGCGCCCAGGGCGCGAAGAATATCCACCAGCGCGCGCACATCCTCGATATCGGGGAGGTTCTCGATGGTACAGGGCTCGTCGCACAGAAGCACCGCGGGGATCACTGCCACCGCCGTGTTCTTGCCGCCGCTGACGCGTACCTCGCCCTCCAGGGGATTGCCGCCGGTAATCAGCATTCGTTCTTTCATGGGTTTAGGCTCCGGCTGGGCCGGATTCACCTCCTGCACCACGTTACTATAATTACAACTATTATACACGCTTTGCGTCTGTTGCGCAAGTACGGAGCGCCTTCGCGTCCGCACACATAAACAGTATACCATGTTTGACCGGGAAGAGCAATGCCGGATATGCGATTGCTTCCCTTGCGGGAGAAGGAAAAAAATCTTGCAAAAAAAGAATGGCTGCGCTATACTGGATGCGAAAACGGTTTAGGAGAGCGAAAGAAGGGGGCCGGGATATGGCGGTAACGATCAAGGACGTATCGGCAAAGTGTGGGCTTTCCATTTCCACGGTGAGCAAGGCCTTCAACAATTACAGCGATATTTCCGCCGCAACGCGGGAACTGGTGCAGCGCACGGCCCGGGAGATCGGCTATTATCCCAATGCCATCGCCCGCACCCTGAAGACGAACCGCTCGTACAACCTGGGCGTTCTGTATTCGGACGACGGCCAGAACGGTTTGACCCACAGCTTTTTCGCCCAGGTGCTGGACGCCTTCAAGACCGAGTGCGAAAAGCATGGGTACGATATCACCTTCATCAATCACAACGTGGGCTGGACGGGTATGACCTACCTGGAGCACTGTCGCTACCGCAATGTGGACGGCGTATGCATGGTCTGCGCGGATTTTTACTCCACCGAGGTGGCGGAGCTGGCCACCAGCGACATCCCCTGTGTGACCATCGACCACGCCTTCAACAACCGCAGCTGCGTGATGAGCGAAAACCTGCAGGGCGTGCAGCAGCTGGTCAGATTCGCCTATGAGAAGGGCCACCGCAAGATCGCCTTTGTGCACGGGCAGCGCTCCTCGGTGACGGAGAACCGCATCACCGGGTATTACCGCGCCCTGAATGAGCTGGGCATCGAGCCCCGGACGGACTATCTGGTGGACGCCCTTTACGATAGCCCCTCCGCCGGTCATCAGGCCATGATGCAGCTGATGCGCCTGGCTGATCCGCCCACCTGCGTGCTTATGTCGGACGATCATTCGGCACTGGGGGCTATGGAGGCGGCGAATGAGATGCGCCTGCGTGTGCCGGAGGATGTGTCCATCGCCGGGTACGATGGCATCCGTCTGGGGCAGATGCTGCGGCCCCGGCTCACCACCGTGAAGCAGGACACCAAGCGCATGGGAATGCAGGCGGCCAGATATCTGATCGATCGGATCGAGAATCCACGCACCGCCGTGAGCGAGGTGGGGAGCATTCCCGTGAAGCTGATGCCCGGCGAGAGTATCGGCCCGGTCAAGGTGTGAGGGAGCGCTGAGAGAAAGATGGCAAGTGGGTGCCCTTTATCGTGCTGAACGGGCTGGTCACGCTGCTGAAGGTGGCTGTTATGGCGGGCGCTGTCTGGCTTATCAAATGGGTCGCTCAAAAGATCAAGCAAAAGAAAGAACCAAGGTGATTTATCGCACCTTGGTTCTTTATTTCGTTGCGGTTACTTCTTCAGCACCATCACGCCGTTGACAGGCATGGTTACGTGCTGCAAGGTTTCGCCGGTGAGCAGGTCGGTGTAGGCCTGGCTCAGGGAGAAAAGCTGCTCCTTGCCGGAGTAGTTCTGCAGGAATACCGCGCCGCCGCGCTCGGTGGGGATCACGCCGTCGGGCAGATCATCCGGCAGGGCACGGGTCAGGCCAAGCTCAGTGGCGATATCGCCGTAGATGGCGTCCAGGCCGGCCTGCTCCAGCTTGGCGGAGAGATAGTAAGCGGTACCCTGACCGAAACGGTTGCGGGAGAGACAAGGCATGCCGGCGTAGAAGTCGCTTTCAAACGTGCCCAGGGCTTCTGCGCCGTGGCTTTCAGGGATCTCACACAGCTCGCGGATGGCGAAGCGGCGGCCGTCCTTCATGACCAGGGCGTTCTGGTCGTGGGGGTAGAGGGCGTCCAGCTCGGCGCCGCGCACGCCCATCACGTCGATGAGACCGTGGGGCGTGCCGCCCAGATACGCCAGGTCATATTCGTCCACCCAGCCGGAGAAGTAGGTCATCAGCAGGGTGCCGCCCTGCTCCACATAGGCGCGGAGCTTCTCCTCGATACCGTTTCGGAACATGAACAGCATGGGCGCCACCACCAGCTTGTAGCCGGTGAGGTCGGTGCAGGTGCGCATATCCCGCAGGTCGATATTGTACCCCTGCTGCCACAGGCTGCGGTAATGCATATTTACGGTATCGAAGTAGCGCATATTCCTGGCATGGCCGGTCTGGGCGTAATCGATGGCCCAGCGGTTCTGGGTGTCATAGATGATGCAGACCTGGGCCTTCTGTTTGGGCGCGTCGTAGAGGGGCGCCAGCGCCTCCAGCGCCTGACCCACCTGGGTCACGTCCCTGAAGACGCGATGGTTCTCGCTTCCGTCGTGATCCACCACCGCGCCGTGGAACATTTCCGCCGCGCCGCGGCCCTTGCGCCACTGGAAGTACATCACGCTCTGGCTGCCGTGGGCCAGCGCCTGCAGGGAAGCGAGCAGGTGCATGCCGGGGCGCTTGAGCTTGTTGATGGGCTTCCAGTTCACCTGGGAGGGGGTGGACTCCATCAGCAGGAATGGCTGATCCTTGAAGGAACGCATCAGGTCGTGATTCATGGCGAATTCGGCGGCGCGCTGCACATCGTTGCCGCTGTGCCATTCGGGGTAGCTGTCCCAGGAGACCACGTCGATGGCCTCGGAAAGGTCGAAGTAGTCATAATCCCAGAAGCGCTCCATCAGGTTGGCGGTGCAAAGCAACTCCGGGTTCACGGCCTTCACGGCGTCACGCTCGTTTTCGATGAAGGTCTTGCACTGCCAGGTGGCGAAGCGGCGCCAGTCCACCCACATGGAGGTGTTGCTCACTTCACCCATGGGGCCGGGAGCCTCCACCTGGGACCAATCGGTGTACCGCTGGCTCCAGAAGCTGGTCCACCAGCATTTGTTGAGGTTTTCCAGAGTGCCGTATTTCTCCTTGAGCCATTCGCGCCACTTCTCCTGGCACAGGGGGCAGCGGCAGTCGCCGGAGTACTCGTTGCTCAGGTGCCACAGGATCACCGCGGGGTGGCTGGCATAGCGCTGGGCCAGGGCGGTATTGATGGCGCGCACCTTCCGGCGGTACACGGGGGAAGTAAGGCAGTGATTGTGCCGCTCGCCAAAGTGCATGCGCTGCAGGCGGTCGTTGACGCGCAGGACCTCGGGGTACTTCTGGGCCATCCACGCGGGGCGCGCGCCGGAGGGTGTTGCCAGGATGATGTGGATGCCGCCCTTCCACAGCCGGTCGATGACCTCGTCCAGCCAGGTGAAGTCATATACGCCATCCTCGGGCTCCAGCCGTGCCCAGGAGAAAATGCCGATGGACACGCAGTTCACATGGGACTTGTGCATCAGTTCCACATCGCGGTCGAGGATGTCGGGGCGATCCAGCCACTGGTCGGGGTTATAATCGCCGCCGTGGAGGAAATGGGGAAAGCGAGGCGTAAAGCTCATATAAAAATCTCCTTCAGGTTGGTGCTTTTATTTCACCACAATCATGACAGTTTGTAAAGGGTTTCTTTGCTGCGATTGCTCTTGTAATGTGTTTTTCCTTTACAAGACGGGCAATGGAAGGTATAATAAAAAGAACCACGGTTTGCCATCGCCGGCAGCGACACGCGCCGGACGAAAGGCGGCGGCCGGGGTAATACAATAACGTAGGGCATCCCACAGGGAGCCTGAACGGAGGTAATCGTATGAAGAACATGCAACTGAAAAAACTGGTGCTGCTGGCTTTGTTTGTGGCTGTCGAGCTGCTCTTCCGGGCGCTGGGCCTGGGAAAGGTGCCGGTGGGGCCGCTGAATATGTCTTTCCTGACGGTGCCCATCGCGGTGGGAGCGATGCTCCTCGGCCCGATGGAGGGCATGGCCCTGGGCGCGGTCTTTGGTCTGTGCAGTCTGTGGGACGCTGTTAATGGCTCCGGCGGTCTGACCAGCATTTTCTTCCACAATGTCAGCGCCGTGCATACGGTGATCCTCTGCGTGGTGACCCGCGCGCTGATGGGCTTCCTGACCGGCGTGATCTTCAAGGCCCTGCGCAAGGTCGACAAGACGCGTACGCTGTGCTATTTCGGCGGCGCGCTGGCCGCACCCCTGCTGAACACGGTGCTGTTCATGGGCTATATGATGCTGGCCTTCTATCACTCGGAGGCGATCCAGGAAAAGGTCGCGACCTTTGGCACGACCAACGCGCTGATGCTGATCGTGCTGATGGTGGGCGTGCAGGGACTGATCGAAATGGTGGTGTGCACCATTACGGCCGGAACGGTTTCCAAGACCGTATCAAAGGCGATCTAAAAGGAGTAAAGCAATGATTCTCACCCTGGATATCGGCAACACGAACATCAAAACGGCCCTGTTCGAAGGGCCGGAAATGGTGCAGTACTGGCGGCTTTCCACCGATATCACCTGCACCTCGGACGAGTATGGCGTCAAGCTGCTGACGCTCTTTAACCACGCCGGCCTTTCCACCAGTGTGGTGGAAGGCATCATCATCTCCAGCGTGGTGCCGACCATCAATTTCACCATCGACCATATGTGCCAGAATTACTTCCACATGACGCCCATGTTTGTGGCGCCGGGGGTGAAGACGGGCATCAACATCAAGTATGAGAATCCCAGGGAGCTGGGCAGCGACCGCATCGCCAACGCGGTGGCCGCCTACGAGGAATATGGCGCGCCCTGTATTTTCATCGATTTCGGCACAGCCACCACCTTTGGCGTGGTGGGCGAGGGCGGCTCCTTCCTGGGCGGCTGCATCTGCCCGGGCATCAAGCTTTCCTCCGAGGCGCTGGTGAACAACACCGCCAAGCTGCCCCGCTTTGAATTGACCCGTCCGGAGCACGTCATCGGCCGCACCACGCTGACCAACCTGCAGAGCGGTATGTTCTACGGGTATGTGGGCCTGGTGCGGAACATCGTGCGCAAGATCAAGCAGGAGCTGGGCTGCGAGGCTACCGTGGTGGCCACCGGCGGCATGGCCGTGATGATCGCCGAGGAGAGCAACGCCATCGACAAGCTGGATGGCCTGCTGACCCTTAAGGGCCTGCGGCTCATCTACGAGCGTAACAAAGAACAGAAGTAAGGATGTGCCACCAATGAAAGAGATCGTGATCGGATTCCTGGGCTGCGGCAATGTGGGCGGCGGCGTATGGGAGCTTTTGCAGGGCTTCGCCCCTGAGATCGCCCACCGCGACCATGTGAAGATCCGTGTGAAGAAGGTCCTCGTGCGGGACGTGAAAAAGGCCCGCAGCTGCTCGGTGCCCGCGGAGATCCTCACCGATAACCCCAACGATGTGCTCTTCGACCCGGAAATCACCCTGGTGGCTGAATTCATGGGCGGCGAGCAGCCTGCCACGGAATATATGCTCACCGCGCTGAAAAACCGCAAGACCGTCGTCACCGCCAACAAGGTGGCCGTGGCCCTGAACTGGCATCGCCTGCAGGAGGCGGCCCAGCAGAGCCATGTGGGCCTGTATTACGAGGCCAGCGTCTGTGGCGCGATCCCGATCATCTCCACGCTGATGACGCCCCTGCAGGCCAACCGCATCAAGCGGCTGATGGGTATTATCAACGGTACGACGAACTATATCCTCAGCCGTATGTACGCCAATGGCGAGGATTATCAGCTGGTGCTGCAGGACGCCCAGAAGCTGGGCCTGGCCGAGCCTAACCCCGCCAGCGATGTGGAGGGCATGGACGCTGCCTATAAGCTTTCCATCATGGCCAGCCTGGCTTTCCACGCCCGAGTGCCCTACAAGAAGGTCTACCGCGAGGGCATCACGGAGATCACCGCCATGGACATCGCCTGCGGTAAGGAGATGGGCTATGTGCTCAAGCTCCTGGCCATTGCCAAGCGTGAGGACAACACCATCGAGGTCCGCGTGCACCCCACCTTCCTGCCGGCAGAGCATCCCCTGAGCCAGGTGGATGGCAGCTTCAACGCGGTGTATCTCCATGGTCATGCCTGCAAGGAAATGATGCTCCAGGGCCGGGGCGCGGGCGATATGCCCACAGCCAGCGCGGTGGTGGGCGATATTCTCCATGCCGTGACGGTGGACGTGCATGTGCATCCCACCTTTGCCAACCGGGCCGAGCCTGACGCTACCCTGACCTTCACCGATAACTGGACGACCAAGTATTTCATCCGCCTCTCCGCCATCGACGCTCCCGGCGTGCTGGCCAGTGTGGCGGGCTGCTTCGCCAGGGAGAATGTATCCATCGCCACCATGATGCAGAAGGATGCCGTGGAGGATGGCCGCGTGCCGCTGATCTTCATCACCCACGCCACCCCCGAGCAATCCATGCTGGCGGCGCTGAAGCACCTCGATCCAGACATCTGCCGCCTGGAGAGCATGATCCGCGTAGAAGACTGAATCATAAGCCGTCTGCACCACGCAGACGGTTTTTTTCAGCTGTGTTCCGGAGAATACGCCTCCGGTGAAAAACAGACAATATTGAAGTCTTTTCTTTTCCGGTAAAATGATGTATGATGTAAACAGGGAAATCTGGCACTTTCCATTACTACCATCCGGAGGTTGTTATAGATGAACGTACAGCGCAAAACCAAGATCGTCTGCACCATGGGCCCCAACCTGTTTGAAAAGGATCTGGTCAAGCCCCTGATGCTGGCCGGCATGGATGTTGCCCGCTTCAATTTCTCCCATGATATCCACGAGAATCACCTCAAGCGGTACAACGAGGTCTGCCGCCTGCGCGAGGAGCTGAACCTGCCTATCGCCACCATGCTGGACACCAAGGGCCCTGAGATCCGTATCGGCCTTTTCGCCAACAAGCGCGTGCAGCTGCAGGCCGGGCAGCTTTTTACCCTCACCACCGAGGACGTGCAGGGCGATGAGACCCGTGTCTCCGTCACCTATAAGGATCTGCCCCGGGATGTGCAGCCCGGCAGCCGCATCCTGATCGACGATGGCCTGGTGGGCATGACGGTGGAACACGTCACCGATACGGAGGTCTGCTGCAAGGTGCTCAACAGCGGCGTGATCTCTGACCGCAAGGGTGTGAACATCCCCGGCGCGCACCTGTCCATGCCCTTCATCAGCCCCAAGGATCGCGAGGACATCATCTTCGCCATCGATCATGGCTTTGAGTTCATCGCCGCCTCCTTCACCCGTTCCGCCGAGGACATTATGCAGATCCGCCACATCATGGCCGAGAAGAACTGTGAGAGCGTATCCATCATCGCCAAGATCGAGAACATGGAGGGCGTGGAAAACCTGGAGGAGATCCTGCGCGTGGCCGATGGCATCATGGTCGCCCGCGGCGACATGGGTGTGGAGATCCCCTTCGAGGACGTGCCCGGATTGCAGAAGCGCATCATCAAGGATTGCGTCAAGGCCGGCAAGCCTGTGATCACCGCTACCCAGATGCTGGATTCCATGATGAAGAACCCCCGCCCCACCCGTGCCGAGGCCACCGACGTGGCTAACGCCATCTATGACGGCACCTCCGCCATCATGCTTTCCGGCGAGACCGCTGCCGGCGCTTATCCCATCGAGGCGGTGGAGACCATGGTTCGCATCGCCATGAAGACCGAGGCCGACATCAACTATGTGGATCGCTTCGCCAATGCTGATTTCAACTCCAAGACAGACATCACCGCGGCCATCAGTCACGCCACGGTGACCTCCGCCCATGACCTGAAGGCCAGCGCCATCATCACCGTGACCAAGTCCGGCTCCACGGCCCGGATGATCTCCCGCTACCGCCCGGATTGCCCCATCATCTCCTGCACCACCAGCGAGACGGTCTATCGCCAGCAGAACCTTTCCTGGGGCGTGACGCCGCTGCTCATCAACGAGGAGAAAAGCACCGATGATCTCTTTGATCACGCGGTGGAGGCTGCCGTGCGTACCAAGATGATCCAGGATGGCGAGCTGGTGGTGCTGACCGCCGGCGTGCCGCTGGGCATCTCCGGCACCACCAACCTGATGAAGGTGCACGTGGTGGGCCATATGCTGGTGCGTGGCACCGGCGTGTGCGGTGGCCGTGTTACCGCGCCCCTGCGTGTCGTTGAAAATGTCGAGGAAGCCGCCGAAGACTTCCAGACCGGCATGATCCTTGTTACCAAGCAGACCAACCGTTCCATGCTGCCCCTGGTGCGCAAGGCCTCCGGTCTGATCCTGGAGGACGATGATCCCGAGGGCCACGGCGTTATCGCCGGCATGAGCCTGGACATCCCCGTCATCATTGGCGCCGCCAACGCCATGACCATCCTTAAGTCCGGCGCCGTCGTCACCCTTGACGCCCAGAAGGGTACCGTCTCCTGCAACTAAAGGGGGCTCTGCCAGAGAGGGCGCTGTCCTCTCCGGACTCTCCCGCCAAAGGGCCCTTCGATCCGCGACCTCAATCGTCGCACTCCCGCTGTCGCTCGATTGTTCGTTTCGGTTGATTCGCTCAGCTTGCTGCTTCCGCCACTGGCGGCGCTCGCATCGCTCACCCTCTGGACTCCCGTTCGGGGGAGCATGGCTGGTATGATATCAGCAGGGGTCACGGTGCGCGGAAGGCGCACCGCGACGCGGGGGAGATACTTGTTTGCGTTTGGAGGTTGATTATGCATACGCTGTTTATTGATGGTTCCCGTTACACATCTGCCCGCGAGCTGCATCTCGCCCTCAAGCGGATGCTGCGTTTGCCGGAGCATTATGGGTGCAATGCGGACGCGCTCTACGATTGTCTCTCTGAGCGCCGGGAAAGGGTGAACCTGTGCATCCTCTCCCGCGGAAATGAGGACGTGGCCGCCGCGCTGCGCAAGTGCGCCATGGTAGTGGAGGATCTTGGCGGCGAAGTGAAGGAGCTGGGCTGATGAAAAAGCATCTGTACGTTTTGTGGCAATGCACCTGGGGCGCTGTGCAGACGCTCATGGGGCTGTGCATGTTCCTGCGGAACCGGCATGAGCCGCACCATCGCTATCACGGGGCCATTGTGACCACGTGGAAAAAGAACTACAGCATCTCGCTGGGGATGTTTGTGTTCATGACGGCGCAGCCCTCCTTCCAGGAGAAGGTGGAGCCTGCCACGCCTATGGCGGAGCTGGTCGGTCGGCTCCGGGTGCATGAGTATGGGCATACCATCCAGTCGCTGCTGCTGGGGCCGCTGTACCTGATCGTGATCGGGATCCCCTCCACGGTGTGGGGGTGGCTGCCCTCTCTGAACCGCAAGCGGCAGGCACATCAGCTCTCCTATTTTGATTTCTTTACGGAGAGCTGGGCCAACCGGCTGGGGGAATGGGTCACGGGCGAGAAGTCCATGGAACGGCTGATGATTGATTGATCTTTGCGGGCTGCGCACTTGCGCGGCCTTTCTTCATGTGATATAATAACTGTATCGAAAATGCGAAAGGATGTTCCTGTTATGCGCTGCAGCTGCAAGGAATGCGATACCTACATGATCCAGGCCGAAAGCGAGCATCTGGGCTGTGTCTGCCCGGATTGCGGCTACCGCTGCAACGATTGCCTGGGCACAAACACGGTGGTCTCAAGGGAGGCGCTGAAGGCACTGGCGTTCGATCCCCGCTTCCAGCCCGGCGCGCTGGCGGAAAACTTCATCAAGCGCGATGAGGACGACTATGCCGGCTGACCGTGTTATCCTCCATTGCGACTGTAATAACTACTATGCCTCGGTGGAGCTGCTGGAGCGCCCCGACCTGCGGGATAAGCCCGTGGCTGTGGCGGGTGATCCTGAAGGGCGGCACGGTATCATTCTGGCCAAGAACAACGTGGCCAAGCGCTTTGGCGTCAAGACTGCCGAGACCATCTGGCAGGCGAGGCAGAAGTGCCCCGGCCTGGTGCTGCTCCCGCCCCATCACGATCAGTATGAGATCATGAGCCGCAGGGTCAACGCTATCTACCTGGATGTGACCGACCAGGTGGAGGCCTTCTCCATTGACGAGAGCTGGCTGGACGTTACCGGCTCCCGCAGACTCTTCGGCGATGGAGGAGCCATTGCGGATATGCTGCGCCGCCGTGTGCGGGAGGAGCTGGGCATCACCATTTCCGTGGGCGTCAGCGACAACAAGACCTGGGCAAAGATGGGCAGCGACTACAAAAAGCCGGATGCCACCACCATTATCACCCGTGAAAACGTACACGAGATCCTTTACCCCCTGCCTGTGGGCGAGCTGCTCTTTGTCGGGCGCGCCGCTGCCGAGGTGCTCATCCGTCACGGTATCACCACCATTGGCAGCCTGGCACGGTGCGAAAAGGAACTGCTGGTACGTTATCTGGGCAAGCAGGGCGAGAGCTACTGGAGCATGGCCAACGGCCTGGACGACAGCCCTGTGCGCCGCTGGGGTGAGAGTGAGCCGGTGAAGAGTGTGGGCAACAGCACTACCTATGCTCACGACCTGGTGGGGCGGGACGCCTTCCGTGCCGGACTGATGCCACTGTGCGACAGCGTGGGCGCGCGGCTTCGTGCCCAGGGCCTCAAGTGCCGTACCGTCACTGTGCAGATCAAGGATCCAAACCTGAAGGTCATCTCCCGGCAGAAGACCCTGTCCATGCCCACCAACCTGACCCGTCAGCTCTTTCAGGAGGCCTGCGCCATTCTGTTTCAGTGCTGGCCGGACACAGCGCCCATCCGCCTGCTAAGCGTCACTGCCTCGGGGCTGGTGGGTGAGGATGAGGCCGCCCCGGCCCAGCTTTCCTTCTTTGAGGAGGTCGCGCCGGATGATCCCAAACAGGCCGCCCTGGAGGCTGCGGTGGATAAGCTGCGGGGACGCTTCGGTAAGGGCGCGGTGAAGCCGGGGACGCCGGAAATTTAAAAGCCGCTGTACATCATGTACAGCGGCTTTGGTGTGTAAAGCATTATTTGAGGATCTTCTGCATCAGCTTGATGGTGAAGAAGAACAGGATCAGCACCAGGAACACGCCGCACAGGCCGCCTGCGGTGACGATCAGGCCATTGCCCAGCAGGGAGCTTTCACCGGCGATATCGGTCTTGGTGGCAACATCTTCAGCCATGGCGGAGACGCTTACCAGCAGGGGCAGGAGAACAGCAATCAGCTTTTTCATGTTGTACACCCCTTTCTGCATCAGCCGCCCAGCAGCATGGATACCAGGGTGATCACCATGCCGCCGGCCACAATGGAGCCCAGCTGGCCAGACACGTTGGCGGAGGTGGACTGCATCAGGATGAAGTTGCTGGGATCCTCCTTCAGGGCCATCTTGGCGATGACGCGGGAGGACATGGGGAACGCGGAGATGCCCGCAGCACCGATCATGGGGTTGATCTTCTTCTTGCGGAAGAGGTTCAGGAACTTGGCGAACAGCACGCCGCCAGCGGTATCAAACACGAAGGCGAACAGGCCCAGGAGCAGGATCAGAATAGTGGTGGGATCCAAGAACTTATCGGCTACCATGGTGCCGCCAATGGTGATGCCCAACACAATGGTCACCAGGTTGGCCAGCTCGTTCTGAGCTGTCTTGGACAGGCGCTCCAACACGCCGCATTCACGGATCAGATTGCCGAACATCAGGGAACCGACCAGGGGCGTGGACATGGGCACGATGATGCCGGCCACAATGGTCACAATGATGGGGAAGAGGATCAGCGTGGTCTTGGAGCAGCGCTCCTCCTGGTAATCCATGCGGATCATACGTTCCTTCTTGGTGGTCAGGGCCTTGATGACCGGGGGCTGGATCACCGGGACCAGCGCCATGTAGCTGTAGGCGGCCACAGAGATGGGACCCATGTAGTCCTTCAACTGGAAGTGATTGGCCACATACAGGGTGGTGGGACCGTCAGCCGCGCCGATGATGCCGATGGCGGAAGCAAGCTTCATGACCATGTCGCTGTCTTTGAGAGCAGCCATGGCTTCGTTATTGGGGAACAGGTCGGGAAGCAGCGGCAAAAGGCCCAGGGAGAGCAGGAACGTGGCAAAAATGCCAAACTGGGCTGCAGCGCCAAAGAAGATCGTGGATGGATCCTTCAGCAGGGGAGAAAAATCGATCATTGCGCCCACAGCGATGAAGATCAACACAGGGAATAGCTCATTGGCAATACCAGCGTTGAACAACACGCTCAGAAAGCCGCTTTCGCCCAGCACTGCAGGAACCTTGGCATTGGACACGGCCTCAATGGCGCCGGGAAGATTGGCCAGGATGCAGCCAAAGCCGATGGGCAGCAGAAGCGTGGGCTCGTAATCCTTCTTGATGGCCAGGTAGATCAACACACCGGCGATGACAAACATGATCAGGGACTTCAGGCCGGCGATGGAAAACATATCCACTACGCCGGAAAAAAGTTGAGCAAGGATCTCCTGCATGATGATATCCCTTTCTTGTCGCGTCAGGTGTGATGGTTAACGCTGGTCGATGTCGTTGACCAGGTTGTACAGGTCGTGGCGGAAGGTGTGCTCGGCCTTGAGGGCTTCCTCGATGGGCATATGGAACACACGGCCCTGACGGGTGCCGATGACCTGGTTGCTGATGCCCTCGTGCAGCAGCTTCACGGCCACGTTGCCGGCCTCGAAGGCGAAGGCGCTGTCCTTGGCCACGGGGTAGGCGCCGCGCTGGGTGTAGCCCACCACGGTGGAGCGCACCTCGATCATGCCGCACATACGCTTCATCACGGAAGCAAAGCGCATGGCGCTCCAGGGCTCGCCCTCAAAGCACTGCTTGCCGTGGCTGGTCAGGAAGCCATACATGTCGAAGGGCTCGGCCAGGGAATCCCAGCAGCCCTCGGCCAGCACGATGGTGGCGCGGGTGTTGCCCTTGGCGATCTGCTTGTTCAGGCGGGCGGCCACTTCCTCAACGGTCCACGGCACCTCGGGCACGACGACGATCTCGGCGCCGGTGGCGCAGGCGGCCTTCAGGGCGATGTCGCCGCAGTGGCGGCCCATGCACTCCACCACGTGGGGCCGGTCGTGGGAACGGCTGGTGGCGCGGATGGAACGGATGGCCTCGGTGCAGACCTGCACGGCGGTCTCGTAGCCCAGGGTCATTTCGGTGTAGGCCAGGTCATTATCGATGGTGCCGGGAATGCCGATGCAGGGGATGCCCAGCTCGCACAGGCGCATCGCGCCCTGGAAGGAACCGTCGCCGCCGATGATGACCAGGCCGTCGATCTCCATGTCGTGGAGGGTCTTCACGGCAACCTCACGCCAGGCGGGATCGCGGAACTCGTCGCAGCGGGCGGTGCGCAGGTAGGTACCGGGGCGGTCGGCAATGTCCAGCACGGTGTCCAGGTGCAGCTCCTGCAGATCTTCCTTGATGCTGGTGGATTTGCGCAGCAGGCCGTTATAGCCGCGCTTGATGCCCACCAGGGGTATGCCGTAGCGGGAGGCGCTCTTGGCGATGGACATGATCGCCGCGTTCATGCCCGGCGCGTCGCCGCCGGAGGTCAGTACGCCGATCTTACGCATGATAAAATCGCTCCTTTTTTCTTGAAAATGTTATTCATTCGTTCCTGAGGTGATCTTGCCGTGCCGGGTGTGGATCTCGGCGCGGCCACGGATCTTCATGGCGGAGGTATTCTCGGTGAACTGGGCGATGATCACTTCGCCGGCGTCCAGCTTCTCGGTATGGAGGAGCCGGGTATCACGGCCGCGGGTCATACCGATGAGGTTCACGCCGTTTTCCAGCGCCTTCACCACAATGAAATCGCCGGTGGCGGGATCGTCAGTCCGGTAATCCGTCATCGCTTGAGCCTCCTTTGCCATACTGCACTATAGTATACCACAATTCGAGGAAAGTTGGAAGGGTGAAAATGGGATATAAATTGGATGTTTTTGTGGGGGGAGTGGCCATAGCGTAAAGAATGGCAAAGAAAAAACACCTGCGCGTTTCAGCACAGGTGTTGTGTGGCGATTAGGCCTTGGCGATCTCCACCAGCTTGGCGAAGCCAGCAGCGTCGTTGACAGCCAGGTCGGCCAGCATCTTGCGGTTGACCTCGATGTTCTGCTTCTTCAGGCCGTTGATAAAGGTGGAGTAGCT
>SVGJ01000061.1 GCA_015056415.1 Clostridiales bacterium
ATCGATACCATCAACGAGGTCATGGCCATCCAGCAGAACGGCCGCACCCAGCGTATCGAGGCCGAAAAGACCCTCTATCAGATGGAAGCCGATCTCAAACAGAAGCTCCTCCAGACCAACCTGTAACCAGAGGGCTCTGCCCTCTGGACTCCCGCCCAAGGGCTCTGCCCTTGGAAATCCCGCCTAAGGGCTCTGCCCTTAGGAATCCCGCCCAAGGGCTCTGCCCTTGGGGATCCCGCGAAGGGCTTTCAGCCCTTTCGAAACCCACTTTGGACAGCGTTTGGGGGCGGGTTTCCTGGCAGGGGTCACGGCGCATGACGAATGCGCCGCGACGCGGGTGCGGAGCAAAGGCTTTCCGCCTTGGGCAGTTGGCGTTTTCATGCGTGATTTTCAGTAACTACCATCAGGAGGCATTTGCCTGTAATGAAGAATTCCCTTTCCACGTTTGTGTGCGTTCTGCTGACCATCGCGCTGGTGGCAGGCGCTGTGTGTCTTGGTGCCGTGCGCGGCTGGAACGGTGAGCGCGACGCGGCGCTCAATGCGCTTTCTGAAAGCGGCGCCCTGGGCGATGAGCTTCAGATCCGCGCCATGGACGCGGCTAACCTGGCCGTGGTGGCCGACCGCCACCTGAACGGCGACGCTGATGTGGCAGGCCTGCGTAAAGCCTACCAGATCATCGCCGGCGGAAAGGCTTCCGCTGACGAGCTCGCCCAGGCCAACGCCGATATTTCTGCCGCCGCAGCCAATCTGGCCGAAAAGCTTCCTGAGCTGGAATCTGTCAAGGCCAGCGCACGCGACCAGATGTACATCTCCACCCTGACCCGTGTCCTCAGCGAAAGCACCGGCTCTTCAGCGGCTTATTCCACCGCCGTGGAGGATTACAACGCCCGGCTGTCCCGCTCTCTCACCGGCAAGCTGGCCATGCTGCTGGGCGTTCAGCCTCTGGCGGCCGCCACAGGAGGTAACTGATATGAAAAAAATCTTTTGCCTTCTGCTGACCATGCTGCTCCTTTGCTCCACCGCCCTGGCCGAGCCCCGCTACCCCGAAAAGCAGAACGCTGTCACCGATGCGGCCGCCGTGCTGAGCCAGTCCACCGTGCGGGATCTCATCAAATTCGCCGACGAGGTGGAGGACGAAACGCCCATCCGCTTCTATGTGTGCACCGTTGATTTCCTCGATGGCGTCACCCTGGCCGAGTACGCCGAGGGTCTACGCGCCAAGTGGGACCTGGGCGACGACGACCTGCTGCTCCTTTTGTCCGTTGGCGAGGACAAGTTCGGCAGCTTCGGCGGCAAGGATGTGAACCGCAAGCTCTCCACCCAGGTGCAGGATAAACTCCTCAGCACCAGCCTGGAAGCCCCCTTCCTCCGCCAGCAGTATGACGAAGCCATCAGCCAGTACATCCCCGCCCTTTCCAGCGAGCTCGGCAAGGCCTTCGATGAGCAGATCAAGCTCAGCGGCCTGTTCGGCTCGGTAAGCAAGACCGCCGTCAACTGGGCCGAGGATTGGAGCCAGCGCTGGTCCGAATCCAATACCAGAACAAGGACCAACGTCAAGGTTCAAACCGGCTTTAAGCGCGTGACCCAGGAGGATAAGGACACCGGCTTCAGCCTGGGCAAGGTGATCCTCACCGTGGTTCTGCTGATGGTGATCTTTGGCAAAAAGAACCGGCGTGGCTGCGGCTGCGCCCCCTTCTCCAGCATTCTGGCGGGTCTTGGCCTGTGGAAGCTGTGGGATAACAAATGATTTTCAGCCCGGCATTCAGTTGCCGGGCCGCTTTGCGTTTTGCAGGGTTCCGGCATCGTTATTCGTATTTATGGAGGGAAGCATCATGCGCACCATCGGTCTCACCGGTTCCATCGCCTGCGGCAAGAGCAACGTGTCCGACACGCTCCGTGAGCTGGGTGCGGCCGTGATCGACGGCGATCTTCTCTCCCGCGAGGTCACCGCGCCCGGCGGCGCGGCGCTGCCCGCCATCCGCGCGGCCTTTGGCGAGGATGTCTTCCAGCCCGATGGCACGCTGGACCGCCGCGCGCTGGGATCCGTCGTCTTCGGTAACGAGAACGCCCGAGCCCGGCTGAACCGCATCATCCACCCCCTGGTCAAGCAGCTCACCCACCGGCGCATAGAGGAAGCCCGGCTTTCCGGCGCGTCCCTGTGCGTGCTGGATATGCCCCTGCTTTACGAGGCCGACATGGCAGGCCTGTGCGATTGTGTCTGGTGCGTGTGGCTCCCCCGGGATGAGCAGCTGCGGCGGCTCATGGCCCGTGACGGCTTCACCCGCCAGGAGGCCGAAGCCCGCATTGCCAGCCAGCTTTCCGCCGATGAAAAGGCAGCCCGGGCCGACGTTGTGATTGACACCAGCGGCTCTATCGAATACACTAAGTCCATGATACCAGCCCTTTATGCCAAAGAGCTCGAGCTGGCCTGACGAAGGAGGCTCTCATGCAAGCACCCACCCCGCAGCGTACGCGCCGCGCGGACCGCTACCGGCAGGCGACCGGCGTCGCTCCCTCACCAGAGCTGATGCGGCGCAGCACCGCCCTCTCCCCTGCGATAGATGACGCTCCCCCGGAGCCCATGGCCCGGCCCCAGCCTGTTCCACGGCGCAAGGAAAGCCCGAGGATCCCTAAGTGGATCACCACCGGCATCATCGTATGCTCGATCCTCATCCTGGCGCTGGTGGCTGCCCAGAGCCTGATGCGTGCCTATATCGTCCAGCAGCAGCGTGCCCGCGAAGCCGCCTATCAGAAGGTGCTGGATAATCACCCCATATACCACATGGATCTCATTGAGCGCTACGCCAATGAAAACAACCTGCAGCCCGCCTTCGTGGCTGCCATCATCCTCAACGAGAGTTCCTTCCGCACCAATGCGGAAAGCGGCATCGGCGCCCGCGGCCTGATGCAGCTCATGCCCGACACCGCCGAATGGATCGCCGGCAAGCTGGGCGATACCCATTATTCCTTCGACCGTATGTACGAAGCCGAGCCGAACATCCGCTATGGCTGCTGGTACCTGAACTATTTATCCAGGCTTTTCCGCGGCGACCCCGTTACCGTGGCCGCTGCCTATCACGCCGGGCAAACCACAGTCACCGGCTGGCTGGATGACCCCGCCATGTCCCCCGATGGGCTGAAATTGAGCCTGGAGGGAATGAAGGACGGCCCCACCAAGACCTATGCAGGGAGAGTGACCCAAGCCTATGCGATCTACGACGCGATTTATTATCAAGAAGCTTCTTCCCCTGACGCTGTGCCTGTTCCTGACGGCCAGTAACGCCCTGGCCACCAATGTGGGCGACAGCCTCATCGTAGGCATCCAATCCACCAAGACCTCGCTTCTCCAGCCCCTTGACCCGGTGGAGCGGGACATGATGAGCGTGTATGAGCTGGTGTACGAGAGCCTCGTCAACATTGATGACGATTACCTTCCCCAGGCCGGTCTGTGCGAAAGCTGGGAGGAATCCGGCAACGGCAAGACCTGGACCTTCCACCTGCGGGACAACATCACCTTCTCCGACGGCACGCCCATGACCGCTCATGATGTGGTGGCCACCGCCCAATACATCCTTGACCGCGCCAATGAGGACGGCACCCAGAACCCCGGCTATTACTTTAACCTGAAGTACTTTGTCAAGAGCATCTCCGCCTCCGGTGACAAGACCGTGGTGGTCAAGACCGCCGCCGGACGCAACTACTGGGGCGTGCTCTATGCCATGACCTTCCCCATTCTCCCCAAGGACCGCGTCGCCGCCGAGAATCCGCCAGGTACCGGCCCCTACATGATCTCCACCTTCGAGGCCGGCGATTACATCTGGCTCCAGCAAAACCCCTACTGGTGGCAGACCCATCCCCAGGTACAGGAGATCATGTTCATCATGCATGACAGCCCCAATGCTGTTATCGAAAGCTATGAGTACGCCCGGGTAGACACGATCTTCACCCGTTCCATCGCAGCCGCCCAGCACAAGAGCGGCACCACCTCCCTGGCGCTGGACTACCGCACCAATCAGCTGGAAACCGTGCTGATCAACCACCGCTCCTATCCGCTGGATTCCCTCGCCGTGCGCAAGGCGATCCGCTACCTGATCGATCCCGACAAGATCGCCAAGCAGGTCTACATGGGCATGGTGGAGCGTACCGACACGCCCATGATCCCCGGCACCTGGATGTACAACGACACGCTGGACAGCTACTTCGTCACCGATGTGGCGGCAGCGCGCACCCTGCTGGAGGAGGACGGCTGGTTCGACACCGATGAGGACGGCATCCTGGACAAGCTGGACGCCAGCGGCAAAAAAAAGAACCTGCACCTGCGCATCTATGTCTATGAGGAGCCGGACAACAACGTCCGCGTGGAAACAGCCAATCTCATCGCCGATATGCTGGGACAAGTGGGCATTTCCACCAAGGTGGAGATCATGAACTTCACCGACATCCAGGACAAGCTGGAAGCCGCCTCCTTCGACCTTGCCATTGCTTCCTTCGCCATGGATACCTGCCCCGACCCGGGCTATCTGCTCATGACGGGCAACACCGGTAACTACGGCCTCTACCGAAGCAACGACATGACCAACCTCTGCAAGGACCTCCGCACCCAAACCACCCAAAGCGGCTATCAGCAATCCCTGTGGAACATCCAGGCCCGCTTCGCCGAGGACGTGCCCTTCATCTGCCTGTTCTATCGCTCCGGCTCCGTCCTGACCCGGCAGATGTACACCACCGCCCGTGACGTCCGCGAGCTCGAGCTCCTCCGCGGTATCGAAACCTTCCACCCCTAAGGGGGCTTTGCCCCCTTAGAAATCCCCCACCAAAGGGGCGCCGCCCCTTTGGAAACCCCGCCAAAGGGACTTCATCCCTCTGGACTCCCTTTCGGGGATACCCAGCATACGCCTGCCAAGCAAGGGAGCACGCTGCGATAAGGGAGAGAGGGTGGGGGCATCAATTGATAAGGAGTGCTTGTATGCCTTATGCTGCCGTTATTTTGCTTGCTGCCGTGGGGGTGCTGTTTGCCTTCAAGCCTTCCCTCTGTTGGGATCTGACCGAACGCTGGAAGTCCAACGGAACCAAGCCTTCCGAGGATTATCTGCACAGCGTCCGGATCAAGGGGGGCTTATATATCGGCGTCGCAGTGCTGTTTCTGCTGGTTTTGATTTCACTCAACTAATATATCTTTTCAAAGGATGATGAACAATGGAATGGGTTGAACTTTCCGTACACACCACTACCCTGGGCGCGGATATGGTTTCCGAGGCCCTCATCGCCCACGGCGCCACCGGCACCATGGTGGAGGACCGCGCCGATATTCCCGACCCCAACAAGCCCAACGGCATCTGGGAGATCATCGATCCCAACCTGGTCAACACCCTGCCCGAGGATGTGCTGGTACACGCCTGGTTTGAGCCGGATACCTCCTTTGCCGAGCGGATGCACGATCTCACCGCCCACCTGCAGGAGATCCAGCGCGCCGTGCCGGAGTTCGACTTCGGCTCCCTGGCCATCGATACCCTCAACGTGAAGGACGAGGACTGGTCCGAGGTCTGGAAGAAATTCTACAAGCCCTTCCGCGCCGGCAAGACCCTGGTGGTCAAGCCCACCTGGGAGCCCTATGAGAAGCAGGAGGGCGACCGGGTCATCGAGATCGATCCCGGCATGGCCTTCGGCAGCGGCACCCACGAAACCACCGGTATGTGCCTGGAGCTGCTGGAGGACGTAATGCAGGGCGGCGAGCGCGTCATCGACGTGGGCACCGGCAGCGGCATCCTGGCCATCGGCGCCGCGCTGCTGGGCGCCAAGGAGGTCCTGGCCACCGACATCGACCCCACCGCTGTGCGTGTTGCCCGCGACAACGTGGCCGGCAACGGCCTGCAGGATACCATCACCACCCTGCAGGGCAACCTGCTGGACAGCGTTTCCGCCCAGTGCGAATTGTGCGTGGCTAACATCATCGCCGACGTAATCTGCATGTTCGCCGCGCCCCTGACCGAGCACATCGTCCCCGGCGGCCTGTTCATCTGCTCCGGCATCATCAAGGAGCGCGAGCAGGACGTGCATGACGCGCTGATCGCCGCCAACTACACCATCCTCGAGATCCGCCGCAAGGGCGAGTGGGTGGCCATGCTCTCCCGGAGGCATGACTGATGCACCGCTTCTACGCCGATGAATCCGGCATTGTGGACGGCCTTGTCCGCCTGAATGCCGAGGACGCCCATCACGCCCAGCGTGTGCTGCGCATGAGGGTGGGCGAAACCGCGCAGATCTTCTGCGACGCCCGCCGCTACACCGCCGAGATAACCGATATGGACGACGGCGTGACCCTGCGCATCCTGGAGGAGCTTCCCTCCACCGAGGCGGCGCTGCGCATCACCCTGTACCAGGGGCTGCCCAAGGCCGACAAGATGGAGCTCATCACCCAGAAAGCCGTGGAGCTTGGCGCCGCCCGCGTTATCCCGGTGGCCATGAGCCGGTGCGTGGTTCAGCTCAATGCCAAGGACGCCGCCAAAAAGCAGGAGCGCTGGCAGAAGATCGCCCGGGAAGCCTGCAAGCAATCCGGCCGGTGTATGATGATGCCCGTGGACGCGCCCATCTCCTTCAAGGAGCTTTTACGCCGTCTGAGCAGTCACGCCGCCGCCATCGTCCCCTGGGAGGACGCCCAGGGCTATTCCCTGCGTACCTTCCACCAGGAGCACCCTGAAGTGCGCGACCTGGCCATCGTTATCGGCCCCGAGGGCGGCATGTCCCCCGGGGAGATCAATCAGATGAAGGAAGCGGGTTGCTGTTCCGTCACGCTGGGCCCCCGTATTCTCCGTACCGAAACCGCAGGACTATCTGCCATCAGCGCTCTTCTGTGCCTGTATGGCGACATGGAGTGAACCCTTTTGAGCACCGTAGCATTCCACACCTTAGGCTGCAAGGTCAACCAATACGACACACAGGCCATGCTGGAGCTTTTCCGCGCCGCAGGCTATGCCATCGTACCATTTCACGGACAGGCTGATATCTATGTGATCAACACCTGCACCGTCACCGGTACCGGCGATAAGAAATCCATGCAGCTCACCCGCCGTCTGCGCCGTGAGCATCCGGAGAGTCACATCATCCTCTGCGGCTGTCTTGCTCAGCGCAAGGGCGAAGAGCTGCTGGAAACCGGCGCACGTCTGATCCTGGGCACCCAGCGCCGGGGCGAGGTGGTCACGCTGCTGGAGCAGGCCGTCCGGGAGGACCGGCAGATCTGCGCCGTGGACGCTCTCACCACCGCCACGCCCTTTGAAACCCTGACCATCACCGATCAGGCGGAGCACACCCGCGCCACATTGAAGATCCAGGAAGGCTGTAACAACCACTGCACCTACTGCATCATTCCCAGCGTGCGAGGCCCCATCCGGTCCCGCCCCCTGGCTGACATCGCCGCTGAAGCCCGCCGCCTGGCCCAGGCCGGCTTCCGGGAGCTGGTACTGACGGGGATCCATCTTTCCAGCTACGGCAAGGACCTTCACGATGGCACCACCCTG
The DNA here is from genome assembly GCA_015056415.1 of Clostridiales bacterium. Lineage (GTDB taxonomy): Bacteria > Bacillota > Clostridia > Christensenellales > Aristaeellaceae > UBA11524. Next base: position 7,515 of record SVGJ01000061.1, read on the forward strand.
CTGGACGCCATTCAGGCCGTGCAGGATGTGCCGGGGGTGAAGCGCATCCGCCTGGGCAGCCTGGAGCCCACCATCGCCACAGCGGAGTTCTCCTCCCGTCTGGCCCGGATGGACAAGGTCTGCCCTCAGTTTCACCTGGCGCTGCAATCCGGCAGCGATACGGTGCTCGCCCGCATGGCCCGCCGCTACAACGCCCGCATGTACCTGGACGCTGTGGATAACCTCCGCGCCGCCTTCCCCCACGCCGCTTTCACCACGGATGTGCTCACCGGCTTCCCCGGCGAGACCGAGGAGGAATATCAGGAGACCCGGCGCATGATCGAAAAGGTGGGCTATGCCAAGATCCACGTGTTCCCCTACTCCCAGCGCGAGGGCACCAAGGCCGCCGTGATGCCCGGTCAGCTGCCCAACGCCCTGAAGGACCAGCGCGCCCGGGAGCTCATCGCCCTGGGCGAAACCACCGCCCGCTCCTATCAGGAGAGCTGGCTGGGACGCACCGCCCCCGTGCTGCTGGAGGAGCAGGACGAAGCCGGCAACTGGCTGGGCTACACCCCGGAATATATTCAGGTCACGCTGCCTGATTGTCCCGCCCGCCGCAGCGGCGCAGTGGTCACGGCCAGGCTCACCGCCATTGACGGCGAGGGAATGAAAGGAGAATTGGTATGAAACGTATCTTTTTCCTGATGCTGCTGTGTGTGGCCCTGCTTCTTACCGGCTGCGCCCAGCAGGCCGCCACGGATGACAAGCCCGCCATGTACATTGAGCCCGCTCAGCTCACCGCGCAGGAAGAACAGATCAAGGCGCTGTCCAGCCCGGGCCGCAACTGCAATATCTATGATTTCCAGTTGGGCAAAGATCAGCATGTCATCACCGTCAATGTCTATCGACTGACGGATAACCAATGGGAGCTATATACCGGCGGCAGCCAGATGCACCTGCCGACGCAGAATGGCCAAGGCCGCTTCGCCTTGAATTTCGGCCCGTTGACAGATAGCATTTTCGCCAGCGTGCTGGACGAAAACAATGGCGTGATGTCCCTGCGTCAAGGCCCGGCAGAACCTCTCTATGACATCAGCGGACTGGATACCGAAACCTCCTCCCGTACTGACCTGGTAGAGGTCCGCTATGGCGAGGAGATCCCCCTGCTGCTGCAATTCATCACCAGCAAGCTGCAAGAGGTCGATCCCGCCCCCGTTATCTCCTTCCACCCGGAAGATCTGGCCCCTTTGGGACATGAGCATGTTTTCCTTGTTACTGTTACTTTTTCGCCCATGCCTGTCGAACACGAATAAGAAAGGATAATTATCATGAGCAACTGCCTGTTCTGCAAGATCATCGCCGGCGACATCCCCTCCACCAAGGTCTACGAGGATGATAAGGTCTACGCCTTCCGCGACATCAATCCCCAGGCCCCTACCCACGTGCTGGTGATCCCCAAGCAGCACGTCACCGGCATGTCCGCCATCGACCAGGCTGACGACGCCACCCTGGCCGCTTGTCTGCGCGCCTGCAAGAAGGTTGCCGAGCTGGAAGGCCTGACGGAGAACGGCTTCCGCGTAGTGTCCAACTGTGGCGATCATGCCTGCCAGAGCGTCCACCACCTGCATTTTCACGTGCTGGGTGGCCGTCAACTTACCGGAAACATGGCTTGATTCACTTTTTTACAAAAAAATTATTGAGAAAATCCAGTTTCCCCATTGACGCGTAACTTGAAAAACGATATAATAGCTGTACGGTTCGCCATCCGTCCGTCTTAGCCGGCTGATGTCAAGGCGAGATGAGCGAGAGGAGGGATAACAGTGTCCGAGGTACGAGTCCGCGAGAATGAATCTCTGGAGAGTGCGCTCAAGCGTTTTAAGCGGCAATGTGCCCGCGCGGGCGTCATTCAGGAGGTCCGTAAGCGCGAGCATTACGAAAAGCCCAGCGTAAAGCGTAAGAAGAAGGCTGAAGCCGCACGCAAGCGCAAGTACTAATTTTCGTACAAATTCCCTTCCCCA
>SVGJ01000019.1 GCA_015056415.1 Clostridiales bacterium
GAGCAGATCACCTACGAAGGCTATGCCCCCGGCGGCGTGGCCGTGATCGTGGATACCATCACCGATAACCGCAACCGCACTGTGTCCGATGTGCGCCACTGCTTCGCCAAGAACGGCGGCAACCTGGGCAACGCCGGCTCCGTGGCCTTCATGTTTGACGAGAAGGGCGTGCTGGTGGTGGAGCGCACCCCCGGCAGCGACGAGGACGAAATGATGATGCTGGCCCTGGACGCCGGCGCCGAGGATATGAAGGCCGAGGAAGACGTGTACGAGATCTACACCGCTCCCTCCGATTTCTCCGCCGTGCGCGAAGCCCTGGAGCAGCAGGGCCTGACCTTCCTCTCCGCCGAGGTGAGCAAGATCCCCCAGAACACCGTTTCTGTGGACGATCCCGACACCCTCAAGAACATCCAGAAGCTCCTGGATATGCTTGACGACAATGACGACGTGACCAACGTCTATCACAACGCCGAGCTTCCCGAAGAGGAAGACGAGGACTGATCCCTCTCCCCTTTGCTTTTCAGCAGACCAGACAGCGCCATCCGCTGCCTGGTCTGTTTTTTTCGGCCGGCCAATCAATGATCCTTTCATCTGTATTGATTTATTGTAGACAAATTCAGCAACAGCTGATATACTTTATATTATGGTATATTATGCCATAATACTATCCTTCGCGTTTATTCAATTATGTATATTCAGCTACATCCGCCTGCTGATGAGCAAGATACCGGGAGATGAGAGCAATGAACGCTGTACGCAAAACGCTGCGCTGGGGAGTCCTTGTGCTGATGACTCTGCTTTTGGTGTTCCTGCAAGGGCAAATGCCCTGGGAGGAGGCCTCTGCCCTGGCGGCCCCCAAATATACCACGGTCAAGTTTGAGGCGCATTATGAGGATGACATGGATAACCTCATGAAGACCCGCGGCACCATTCAAGCCCGGATCGCCCACGGAGATCAGACAGCGGCAGCAAATATTTACGGCTCCAACAACAACACCCAGTTCTCCGGCTCTGTCAACCTCGTCCTTTATGATGAGACCACCGGCGAAGCCTATCAGTATACCTATCTCGATCCCATCCTGCCCAGAGGCTATCAGCTGCGCGACCAGAAGTTCGACTATGCCACCAACACCTGGCATTATTATGTGCAGTGGACCGGCAAGCAGGACTACACCGCTACCATCACCCTGCAAAACTGGGATCTGGCCACGCCTCTTGCCGACATCACCGATCTCAACTTCCGCCTGGAAATACTTTCCCGTGTCAGCAATAGCGGCTGGTCGCTGGACTGCGGCGCCCCCGACAGCATGACCTGCCTGGGCGACGGCGTCTGGCAGGCCACCTGGAAGGACGTGACCATCGCTCACCCCGACGTGGACACCACCAAGGGCGAGTGGTCTGCCTCGGACAGCAATACCAATTACCGCATCACCATGGACTGCGACCAGCTGACCCCCTGGTATGGCGCAGCCACCGTGACCGACGGCGAGACCCATTACAGCGCAAGCACCACCACCACCAGCAATGAGGCTTCCTTCAGCCAGAGGTACGTGAAAGAGCTGGATTGGTATCTGCGCATCAGCAACAGTGTGGAGGGCTCCAAGTACGTCACCGGCCCCTATGCCGAGTTCTACGATGTTTCTCCCTACAGCATCTGGCTGGTGGATGAGAATGGCGTGGAGGTTCCCGGCACCCGCAAAGCCATGGAACACACCTATATCAACTCCTTCGGCGGCTCCGCTGCCGCCCAATATTCCTGGACCATCCCCGGCTTTGACGAAGACGGCAACCGCAATAAAAACGACCGCTGGAAGATCATGACCGACTTCTCGGTTTCCAACCTGCCGCCCTACTGGCGTCAGCGGAAGATCTACTACGGCGATACCCTGCACATCAGCACCGGCCGCTTTACCATTTCTCACACGAGCGGCTTTCTAACCTGGGATGATAACGCCAACGCCCTCGGCCTGCGGCCCGAAAGTCTCTCCTATCGCTTCCGGCTGGCAGACGGCTATGAAACCCGCCCCGGCAGCGAATATATCCAGTCCGCCGAGTTCGCCTGGAAGAAAAGTGTTACCGTTTATGGCGACACCAGCGCCGTTTATCCGCTGTATGACCTGGAAGGCAACGAGCTGGACTATATCATGGAGGCGGATAACCCCTCCAGCTACTATGAGATGGAGCTTATCAAGGAGCGGGACGACCGTGTAGGCGCGGAGCCCATGTCCTCCACCGACGATTACCGCGTCAAGCGCTACAGCCTTGTCATGACCCTGCCCACCAGGAAGATCACCGCCTCCGTGGGCTTCGAGAACGAGACCGACGAGGGCAAGAACCGGCCCAGCATGATGGTCTTCGTCATCAAGTATGCCGATGGGACCGAGGTGCCCTTCAATAATCCCATCCGCACCGCCGACGCCGGCAGCAACTGGATCGCCGAGTGGGACGTGCCCCTGTACGACGCCAACGGCAACCTGGCCGAATACAAAATCGAGCCCATCACCAATCCGCCTCTCCATGCCCTGACCAAGGATTCCCCCGTCGTGACCAAATCCACCGACGATGAGACTGGCGAAACAACCGAGAACCACGCCTTCACCTATGTGGAGCAGGAAAACTGGAACTACGCCATCGACCTCATCTGGGACAAGAGCGATCCCGCCCAGTGGTACGAGCTGTACGAGATCGTTCAGAGCAACAACAAAGCCCGCGATGTGAAGTATAAGCTTACCATCCGCGTCAACGCCGCCCAGTACGACGTGGGCGATCTTGAAGTGCGTCTTCCCTACCACATGGTAGGCGTCGACAATTACAACAACGATGCCTATTACGCCCCCGCGGATATCGGCGTGCCCAAGGATCCGCTGTACAACGCCAGCAATCCTTTCAATTACTACATCGATGATCACGGTACCGCCGACAAGGGCGATGACGAGATCGTCTTCAGAAACTGGACGCCCATCACCGACAGTATCAACCAGACCATCGAGGTAAAGTACTCCGTCTGCCCCAGCCAGATGCGCGACACCACGCTGTCCGTCTTCCAGGCTACGGGCAAGGGCATTGCCACCTATCAGAACGCCGCCGGCGAGCAGGTGGAGCAGCCCGCCGAGACAAAGGTCACCTCGCCTATCACCTACGGCATCGACAACGGCCATTCCGCCAGTATAACCATCTACGAGAGCAGCAGCAAGATCCTGTATGAGGGCGACAGCTTCCAGCTGGGCGACTATCGCTATTCCATCACGCCTTCCCAGCATGACGAATATGTCTATGTCGGGTACGACATGCTATACAGCGTCACTCCGAACCAGTTCCTCACAGGCACCCTTCAGCTCGAGATTCCCGAAGGCGCCTATATCCTGGAGTTTGACCGCTATACCAACTTCACCAAGGATACCAGCGCTGAGAACACCTGGAATCATACAAATATCATTTATCCCACACTGAACAAGGATAACCCAAACACTTATGATTCCTTCCAGGTAGTGGTGGCTTATCCCCGCACCAATCCCGGCGCCGAGGATGAGGAGTATGATCTCTGGCTGAAGGCCACCTACAACACCCATACCCTTCATGAGCACGAGAATGACAAAGTGGAAGGCCTTGACTTCAACGATGAGCACGTCGACGTTGAAGAAGTCCACAAGACCTGGACGCCCAAGAAAGCAGCCGCGCCTTCCGGCTCCATTTACTCCGCCAGCAAGAGCGGCACCAGCATGCCCGAGTATGGCATTGAATACTTCAACGCCGGCACGGACATCACCACGCCCTACTTCAGTGCCTCCACCACTGTCAATGGTAACCTGCTGAAGAAGCCCTTCCAGATCATCTCCGCAGACGACGCCATGTTCGCCCGCATGCAGGGACCGGACGGCACCACCGAGTGGGTCCATCTGACCGCAGAGGATTACTTCTTCCATAAGGCACAGGTTTTCGTCTCCTGGAGCCGCTACGACGAGGAAACTGGAAGCAACGTTTACGACAATGTGCCCCGGGGCGATTTCATCCTCCAGGGCCAGACGGCTTACGGCGACCAGTGGGAGGAGATCGGCCGCGCTCAGCTGCCCGAGAATGTCGGCACTTCAAGCGGCATGTACCTCTCCTTTGACGAAGCGCTGTTTGAAGGAAAGCGCTATACCGGCATGCGCGTGATATCCCCCGAGGGGCTCACGGGTTCTGTTTCACTCAGGCTCTATGTGTATACCACCTTACTGGCGGATTCCCCTCTGTATCAGTCGTATATCGCCGATGGGGCCACGAAGATCGAGTTTGATAACTACAGCGCGCACTACATCTATGTGCAGGACCCGGTCACCGGCGAATATGAATGGTTCAACGGCTACGCTGTGCCCTACAACATCACAGACGCCTCCATCAACGGCCTGAACGAGAAGGACTATAACCGTCTGAACAGCTATGTGATGCGCTACCATCAAAACCTGTCCACCGGCTACACCAGCAAAACCAGCAGCATCAGCAAAACGCTGCTTTCCTCCACCAACGACAACGTAAACAGCAAGGTGGACGCCCGCTTCTCCGTCACCGTTCGCGAAGGGCATCGCTATGCCAACAGCATTCCCGGCTATTTCGACGAGCTTGCCTGGCAGGAGGGCGTCTTCTACGACTTGCTGCCTCCCGGCTATACGCTCAACGAAGCCGCGGGCATCAAGGTGACCGGCGGAAACTCCAGCCTGCCCTGCTCACTGGTCAGGTACGAGACGGTTGATAACTATAAGAACAGCGGCCGCCAGCTGGTGCGCTTCTATGTGCAGTACGACGGCGAAAAGGGTACCAACTGGTCCCATTCCAGCAACAGCTATTACGGCCCGGCATTCACCATCGAATACTCCGCCTCCATCTCCTGGACGGAGTGGAGCTACGCGCCCAGCGGCTACAACCTTGTCGCCTTCCAGGAGGGACACGGCGAAAAGGGCCAGCCGATCTACAACGCCCTCCCGGACGATGGCGCCTATTTCAATAAAACCACCTTCGGCACCGATATGCAGGAGGTCATGTCCGACCTGAACGGCGATGGCGATACCACCGGCAGCAATACCCTGTGCTCCAGCCTGTACTTCTCCGTGGACGTGGTGGGCGCCTATGCCACCGGCGTCAATAAGCTGGTCAAGGCAAACAGCGGCTACTACCGCATGCATGATGTGGCGGATCTGAGCGGCGACTACAGCTACAAGATCAGCTTCACCGCCAGCGAAGGCGGCACCACACGGGATCTGGTGCTCTTCGACATCCTGGAGGAGGCCGCCAACACCGGCACCACCAACGGCGTGGCCAACGCCAACGAGATCTGGTGGGAGGGCACGCTCACCGGCGTGGATACGGGCCTGCCCATCCGCCAGGGCATCCAGCCCCGGGTATTCTATTCCACCTCCGAGTCACTCACCTACGGCGCGATCGACAAGGTGCTGAATGATGACAAGACCCCCGTTCTGAACTACCTGGCCGATACCTCCGTATGGAAGGAATGGACCGGCGCCAATCCTCCGGCGGATCTTTCAGCCGTAACGGCGCTTGCCTTCGACCTGACCACCAACACGGAGGGCGAGCCCTATGTGTTCGAGGGCAGCTCCGCCACCTATGTGGAGATCTTCATGCAGGCTCCCGCGACCCTGCCCGAGGAAGTGCTTGCCTACAACCGCCCCTCCTACTTCACCACCTTTACCACCGGCGCCCAGCACTCCGAGGGAACGAGCACCCACAACATCAACGACCGCGTGACCGTGGAGCTGCGTGACCTGAAGGACTTCTCCTTCATCAAGCTGGGCGAGTACGAGGAAATCGACGGCGTGAAGCAGTATGAACCCCTTAGCGGCATCTGCTTTGATCTCTACCGCTGCACCCACGAATGCGATAAAGACTGCGCCGACGCCTGCATCCATGCTCACACCGGCAAACCCGGCAGCGCCGACGCCTGCTGGGATACCAATATCCTCCGCACGGTCTACAGCATGGCGGATGGCTCCGTCAATTTCAACAAGCTGTCCTCGGGCAGCTATGCCGTTGTGGAAACATCGACCCGCACCGGCTTCATCGCCCTGAATGATATGTGGTGGATCATCGATGTGGACGCCACCGCCAAGGGCGGCATCAGCCAGCCGGTCAACGGCGGCACCGCGGCCAATCACGTTTCCCTGAGCCAGGACGCGTCCGGCGCCTATACGCTGAAGAACGACCGCGTCCGCAAGGAGATAACCGTATATAAGTATTGGCAGAATGAGAACAAGGATTACTCCTACCGTCCGGAAAAGATCCTGATCGATCTTTACCAGAATGGCGAAATGTACCGTGAGGGCATCGAGCTCGAGGTCCCGACAAACACCACGAGCCACCGTTTCGTGATCGAAAACCTGTACACCTACTCCTTCCAGGGTAAAACGAACACCTTTACCGTTGAGGAGCGGCCCGTGCCCGGATACTCCTGCGATATCCAGACGGAAACCAACCGGTTCAATATCTACAACTCCCGCCTGGGCATCATGCAGATCAGCAAGCAGGTGGTCGACGGCGATACCGGCAAGGACTTCACCTTCCACATCACCCTGACGCAGAACGACGCGCCTGTAACCGGCGATTTCGGGCTGCTGCGAGTGGACGCCGAAGGCCAGCAGACCACAGGGACAGTCACCGCCACCGACCACGGCGTACTGACCGTAACAGCCAGACACGGCGAGACCGTCACCGTGCTGGATCTTCCCGTTGGCGCTGTCTATTCCGTTGAGGAGGAGGCCATCCCCGGGTACACGCCCACGCTCACGCAGGGCGCTGCTACCGGCACCGTCACCTCCGGAGGAATCTACACCCTGGCGTTCACCAATACCTATGACGCCACGGGCACGCTGGAGCTGACCGCCTTGAAGACGGTCAACGGCCAGGCCATCGCCCCCGCCGAGGCAGAGAAGTTCTCCTTCACCCTGACCGGTACCGATGGCTCCAACCAGACAAAGCAAAACGATGCTGACGGCCAGGTGACCTTCGACGCGATCCGATACACGCTTTCCGACGCGGGCAAGAGCTTCCTGTACACCGTGAAGGAGAGCCAGGAGGACATTGCCGGCTACACCCCGGATGATCGCGAATACACCATCGCCGTATGGGTATCCGATCAGGGCGATGGCACGCTGGAGGTGCGCAAGGCCATCCAGACCGGCGGCCAGAGCGTGACGGAAATCACCTTCGACAACGCCTATGAAGCCTCCGGCGAATGGACCCCCACCGCCTCCAAGACGGTCAACGGCGCCGAGCCCCGCGAGGATCAGGTGTATGAATTCCTGCTGACGGGCGAAGGCGAGGAGCTGCCGGCAGAGAACCTCAAGGGTGAGATCACCTTTGAAACCCTGCGATATGACCTGGCCGACGCAGGCAAGACCTACACCTACACGGTGAAGGAGATCACCGCGCCCACGGACCAGCTTGTCCCGGATGCGACGGAATACACAGTGAACGTTTCCGTGAAAAACAACTACGATGGCACGCTGACGGTGGAGCCCACCATCGTCAAGGCCGGGGAAGCCACGCAGACCATTGCCTTTGACAACACCCTCTACGCGCCGCTGACCATCAGCAAGACGGTGGAAGGCTGCGAGACCGCCGAGACCTTCGCCATAACGGTGCGCCTGTTCGACGCAAACGGCACGGAGCTCACCGAAGCCTTCGCCTTCACCGGCGATGCGGAGGGCGAGATCACCAGCGGCGGATTCATCCAGCTGGGGCATGGCCAGAGCGTGACCATCAGCGGCCTGCTTCCCGGCATGACCTACAGCGTGGAGGAAGAATCCGACACGGCCTTCACCACCATGGTGAACGGCAGCGAAGGCGCCCTGGCTGAAGGCACCCTGGCCGAGGACGCCAACGAGGTCAGCTTCGTGAACACCTTCCGAACCACCACGTTCACGGTAACGAAGCACTGGCAGGGCGGTGGCGGCGGCGCCATTGAACTGACGCTGTATGCCAACGGCGAAAAGGTCGCTCCCCAGCCCGCCCCCACCCGTGACGGGAACGTATACATGTATACCGATCTGCCTATGTACGGCGAGCAGGGCGAGTTCCTGGTGTACTCCGCCAAAGAGAAATACGTGGATGGCTTCACCACCATCTACAGCAACATCTCTCCCTTCAGCGAGGAAACCAGGGCCATCTATGATGGCGGTACGATCATCAACAAGGCCATCGTGGAGGCGGACTTCTCGGTCAAGAAGGTCTGGAGCGGCCTGGCCGAGGGCGAGACCGCGCCGGAGATCACCCTGGTGCTGTACCGTAACGGCGTGGCCACCGACGAGAAGACCCCCACCCCCGACCGCTACGGCTGGTACAAGTACTACGACCTGCCCGGCGAGGTGGACGGCGAGCCCGCCATCTACACGGTGAAGGAAGAAGTCCTTGAGGGCTACGAGACCAGCTATACGCTCTCCGACGGTTCCTCCGCCGACTATGCTGACAACGGCGGTACCATCACCAACGCGAAGGTGCCCGCCACCGGCGATCAGAGCCATGTGCTGCTTTGGACGGCGCTGCTGGGCGTCTCCGCCGCGCTGCTGCTGGTCCTGAAGCGCCGCAGGGCATAACCCCGATATCCGACACGCCAGGGCTGATCAAGCGGCTCTGGCGTGTTTTTCATCTCATGTTTTTCCAAGGCGGCGGATCGTCTTTCCCCTGTTGCTTCTCCCCTCAAACGTGCTATAATATCCATAGATTCTTTCGCAAGGAGGCCTCCTCCATGAACATGGTGAACATCATCACAAAGAAAAAGCTGGGCCAGGAGCTTACCGCCCAGGAGATCGAATATTTCGTTCAGGGCGCCGCGAAGCAGACCATCCCGGATTACCAGCTGGCAGCGCTGCTCATGGCGATCCGCCTCAATGGCATGAGCGCTCAGGAGACCACCCATCTGACCCTTGCCATGCGGGATTCCGGCGACGTTTGCGACTTATCCGCCATTCCCGGGGTGAAGGTGGATAAGCATTCCACCGGCGGTGTGGGCGATACCACCACGCTGGTGCTGGCCCCCCTGGTAGCCGCCTGCGGCGTACCGGTGGCCAAGATGAGCGGCCGTGGCCTGGGCCACACCGGCGGCACGCTGGATAAGCTGGAATCCATCCCCGGGCTGAGCGTGGAGCTCACCGAGGAGGCCTTCATCCGGCAGGTGAAAAGCCTGAGCGTGGCGGTCATCGGGCAGACGGGCTCCCTGGCCCCCGCCGACAAGACCCTCTACGCCCTGCGGGACGTTACCGCCACGGTAGACAGCCTGCCGCTGATCGCCTCCTCCATCATGTCCAAGAAGCTGGCCTCCGGCGCTGACGCCATCGTGCTGGACGTGAAGACCGGCTCCGGCGCGCTGATGCAGACCGTGGAGGAATCCATCCAGCTGGCGCAGGCCATGGTCGAGATCGGCACCCTGGCCGGGAAGCCGGTCACCGCCATCGTCACCGGCATGGAGCAGCCCCTGGGTACCCATGTGGGCAACGCCCTGGAGGTCAAGGACGCCATCGACGTGCTATCCGGGCGCACCACCGGCGCGCTGCTGGAGGTCTCGCTGCTGCTGGGTAGCCATATGCTGGTGCTGGCGGGACACTGCGCCACCCCCGGCGAGGGCCGCGCCCTGCTGCAGGATGCGCTGGACACCCGCCGCGGCCTTGCAAAACTGAAGGAAATGATCGCTGCCCAGGGCGGGGATCCCGCCGTCTGCGACGATGTGACGCGCCTCCCCCAGCCCGCCGTGATCCGCACCGTAAAGGCAGGCTGTACCGGCTATGCCGCCGAAATGGATACCACCGCCCTGGGGCTTGCCGCCCAGGCCATGGGCGCGGGCCGTGTGCAGAAGACCGATGCGCTGGACTACTCCGTGGGCTTCACTCTGCCGGTGCGCATTGGCGACCACGTGCAGCCCGATACCACTCTATGCACCCTTTACGCCCGCAGCGAGGAGGACGCCGCCAAGGCCGAAGCTGCCATCCGGGCCGCCATCCGCTTCTCTGCTAAGCCTGTGGCTGCCCCGCCGCTGTGCTACGCCATCGTGACCGCGGACGGCGTGGAGAGGTTCGCCTGAGACCCAACCACGAAGGAGGACGCCCTATGAACATCAAGCAGGAACTGGAGCGCCGCCTGGGTACGCCGCATCATATCCAGCTCAACGATATCGACATCGACCCCGCCGGCATCCGCGCCATCCTGATCAATGAGGTCGTTCCGGCTGACCCGGCACAGGACTTCTACGGCAGCAGCGGCGAGCAGTACCTTTCCACCACTATCCCGCTATTTCAGAAGGCCGGGTTGCCCGTGGAGAGCATCGGCGATATCCTGCGCATGGGCGTCTACATCACCAACGCTGTCAAAACGCCCAAGGCGGATTATGCCGTGGAGAAGGCCAGCATCGAGGAAAGCCTGCCCTGGCTGGAGCAGGAGCTTGCCCTTTTCCCGAATGTGAAGGTCATCATGCTCATGGGCGATGTGGCCCGGAAGATGTTCAACCAGATCGCCCGGAAGACTGTCAGGCGCAATGTTATTCCCTCCGGCGCGACCTACAAGCTGCGCTCAACACCCTTCTACTTTGGGGATATCCGCGTCATGCCCTCCTACATCATAACGGGCGGCAACCTCCTGATCGAGAAAAGCAAGGTCACCATGGCCGCCCAGGACATCGCCGCCATGGCAGAGATCATCCGATAAAGCCAGACCGGACGTCGTGTCCGGTTTTTTCTTTGTTCCAAAACATATATGACATTGACGTGCCACGCCCCGCATGATAGGATGAACCTTGTTCCATACATACGAAATCGAGGCGAAGCTCCCCATGAACCGTTTATTCCTCAAGGGTGTGAAGCACGGCATACCCATCGCGCTGGGGTACCTCTCGGTGTCCTTCACCTTCGGCATGAAGGCCGTGGGCGATGGCCTCACCTGGGCGCAGGCGGTGCTGATCTCCATGACCAACGTCACCAGCGCCGGCCAGTTCGCGGGGCTGCCGCTGATGCTGGCCCAGGCCTCCCTGATCGAGGCGGCGCTGACCCAGTTTATCATCAACCTCCGCTATGCCCTGATGGGCGTATCCCTCTCGCAGAAGCTGGATCGTTCCATGACAACCCCGCACCGGATGTGCTTCTCCTTCTGCAATACGGACGAGATCTTCGCCGTGGCCTCCTCCCAGCCGGAAAAGGTGAGCAAGTGGTACCTCTACGGCCTGATGTCCACCCCCTGGCTGGGCTGGGCGCTGGGCACGCTACTGGGCGCCGTGGCCGGACAGCTGCTGCCGGTGTTCTTCCGCTCCGCCCTGGGCATTGCCATCTACGGCATGTTCCTGGCCATCATCCTGCCCCCCGCGCGCAGGGAACACCCGGTGCGGGTGGTGGTGCTCATCGCCGTGGGGCTGAGCCTGTGCTTCCGCTATATTCCCGGACTGAACCAGCTCTCCAGCGGATTCGTGATCATCATCTGCGCGGTGGTCGCCTCCACTATGGGCGCGCTGCTGTTCCCCGTAAAGGAGGATGAGGCATGAGCTGGAGCGATTTTTTTCCCTACCTGCTGGTAATGGCCGGCGTGACCTATCTGATCCGTATGCTGCCGCTGACGGTCTTCCGCAGGGAGATCAGGAGCGTGTTCGTCAAATCCTTTCTGCATTACGTTCCCTATGCTGTGCTTGGCGCCATGACCTTCCCCGATGTGCTCTATTCCACCGACAGCCTGTGGACGGCGCTGGCAGGCCTGGTGGTGGCTATCATCATGGCCTGGCGCGGCCGCAGCCTGCTGACGGTGGCCATTGGCGCCTGCCTGGCCGTCGCCGCGGCGCAGGGCGTGATGCTGCTGCTGTAATTCGTTCAGCCGCCTGTTGAAAAGTACAGGCGGTTCTTTTGCACCCTGTTTTCCTCCGCGCATAGTCTGATCATGCAGGCCCCGCCTGCAATACCCACAGGAAGGATGACCTGCCCTATGCGTAACGATTTCATCGGCGCCAGCATCGACGGCGACGCCCGTGCCGCCTGCGGCTGCCATGGCAACGGAGCCAACACCATCAACACCGCCGGCTGCGGCTGCGACAACAACCGGCAAGCCCGCTGCGGCTGCGGCAACACCCGCCAGAGCCGCCAGAACAGCAACTCCTGCGGCTGCGACGACTGCGAAAAGGATTACTCCCGCCAGAACAACAAGCCCTGCGGCTGCGATTACGACAACCGCCAGTCCCGCAAAGGCGGCTGTGACGACTGCGAGAAGGATTACTCCCGCCAGAACAATAAGCCCTGCGGCTGCGATTACGACAATCGCCAGTCCCGCAAAAACCGCTGCGACGACTGCGACTATTCCTGCGGCGGCCGCGCCCCCGCCATGGTGTATGCCGAACACCACGATCTGGACAGCATGTACTGTGCGGAAAAGGCCCTCATCCGCGGCACGCTCTTCGGCTGCCTCGACAAGCCCATGTGCAACGAGCAGTGTAGCGGCGACGCCTGCGCTACCAAGTGTCAGGAGGACAAATTCGCCATCTGGGAGCTGCGGCTGTACCTGAACACCCACCCCTGTGATCAGAAGGCGCTGGCCCTGCTGCGCAAGCTCACCGAACAGATGGATGAGGACTGCGCCTGCGCCTACACCTCCGACTGCAACCGCTGGTCCTGGCTCGATGGCCCCTGGCCCTGGGAATATCAGCGCTGCTGCGGAAAGGAGGCATAAGCCATGTTTGTGTATGAAAAGAAGCTGCAATATCCCGTTCGTATCCGCAAGCCGGACCAGCGCATGGCCTCGGTGATCATCAGCCAGTACGGCGGCCCCGACGGTGAGCTGGGCGCCTCCCTGCGCTACCTGAGCCAGCGCTATTCCATGCCCTACAACGAGCTGAAGGGCCTGCTGACCGATGTGGGCACCGAGGAGCTGGGCCACCTGGAGATGGTGGGCAGCATGATCCATCAGCTGACCCGCGATCTTTCCGACAAGCAGATCCAGGACAGCGCCTTCGCGCCCTACTTTACCGATCACGGTCTGGGCGTGTATCCCCAGTTCGCCAGCGGTCAGCCCTATCATGCCGCTGCCATGGCGGTGAAGGGCGATCCCATCACCGACCTGCATGAAAACCTGGCTGCCGAGCAGAAGGCCCGCACCACCTATGAAAACCTGATCCACCTGGCCGACGACCCTGACGTCATCGACGTGCTGCGCTTCCTGCGCGCCCGCGAGATCGTCCACTACCAGCGCTTTGCCGAGGCCCTGGCCATCGTGCAGGATCGCCTGGAGGAAAAGAATTTCTATTCCTTCAACCCCTCGCTGCAGTGCGAGTGCAAAAACAAATAAATCCAACACCCCGGCAGGCGGCGTGTATGCACACGCCGCTTTTTGCACATCCTGCTGGCAGGAGGTTTTCACACGCATGAAGGAATGGCGGGATGATTTGGCGAAAAAGATGGATGAGCACCTGCAGCGGCTGGAACAGCTCCATCTGGCGGAATACCTGGCATACGCGCAGGATCGCAGGCGGCTCATCCGCAATCACTTTCTGGGCGGACTGGCCCGGGGCGCCGGCATGGCCGTCGGCTTTACGATCCTGGGCGCCATACTGGTGATCTTTTTGCGGCATCTGGCGGAGCAGAACCTGCCCCTCATCGGCGATTTTCTGGCACAGATCGTCACCGTGGTGCAGCGTAGATTGGAGTAATTATGCGTAGATTCGGCTGGATCGCCCTGGCGGCGCTGGTGGTGGATCAGCTTACCAAGCTGGCTGCCCGGCAGCTGACGGCGGCCGTCACCCTGATCCCCGGCGTGGTGGGCCTGCGCTATGCCGAGAACACCGGCATGGCCTTCAGCCTGTTTTCAGGCAGGCCCTGGCTGCTGGGGCTGCTCAGCGCGGCGCTGATCGTCCTGGGCTTTGCGGTGCTGCGGCGCTACCGCCTGGGTGCCGTGGCGCAGATCGCCGCCATGCTGATGCTGGGCGGCGCAGCAGGCAATATGATTGACCGGCTGTTCATCGGCTATGTGGTGGACATGATCGAAGTCCTTTTCATTGATTTTGCGATTTTCAACGTGGCGGACGCCGCCCTCACCGTGGGCTGCGTGCTGATGGCCTGGTCGCTTTTGTTCAGGCCCAAGGATTGGAGCGAGAAGCATGGAAACACAGAAGGAGACCCTGTTTGAGGTCACAGGCGACGGCCGAAGGCTGGACGTGCTGCTTTCCGAGATCACCGGCCTGACCCGCTCCCGGGTGGCAGGCCTGATGGAAGACGGCCTGTGTCTGCTGGACGGCAAGCCGGAAAAAAAGGCCGGTACCAAGGCTAAACCCGGCCAGCGGGTACTGCTGACCCTGCCCGCGCCCAAGCCCGCCATCCCCCAGGCGGAGGACATCCCCCTGGAGATCCTCTATGAGGACGCCGACCTGGCCGTGGTGGTGAAGCCCTGCGGCATGGTGGTGCATCCCGCCGCCGGCAACGAGGACGGTACCCTGGTCAACGCCCTGCTGCACCACCTGGACAGCCTGGGTGGCATCGGCGGTGAGCTTCGCCCGGGCATCGTGCACCGGCTGGATAAGGATACCAGCGGCCTGCTGCTGGTGGCCAAGAACGACGCCGCGCAGCTGGCCCTGAGCCAGCAGCTGCAGGACCGGGCCATGGAAAAGCACTACCGCGCGCTGGTGGACGGCAATTTCAAAGAGGAATCGGGCCGCGTCAACGAGCCCCTCGCCCGCAGCAAGAAGGACAGGAAAAAGATGGCCATCGACCCCGAGGGCCGCGAGGCCATCACCGATTGGCAGGTGCTCGCCCGCGGCCGGGGCGTGACGCTGGTGGACGTGCATATTCTCACCGGACGCACCCATCAGATCCGCGTACATATGAAGCACCTGGGGCACCCCGTCTGCGGCGATCCCATCTACGGCAGCTCCCGGGGCGCGAAGGTCCCCCGGCTGATGCTCCACGCGTACTCCCTGGCCTTCACCCACCCTGCCACCGGCCAGCGCATGACCTTCACCGCGCCCCTGCCCGCGGAGTTCCTGAAGGGGCTGCAAGCCCACGGTATATGCCTATGCTGACCCAGGCCATAAGTGTCATGACCGGGCGCATCGCCGCCATCCTGGCGGAGAACGTGCGCTCCATTCTCCTCTATGGCTCCATCCCCCTGGATGATTTCCGGCCCGGCTGGAGCGATATCGACCTGATGGTCCTTACCCGGAAGTCCATTTCTCCCGCGCAAGCCAACGAGCTTGTCACACTGCGTCAAGCCCTGGCGGCACAGGATCCGGATAACCCCTTCTTCCGCTCCTTTGAGGGCGGCATGCTGCCCCTGGAAAGCGTCCTTTCCGGCAAAGAGGACACTGTTGTTTACTGGGGTACCGGCGGCCAGCGGCTGGATCGGCGTTTCCACGTTGACTGCTTCACCATGCTGGAGCTGTGCCAGCACAGCCGCCTGCTTATGGGCGAGGATATCCGCCCCCTGCTTCCCGTGCCCAGCTACAGGGAGCTTGTTGCCGGCGTTGCCGCGCACCTGGCCTCTATCCGCCAGCACGCGCGAATCACCAGCGCGCGCCTGTATTCCTTCGGCTGGCTGCTGGACATTGCCCGCTGCCTGTATACGCTGCGCACCGGCTGCATCACAGCCAAAACTCGCGCGGGCTTCTGGGCCCTGGAGCAAAACCTCTGCCCGGCGCCGGACACATTGAAATCGGCCCTTTCCGCACGACAGGATCCCACCGCTGCCCTCCATGACCCGCAGCTTATGGCCCTGGCCGGCCGCCTTGGCCCCGACATTCAGCGCTTTGCCGATGAGCTGGAATCGGAGCTTGCCAAAGCAATGCACAGCAAAGGTACTGATGTCTGATCCGCCTGCGTGGCGGATCTTTTACGTTGCGCCCTGAGCCAGCACGGCATAGCTCTCCACGCCCTCGGCAACCGCCTGCCCCAGCTTTTCCTGATACGCCGGTGAAAGCAGCAGCTTTTCCTCCGCCGGGTTGGAGATGAACCCGCACTCGATCAGCACCGAGGGGACCTCCAGCTGCAGGATGAAGTAATCCCCGGCCAGGGCAGCACGCTGTTTTTTCGGCTGCAGATGGATGATCAGCGCCTCCTGCATAGCCCCTGCCAGCAGCCTGCCACTGTCGCTGCCCTGACGATAAAACACCTGCGGCCCGGATTCCGACCGGCTGCGGTATTCGTTCATGTGGATGGAGAGCACCATATCCACCTTGCCCTCCACGGCAATGGCCACGCGGTTTTCCATGTCCTCACGCTTCATGGTTTTGTTGGCGGGGCGGTTATCGGTGCACAGATCCTCATCCCCGGCGCGGGTCATGAACACCTCCGCGCCCCGGGCGACAAGGGCCTTCTCCACCTGCCTGGCCACTGCCAGGTTGATCTCCTTTTCCCACACGCCGCTGTCCCGGGCGCGGGCGCCGCCATCATAGCCGCCATGCCCCGCGTCCACCAGGATGCGCCAGCCGTTCAGCGGCAGCATCGCCCCGGGCGCCTCTGCCTCCAGCGGCATGGGGGATGACCGCGGCTGCCGCTCAAAGGCCGCCACCGCCGTGAAAATCCCCAGCATGACCACCAGCAGCACCGCCATGGTCAGCTTGCGCTCCCCCTTCTTTCCCGGCAGCCATCGCATACCCTTCACCTCCGCAGCAAGCCTATGCCGGCGGAAATCGTTACATGACCGTGGCAGGATTATCCAGCCTGCTGTCGAATTATCACTGTGCTAAACCCGTACTTCTACCTGTGCAACGCAAGGAAGGACGATCATGGAAATTCTGTTAAGGATCCTGGATTGGCCTATGGAAAGGCCTGAGCTGTATGGCTGGTATCATCTGCTGTGGTTTGTGATATCCTTTGCCGCCGTGTGGCCGCTTTGTGTGATGTACAAGCGAAGCAAACAGCCGGAAAAGCACGTTCGCAGGGTGGTTTTTTACACCGCGGTGCTGGTGACGGTGTTTGAGCTGCTTCATCAGATCAATTACAACCTCGTCTGGAGGGACGGAGCGCTGCAATGGGATGTGCAGTGGTACGCCTTCCCCTTCCAATTCTGTACCACGCCCATGTACATCGGATTGCTGACAGGGCCCTTCAGAAAGGGGCGTATACACGATTCCCTCTGCGCATACCTGGCCACCTACGCCGTTTTCGCGGGGCTGTGCGTGATGATCTACCCCGGGGACGTTTATACCGGAACCATTATCACCAATGTGCAGACCATGATCTGCCACGGCTCCATGATCACCATCGGCATTTACCTGTTCTACACCGGCCACGTGAAACTGGAGTACCGCACGATCCTCAAGGCCATCCCCGTCTTTGCCGCGTGTATCTCCATCGCCATGCTCCTCAACGAGATCGCGTATCGCTCCGGCCTGCTGGCCTCGGGGCACACCTTCAATATGTTCTTCATCAGCCCCTATTGCGAGCCCTCGCTGCCGGTGTATTCCATCGTGCAGGCCTATGTGCCCTATCCCTGGTGCCTGATCATCTACATCCTGGCCTTCTCGCTGGCGGCCTTCCTGGTGCTGCTGGCGGCGATGGGCATCGGCAAGCTGTCGGCAAAACGCGGCGCACGGCAGACGCTTTCCGCATAATATCGACCTCCGGCCCTGTGCCGGAGGTTTTCATTTGCGCGCATCTGTGGTATAATCGTCCGGTATGAAGGAGGGATATCATGGCGGATCTTGTGGTGATCGGCGGCGGTCATGCCGGGTGCGAGGCCGCGCTGGCCGCGGCGCGCATGGGCATGGATACCCTGCTTTTGACCCTGAATATGGACGGCATCGCGCTCATGGCCTGCAACCCGGTGATCGGCGGCTCGGCCAAGGGGCACCTGGTGCGCGAGCTGGACGCCCTGGGCGGCGAGATGGGCCGCGCCATCGATGACACCTTCCTGCAGAGCCGTATGCTGAACCTGAGCAAAGGCCCCGCCGTTCACAGCCTGCGGGCCCAGGCCGACAAACAGGCCTACCAGAACCGTATGCGCAAGGCCCTGATGAGCCAGGAGCGGCTCACCGTGCGCCAGGGCGAAGCCGCCTCCATTGAGGTGGAGAACGGCCGCGTCCGTGCCGTGACCACCATGACCGGCCAGCGCATCCCCTGCCAGGCGGTGGTGGTGGCCAGCGGCGTGTATCTCAAGAGCCGCATCATCATCGGCGAACACCAGCAGGACGGCGGCCCCCAGGGGCTGATGAACGCTACGGGCCTTTCCTCCAGCCTGCAGGAGCTGGGCTTTGAGCTGCGCCGGTTCAAAACCGGCACCCCCGCCCGTGTGGACGTCCGCTCCATTGATTTTGACGAAATGACGCCCCAGCCCGGCGATGAGCCGGTTGTCCCCTTTTCCTTCATGACCGACAGGGAGCTGCACAATACCCACCAGTGTTACCTGACCTGGACCACCCCCGAGACCCACGAGATCATCCGGCGCAACCTGCACCGCGCGCCGCTGTATTCCGGCAAGATCCACGGTGTGGGCCCCCGCTACTGCCCCAGCATCGAGGATAAGATCGTCAAGTTTGCCGATAAGGACAGGCATCAGGTCTTCCTGGAGCCGGAGGGCAACGAGAGCCGGGAATGGTACGTGCAGGGGATGTCCACCTCCCTGCCGGAGGACGTGCAGTGGGAGATGTACCGCTCCGTGCCCGGCCTGCGCCGCTGCCAGCTGACCCGCCTGGCCTACGCCATCGAGTACGACTGCATCGACAGCCGCGAGCTGCGCCCCACCCTGGAAAGCCTGCGGATCGGCGGGCTGTTCTTCGCCGGGCAGATCAACGGCACCAGCGGCTACGAGGAAGCCGCCTGCCAGGGCCTGCTGGCAGGCATGAACGCCGCGCTGCAGCTGCAGGGCAGGCAGCCGGTGATCCTCACCCGGGACATGGCGTACATCGGCGTCATGACCGATGACCTGACCACCAAGGGCACCGACGAGCCCTACCGCATGATGACCTCCCGCGCGGAGCACCGCCTGCACCTGCGCCAGGACAATGCCGACCTGCGCCTGACTCAGCTGGGCTACGAGGCCGGTCTGGTCACCGGGGAGCGCATGGAGCGCACCCGCCGCAAACAGCAGGCTACCGCCGCGCTGCTGGAGGAGCTCAAGCACACCCGCTACGCCCCCGGAGAGGCCCGGGACGCGTGGCTCACCGCCCACGGCCAGCCTGTGGCCGCCACCTCTCTGAGCGCGGAGGAGCTGCTGCGCCGCCCGGAGATCACCCTCGACCACCTGACCGAAATGACGCCCGCCCTGGCTGACCACCCCGCCCCTGCCCGCGAGCAGGCGCAGATCGCCGTGAAATACGCCGGCTACCTGGACAAGCAGGACGCGCTGATCCGCCGTGCCCGGGCCATGGAGGATATGCTCCTGCCCGAGGACGCGGATTACAGCAGCATCTCCACCCTGCGCCTGGAAGCACGGCAGAAGCTGACCAGGCAGCGCCCCCGCTCCCTGGCCGCGGCCAGCCGCATCCCCGGCGTTTCCCCCGCCGATGTGGCTGTTCTTATGGTGTGGCTGGAGAAAATGCGAAATCAGTAATAAGAAAGAAGGCTTATCATGTCTTCCTACCTGCTCGTCCTGCTGGGCGTTGTGATGGTCTCCTATTCCGGGCCGCTGGTGAAGGGCGGCCTGCTGGCCGGGGCCAATCCGGCCTCCATGGCCTTCACTCGGATGCTCCTGGCAGCCGCGCTGCTGCTTCCTGTGATGTTCATCCGGCGCAAAGGCCAGTCCGAGGCCCCCATCCGCTCCCTGCGCCGCATGACCCGCAAGCAATGGCTGTGGAGCCTGGCCGCCAGCGGATTCCTGGCGGTGCATTACCTCACCTGGATGACCAGCCTGGATTCCACCAGCACCTTTGCCTCGGTGGCGCTGGTATGCACGCAGCCTCTGTTTGTGGCGGCGGTAAGCGGGTTCATCCTCAAGGAACCCTTGCCCCGCAAAGCCCTGCCGGGTGCCATCGTGGCCCTGATCGGCGCGGGACTGATCGGCCTGAACAGCATGACCGGCATGAGCGGCAATATCGCCGGCGACCTGCTGGCCCTGGCCGGAGCCGCCTGCATGGCCGGCCACTGGCTGTGCAACCGCTACGCCCGCCGCACCGTGGAGGCCGAGCCCTTCGCCCTGCTGCTCTATGCGCAAACGGCGCTGCTGCTCCTGCTCATGCTGCCCTTTACCGGCGGCTTCCGGATGACCGGCACAGCCTGGCTCTACAGCCTTGGCTTGGCCGCGGGCTCTACGCTGCTGGGCCACATGATGTTCACCTTCGCCCTGGGCAAGGTCTCTGCCACGGTGGTGTCCTTCGCCATCCTGGGCGAGCCTGTGGGAGCCATGCTCTGGAGTATGCTCATGTTCGGCGAGGTGCCTACACCGCTGCTTCTCGTGGGCGGCGGTGTGGTGCTTGTCGGACTGACGCTGTATCTTATCGGCTCCATGAAGCACGAGACGGCCTGACTTGCCCCGGAAGCGTAAATGTGGTAAACTGTTTGTTGAATCGAACCTCAGGAGGTTATTCCCATGAGCGAAACGAAAAAGAAGGGCCTTTTTGCCCGCCTGCGCGAGGGTCTGAGCAAGACCCGCGGCAATCTGACCGATAAAGTCGACGAGCTGGTCAAGGAGACCCGCAGGATCGATGAGGATTTTTATGAGGAACTGGAGGATATCCTGATCCTTTCCGATTGCGGTGTGAAGGCCACCACCGCCATCATGGATGAACTGCGCGCCCGCGTAAAAGCCGGCAAGATCAACGACGCCAACCAGGCCAGAGAGATCCTCAAGCAGATCATGGTGGAGCAGATGGACATCCCCCGCCCGCCGCTGAAGTGGCCCATGGTCATGCTGGTGGTCGGCGTGAACGGCGTGGGCAAGACCACCACCATCGGCAAGCTTTCGCTGCGCTTCCAGTCCATCGGCCGCAAGGTCATGCTGGCCGCCGGCGATACCTTCCGCGCCGCCGCTGCCGAGCAGCTGTCTATCTGGGCCGAGCGCTCCCGTGTGCCCATCGTCAAGCATGACGAGGGCGCCGATCCCGCCGCCGTGGTGTTCGACGCGGTGAAATCCGCCAAGGCCCAGGACGCCGACCTGCTCATCGTGGATACCGCAGGCCGCCTGCACAACAAAAAGAACCTCATGGATGAACTGAACAAGATGCGCCGTGTTATCGACCGCGAATACCCCGAGGCCGACGTGCGCTGCATCCTGGTGCTGGACGCCACCACCGGCCAGAACGGCCTGGCCCAGGCCCGCGCCTTCAAGGAAGTGTGCGAGATCGGCGGCATCATCCTCACCAAGCTGGACGGCACCG
The DNA here is from genome assembly GCA_015056415.1 of Clostridiales bacterium. GTDB lineage: Bacteria > Bacillota > Clostridia > Christensenellales > Aristaeellaceae > UBA11524. The sequence goes on from SVGJ01000019.1 coordinate 21,248, forward strand.
CCAAGGGCGGCATCGCCCTGGCCATCCGCCAGGAGCTGGAGGTACCCGTGTGGTACATCGGCGTGGGCGAGGGCATCGACGATCTGCAGCCCTTCGTCGCCAGGGATTTCGTAGAAGCATTGTTTTAATGTGTGAGGTGCGGAAGGGCGGCTTTTTCTGGGAAAAAGCCCCCTCTTTCGCCCTCCCCGAAAAAGCGGCGACTTTCGCGCAGAAGGTCGCATTTTTTCTTACCGTTTGGGAGGTGTTGCTATGCAGCATAAGGGGACGTGTACCATTGGGACCGAAAGGCTGATCCTGCGGCGCTTTACGTTGGAGGACGCGCAGGCTATGTATGAGAACTGGGCCGGCGACCCGGAGGTGACCAGATACCTGATGTGGCCGACGCATTCCAGCGTGGATGTGAGCCGCTGGGTGCTGGGGCAATGGTGCCCGCAGTATGAGAAGCCGGATTACTACCAGTGGGCCATCGTGCTCAGGGAGCTGGGCCAGCCCATTGGCAGCATTTCCGTGGTGGAACACGACGACCGGGTGGCCAAGGCGCACATCGGCTATGCCATGGGGCGCAAGTGGTGGCATCAGGGCATCATGTCCGAGGCTGCTCAGGCCGTGATGGATTTTCTCTTCGACGAGGTGGGTATGCGGCGCGTCGAGGCACGGCACGACCCGCGCAATCCCCATTCCGGCGGCGTGATGAAAAAGTGCGGCATGAAGTACGAGGGAACCCTCCGTCAGTCCGACTGGAACAATCAGGGCATCTGCGACGCAAGCTATTACGCCCTGCTGGCGGAGGATCGCCGGAAATGACCACCGTATACTTTGTGCGCCATGCCGAACCCAACTATCATAACCATGACGACCTGACCAGAGAGCTTTCCGCCAAAGGGATGGAAGACCGTCATAAAGTCACGCGCCTGCTGGCTGATCTTCCTGTGGACGCAGTGCTCTCCAGCCCCTTCCGGCGCGCCGTGGACACCGTGAAGCCCCTGGCTGACAGCCGCGGCCTGCCCATCCGCACGGTGGAAGCCTTCCGTGAGCGCCGGGTGGACAGCTGCTGGATCGAGGATTTCAACAGCTTCTGCCAGGCCCAGTGGGCAGACTTTGACTTCCGCCTGACCGACGGTGAATCCCTGCGGGAGGTGCAGGCACGCAATGTAGCCGCCCTGCGGGCCGTGCTGCGGGAATACTCTGGGCAGACCGTGGTCATCGGCAGCCATGGCACAGCGCTCAGCACCATCATCAACCGCTACGATCCGGCCTTCGGCTATGAGGCGTTCCGCCAGATCCGCGGCCTGATGCCGTGGGTGGTGCGCTTCACCTTTGAGGGCGAAGGCTTCCTTGCCTGGGAAACCTGTCCCCTGTGAAAACAAAAAAGTGGCCCGAAGGCCACTTTTTTTGTTTTTCCGTCAGGGAATGCGGTAGGCGTCCACAAAGGAGGGGATGAAACCATCATTGGTATCATTCACCAGATACAGCTCCTCCGGGAAATCCATCATGGTGTACATCACGCCGATGACAGACTTGGCGTTCACACGGTGATTGCCGGTGGAATTCTCGATAGCGAAGGAATCCTCCTGCTTGCACAGATCCTGAATGAAAGAAATCACTTCCGTCTGATTGCTGAGGCGGATATGAGCTCTGGTATGCGGCTTGATCGTAGTCATTTGCTATTTCTCCTCTCTACACTTTCCTCGGGCTGACTTGACAGCCATCTATGTGCAGGCGCTGTTTTCAGTCGCCCGGCACGGCACAAGCGCTTCGCTTTGCCATGCACATCATAGCAAAGGTGGAAACCCCTGTCAATAGTTTCTGCAAGAATTTATTGATTTTTCTTTGTATTTTTGGTGTGCAAACGTTTCCAATGTGCTAATTATGCAAGTTGTATTGTGTGTTCCTTCATTATTTTGTCTTATCTGGTAGAAAATTTCCATTCTTGCATGAAAAAAGCGCTCCCCGGGCGGGGAACGCTTGATGATGCTCGTCAGTCTTCCATTTCCAGCTCCACCATGATCTGCGGGATCTTTGCCTCCTCGGCAGGATCCAGCGGCGGGAACTGGGGATCCATCTTTTCCAGAATATCCGCCAGGATCTCGCTCATCAGGTAGCGGGTATACCATTTGTTGTCCGCAGGCAGCACATACCAGGGGCATTCCGGCGTAGCCGTCTCATTGATGCAATCCTCGTATGCGGCATCATACTCAGCCCACAGAGCCCTTTCCTTCATATCGGAGGTGGAGAGCTTCCAGTGCTTCTCTGCCAGCTCCAGGCGGTCAAGGAAGCGGCGGCGCTGCTCATCGCGGCTCACATGGAGGAAGATCTTCACCATCCGCAGGCCGTTTTCATACAGGTAGGTCTCCCAGGAGCGGATCTGCCGGAAGCGGCGCTCAAAGAAATCTCCTGTCACGCAGCGCTGGGCCAGGCGGTAGGTCTTCTCCAGATGATGCACCCGCACGGCCAGCACATCCTCGTAATGGGAACGGTTGAACAGGCCGATCTTTCCCCTGGGCGGCAGCGCCTGATGGATGCGCCACAGATAATCATGGCTCAGCTCGGTAGCGTTGGGCGCCTTGAAGGAATGCACCTCCAGCGCGGCGGGATTCAGCCCGGAGAACACCTTTTTGATCAGGCTGTCCTTGCCTGCGGCGTCCCGGGCCTGCAGGGCGATCACCAGCCCCTCCTGCCCGGCGGCATAGAGCTTCTCCTGCAGTTCGGCAGCCCGGGCGATATTCTTCGCCGTTTTCTCCACCAGCACGGCCTTATCCTTTTTGTGATCGCCGGCAGTGGTGGGCATATCCTTCAGGCAGACCTTGCGGGATCCATCGAACAGATACTCTTTCGCAGTCACGTTGAACGCTCCTCACTTCATACTGAGGCCTATTATACACCTTTGTCGATTTTCTGACAACCATGGAAAAAGGGCGGTCAATGCTGACCGCCCCCATATACTGATATCAGGGATGAACAAAGGTGCCGATATCGCTTCCCTCCAGCACCTTGATCAGGTTCTTGGGATCATCCAGGCCGAAGACCCGCACCATGGGCAGGTCATTCTCCGCGCACAGGGCGAAGGCGGCTGCATCCATGACCTTCAGGCCGCGGGCAAGGGCCTCGCGATAGGTGATATCCTTGATCAGGGTAGCGCTGGGATCCTTGTTGGGATCGGCAGTGTACACACCATCGATGTTCTTGGCCATCAGGATGGCGTCGGCCTGCATCTCAATGGCGCGCAGGGCCACAGCCGTGTCCGTGGAGAAGAAGGGGTTGCCGCTGCCGGCCGCGAACAGCACGATCCTGCCCTCGGAGAGATGGCGGCGGGCTGCCATGGCGTTGAAGGGCTCGCAAAAGCGGGTCATATCCACGGCGGACTGCACGATCACATCCATGCCGGCCTTGCGCAGGGCATCAGCCACGCACAGGCAGTTGATCACGGTACCCAGCATACCCATCTGATCGGCGGTAACGGCGTCCATGTTGGCGGCAGGGCCCTGACGGCCGCGCCAGATGTTGCCCGCGCCGATGACCACGCCGATCTCCACACCCAGGTCATGCATCTCGCGGATGATCTCCGCAGTTTCGCGAACCTTGTCGAAATCGAACAGATCGGCGCCGGACTTAAGAGCCTCGCCGGAAAGCTTGAACAATACGCGCTTATAAACGGCCATGGAAAAGACCTCCTTTGTAACATTACACCAATGGATATTATATACCACAACGGGCGCTCCGGTCAATCATTATCCCCGCCGGCCATGGAGGATCGGCTGCGCGACGGTACGGTTGAACAGGTCGATCAGCGGACCCATGAAGAAGGCCGTCATCACCGTGCCAATGCCCACAAAGGTGACGATCTGCGCCGGATCGCCCCCGGAGATCAGGTAGCAGCCCACGCCCAGCAGAATGCACACCAGGTCCGTGCCAATGCGGATATACTTGAATTTTCCCAGCTTCCACCTGTTGCTCATCACCAGCGCGATGGCGTCATAGGTAGAAACGCCCATGTCCGCCGTAATGTACAGCGAGGAGCCCAGGCACAGGATCACAAAGCCCAGCACAAAGGCGATGCAGCGCACCAGCATGCTCGCCGCGGGGAAGATCGCCAGCAGCGTCGCGTGGGAAAACTCCACCACATACCCCAGCAGGAACAGATTGATGAAGGTCGCGATGCTGATGTAGTGCCTGTCAAACACCAGGGCGAAGATCAGCAGCACCGCGTTGACGATCACATACAGCGTGCCAAAGGAGATGGGGATCAGCGCGTCCAGGCCGCTCATCAGCGACTGGAAGGGATCCACACCAAAGGCCGCCAGCTTGAAGATGCCCACGCTGACGCCGCCAACCAGCACGCCCAGCACCGAAAGCAGGATTCGTTTCACATTTGTGTTCATAGGCTGTACTCCCGTTCATTGTTTCATACCGGCAAGGCTTTGCCGCCCATTACAATAAGGTATTTGCCATCAGCTGTCAAGCCTTCTCTTTTCCGCAAAAAACCGGAGCCTCTCCGGCTCCGGCAACATTTTATTCTTCCGCAGGTGTTTCCTCTTCCTCCATCTCCACCTGCCGCAGGCCCGCCACCTGAGATACGGGCAGCGAGAAGCAGATGGCCGCGGCGTCCGTCTGGGGGCCGGCCTGCTCCACGATGGCTTTCATGATGGCTGCCTTCTTGCCGGCCTCGCTGACGATGAGCACCACGTCCTTCTCGCTGGCCAGGGAGATGCCCAGGAACTTGCCGGCCTCCTTGCTGCCGGTGCCCTTGCCCATCATCACGGTGCCGCCGGTGGCGCCGGCGGAGCGGGCGGCGTGCATCACCTCGTCAGAATGGCCCTCATTGAGGATCACGTAGATCAATTCATGGGAAAACTCCATCTTCGGCTTGCCGCCGCCGGGAGTCATATTATCGGTCAGGTACGCCATGGTTCGACCTCCTCCAACGCTCTTGATGGGAACGGAAAGCATGATGCCGTTGCCGGGTATGTCCACAAACATCCGCAGCTTGGCGGCGCGCATGAGCCGCTGGGTCTGTTCTCCATCGGCCACGGTGCACAAAAGGGCCTTTTCGGTTGGCACAAGCCCGTAAATGGAAAGGTGCTCCACCGTGGCCGTGCCCTGACAGAGCATCGTCACCGTCATGGGCAGCTTGAGATTCTGGCAGATGCCCTCCAGCGTTTCGCGGCGGTCGCGGTTGACGATCGCCATCACCAGATTCAGCTCCATATCACACCTCCCACAGTTCGATGACGTCGGTCTCGCCATAGGCCAGCTCGGGCTGCTTTTCCTCGCCGCGGACCTTGATCACGTAGATCAGACCCATGATCTGCACGGTGATCAGGGGCATCATGGCCACCAGGGCCACCAGGCCGAAGGCGTCGGTCATGATGTTGCCGCCCATGGCCGTGCAGGCGCCCATGGCAAAGGGCAGCATAAAGGTGGCCGTCAGCGGGCCGGAAGCCACGCCGCCGGAGTCGAAGGCGATGGCCGTAAAGGTCGGCGGCACAAAGAACGCCAGCACCAGCGCCACCGCATAGCCGGGGATCAGCAGCCACATGATGGACATACCCGTCAGCACGCGCAGCATGGCCAGGCCGTTGGCCAGGCTTACCGCGATGGACAGGGCGTAGTGCATTGCCTTGGCGGAGATCGCGCCGGCGCTGAGCTCCTCCACCTGCTTGTTCAGCACGTGAACGGCGGGCTCGGCATTGATGATGAACCAGCCCATCACCATGGCGATGGGAACCAGCAGGAAGCGCAATTCAGGCGCGGTGAGACGCTCGCCCAGGATAAAGCCCAGGGAGGAAAAGCCCACGTTCACGCCGGTGAGGAACAGCACCAGACCCACGCAGGTCAGCGCCAGGCCCAGCAGGATGCGCAGCAGGGGCAAGCGGTGGAGCTTGAGCGCCACCACCTGGAAAATCATGAAGAACACCACGATGGGCAGCAGCGCCATGAGCACCTCCAGCAGATACTCCGGCAGGGCGTGGAGATAACCCTCGCCCATTTCCACGGTGGTGGCGTAATTGCTCACCACAGAGGCCGCCGCGTCGGAGGGCACATCGCGATAGATGAAGCTGAGGATCAGCACCGCCAGGATCGGGCCGACGGAGCACAGCGCCACCAGACCGAAGGAGTCCGTCTGCGCGTTGGCGTCGCTGCGGATGGAGGCAACGCCCACGCCCAGCGCCATGATAAAGGGCACCGTCATGGGGCCGGTGGTCACACCGCCGGAATCGAAGGCCACGGAGAAGTAGTCCGGCTCAGTCAGGGCGGCCAGCAGGAACACCACCGCATACAGGCCCACCAGCAGCCACTTCATGGGGATCCTGAAAAGGATGCGCAGCATGCTCACCATCAGGAACAGGCCCACGCCAACAGCCACCACAAGGATCAGCACCAGCGTGTTGATGTTGGGCACATTGGCGGCCAGCACCTGCAGATCCGGCTCGGCCACGGTGATGGCCACGCCCAGCAGAAAGCTGACAATAAGGATCAGCGGCAGGTTGCGGCTCTTGGTGAGCTTCGCGCCCATGTGGGAGCCGATCTGCGACATGGAAACATCGCTGCCCATGGTGAAAAGGCCCATGCCCACGATCAGCAGCACTGCGCCGATCAGGAACGCCAGGAGCAGGTCAGGCGTCACCGGTACGAAGCTGAAGCACATCACCGCCACGGTAAGGGTGATGGGCAGCACCGCAGCAGCTGCCTCCCGGAACTTTTCAAAGAACATTTTCTTCGGGTTCAATGATATGCTCCTTTCACACAGATGATAGCCGCTTCCCCAGGCAGCAAAAAAGCCCTCCGCTGCCAAAGGGGTCGGCAAAAAACACGGCGGCATCCGTCGCATCGACCTCTGGCTTGGAAGGCATACAAATATAGCTTGCTTCACAATCGAGATAAATCAGGGGCTGACCCCTGATGACAGACTCCACCACTTATTCGATCATTATGATGCTATCATGGATTAAAATATTTGTCAACTTTTAATATGTAGAAAAAATCCTCCGCCACGCGGCGGAGGACAGGTCGGATCAATACGGGCTGTTGAATTCGGCCTCCGCCTTGGCCACGGCGGCCTCCAGCGTCATGCCGGTGAAGTGGGGCGCGGCCAGGTTGCGGCCGGATTTCTTGTCATCCACAAAGGCGCCCACAACAATGCCGGGAATAGCGCTGGCCGGATCGTTGGGAGCCTGGGGGCCGCCCAGGTCGGTGCGGCACCAGCCGGGATCGGTCAGGTTGATGAGCACGTCCGTCCCCTGCACCTTGCTGCCCAGGTCGATGGTGATCTTGTCCAGGGCGGCCTTGCTGGCGGAATAGCCCGCCTGCTGGGGATCCAGCGCGATGCCGCTGGTGGTGTTCAGGATGCGGCCAAAGCCACGCTCCATCATCTTGGGCAGGAAGTGATAGCAGATCATGGCCGGAGCCACCGTGTTGATCTTGAAGGACTCCATGTAGTCCTCCACGGGGGTCTTGCAGTAATCCACCCGGTAGGCGATCTGCATACCGGCGTTGTTCAGCACCACGTCCACCTGCGTGCCGCGGCGGTCGATCTCCGCAAGCATTGCCTTCACGGCGTCCAGGTCAGAAAGCTCAGCCTCCAGGGCATAGGCCTCCACGCCCAGGGCTTTGACCTCCTCCAGCACCTTCTCGGTATGGGCCAGCTTGCGGCTGTGGAGGATGCAATTTGCGCCCTGCTCCGCCATGAACTTCGCCGTCAGATAGCCGATGCCGCGCGCCGCGCCGGTGATCAGGCACCAGCGGCCCTTCATATCAACCATGCCTGATGACCTCCTTGGCGGCCTCCAGGGCAGCGATCACCTTATCGCACCACTGGTCAAACTCGGGGTCATCCTGCTGCAGCTCGGGAGTGGCCAGCATATGCCGCACCGTCTTGCGCAGGCCCTGATCGGCACGCACCGTGCAGGTGAAGCCCGGCACCGCGCGCTTGACCTTGCTGTTGTCGAAGACCACAGTGTTGGACTTGTCGCCAGTCAGGCCGCCGCGATAGTCGTACTTGCCCACCTCGTGCAGGAAATCGGAGGGCACATGATACGCCTTCAGCTCCACGCCCAGCTCGTCGGCCAGGATGGCGTAGATCTGGTTCCAGGTGACGGACTCGTCGCTGGTGATGTGATAGCTCTCGCCGATGGCGTGGATATTGCCCATCAGACCGATGAAGGCCTTGGCGAAATCGGTATTGAAGGTGATGGTCCACAGGCTGGTGCCGTCGCCCTGGATGATCACGGGCTTGCCTTCCATCATGCGCTTGAGCACCTGCCAGGAGCCCTTGTCGCCATGGGCGCCCACGGGGACGTTGCGCTCGTCATAGGTGTGGCTGGGGCGGATGATGGTCACAGGGAAGCCGCACTCGCGGTACTGCTTCATCAGGTACTCCTCGCAGGCGATCTTGTTGCGGGAGTACTCCCAATAGGGATTGGCGAGAGGCGTGCTCTCGGTGATCTTATAATCGGAGAGGGGCTTCTGGTAGGCCGAGGCGGAGGAGATGAACATGAACTGCTTCGCCTTGCCCTGGAAAAGGCGGAAATCCCGCTCCAGCTGAGAGGGCACAAAGGCGATGAAATCGCACACGCAATCGAAGGAGAGGTCCTTGATGGCCTCAGCCACCTGAGCCTCATCGTTGATATCCGCGGTGATGGTCTTCACGCCCGCGGGGAGCTCCGTGGCACGGTTGCCGCGGTTGAGCAGGTACAGCTCCCAATCGGGATTCTCCGCCAGCTGACGGGTGATGGCCATGCTGATGGTGCCGGTGCCGCCGATGAACAATGCTTTCATGCTTTTTCCTCCTTATTTCAGACAGTCGCGTTGGCCGCGATATGATAGATCTTCGCCACGTCCTCGCCGCTCAGGTTGACGAAGCCGCCGGTGCGGCCATCGCCCAGGCCCAGCTTTTCCACCAGCACGGGGATATCCTCTTCCTTCGCGCCCAGCTCGGCAAAGTTGATGGGCAGGCCCAGCTCCTTGAGGAACCGGCGGAAGCAGCGGATGCCCTCCATGGCGGTGGCCTCGGGCTTCTCAAAGTTCATGGCACAGCCGAAGACGCGGGTGGCCATCTGGGCGAAGCGCATGGGGTTATGGGGCATGACGAACTCCATCCACGCGGGCATGACCACGGCCAGGCCGGCGCCATGGGCCACATCGTACAGGCCGGAGAGCTCGTGCTCCAGGTTGTGGCTGTTCCAGTCCTGGCTGCGGCCCACGCCGCAGATGTTGGTGTGCGCCACCGTGCCGGCCCACATGATATTCGCGCGGGCCTCGTAGTTATTGGGATCGGCGATGACCCGGGGAGCTTCCTTCACCATGGTGCACAGCACAGCCTCGCACAGGCGGTCGGTGATCTCCACCTCGGCAGTGTTGGTGAAATAGCGCTCAAACACGTGCGCCATGATGTCCGCCGCGCCACAGGCCGTCTGATAGGCGGGCAGGGTGCAGGTCAGTTCGGGATTCATGATGGAGAAGCGGGGGCGCAGAGCGTTGCTGCCGGCGCCGCGCTTGAGGCCGGTGGCCTCCTGGGTCACCACGGTATCACCGCTGCCCTCGCTGCCGGCGGCGGCGATGGTCAGCACGGTGGCCACGGGCAGCGCTGCCCTGATGCGTGCCTTGCCGGAATAGAAATCCCAGAAGTCGCCCTCGTACACAACGCCCGCGGCAATGGCCTTGGCGGAGTCGATCACGGAGCCGCCGCCCACGCACAGGATGAAGTCAACGCCCTCCCTGCGGCACAGGTCGATGCCCTCGTACACCAGGGTATCACGGGGGTTGGGCTTCACGCCGCCCAGCTCCACATAGGGCACGCCGGCCTCCTTGAGCGAATCGGTCACCCGGCCCATAAGGCCGCTCTTCACGGCGCTTCCGCCACCAAAGTGCACCAGCACCTTGGTGCCGCCGTATTTCTTCACCAGCTTGCCGGCCTCATTCTCGCGGCCGCGGCCGAAAACGAACTCAGTAGGGCTGTAGAAATTGAAATTATCCATCTTGTTTCACCTCATTATTCCCGTCCCAGCAGCTGACGGGCAGCCAGCACCAGGAACATATAATTGGAGGAGCCGCCGCCCAGCACATACTCCGTCTGCTGCCACAGGAAGGGCCAGTTGAGCAGCTCGGGGAAATCGGGGCGGATGAGCGCCGTGCCGGAGATCACGCCGCCGGGGATGTAGGAGCGATCGGCACGGTTCATGCCGTAGGCGGTGGTGGCAGAGTGCGCGCCCACGCCGGAGGCAAAGGACGCCGTGTTGCTGCCGGGATGGCAGCCCAGCACGAAGTTCAGCGCGCTGTAGAGCATCTCCGGGCCGAAGACGTCCGGGAAGGCCTTGTGCAGGAAATAATACTCGAAGCCCAGCCGCTGGATCAGCCAGCCGGCGCCCCAGATGTGGGGACGGTAGGGAATGCCGTAGGGAGTCTCGGCGCTCATTTCGTCCATGCCAGCCTTCACCTGCACCATGGCCTCGCGGATGGCGGCGGTATAGTCCGCATCGTCCACCAGCTTCACCACCCGGGCGACGATCCAGCCCAGACGCTTGATCTCCCCGATGGTAAAGTCCTTCTCTGCCAGCAGGTGGGCGCGGTACTTCTCTTCACCGGTGGTGATGAGCAGCTCTGCCGCGGCATGCACCTTGGCGCCCCGGGCAAGATCATTGCGGGCAGCGTCGGTGATCTCATAAAGCTCGCGGGCAGCCTGCAGCGCGTCGGCGGAGAGCTGGTCGTTGAAGCCCTTCAGCGCACGGGACACGCCAGCCAGCTGGGCGGCGGTGGTCAGCTCGCGGAAGGGGTTGTCCTCGGTGAAGACCCAGCGATCATCCGCGCCGCCCTTGATATTATCGGTCATGTTGGAGGCGTCGCCCAGCATGACATACTGGCGCAGGTCATTGGCGATAATGCCACGATACAGCCTGCCCAGCGCCTTCCAGCCGGCGATCACGGTCAGCGCGCCGTGCTCGATCTGCTGGAGGATATCGTTCTTGCCGTCGGGCTGGTGGATCTCGGTGATCTTGCGCTCCTGGTCGATGGTGGTGGCGTCGTAATTCACATTGAAGGCCTCGTAGGCCAGGGTGAGGATATACGCCTCGCCTGCCTGGGATTCCACACGCAGGTCAAAGTCGCCGGCGTCGTGCCAGCCGCCCACGTTCAGGCCGGGCACCTGGTCGCCGGGGTTATACCTGGTCATGGTGGAGGGGCCCTGGAGGTAGCCGTCCACATGGTTGAAGTTCACGGGCGCCATGCGGGCGTCATCATCATGGCAGAGGCCATGCCACACGCGGTACTTCTCGTTCACGCGCATATGGCACATCTGCACCGGCAGGAAGTACTCCAGCACAGGCTGCCACACGCCGCGGTCATACACATCCTCGGCGATGCGGAAGACGGCAGATTTCGATCCGCCGTAGCAGACCTGATACAAGCCTTCCTCCTTCACGGCAGAGAAATCAAACTGCAGGTAGTTGTAGCGCAGGAACTGGCCCCACATCTTGCCCTTTCCGGAGCATACCAGTTCCGGGCCGTTCTCGCCGATGCGGTAGAGCTCCACGTTCTCCCGGCGCTCGTCCCGGCTGTCCATTTCGATCATCGCCACCTTGGGCTGGCCAGGCATATAGCCCACCTGGGACACCTGCACCACAGGCTGGTAGAGCCAGCTTTCCTCCACATGGGGGGTGATGACCCACTCAATGGCGGCCTTGTCCATGCCGGCGGGCACCTCGGAGCTGATGACGAACCAGCCGTTGTTGTGGTTCATGCGGCCATCGTAGAGCTTCAGGTCAGAGGTCTTCGTCTCGATGGTGAAGCGGTTCAGCGCGTCATCGGGACGCACGGTGAAGCGGCGGCCCACGGCATAGGGCTCGGCGATGATGTCATCGGCAATGATGGGGCTGTAGCCCTTATTGTCGCCGGAGAGATGCGCGCGGTCGGCAATGATGCCCTCCCTGGGCTTCAGGGTGGCGGTCTTGTCGTAATTGGTGGGCATATTCATGGTGGGGCCGTTGGGCTGCTGGGGGAAGATGCCCTGCTTGCCGTCCATGATCCAGGGCTTGCCGAACAGCTCGCCGGGGAACAGCTCCAGGTTGAAGCACATCTTGCCCACGTACTCCTGGGGGATGGGCTTGTCCAGGTCCACGGTGACGCGCACTGCGTCGCCCTCGCCCTTCACGGTGACGGTGTAATCAAACTCGTAATCCGGGTAGATCATGGGGTTGAAGCCCCGCAGGTGCCACTCCATATCCGGATAGTGCAGCGCGGTGGCGATGGTGCTCTCCTCCGTGCTCAGCTTGCGCTCGCCCTGCTTGGGCAGGGGCTGCCACTGGCCGGGGGTCTGCTCGAAGCGGATATCGCCGTTGGTGGCCACGCGGTGGCCATGCATCAGGATGCTCACGCCGCTCTGATGGCCCGCGGGATAGATGTCGTCAAAGGCCATTACGTCCACGCCATGATGTTGGAAATACCCTTTCTTTTTATTCAGGATAAAGCCATGTTCCTTCTTGCTGTTCATGCTGCTTCCTCGCATTTCTGTTGTTGAAAGATGTTTTACCCATTGGTTGCTTGGATTCTATCACAGTCTGCAAAAAAACACAAGAACGCAACCGTTGCTCCCGCAACGAAATTTTTACGAAAACTGCGCTGGGGGACGTCAGCGCCCGGGCAAACAGGCCGCCCACGGCGCGGAATCCACTTGAAACACGCCGGAAATCTGGTACAATGGTCGCATGAACGCTGTCCGCACACAGCGCGGGCAAAATTTCAGCCAGGATGGTGATCCTTCCATGACCGACGACCGGTTTGCACATCCGGAGCTCTCCGCCACCCCCAGAGCCGCCATCTGGGTGGTGGGCGATTCCACCGTCTCCGGCTTTGACGATAACTATTACATCCCCCGCCAGGGCTGGGGCGAGCAGCTCAGCCGCTATTTGCGCGCCGATGTATACAACCTGGCCCGTTCCGGCGCTTCCTCGAAGGACTTCACCACCATGCCCGAGTATCACACGCTGCTGAAGGGCAGCGCCGATGTTCCCGCCATGGGCAGAGCGGGCCGGGACAGCTACCTGCTCATCGGCTTCGGCCATAACGACCAGAAGACCGAGGAGGCCCGCTTCACCGACCCCAACGGCGACCATCTCACCGCGGGCAGCTTCGCCCACAGCCTGTATATCAACTACATCCGGCCCGCGCGGGATGCCGGCGTGATCCCCGTTGTGGTCACCCCCATCGCCCGTCTGACGGACAGCAACACCGCCGAATCCTACCTCAGCGAGTCCGGCCACATCACCGGGGACGCCGTCATCGGCGGCAGGACCTACCCCGGCGGCAATTATGCCCAGGCCATCCGCGATATGTGTGCCACCCTGGACGTCCCCTGCATCGACCTGACCCGCGCCACCATCGCCATGAACATCACCCTGGGCGATGACGCCCGGTGGCTCCATGCCTTCAACGGCGCCAGAGCAGAGGGCGGACGCCTTATCCCCACCGCCCTGGACAAGACCCACACCAGCTCCTATGGTGCGAAGATGCACGCCTGGCTCATCGCCGATCTTGGCAGAGACGTTTTCGCCGGATGCCTGAAGCCCGGCGTATCCGCCCCTGCCCATGAGCATGACTTCGCCGCCGCCATCAATCCGGATTACGTCCCCGTGATCTATCAGCCGCCCACAGCCGTCTCCGCCAGCTGGCCTGCCTTCACCGATGGGCAGGGGCATGTGTGGCACGGCTCCGTTTTCGGCGACATAGGCGATAACAGCAAGGCGCTGGGCGGCAGCTTTACCGCCGCCATCCGGGGCGACGCCCTGACCCTTTGCGTAAGGGACAACTGCGGCAAGATCGCCGCCACCACCGACGGCATGATCTTCTACTACACCGCCCTGCCCGCAGGCACGCCCTTCACGCTCACCGCCACCGCCACGGTGAACGCCCTCTTTGCCAACAATCAGGTAAGCTTCGGCCTCATGGCCCGCGACGATCTCTACATCGATGCCTGCGTAAGCGCGACCATGGGCGATTACGTGGCCGCGGGCTCCCGCAGCCAGGGTGCGTACAACTGCTTCGGCCGGAAATCCGGCGAATTGTTCAACGGCCCCGCCGCCACCGCCGTCTACGGTCCCGGCGACACCCTGAAGCTGCATCTCGCCGCCACCGCCGACGGCTTCGCCCTGCGCTACGGTGATAACGCCCCCGTCTCCGCCGGCTTCGACTACGCGCTCACCTCCATCGACCCGGAGCACGTCTACGTAGGCTTCTACGCCGCGCGCAACGCCAGTGTGACCTTCTCGGATATATGCCTGACCACCGGATGACCCCCCCGTTCCCCCCCCCGCTGCCGGAAGATTCCTTCTCCGGCGGCGATTTTTCATCTTGATTTTCCCAATACTTTCCGCTACAATGCAGGTAATCACGATACCCGATCTGCAAATAACCCGGCTTTCCACATACACCAAAGGAGGATCGACCTATGACTACTTTCCCCAAATGGCAGCGCATCCGCTATATGCCCCCCACCCCCATCGGCGAGAACGGTCAGCGCGTCACCGCCTGTGAGAAGCACATCGCCCTGTGCCGTGAAGCCGGCTGCGAAGGCATGGTGCTCCTGAAGAACGACGAGAAGCTCCTGCCCTTCGCCAAGGGTACGAAGCTGGCCCTGTTCGGCAAGGGCACGGTCGACTACGTCAAGGGCGGCGGCGGTTCCGGCGATGTGACGGTCAGCTATATCCGCAGCCTGCTGGACGGCCTGCGCATCAAGCAGGAAGAGGGCAAGGTGGAGCTCTTCGCCCCCCTGAACGACTATTACTCCGCTTACATGAAGGAGCAGTATGCCCAGGGCGCCGAGCCCGGCCGCTGCCCCGAGGCCGCTGTTCCCGCCGAGCTGCTGGAGCAGGCCCGTGCCTTTACCGATACCGCCGTCATCACCCTGTGCCGCTTCTCCGGCGAGGGCTGGGACCGCACTGGCGCGCCCTATGACGGCGATTTCTACCTCAGCCATGAGGAGGAGGCCATGGTGCAGGCCGTGCAGGCCGCCTTCCCCCGCATCGCCGTGGTGCTGAACACCGGCGGTATGATGGACACCCTCTGGTTCAAGGATAACGCCAAGATCCAGTCCTCCCTGCTGGCATGGCAGGCGGGCATCGAGGGCGGCCTGGCCACGGCGGACATCCTCTGCGGCGACGCCTGCCCCTCCGGCCGTCTGACGGACACCTTCGCGGTGAATTTCGCCGCCTATCCCTCCTCCGATACCTTCAACGAGTCCGAGGATTACGTCACCTATAACGAGGATATCTTCGTCGGCTACCGCTACTTCGAGACCATCCCCGGCGCGGCCGAGAAGGTGAGCTATCCCTTCGGCTACGGCCTGAGCTACACCACCTTTGAGATCTCCAACGCCGCTGCCCGCGCCGATGGCGGTAAGATCACCGTCACCGCCAGGGTGACCAACACCGGCAACGTTGCCGGCAAGCAGGTGGTGCAGGTCTATTGCGAGGCGCCCCAGGGTAAGCTGGGCAAGCCCGCCCGCGTGCTGGCAGGCTTCGCCAAGACGGCGCTGCTCCAGGCCGGCCAGAGCGAAGAGGTGACCATCTCCTTCACCCCCTACACCTTCGCCAGCTATGATGATATCGGCGCGGTGAGCAAGTCCGCCTGGGTGCTGGAGAAGGGCGAATACTTCTTCCATGTGGGCAGCAGCGTCCGCGATTGTGTGAAACTGGCCTATACCTACACCCTGGAAGAGGATCAGGTGCTGGAGCAGCTCACCGCCCGCTGCCAGCCCCGCCAGCTGACCTGGCGTCTCAAGGCCGACGGTACCCGCGGCGAGGTGGAGAATCTCCCCGCCCTGCCCAAGCCGGAGATCAACCCCGACGTGCCGGAAAGCACCCCGCCCACCGAAATGAAGTTCAACGCCCTGCCCAACTTCCAGCGGGCCGAATACACCCTGATGGACGTGGCCGAGGGCAAGATCACCCTGGATGCCTTCATGGAGACCCTCTCCATTGAGCAGATGGTGTGCCTGCTGGGCGGCCAGCCCAACCGCGGCATCGCCAACACCTGGGGCATCGGCGGCCTGGACAGCCACGGCATCCCCAATGTGATGACCGCCGACGGCCCTGCCGGCCTGCGCATCCAGCCCCAGTGCGGCGTGAACACCACTGCCTTCCCCTGCGCCACGCTGCTCTCCTGCTCCTGGAACGAGGAGCTGGTGGAACGCATCGGCGTCGCCGCCGCCCTGGAAGTGAAGGAAAACGGCATCGGCAGCTGGCTCGCCCCCGCCATGAACATCCACCGCAATCCCCTGTGCGGCCGCAACTTCGAGTATTATTCCGAGGATCCCCTGGTGGCCGGCCGTATGGCCACCGCCATGGTGAAGGGCGTACAGAGCCAGGGCGTCGCCACCTCTGTGAAGCACTTCGCCTGCAACAACAAGGAGGTCAACCGCCGCGACAGCGATTCCCGCCTCTCCGAGCGCGCCCTG
Organism: Clostridiales bacterium; assembly: GCA_015056415.1. GTDB lineage: Bacteria > Bacillota > Clostridia > Christensenellales > Aristaeellaceae > UBA11524. Next base: position 37,689 of record SVGJ01000019.1, read on the forward strand.
CGCGAGATCTACCTCAAGGGCTTTGAGATCGCCGTGAAGGAAGCTCAGCCCATCACGCTGATGACCTCCTACAACATCATCAACGGTATCCGCGCCTCCGAGAACCGCGACCTGCTTACCGACATTCTCCGCGGTGAATGGGGCTTCAGGGGCGTTGTCACCACCGACTGGTGGACCAACGGCACTCACTACAAGGAGATCGCCGCCGGCAACGACATCAAGATGCCCAAGGGCAACCCCGAGAACACCCTGAAGATGATCCTGGAAGGCAAGCTGGATCCTGAGTGCGTCCGCACCAGCGCCCGCCGCCTGATGGAAGCCATCCTGCGGCTCGACTAACCCCGCACGGCAAAGGGCCGGCGCCTGACGGGCGCCGGCCCTTTCTCTACGCTGCGCAGGTTGTCACCCCGATCCATTCCGTGTATGATGGAGCACGAAAGGAAGGTGGAGCATCATGGATCACTATATCACCGGAGCTACGATCAGGCGTCTGCGGGAGGCGGCGGGGCTGACCCAGGCGGAGCTTGCCCTCAGGCTGTGCGTCAGCGACAAGACCATTTCCAAATGGGAGACCGCCAAAGGCCTGCCCGACATTTCGCTGATCGAGCCCCTCGCCAACGCGCTGAAGATCTCCGTGATCGAACTGTTCAGCGGCGAATGCGTCACCAACGCCAACCGCTCCTGCAACATGAAGCGCTCCAGGCTTTACGTCTGCCCCATCTGCGGCAATGTGATCCACGCCGCCGGCGGAGCAGTCATCAGCTGCTGCGGCGTCACCCTGCCCCCGCTGGAGGCCGAGGAACCCGATGAAAACCACGCCATTCAGGTCGCCCGCACCGATGGCGATTACTACGTGACCCTGCGACATCCCATGAGCAAGACGCACTACATCTCCTTCATCGCCTTTGTTACGGACAGCCGCTTTGACATGGTCAAGCTCTACCCCGAGGGCAGTGCGGAAGCCCGGTTCTTTTCCCATGGCCGGGGCGAGATCTACTGCTATTGCAATCAGCACGGGCTGATGAAGCTCACCCTGGATCCCCGCAAGCTGAAATAAAAAACGATCCCACGATCTCCAGCGCAAGGAAATCGTGGGATCCGTTTTGTTTAGCCAACCACGCCGGGCACCTCATAGCGGATACGCATCTCAGGCGCCTTTTCCAGCACGGTGCGGTAGTTGATATCCCAGTCCACGCTGCCGTCGTCCACGTTCAGGCCGTCAGCAGGGGGCGCGAACACCTTCATGGTCATGGTGACAGGGCCCTCCAGGGGCTTATCGAAGAAGGCGCTCATCATGTCGATGGTCTTGGTCTTCGGGGCCTTGTAGAACCAGCGGCCGTTCAGCTCCACCATCAGGCCGATCTCCTGCTCCACGGTCATCTCGCAGAACTCGGGATTGCCCTCGAACTCGATGGGGATGGCAATGCCCTCGGCGTCCTCGGAGCCGCCCCAGCGCATTTCCACGGGGAAGGCGGCTTCCTCCACGTCCTCGTTCATCTCGGGCATGAACCAGGGATCATAGAGCACCTGGTCGCGGTACTGGGCCAGCATGGGCTGCTCAATGCCAACGGCCTTGTTGTTGGGATCCTCGATCTCCAGGCCCAGGCGGCCGCGGTCACGGAACTGATACAGGCTGATGCCCTTGAACCAGTCCACCTTGTTATCGCGCCAGTAATGGGCGAAGCGCACCACGGACTCGCCCTGCATGCAGGGGCCGGTGACGTCGCCATCGGTGTTGAACTCGGCGGTGATCATGGGCTTGCTCTCGCCTGCCAGCTCAACGGCGCGCTTGTGGGTGCGGATGAACTGATCCACGATCATGCCGATGGAATCAGCCTTGTAGCGGCCGCCGCCCACCTCGGCAACGTCATAGGGCCAGCCGTAGTGCAGGGCCGGATAGCCGTCGCAGCTCCACAGGTCGGAGGCGGCATAGCAATCCTTGAAGGCCTCTTCCTTTTCCACGTGGCCGTCGCTCTTGCCCCAGCCGCCGCAGAAGATGGTCTTCACGTTGGGGGCTTCCTCGTTGAGGATCTTCGCAAAGCGCACAAAGAACGCGCCCACCTGCTCGTAGGTATAGCGCTTGTTGTGCTGGAACCAGGTGCCGCAGCACTCGTGGTTGATGCGGATCATCATCCGGCC
>SVGJ01000062.1 GCA_015056415.1 Clostridiales bacterium
ATGGCCAGCTTCTCGTTGAAGGACTGGGCCACGTTCACAGCGTCCTGACCGGTCATGGCGTCCACCACCAGCAGGATCTCCTGGGGCTTGACGGTTTCCTTGATGCGGGCCAGCTCGTCCATGAGCTCGGTATCGATATGGAGACGGCCGGCGGTATCGATGATCAGCACATCACGCTGGTAGTAGCGGGCATACTCCACAGCTTCTTTGGCGGTCTTAACGGGATCCTGCGTGCCCTTCTCAAAGACGGGCACCTTGACCTGCTCGCCCACCACCTGCAGCTGCTTGATAGCGGCGGGGCGGTAGATATCGCAGGCGGCCAGCATGGGCTTCTTGCCCTGCTTGGCCAGGTAGCCGGCCAGCTTGGCGGCCATGGTGGTCTTACCGGCGCCCTGCAGGCCGCAGAGCATATAAACCGTCAGCGGACTGGAGGACCATGTCAGGCGGGCATTGGCGCCGCCCATCAGCGCGGTCATCTCCTCATTGACGATCTTGATGACCTGCTGGCCGGGGGTGAGGGAGGACAGGATCTCCTGGCCCACGCACCGCTCGGTGACCTTTTTGATAAAATCCTTGGCGACGGCGTAGTTGACGTCGGCCTCAAGGAGCGCCATGCGCACCTCGCGCATACCTTCCTTGACGTTCTGCTCGGTCAGTTTGCCCCTGCCGGTCATTTTCCGCAGGGCGCCCTGCAGCTTTTCACTCAAGCCCTCAAAGGCCATTGCTTTCCTCCTGATCCAGCCGGATCAGCGCTTCCAGCAGCTGCTCCGCCTCGTCATAGCGCTTCTCCCGCAGGGCGGCGCGGCACTTTTCCAGCCCCTCCCCCATGCGGGTGAATCGGGCGGCCATGCCCAGCTTTTCTTCCATATCGAAGAGCTTGCCGGCTGCGCGACTCAGCATATCGTGCACACCCTGACGGCTCACGCCTGCCTCCTGGGCGATCTCCCCCAGGGACATATCCTCCTCGCAATGCAGCTGGAGCACCAGGCGCTGCTTTTCGGTGAGCATACCGCCATAGAACGCCGCGAGCCAGGCCAACTCGACCTTGCGGCCGATCTCGTCATTTCCCCGCGTATCCATGTCTGCATCCTCCGCGTCAAGGTGTTTCGGTTGACACCTGTGCTATTATAATCGCAAAGAAAGGATCTGTCAAGGCTTTTTTCTTGACAGATCCATGGTTTTTTTGAACTCCGGATCACTTTTTTCGCGCGGGGACGCCGTATTTCATGTTCAGCAGCGTGGCGTATTCCGTAACATCGCCCATGCGCACATAGCCGAAGGTTCCGCTGGCCGCCAGCTCCCAGGGATCCCCTTCCTCCGGCAGCACCACATGGTACCAGCCATTGCAGTCCGCGAGGATCTGCATGGTCATGCCCGCGGGCAGGGTTTGCTTCACCTCGCCATCGGGGGACAGGTACAGGCCGATCTCTCTGCTGCTCTTCGCAACAGCCGGCGGCTGCGCCTGCCCGTGGTCGTCGATGACATATGCGCCGCTCATCCAGCCCACCGTATCGCCGATGCGCAGCTGATACCAGGGGAAATCAATCCCCGGCGCGCTGCCCAGCTTCTCGCCGATCGCCCATCGGTACGTGCCCAGGCTTCTGGATTTGCCCGTGGGCTTTTCCCGCAAATGAGCAGCATAGACATAAGTACCGCCCACGCCGCTCCACGGGGTGTTATCCAGCGCCTGCAGTTTCTCCCGGGTGTTGGGGAACTCCGCCGCGCTGATGATATCCAGCCGCGCGGGCCGGCCCACCCAATAGCTGTCCGTGTCGCCGGGTTTTCCATTCTGCACCGGCGCAAGGCTGTAAGCCCTCTCAGGATAGTTGGTGGAAATCTGCACGCCGTTTTGCTGCTCATCCAGATGGGAATAGAGGTATACATAGCTGCTGCCCTCATATCCGCCGATGTAGAAGATCTCCTGCCCATATTCAATGGTAGGCCACACCATAACGACCTGACCCAGGCTGTTGTATCTGGGGCGGGCGCTGATGGCAAAGTCCTCCCCTGCCCGCAGAAAGGTGTCCGAGGCCACCCAGACCTCCCAGCCTGTGTCCGGCAATGCTGTGCCATGCACCAGAAGGGTCGTTCCCTCATGCTCCAGCGCCATCAGGAGCATCTGCCGGTTCATTTCCGGATACTCCTTGTTTGCCTCGTTGATCAGCACACCGCGAATGCTGGCATCCCCCGCGAAGGGAGTGGAAGCCAGCGCCTGCCGCGCCTCTTCCGGCAACGTCTCGTCAAAGGTCTCGATATGGTAGATGGGATTATCGTCCGTTTCGACCGTCCAGGCTTCGCCGCAGGCAGCCATGGCAGGCCACAGCGTCACCAGAAGCAGCACCAGAAGTTTCTTCATTACTGTCTCACCTCTTCCCATCTAACGCAGGAGAGCGGAAATAACTTCCATTAACATATGTAACAAAAGCTCCTCCAGGCTTGGAGGAGCAACAATCCCCGGAGGAGTCGGAGGGTTCGCAAACCCTCCGACTGTATTCGCATCCGGCGGCTTTGCCGACGGGGCGGGGCGTTTTCAGCTCTGCCGAAAACATTCTTCACGCGAAGGAACGGCCGTGGGCTTTAACCCACAGTGACGGAGCGCGACCCTCCTCAAAGTGGCTTTGTCACTTTGAGGAATGCGCAGCGCTTACCACGGGATATCCTCGCCCGTGAGCTTCCGCCAATGGATGCGGATGTCGCGGTTGTGGCGCGCGGCGTTCTTGGGATCGTTCTTCTGTACCTCGGTCATGGTGCGGGGGAAATGCACGCAGGTATGACCGTCGAAGCCATTATCACCGATACTGCCGGACAGGTGGGGCATATTGGGCATGGAAGCGATGACCCAGGTGCCGTTGGCCAGACGCACGTACACAGGCTTCTCGTCCCAGGACCACTTGTTGCCCCACACCTCATACATGGTCTGCGAGTCCGCCTTGGTCAGGGGCTCGGAGTCGGCATGGTTGCCGGCGGAGTACATACGCATCTTCCACTGCTTGCCGGATACCGGCTCATACACGGTAAAGTCGCGGTTGCGCTGCAGATAAGGCTTGATGTCGTCGAACCAGTGCATCAGCTCCAGATTGGCGCCGCCGGGAGCCACGCCCTTGACCACCGTGGTGGAAAGGGTGGTATCCGCTGCCACAGCCTTGCCGCCGTAGAGCTTGGCCAGGGTCGAAGCGCCCGCCACGCCATCGGCGGTGATTCCGTTGCGGCGCTGGAAGCACTCCACCGCCCACTGCGTGGTGTAGTTGAAGACGTAGCCATCCTCGCTGGAGACGCCCACGGGGTAATTCAGCTGGGCCAAAGCCTGCTGCAGCTGCTTGACCTGGGCGCCGGTGCTGCCCCGGCGCAGGGTTTTCCATCCGCCCGAAGGCTCGGAGGCGGTGGGCTGATCGACCGCGGGCTCTTCCTCCTCCACCTTGTCCGCCTGCTCCGCCTTGTCGCTGAAGAGGATCTTGTAGGTCTTGGTGCCTGCCACGCCGTCGGCCGTCAGGCCATGCTGCTGCTGGAAAGCCACCACCGCGTTGGCGGTACCCGCGCCGAAGCTGCCGTCCACCAGACCGGTATAATAGCCCAGGTCCTTCAGGCGCTGCTGCAGGTCCTTCACATCCTCGCCGGTGTCGTTCCTGCGCAGGGTACGGCCGGGGATGGTGTAGTCATCGTCGTCATCGTCAGGCACGGGGGTGATCACCGTGCTGCCGGCAGCCTTGGCGCTGTCGGAGAAAAGGATCTTATAAGTCTTGCTCCCCGCCAGGCCGTCGGCGCTCAGGCCGTTCTTGCTCTGGAAGGACTTCACTGCCGCCATGGTGCCGCTGCCGTAGCTGCCGTCCACGCTGCCGGAATAGTATCCCAGCTCCTTCAGGCGGGACTGCACGCTCTTCACGTCATCGCCCTGAGAGCCCTTGCGCAGGGTACGGCTGGGGATGGTGTAATCGCTGTCGCCGCTGCCGGAGGAGCCGCCCGAAGTACCCGTGTCGGGGGTGCTGGTCGTACCGGAGGAAGAGCCGTCGCCGGTATCGCCCTTCAGCTGCGACTCGATCTTCTTGAGGGTCTTGCTGCCCGCCAGACCATCGGCGTCCAGGCCGTTGGCCTGCTGAAACTGCACCACCGCGCGCTGGGTGCCCGCGCCGAACTTGCCATCGGCGCTGCCGGCGGAAAAGCCCAGGTCGTTCAGCGCCTTCTGCAGGAGCTTCACGCGGTCGCCCTGGGAGCCATACTTCAACGTGGCGTAATTACCGCTGAAATAGCTTCCGGAGGAAGAGTTGCTGTTGCTGCTGTTACTGCTGCCGCTGTTCCCGGAGCTGGGCTTGGACACGGTGCCGTCTGCCTGGGCATAGAGCAGCGTCAGCGTGGCGCTGCCGGCCAGGCCATCCACCGTCAGGCCGTTATCCTTCTGGAACTGCCGCACGGCCTTTTCCGTGGCGGCGCCGAATTTGCCGTCCGTACCGCCGGTGCTGTAGCCCAGGCTCACCAGCGCCTGTTGCATTTTCAGAACGGCGCTGCCTGAATCGCGGTAGCGTAGAGTTGTATAGCTGGCGGCAAAGGCGGACGCGCAAAAAGACGCGAGCATCACCGTCAGGATCAGTCCGCGCCATAACTTCCGCTTACTCATGCCGGATACCTCCCATTGGTGTTTTTTCAATGGTGAGTATAGCAGAATATATAGATTTTGTAAAGCTTTGTGACAAATATGTTACATAATCAATTCCATTGGATGTTGTATCAGCCGTTCCGCGCCGGCGTTCAGCAGCTCTTCAGCCGTGCGGAAGCCCCAGGCTACACCCACCGGATGCATCCCGGCCCGGTGTGCGCAGATCATGTCCACATCCGTATCGCCAAGGTACAGGAAGTTTTCCGGCGGGACGCCCATGTCCTCAGCCGCCGCCAGCGCGCCGGCAGGATCGGGCTTCACGGGTACGCCCTCCAGCTGACCGCGTACCACATCAAAATCGATCTCCGGGAAGAAATGCTTCACCACCCGGCAGGTATCCGCATGGGGCTTGTTGGAGAACACGCACAGCTTCACACCGCGCCTCCGCAGAGCCGCCAGCAATTCCGGAATGCCCTCGTAGGGCCGGGTTCGATCCAGGTTGTGCTCCTGATAGTAGGCCTGATACGTCTGGCGCACGTCCTCCGCCAGTTCCCCGCGATCCCCTGCCGCGCGCTGTGCCAGCACCTTCGCGCCATCGCCCACCATATAGCGGTAGGCGTCCACGGGATGCTCTGGCAGGCCGTGCAGCCGCAGGGCCCGGTTCATGGCAAAGGCGATATCCTCCAGGGTGTTGGTCAGGGTGCCGTCCAGGTCAAACAGAACAGCCTGATACATTCTTCCACGATCCTTCCAGCAAAAGAATAATCCGCCTCCTTTTCAGGCAGAATAAGGCATCATGCTGAAAAGGAAGCGATATGTATGCGACAATGGGACAAACAACCCGAAAAGCCCCAGGTAAAGGCGCTGATCGACCGCCGGCAGATCATCCTTGGCGCCCTGACGCTGCTGGGCATGGCGCTGCTGCTCATCGTAGGGCTGACGCCCCGCGGCGCCTCGGCTCCGGAGCCCGACGCAGCCCAGGCGGGCCAGGACTCCACGCTGACACTCGCTGAGAACTGTGCCATGGTGCAGCATCTCACCTACACGCCCTGCGGCCACGCCATGACCCGCCGCCAGACCCTGCCGCCGGATCTTAACGGCAAGACCCGCGCTGATCTGGAAGCCGCCTACGACGGCTGGCAGGTGACGAGCTTTTCCGCCACGGAGGTGGACATGGAACGCTCCCTCGATATGTACTGCCCTGAGCATATGATCCTCATGCCGGATGAAAGCGGCATGCTGTGCGTCTTCCAGAACAAATACGGCGACGCCCTGGCCCTGGTGGAAGCGCTTGACATTCCCATCAGCGACCTGCCTGATTCCTATCAGGAAGAGATCCGCCCCGGCAAAGCCTTCGACAACCAGGATCTCCTCTCCCAGTGGCTCGAAGCCGCCGACAGCTGACCAGAGGCTCTGCCTCTGGTCTCCGGTCAGGGCGCTGCCCTGACAACCCGCTTAAGGGTCTTCGACCCTTAAGAATCCCATTCGGGGAGGGTGGTGCTGGGCGGTCTGCGAGCAGGGGTCACGGTGCGCGACAGGCGCACCGCGACGCGAAGTTTGCTTCTTTCTCTTTACACTTCCAGCAGGCGGGCCATGATGTCGCAGCCTTCGGCGACCCATACGCCCTGGGCGGCGGTGGCTTCGTCCAGGCGGGAAGGAGTGCCGGGGGTGCGGCTGTCGTAGATGGCGAAGGGGACGGGCTTGCCGTCATGGGTGCGGGTAGACATCAGCGTCTTGTGGTCGGAGAGCATCAGGATGCGGAAGTCGCCCAGCTCGGGGAGCTTCTCCAGCAGGGGCTTGACCACCTCGCTGTCCAGCAGGCGGATGGCCTCCAGCTTCTTGTTAAGGTCACCGGCGTGGGTCATCTCGTCGGGGGCTTCCACGTGGATGGCGGCAAAGTCCGCGCCATCGCGCAGGGCGTCCACGGCGGTCTGCACCTTGCCGGCGTAGTTGGTATCCAGATCGCCGGTGGCGCCGGGTACATGGGGATGGGGCAGCCCCATCAGGGTGGCGATGCCCCATACCAGCGGCACAGCGCTGATAACAACGCCGCTTTTGCCGTACTTCTCCTGGAAATCGGGCAGCAGCATGGCACGGCCGGCGCCCCAGGGCCAGATCATATTGGCGGGCAGCTGACCGCGGGCGATGCGCGCCTGGTTGACGGGGTGATCCTTCAGCACCTGATAGCTGACCTGCATCAGCTGGGTGATCTCAGCAGCATAAGCGCCGGTGGGGTAATGCTTGCCCACGTCCTGCTCCAGCACGTTGTGGGGCTCGGTGGTATGGAAGACGGCGTCCGCCGCCACATTGCCGAACACGCCGATGTGCCGGAAGGTACGGCTCACATGGATGTACAGCTGTACCTTTTCGGCAGCGGCCCTGAAGCGGGGATCGGCGATCAGATCGTTCATGAGGGTCTCAGCCTCGTCGCCCTCGATATTGCCGCCGTTGTGGCTGTGGATGATCAGCTCGGCGCCGATCTCTTCCACGGCGCACAGGTTCACGCGCATGGAGACCTCGCCGGGCTGGAGCGTCACGTCCACGCCGGCGGCCTCCAGCACGCTGCGGCCGGTATAGCAATCCCGGGGATCGTTGCCGAAGATGTTCAGAATGGCGGTGTCGCTGCCGGCGGGCACACCCGCGGGCACCGTCTGGCACCGGCCCACCTCGCTTCCGGCCAGCACGCCCATATAGGGCAGATCAAGATACTCCAGGGGCGTTTTGCCGCCCAGCTCCGGAATGGCGTCGTCGCTCATGCCGTCGCCGATGATCAGTACGTACTTCATTTATATTTCCTCCTTACTCACACACAGCCCGCAGCTTTTCCGCGGTCTCCTCCAGCATACCCAGATCCCACAGCAGGCTGCTGGTCAGGTATTTGTCCCGGATATCCCTGCTGCCCAGCAGCGCGTCCACCGTATCCTGAGCGGACAGCTTCAGGTCGGCGGGCGTCAGGGGCAAGCCGCAGTCCTTCATCAAGCGCAGGATGCTTTCACGGCTTGGCAGCTCTTCCTCGATGATCCGCCGGATCTCAGGCCACTTCTGCGCAATGATCCGCAGCCGCTTTTCGTGCCGGGCTGGATCGTTCTTGCGGGCCTTTTCCTCCAGGGCAAGGATCTCCGGCGCGATGCCGCCGAAGATGCGCCGCGCCCGCTCTGTCCATTGCTCCTGCGAGAAATCCGTCATAGCCCGGCGGGCCTTTTCCACGTCGACAGCGTCCATATTGAGAATATTTTCATATATCCACAGCGTCAAAAGCGTACCCACGCCCACCTGAATGCCATGCAGGTCGGAGGGGATATTCCCCCGCAGCGCCTGCATTTCCCACAGGTGCGAGAAATAGTGCTCCAGTCCGCTGGCGGGGCGGCTGATCTGGGCAAAGGCCATCGAAACGCCCGAAAGCACCAGGCCCTCCACCACAGCGGCCAGCGCCTCGTCCTCGCGGCGCATGAGACCATCGGCATGGGCAACAATCTTCTTCAGGCTGGCCCGGACCAGACCGGCGATCTCCTCGCAGTAGGGATCGCCGTAGACCAGATGGCTGATGCGCCACTCGCACACGGAGACATACTTGGCCAGCATATCGCCCAATCCCGCCCGGAGCATGATATCCGGCGCGGTTTTGAGAATGTCCGTATCGGCGATGATCACCTGGGGGCATCCGTTATACAGGCTGACCTTCACCCTGTTCTGGATCATGGAGGATGAGTTGGAGGCATAGCCATCCATGCTGGGGGCGGTGCATACCACCATGCTGGGCAGGCGGCATGCCTTGGCGGCCACCTTGCAGCAATCGTTGATCACGCCGCTGCCCACAGCCAGCAGCACATCGCAGCCGGGGTCAAACGCCATGATCAGGCTGCCCACGGCATGCTCGTCAGGCTCCATGCGTCCTTCGCCGGGAAACACAAAGGCCGTATAGGGTATGCCAGCCTGACGCAGGAGCGCCTCCACCCGGTCGCCGGCGGCTTTTTTCGTGTTGGCGTCCATAACCACAAAGGGCTTTTTCACGCCAATGGCCGCCATGCCCTCCGGCAGGCAAGCCAGAACGCCCTTGCCGACCTTCATGTACTTCAGCTCGCAGGCGTGATGCTTTCCGCAGGAGCAGTCGTGTCCTTCGGGCCGCAGGATCTCCTCCAGCGTCATATCGCACAGGCGCTTGTCCATGACGCACCTCCAAGAAAATATTCCACATTATTGTATGCCCCCGGTGATACGCCGTCAAGTTTTTTGCTTGTTTAAAACGCAGGGAAAAAGTTCACGGAAATGGTTGACAACGCCCCGGAGGTGTGGTATCATACCTGTGTTTGAAGTAGAGGCTTGCCCGTCTCTCACCTTGAGCGGCTCACGCTGCCGGGTATCATGGCATCCTTTCCTCTTGGAAAGCGAATGTGTTCATGTAGCGACGGGTCGGCGATCCGTCGCTTTTCGTTTGCGCCGGAGGGTCAAACAGAGATTTGGAGGTGTATGGTTATCGCAATCGATCTGATGATCAACGAGGAGATCCGGGACCGCGAAGTCCGCGTGAT
>SVGJ01000020.1 GCA_015056415.1 Clostridiales bacterium
GACCGCTTCCTGCCCGACAAGGCCATCGACCTGGTGGACGAGGCCTGCGCCATGATCCGCACGGAGATCGACTCCCTCCCCACCGAGCTGGACGACATCCGCCGCCGCATCATGCAGCTGGAGATCGAGGAGGCCGCCCTGAAGAAGGACGACGACGCCATCACCCAGGCCCATCTGGCTGAAGTCCAATCGGAGCTGGCCGGTCAGCGGGAGACCTTCAGCGAAATGAAGGCCCGCTGGGAAAATGAGAAGAACGCCATCGCCAAGGTCACCAGGCTTCGCGAAGACATCGAGCGTGTCAACGCTGACATCGAGAAAGCCGAGCGCGCCTACGACCTGAACCGCGCCGCCGAGCTGAAATACGGCGAGCTGCCCCGCCTGCAAAAGGAGCTGGCGCAGGAGGAGTCTGTCGCCGAAAAGTCCAAGGGCGAAAACAGCCTGCTGCGCGACAAGGTCACCGAGGAGGAAATCGCCCGCATCGTGGGCCGCTGGACGGGCATCCCCGTGCAAAAGCTCATGGAGGGCGAGCGCGAAAAGCTCCTGCACCTGGAGGACGTACTGCACCAGCGGGTCATTGGCCAGGACGAAGCCGTGACCAAGGTCTGCGAGGCTATCCTTCGCAGCCGCGCCGGCATCCAGGATCCCAACCGCCCCCTGGGCAGCTTCCTGTTCCTGGGCCCCACCGGCGTGGGCAAGACGGAGCTGGCCAAAGCCCTGGCCCAGTCCCTCTTCGATGATGAGAAGAACATGGTGCGCATCGATATGTCCGAGTACATGGAGAAGTTCAGCGTCTCCCGGCTCATCGGCGCGCCTCCCGGCTACGTGGGCTATGACGAGGGCGGCCAGCTTACCGAGGCCGTCCGCCGCCATCCCTACTCCGTCGTCCTCTTCGACGAGGTGGAGAAGGCCCACCCGGACGTGTTCAACGTGCTCCTGCAGGTGCTGGATGACGGCCGCATCACCGATTCCCAGGGCCGCACGGTGGACTTCAAGAACACCATCCTCATCATGACCAGCAACCTGGGCAGCGATTACATCCTGGAAGGTATCCGGGAGGGCGAGCTCACCGAAGGTGCCCGCGCCCAGGTGGATCGCCTGCTGAAGACCCACTTCCGCCCGGAATTCCTCAACCGTATTGACGAGATCGTCTACTACAAGCCCCTGACCCGCAGCCAGATCAGCCGGATCGTCGAGCTGATGCTGGAGGCCCTGAACAAGCGCCTGCGTGACCGCCAGCTCGCCGTCTCCCTGACCCCCGAGGCCATGGAGCACGTCATCGAGCAGGGCTTCGACCCCATCTACGGCGCGCGCCCCCTGAAGCGCTACCTCCAGTCCCGCGTGGAAACCCTGGTAGCCCGCCGCATCATCGCCGCCGACGTCCAGCCCGGCCAGACCATGATCGTAGACGTAAAAGACGGCCACCTGACCGTACAGTGACCAGAGGGGGCTTTGCCCCCTCTGGACTCCCCCACCAGGGCCGCTTGGCCCTGGACCCATTCGGGTTAGGCAAACGCAACTGATATCAGCAGGGGTCACGGCGCATAACGGATGCGCCGCGACGCACGCCTGCGGCATGGCGGTGCATACAGGCCCACAAACCTTTGTGCACAGAGTCACGCGAAGGCGGGCGATCTGACCCAAAGCGTAACAAGACAACCACGGTGAAACAGGTCGCCCCCGCGTGGAAGCATGGGGGACAGACGGAGCCTGCCCCGCAGCCCCATGGTGGGTGCGGGGGTCCGGGGCCGCCACTCCCGCTGTACCAAATTGGCGGCCCCGGTCGGCTTTTGGTACTTTTCGCCGAGACGAAAAGTACGCCCCCAGGCTGGCCCAGCCTGAAAAAAGAAAACCTCCCCCCAACCAAAAAGGAAAGCGGCTCATCCCCCGAGCTGCTTTCCTTTTTTCACCGCTGCGCTTTCTTCCATTCCTTGATCTGCGCCAGCCGCTCCTTATACCTGGCCTCAAGCCCCTGATCGGTAGGCTTGTAATACTCCCTCCCCATGAGCGAATCCGGCAGGCACTGCATACCGGTCAGCTTCTCCCTGGCGTCATGGGCATACTGATACCCCTCGCCATACTTCAGATCCCGCATCAACGCGGTGGGCGCGTTGCGGATCACCAGGGGCACAGGCTCGGCCAGCTGGGTCAGGGCGTCCTTCCGCGCCGCGCCATACGCGGTATACAGCGCGTTGGATTTGGGCGCCATGGCCATGTACACCACCGCATGGGTCAGGTGCACGGTACACTCCGGCATGCCGATATAGTGGCACGCCTGATACGCCGCCACCGCCACCTCCAGGGCGCGACTGTCCGCCAGGCCCACGTCCTCACTGGCGAAGCGGGTCACCCGGCGCGCCACATAGAGGGGATCCTCCCCTGCCTCCAGCATACGGGCCAGCCAGTATACGGCGGCGTCGGGGTCGGAATTGCGCATGGATTTGTGCAGGGCGGAGATCAGGTTATAGTGCTCCTCGCCGGTTTTGTCGTACAGCAGGGACTTCTTGGAGGTGCACTGCTCCAGGGTCTCCGGGGTGATGGTCACAGTGGCGCCGTCGGTATCGCCGTTGAGCACCACCATCTCCAGCGTGGACAGGGCCGCGCGGGCGTCGCCATTGGCAAAGGCGGCAATGGCCTCCAGCATATTCTCCGGCATAATGACCCGCTGACGGCCGAAGCCCCGCTCGTCATACAGGGCACGGTTCATCAGCGCCACCAGATCCTCAGTGGTCAGGCCCTGCAGCACAAACACCTTGCACCGTGACAGAAGAGCGCCGTTCACCTCAAAGGAAGGATTCTCTGTCGTCGCGCCGATCAGGATGATGCTGCCCTTCTCCACAAAGGGCAGGAATGCGTCCTGCTGTGCCTTGTTGAAGCGGTGGATCTCGTCCACAAACACGATGGTTCGCTGCCCGAAGACGCGGTTCTCCTCCGCCCTGAGCATCACCTGCCGGATCTCCTTGATGCCGCTGGTCACGGCGGAAAAATCAATGAACTGGCTCTTTGTCTTCTGGGCGATGATCCGGGCCAGGGTGGTCTTGCCCACGCCGGGCGGGCCCCAGAAGATCATGGAGGAAATGCTGTCGCTTTCAATGAGCCGGCGCAGCACCTTATTCTCGCCCAGCAGATGCTTCTGCCCGGCGAATTCCTCCAGCGTGGCGGGGCGCATCCGTGCCGCCAGGGGCTGGGGCGCCTCGCCCGCGAACATGGTGGTCTGTTCCATGGAATCACCTCTTGCGTCCATTATACTACGGTTTGACGCGAACGCAAGGCGAACACACTCATTCCCCGGGGAAATCGTACCTTGTGCCGTGGGAAAACAGCGTGGCTTCCGTGACGCGGATCCGCAGGATGACGGTGTTTTCATCAGCAAAGTTGGTGTGTCCGTTATCGATCCAGGAGGAAAAGGCCTGCCGCAGCCTCGCCGTAAGCGCCTGGTTTTCCCTTTTGCCCACATAGCCCATGCTTTCGCCCACGCCCCGGGCGGTGTACCAGTCCCCGGCCAGCGCCACCGCGGGGTTTTCGGCGATCTGCCTCATCTTGTTGGAAAGCGCGTAGGTGATCACGTAAAACGCGCCGTTCTCGTAGTAGGCATTGACGCTGCGCACCCAGGGTGCTCCGTCCTTCACAGTAGCCAGGGCCAGCACATTGTCATGGCTGAAGCGCTCCTGCATGATGGCCTCCGCTTCCCCGCTCCAATTGGACATAACGTTTCATCTCCCAATGCGTTTCCCTCATTGTAGCAAAAGATATTTCCTGTTGCAAGGACGTGTCAAAGAGAGTAAAATAGGCGTACAGTCACTTCACACCGGAGGTTCCTTTATGAAACGTGAAAGCTTCAGCTCGCGCCTGGGGTTTATCCTGGTCAGCGCGGGCTGCGCCATCGGCATCGGCAATGTATGGCGCTTTCCTTATGTGGCCGGCGAGAACGGCGGCGGCGTATTCGTGTTGTTCTATCTGCTGTTCCTGCTGGTTATGGGCGTCCCGGTGCTCACCATGGAGCTGGCCGTGGGCCGCGCGGGCCGTTCCACCGCGGTGGGCGCCATCAAAGCGCTGGAAAAGCCCGGCAGCAAGTGGCATATCCACGGCTGGGTAGGCGCTGTGGGCTGCCTGATCCTGATGATGTACTATACCACCGTGGCCGGCTGGATGCTGGGCTATTTCATCAAGTTCCTCTCCGGTTCCTTTGACGGGCTGGACGTGACCGCCGTCAACAGCGTCTTCGACCAAATGAAGGCCAACCCCGGCGAGATGCTCCTGTGGCTGGCGCTGATCGTGCTGGCGGGCTTCATCGTGTGCAGCTTTGGCCTGCAGAAGGGCCTGGAGCGCATCTCCAAGTGGATGATGTCGGCGCTGCTGCTGCTCATCGTGGTGCTGGCGGTGAACAGCGCGCTGCTGCCCGGCGGCGGCGAGGGCATCAGGTTCTACCTTCTGCCGGATTTCTCCCGCGCGATGGACATGGGCCTTGGCAAGGTGATCACCGCGGCCATGAATCAGGCCTTCTTCACGCTGAGCATCGGCATCGGCTCGATGCAGATCTTCGGCAGCTACATGAGCCGCGATCAGGCGCTGACGGGGGAATCCGTCCGCATCTGCGCGCTGGATACCTTTGTGGCGCTGATGTCCGGTATGATCATCTTCCCCGCGTGCTTCTCCTATGGCGTATCGCCCAATGCCGGCCCGCCGCTGATCTTCCAGACGCTGCCCAACGTTTTCGCCAACATGGCGGGCGGCCGCATCTGGGGTACGCTGTTCTTCCTGTTCATGACCTTCGCCAGCTTCACCACGGTGATCGCCGTGTTTGAAAACCTGATGGCCACCTGCATGGACAACTTTGGCTGGAGCCGTAAAAAGGCCACCCTGGCAAACCTGGCGCTGGTGCTGGCAGCCAGCGTTCCCTGCGTGCTGGGCTACAACCTGTGGAGCGGCTTCACCATCGGCGGAAAGAACATCCTGGATATGGAGGATTTCATCGTCAGCAATGTGCTGCTGCCCGGCGGCGCGCTGGTGTACCTGCTCTTCTGCGTGAGCAAATGGGGCTGGGGCTATGACAAGTACATCACTGAATGCAACACCGGCAAGGGCATCAAGCTGCCCAACGCCAAATGGATGAAGATCTATCTGCGCTACGTGCTGCCGGTGCTGATCCTGATCCTGCTGGTGCAGGGCCTGATGTAACTCATACAAAATGGACAGCTGCTATGTTTTTTTGTCAAGCCCTTGCCGTGCTGCAAGATTTCCATTTCCACCAGCGTTATTATGTATGGTGGCAGTGCCCGCCGTGACCCCGTCAAAAAGCAGATGACGCGATGTACAGGGATCAGGGAGTATCGCATGAACAGGTGAGGTAGCTATGATGAAAAGAAGTATCTTTGTTTTTTTCGTTTTGTGTCTGACGATCTGCTCGCTTCAGGCGATCGCCCGCGCGGCGGATGTAAACGGCGTGGACTGGGACGCGCTCCTTCATGTTCCGGCAGGAACCGCCGAAAATGAAGCCAATCCGGAGCAGCGGATGGCTTACAATATATATTCGGATCCGGATCTGAGCGCCACATCCGGCAAGTTTGACGGGTTTTTGATTGATTTCAAAGCGGACAAAACCGGCACGGCCACCTATTGGGCGCTTTGCAACTGGCAAATGAACCTTGATGATCTGATGAGCAAATACGATGTGACAGATGCGTCCGCGGGCGCGTATGCGGGTTTGCAGATGCGCCCGGACGGACCGAAGGCGATCATGTCGTTCTGGGAGATCAATTATCGGGACGCGGCCGGCAATGAACAAAAGATCGAGGCGGAGAGGGTATATCCTTCCGGCGAGAATACGAACCGGTTCGGTGGCGAAGGAGAAGGCACCAACTATATATGCGATTACAGCTGGAAAGCGGGACAATGGTATCGCATGTACTTAAACTGCTATCAGACCGAAAACGGCAGGACCTTTGCGGAACAGTGGGTGGCGGATTTATCAACGGGAGAATGGACTCTGATCAGTCGCTTTGACACGGGACTTTACCATTCCTGTTTCGAGGGCGGGATGTCTCAGTTTATGGAAAACTATGATCATGAGTACGCCAATGAAACGAGAACGTTCGAGTACCGGAACATCCATGTGAGAGAATATGGACAGACGGATTGGACGCCGATCGGCACATCCTGGTTATCTGTTGATACCTACTGGGACAACAAAAAAGGAAACGCCGTCTTTGGCGCGACGGCGGATCGTTTTTATGGCATCGCGAACGGATACGGCCCGGGCGCGTATGAGCTGAACACGGTCGTCGGTGATACCTATACCGTTCAGACAGCAGAGGATCTGCCTATCCCTTCGACAAGCGAAAAATAATCCGGATTCCGATGGACGGCATACGCTGCCGTCCGTTTTTTTACTTTTTCGCCACGAAGATGTACCGGGCCATGCGCTCCCGAAAGACGCTGTAATCCACCATGGCGTCCTCGGTCTGCCCGATGAGCATATCATACCACTCGCCGTTGCCCTCCGCCAGGAAGGCGTCCCTGTGCCTTTGGGCGCAGGCGCGCTTGCGGCGCAGTAGGTCATAGCACTCGCGGGTGATATCCTCCACCTGATAGACCAGGCCATGCTCCTCCAGCGCCCGTGCCAGCACCGTGGAGGCCGCGTCCGCCGTGCGGGGCTGCACATCCCCCTCCTGATAACCGGCAAACAGCACGCCGCCCGGCTTCAGCCAGCATTTGAGCTGTGCCACAAAGCCCGACATATCCGGCGCGAAATACAGCGTATCCATGGCGGTGATCAGGTCAAAGCTGTTCTCCGGGTAGTCGATCTCGCCCATCACGCCCACGCGGAAATCCCCCTGGTGGAGCTCCCTGGCCGTCCGGATGGCGGCTTCCGCGTAATCAAAGCCATGCATCGCGCCGCCCAGGCGCTGCTGCAGCCAAGCCAGCATTTTACCGTTGCCGCAGCCCACGTCCAGCAGCCGCAGGTCGCCCCGGGGCCGGATATGCTCCAGCACACGGGCGATCTGCCCCACGTCGCTGAAGCCATCCTGTGAGAAATCCGCCCCAAAGGCGTCATGGCAATAATCCCCGAAGGCCTGTGAGGTGCGTGCCATGGCATAGAATCGCTCGTAGGCTGAATAGAACAGTTTTTCTTCCATAGCGCTCCCTTTGGATCATTCCATGATCATGCTCAGGCCCTTTTTCAGCGTAGCCAGGCTGATGGCGCCGCTGGCCCTGGCCGTCAGGCTTCCGTCGGCGGCGATGAAATAGGTGGCCGGGATCGCGCTTACGCCGTAGGCCATGGCCGCGTCCACGTCCGTATCATAGTATACGGGGAAGGTGAAGCCCTGCTTGTCGATGTAGGCCCTGGCGCTCTCCAGCGTTTCCTGCCGGCCATCGGTCATGTTGACGATCATGAACTGCACCCCATCGCCATACTGCTCCCAGGCCTTCTGGAAATCGGGCATCTCGCTCTTGCAGGGGCCGCACCAGCTGGCCCAGAAATTCACCACCACCGGCTTTCCCACAAAGGATGAAAGCCTCACCGCGTTGCCCTGGCCATCGTAAACGGTGAAGTCCGGCGCGGCAGGCCGGGGGGTGGCTGTAGGCGCCGCGGTGGCATCGGGCTCGCCGGCGGGCTCCCCGGTGGGAATGGGCGTGGCCGCCGCCACCAGGTTGCTCAGCTCTACCTTATCCTTGAGGCTGTCATACAGGCCGCCGGCCGCCGCGATCAGCGCCACCAGCAATAACGCCAGAACGATCCACTTCAGGTTCTTTTTCATGCTGCGCCTCCTCAGCTCAACAGCGCCAGCAGCCTTCCCATCAGCCCTGTGGCCATCGCCACGCCGATGAGGATCAGCAGCACGCCGCAGATCTTGTTGATGATATCATAATGCCGCTTGATGGCATTGAAGGCTCCCTTCAGCCTGTCGATCAGCAGGGCGCTGATCACAAAGGGCAGCCCCAGGCCCAGCGAATAGCACAGGAGCATCAGCATGCCCACCACGAGGCTGCCCTGCTGGGAGGCAAGCGCCAGCGCACTGCCCAGAAACGCCCCCACGCATGGCGTCCAGCCGATGGAGAACACCATGCCGAAGACCAGCGAGGAGCCAAAGCCCAGGTCGGAGGTGTCCACCTCCCGCCGGCTGCCCCGGAACAGATTCACACGGATCACGCCCAGGTAGCTCAGGCCGAAAAAGATCACGATCAGGCCCATGATGATGTTCACCGCCGTCTGCCAGCGGGTCAGGAAGGAGCCCAGCGTGCCCGCCAGCGCTCCCATGAGCACAAACACCGCCGTGAAGCCCAGCACAAAGCCCATAGAGCACTTCAGCGAGCGCCTTCCATCGCGCTGGCCGCCGCCGGCGAAATAGGACACATAAATGGGGATCATGGGCAAAAGACACGGGGAGATAAAGGTGATGATCCCCTCCAGAAAGGAAATGAAATACTGCATAGGCAACCGCCTTTCATTGGGTCATGGATGTATTATACCCCATATGGAAGGAAATTGAAACACCCCATGTTGACACAGGAGACCGCCCCGTGCTATGATGGCCCTGCAAAGGAGAAGCGCCATGAACATACCATACAACATCATCCGCCACTACATGAAAAACGTATACTTCATCAACGGTACGGCCTACGCGGGCAAGAGTACCATGGTGCATATGCTGGCTGAGCGCTACGGGCTGATCGAGTGCGGCGAAAACTACCACAGCCGTGTATCCGACAGCGTGGCCACGCCCGATGAACAGCCCAACATCAGCTATTTTGACACCATGTCCGGCTGGGAGGAGTTCCTCAACCGCACACCGGAGGAATACGACCGCTGGATCGTCGGGACAGCCCGTGAGGCCGCCGCCTTCGAGATCGCCGAGCTGATCCGCCTGAGCGACAAAGGGCCCGTGATCGTGGATACCAACATCCCCTTCGACATTCTGCGCCAGATCGCCCAGCCCGACCACGTGGCCGTGATGCTCTCCCCCCAGAGCATGAGCGTGGAGCGCTTCTTCGACCGACCCGACCCGGAGAAGCAGTTTCTGCTGCAAAAGATCGGCGAATGTGCCGATCCCCAGGCCACCATGGAAAACTTCCGGGCGTGCCTGGCGAAGATCAACAGCCCCGAGCACTATGCCGAGTGCGCCAACGCCGGATTCTTCACCCTGGTGCGGGAAAACGCCGATGCGGACACCCGGGAGCAGGTGCTGCACCGGCTGGCAGTACACTTTGGCCTGGAGCGGATCACCGGGGAGTAACGCCTCCCCGGCGCCGCCCTGTGGGAGAACCGCCTGGTGAACTACCGCGGCGATACGGACGTGATTTTCTCCAAGGAACTGTGAATAACACAAAACCAGCCACGGCCTCAGCTGTCGTGGCTGGTTTGTTTTGCTCAGGTCTTATTCCGCGTGGCCCAGCTTGGGCTCGGCAAACATCTGCGCGTGATACAGGCTGAAATGGCCCGAAAGCATGAAGCTCACCGCCGCCGTGACGCCGAACAGCGGCAGATATTCCGCACCGAACAGCTCGATGGAGAGCAGGATGGCCGCCAGCGGAGCGTTGGTCACGCCGCAGAACACGCCCACCAGGCCCAGCGCGGCGCCCAGCGCGGGGGACATCCCCAGCAGCCCGGCCACCGTGCAGCCCAGCGTGGCCCCGATGAAAAACGAGGGAACGATCTCGCCGCCCTTGAAACCGGCGAACAGGGTCACGGCGGTGAAGACCAGCTTCAGCACCGGCGCCCAGGGATCAGCCTGACCGCCCAGCGCGGCAAAGATCACGCTCATACCTCCGCCATTGTAATCGCGCGTTCCCAGCATCAGGCTCATGAGCACCACCACCACGCCGCCCAGGGCAATGCGCAGATAGTCGTTCTTCACCACCTGGCGGAAGGTTTTGCCGCACAGATGCATCGTCGCGCAGAACAGGATGGCCGCCACCGCGCAGGCCACGCCCACACCCAGCGCCTGCAGCGCGGAGAGCGCGTTCACCACCTGCAGGCCGGAGGCAAGATGCCAGGGCTCTTCCGGCACGCCGACGAGCCTGGCCATCAGCGCTGCCGTAACGGCGGATACCACGCAGGGCAGGAAGGCACGGTAATTGATGCGCCCCACCTCGATGATCTCCAGAACGAAAACGGCGGCGGTCAACGGCGTGCCGAACAGCGCGGAAAACAGCGCCGCCATGCCGCACAATTCAAAAATCCGGCGGGAATCGGACCTGGGATGGGTCAGGTCGCCCACGGCCGCGCCCAGGCTGCCGCCCAGCTGCAGCGCCGCGCCCTCGCGGCCGGCGGAGCCGCCCAGCAGGTGGGTCAGCGTTGTGGAAAGGAAGATAGCCGGGGCCATCAGCACCGGTACACGGCCCTGGGTGCGCACCGTGGTGATGATCTCATCCGTGCCCAGGGAGAGGGGCAGCTTCATCAGCCGGTACAGCCCGGCGATGACCAGGCCGCCCACCGGCAGCAGATACAGCAGAAACGCATGATGCTCCCGCAGGTGCGTGACAGCCTCCACCGCCAGGGCAAACAGGGAGCCCACCAGCCCGCACAGCGCGCCGATAAGCACGCCCGTGGCCGTCCAGCGCAGAAAGGCGATCACATATTGCAGGGACGCATGGAATTGCTTGCGAAGCATGACGAAAGACCTCGATCTTTGGTGGATTTTCGGGAATAGTGTAGCACCCGTGAAGAAGAAAGGTCAAGCAAAGAATGCCGGACAAAAGAAAAACCTCAGCCTTGCGACTGAGGTTATCCGTGGAGCATAGCGGATTCGAACCGCTGACCCCAACACTGCCAGTGTTGTGCGCTACCAGCTGCGCTAATGCCCCGTATGAAAGCCTCTGTGTGAAACAGAGGCTTGAGTGGTGCTTACTGGACTCGAACCAGTGACCCCATCGATGTGAACGATGTGCTCTACCAACTGAGCCAAAGCACCATCCTGTGCCGCAGGCGTTCACCTGACAACGAAGTACATTCTAACAGAGGTTTTTTGTTTTGTCAAGCACTAATTTCAGGTTTTTTTGCGGGAAGGAAGGGTTTTGCTGCATTCAGGGATGGGCGAAGGGCGTCAGATGTGCTATACTGGCAGCATGATATACCAAGGAGGACGCGCAATGAAGCTGATCTCGTGGAACGTTAACGGGCTGCGGGCCGTGATGGGCAAGGGCTTTATGGATATTTTCGCCGCCCTGGACGCGGATGTGTTCTGCCTGCAGGAGACCAAGCTCCAGCACGGGCAGATCGATCTGGACCTGCCCGGCTACCATCAGTACTGGAATTATGCCGAAAAGAAGGGCTACTCCGGCACGGCCATTTTCACAAAACGGGAGCCGCTCTCCGTGCGCTATGGCATCGGCGTGGAGGAGCACGATCACGAGGGGCGTGTCATTACCCTGGACATGGGGGATTTTTACCTTATTACGGTGTACACCCCCAACGCCCAGCGGGAGCTGACCCGCCTGGACTACCGCTTGCGCTGGGAGGACGATTTCCTTGCCTACCTCAAAGGCCTTGACAAGCCCGTGATCTTCTGCGGGGACCTGAACGTGGCGCACCGGGAGATCGACCTGAAAAACCCCAAGTCCAATATGAACAACGCCGGCTTCACCCCCCAGGAACGCGGCAAAATGGACGCCCTGCTGGAAAGCGGCTTTGTGGACACCTTCCGCCATTTCCATCCCGAGGAGACCGGCGCCTACTCCTGGTGGAGCTATATGTTCCACGCCCGGGAGAAGAACGTGGGATGGCGGATCGATTATTTCATCGCCTCCCGGGAGCTCACGCCCCGGCTGGAGAGCGCCCGCATCCACCCGGAGATCTTCGGCTCCGACCACTGCCCTGTTGAACTGGTGATCCGATAAGGAGGTCATATATGCCTGTTATCAAGGGCCTGGGCTGGACCTTCAACACCCAGGCGGAGCGCTATGAGCGTATGCGTCCCGGTTACGTGCCTGAATTGTACGAGGAGATCTTCCGCCACGTCCCTCTGAACGCGGCCAGCACAGCGGTGGAAGTGGGCATCGGCGGCGGTCAGGCCACGGAGCCCATCCTGCGCACGGGCTGCCGCGTCATCGCGGTGGAAAGCGGCGACCAGCTGGCAGAGCTGTGCCGGCACAAATTCCGGCATTATCCGAATTTTGAGGCCGTGACCTGCAAATTCGAGGACTTCCCGGAGCAGCCGGATTCCTGCGACCTGATCTTCTCCGCCTCGGCCTTCCACTGGATCCCCGAGGAGACCGGCTATCCCAAGGTGTTCCGTATGCTCAGGCCCGGCGGCGTGTTTGCCCGGTTTGCCAACCATCCCTTCAAGGATAAGGGCAGGCCCGGTATGCACGAGGCTTTGCAGGAGATCTATGCGGTGTATATGCCCGGCTCCCTGGCCTCCGACGAATACACCCAGGCCCAGGCCGCCCAACGGGCGCTGATCGCGGAGAAATACGGCTTCGTGGACATCAGCCACCACCTGTACCACCGCACCCGGGATTTCACCGCCGCGCAGTATGTGGAGCTGCTGGGTACCTATTCCGACCATATCGCCATCGAGGAAAACACCCGCCGCAGGTTCTTCGCGGAGATCGAGGCGGTCATCGACCGCCTGGGCGGCGTGATCACCCTCTATGATACCATCGACCTGCAGCTGGCCAGAAAACCTTAAAAGGCTTGACAGCGCCGAGGATCGCAGGCATAATGAAACCCTGAAGAAAAAGCAAAAGGAGAATCAATCATGGCGAAAAAGCAGCGAAATACGATCATCGAGCTGTTCCGCTTCGCTTTCACGATGTGCGTGGTCATCGCGCATATGTGCAGCCTTTACGACTGGACGACCATCAGGTGCAACGGCCACATCGCGGTGGAGTTCTTCTTTGTGCTCTCCGGCGCGCTGATGGCCCGCCAGACCATGAAGGAGAGGCAGGACGGCCGCACGCTCCCCCAGGCGACCTGGTCGTTTATGAAGCGCAAGATCGCCGGCATCGCGCCCGTGTGGTACATCGTGCTGGCCACCCTCACCGTGGTGTATCTGTCCTCGCATCCGCAGTATCTCACCTCCGTCAGCCGCGGGCTCACCTTCCTGAGCCGCCTGGTCCCCACGGCGATGTTCCTTTCCGGCTACGGCCTGGGCGAGATCATCGAGATCCCGTATTCCTGGTACATCCCGGTGATGTTGGTTTCCATGCTGGCGATCTATCCGCTCATTCACCGTTTCGGGCGGAATTTCACAGCCGTGGCCGCGCCCCTGATCGTGCTGTTCTTCTGCAGCTGGGCCATCGTGACCAAGGGCAAGCTGTTCATGCTCAAGGAGGAGTACATCGGCTTCGTGTATCCCAACCAGCTCCGCGGCTTTGGCGAGTTGTGCATGGGCTGCGTCGCCTGGGAGCTGGCCGAGGGCCTGCGCCAGCGGTTTGCCGGCCGGCTGAGGATGGCTGGCCGGGTGCTGGCCACGCTGGTCAGCGTGGGGACGATCGCCCTGCCCGTGGTGTGGGTCTTTATCGGCATCAACGGCAACTCGCATCCGGCGATCCTTCTGATGTTCGCCGTGGGCGTAGGCGTGTCCTTCAGCGGCCTGGACCTGGCGGACAAGGTCCCGGACGCCGTGAACAAGGCCTTCGCCTGGCTGGGCAGGATCAGTCTTTCCGTTTACCTGGGCCAGGGCCTTGTGAAGACCTTCTTCAACCCCTGGATGAAGGCCAACGGCTCCCTGTGGAGCTACTGCCTGGCGGCGCTGGCCATCGGTATCGCCGTGCACTATGCCGCCGCGCTGGCGCTGTGGCTCTTCCGGAAGCTCTGCAAGGGCGTGCGGCGCCTCTGTGTGAATGCGGAATGATCCCGCAAGAAAGGGATTGACTGTTTCTTTTTTATCGATTAAACTGATATTCAGATGATAAAGCCGCATGGCTTGATGAAAGGATGAATCACATATGAAGATCGTTCCCGTTACCGATGCTTCCTTTGCGCCCTATGGCCGCGTGGTGGAAGGCTACGACCTGACCGGTATCACCGAAGCCCTGAAGAAGACCCCCTGCACCGACAGCGTGGTGTATGTGGGCCGCGACGAGTCCCTGCACGCCGCCCCCGGCGCTGACGCCCTGGGCGAGGGCCTGTACGGCGGCATGCCCTTCCAGTTTGGCTGGTGCAACGGCAAGAACACCAAGCTGAACTGCCTGGAGTATCACCGCGACAGCGAGTTCGACATGGGCGCTGAGGATTGCATCATGCTGCTGGCCCAGCAGGACGAGATCATCGACGGCGTGCTGGACACCTCCAAGGTGAAGGCCTTCCTGGCCCCCGCCGGCGTGCTGGTGGAGCTCTACGCCACCACCCTGCACTATGCTCCCTGCTCCGCCGCCAACGGCAAGGAGTTCCATGTGCTGATCGCCCTGCCCGACAAGACCAACACCGATTTCCGCCCCGAGGGCGGCGCCAACGTGATGGACAAGATGCTCTGGGCCCGCAACAAGTGGCTGCTGGCGCATCCCGATTCCAGCGAGGCCGCTCAGGGCGCCGTGGTGGCCCTCACCGGCGAGAACATCGACATCTCCGCCGATATCTGATAACACGCAAACCCCTCCGCAGGACACTGCTCCCGCGGAGGGGTTTTTTCGCGCCATGGATCCATTCAGCCCTTCACCGCGCCGCCGGTAACGCCCTCCACATAGTACCTTTGCAGGGCCATGAACAGCGCCGTGACCGGCAGTGCCACCAGCACCCCGCCGGCACAGAAGCGGGTGAAGTACCCCTGATAGTCGGTGGTGTTCACCCAGCGGTACAGGCCCACCGCCACGTTGTACCCCTGGGGATCGCCGAAGGCCACATAAGAAGCAAACACGTAATCCCCCCACGGGGCCATGAAGGCCATGAGCACCGTGTAGATCACAATGGGCTTGGCCAGCGGCATGATGATCCGCCAGAAGACCTGGAAGCGGTTCGCGCCGTCGATGCGGGCGGATTCATCCAGCGCGCGGGGAATGGTATCGAAGAAGCCCTTGGCAATGTAGTATCCCAGGCCCGAGGAGGCCGTGTAGATCAGGATCAGCCCCGGCACCGCGCCGCTCTGGGTCAGGCCCAGGAGCTTGAGCAGGTAATACAGTACGATCATGGTAAGAAACCCCGGGAACATCCCCAGCACCAGCACCATGTTCATCATCAGCCGCCGGCCCCGGAAGCGCAGCCTGCTGAAGGCGTACGCCACCGAAAGCACCAGCACCGTCTGGATCGCCGCGCAGAAAAGGGCGATGGTCAAGGTGTTCGCGTACCAGCGCAGAAAGCCGCTTTCATCCCGCAGGAGGAAGCGGTAGTTCTCCAGCGTCCACTCCTTTGGGATGGCGTAGGCCACCTGCCCGCCGCTCTCCCCCCGGAAGGATTGCAGCACCAGCAGCGCGAAGGGCGCCAGCCACACAAGACACAGCAGCGTCAGCGCCAGGTGCGCCCCCGCGTTTGCCAGTTTTCTCCTCACGATTGAAAGTCCTCCTCACGCCTGACCGAGGGGATCAGGTTATACACAGCCAGGTTCACCGCCGCGCACACCACAAAAACCATCACGCCAATGACCGCCGCCAGCCTGTAATTGCCGTCTGTCACGGTCATCTTGTACAGCCAGGTGATGAGCAGGTCGGTGGCGCCGGCGTTGCCCGCCATGTCCAGGCTCAGCGGCTTGCCCTGGGAGAGCAGGAAGATCACGTTGAAATTGTTGATGTTCCCGGTAAAGCTCGTCAGCAGATACGGCCCGGTGATGAAGAGCATATACGGCAGGGTGATGTGCGTATAGGCCTGCAGGGCGCTGGCGCCATCGATACGGGCCGCCTCATACAGGTCGGCGGGGATGTTTATCAATATGCCCGTGGCGATGAGCATCACATACGGCACGCCGATCCAAACGTTGATAAGAATGATGGTCACCCTGGCCCACAGGGGATCCGTCCAGAAGGGCAGCGGCTGGGCGATCCATCCCCAATCCATCAGAAGCCCGTTGATCAGCCCGTCCGCCGCGAAGAGCTTGGATACATACAAAAGCGAAACAAACTGGGGTACCGCGATGGTGGTCACCAGCAGGGTGCGCCACATTTTTTTCAGGCGCACACCTTTTTTGTTGATCAGGATAGCCATCAGCATACCCAGGAAATAATTCAGGAATGTGGCGAAAACGGCCCAGATCAGCGTCCACACCAGTACCTGGCGGAAGGTGCCGGCATAGGAGGGCGTATGCACGGCAGTCACGCCTGAGGCCGTGAAGCCCGCCTGCCCGCCGGAAGAGACCACCTCAATGCGCCAGGCGTCCTCCTGCTGCGTGATGGCAAAATCCGCGTCGCCGCCACGGGTCAGCGCCGCCGCGGAGCGCGCGCCGGCATGGTCGCCGGTGGCGACGGCGAACGCGTCGCCGTTGCGGGCGGTGATGGTCAGCGTGGTGACCTCCTCCGTCTGGGAGGTGATGGTGAAGCTCACCGGGCTTTCGCCGCCGGCGAGCATCCGGGCAAAGTTCTCCCCACCCACCCAGGTGAACAGCTTGCCCGGGGGCTGGTGAGCGTGATCATAATTGGTGAAGGCCACCAGCACCATGAAAATAATGGGCAGAATGGTGAACAGCGTCACTCCCAGGACAGGCAGCGCCAGAAGCGTTTTGTGGAACTGCTCATCCAGGAGGGAATGCACGTCCTCCCGGGCAGTTTTGAGCCTGCCCCCGCAGGCAAGGAGCTCCTGGCTGACGCGGTTCTGCCGGATATTGAGATACCACGTATACAGGTACGCCGCGATGAAAAAGACCGTCAGCACACCGTAGAGCAGGATCAGAAAGGAGTTATCGCCATACACGGTGACCCGGTCCACCCGGGTGGTCTCCGCCGTGCCCAGGGTGCGCAGCGCCAGCAGATAATCCACCCCGAACAGCCACATATACAGCCAGAAGACCACCTGGAAACCCAGGAACATCAGCCCCCGCAGCCATTGCCCCCGGGCCATGGAGCCAACCCCCATCACCACATAGGATACGCGGGTCTTCCAGTCCCCGTGGATGAATGTGCGGATCAGCCCCATGTCCTCACCTCCCGGCGTTTACTGAAACATAGCTGCCCGCGGCGGCCTGGAAAGACACCAGCACCTGCATGAGCTGCTCATCGGAATAGTCATCATAGCGGCCGGCCAGCACATCATCCCCCAGGGCGCCGGCCAGAGTCCAGTATTCATTGGGATATTGCCCCTGCACCACGCTATGGGCCATCTGCCGGCGCAGCGCCGCAAGGGCGGCGTTGTCCCGCGTGGCGGATTGTGCCTCCAGATTGCTGGGCCCCCACTGGATGCCCTCGTCCTGATAGCGCATGAGCTGCGCCTCGCCGGAGGTCAGCCAGGCGGCCAGAGCGTCGCAGGCGGCAAGCTTGCCGGCGTCCGTCTGGGGCTTGACCCCCAGCAGCTTATAGCCGGAAAATCCTCCCAGCTGCCAGCCCTCCACCGTGGGCAGGGGCGCCGCGGCATAGTTCCCCCCCAGCATGGCCTGCACCACCGCCTGATCCCACACGCCGCCCACCAGCGCGGCCATGTTGGTGGCGTTGGACGCGCTGGAGCCGTTCACAAAGGCAGGATGCCCCGCCAGCTCGATCATCGCCCGCAGCGCGCGCACCCCCGCCTCCGACGCATAGGAGCACGCCATGGTGGTTATGCGGCCCTGGGCATCCGTCCCGTAGCGCAGCTCAGCCCCCGCGCCAAAGAAGAACGCGGGCTGATACCAGCCGGAATTGATCTCCATATAGAAACGCTTTCCCGCCCGCAGGCAATCCTCCAGGATGCTCTCCAGCCGGGTGGGATCGGTGATGACAGACCTGTCATAATACAGAAAGTACCCATTATCAGCTGTCATGGGCAGCGCGTAGAGCACCCCGCCCAGCGAGGCCGCCTCCACCGCGCCGGGATCATTCTCCCGCCGGATGCGTTCAGCCTGGGCAGGCTCCACCTCCACCAGCGCGTCCGAAATCACCAGCCGCGCCAGCTGATCCTGGGCAAACCCATACAGATCCGCTCCGCTTTCCACATCGGTAAGGATATGATTGGCCGCGTCGCCCTCGCCCACGGGCTCCACCACCACGGTATACCCGGCATACTCCGGGCGGGCGGCCATGAAGGCCTCCGCCTGCCTGCGGGTGAATTCCACGGTGTTTTCCGCCACCCAGACGCGGATCTCGTTTTCCCGGGGCGCGGCGCACCCTGTCATGAGCAGCGCCGAAAGCACGGCAAGGAACCTCTTCACACCCGCACCTCCCCTTGATCGCACAGCTACACTTTGCCCGGGTGAATGCTTCCCTATGCACAAAAAAGGCACGGCTGATCTCCACGCCGCATTTACGTATTGCTTTTTTTCTTTTTTCCGCTATGATATTGGTATCGGCTGTTCGTTTCAAAAAACCAATACACATCATCAAGGGGGCTGTATCAAATGGACCGTGATCTGAACGCTCGTCTGCCGGATGGCACGATGTTTGAATTCTGGGAAAAGGAATGCGTATGGGAGCGCACGCTGTATGTGGACTGCGGCAACCCCGCCGCCTCGGACGGCAATGACGGCAGCGAAGCGGCTCCCTTCAAAACCATCAGCGCCGCCGCCCGCGCCGCCACGCCGGGCACCCGCGTGCGCATCCACGCCGGCCTGTACCGCGAATGCGTGCAGCCCGTCATGGGCGGCACCGACGCGGAACACATGATCTCCTACGAGGCATATGGCGATGGCGATGTGATCCTCCGCGCCTCGGAAGAGGTGACGGATTTCGCGCCCAGCACCGGCTGGCTGCTCAGCAGGGGCAAGCCGCTGGATCTGGATCTTTCCGGCGTCAGCGTGTGGGAGCACGCGCTGGATCCGGATATGTTCCGGGGCTATAACCCCTTCTGCGCCAATAACCTCATCCATGACCGGCTGTTCATCGAATACGCGAAAACGGATATGCTCCCCTACCTGAACCGCCGGGGCTGCGTTTTTGTGGACGGCACGCCCCTGAAGCAGGTGGCGCTGTATAACCACATGGCCGATGAGGAAAACACCTACTGGGTGGAGGCCAACGGCCAGAAGCTCCACTTCCGTCTCAAGGATGGCGACAAGCCGGAGAACCACCGTATCGAGATCACCGTGCGCGAGCAGTGCTTCGCGCCCCGGAAGTCTTTCCTGAGCTATATCCGGGTCAAGGGCCTGATCTGCGAGCACGCTGCCACCGGCGCTCCGGTTCCCCAGCGCGGCGCCATCTCCTGCGGACGGGGCCACCACTGGATCATTGAGGACTGCCAGGTGAACTGGGCCAACACCCTGGCCATCGACATCGGCAACGAGTGCTGGCACCGCGAGGTGCTGCCCGGCCAGCAGATCGGCTATACGGTGATCCGCAACTGCGCCATCCGGGATGCGGGCGTGTGCGGCATCGCCGGCCTGTATGCCGTGCACGTGCTGGTGGAGGGCTGCGAGATCACCGGCACCGGCTGGCAGCACATGGAGCTGAGCTGGGAGGCCGCCGGCATCAAGCTGCACGATACGGTGAACAGCCTTTTCCGCAACAATGTGATCCGCCACACCTATTGGGCCGACCATCTCTGGCTGGACTGCAACAACGTGAACACCCGCATTACCGGCAATGTGTTCATGGACGGCGTCCACCAGCGCGAGGCCATCTTCATCGAGTGCACCCGCGACGGCGTGAACCTGATCGACAACAACATCATCTGGGGCGTTGACGGCCGGTTCGACCCCGCGGCCATCCCCGTGGAGCCCGGCTCCACCGGCTGGTACAAGATGGTGGAAGGCGACGCCGTGAACGGCTACGGCATCTACTGCGAGGGTACCGACCGCCTGCAGATCATGCACAACCTCATCGGCGAATGCCGCTACGGCGGATATTACGCCAAGCCCGTTGGCTTCCGCATGGGCGCCCATGGCAACGACAGGGGCGGCACCTCCCGCAAGGCCAATATCCGCAACAACATCTTCTACAACTGCGGCGAATCCGCCGTCACCTTCCCCACGGAGGATAATCAGGCCGAGGGCAACCTGTACGTGGGCATGACCGGCGGCTATCTGCGGGTGATGTATCCCGCGCCCGAGGTCTGCCTGCATCTGGCGGCATGGCAGGAATTCTGCGGCTTTGACATGACAGGGCAGAACGCCTGGTTCGACATCGCCATGGAGGAGGGCAAGCTCCGCTTCGCTCCCACCAGCCGCCGCCAGCCCCTCCTGCCCGACGGCATGAAGAAGCTGCCCTATATCACCGACCCCGCCGCCGTTGGCCAGGTGGCGCCCGTGGCCATGGCCAACACGGATTTCTACGGCAACGACCGCGCCGGCAAGCCTGTGCTGCCCGGCCCGTTCACCGATATCAGCGGCGACTGCCCCTGGTGATGGCACAACAAAAGAGCCTGCGATCCGCAGGCTCTTTTTGATTTACCAATCGAAGCAATGCTTGCCGCTGCTCACGGCCAGGGGCGCGTCCCTCCCGGGCAGATATACCGTAGCGGTGCAGCCGGCGGGAACGGCGATCTCCCAGTGCACACGGCCCGCCCTCCGCGTCCAGCGGCTGCCGACGACGCCCCGCACCGTGCGCAGCTGCGCGGAGGCATCGGGGGCGTTCGCCGGGATGGAAGGGCGGAAAATGATATTCCGCCAGCCGGGAGCGGCTTCGTCCGGCAGGATGCCCGCCAGGTGCTTGTAGAGGCTCACCACGGCGCTGCCGTTCATGGGATGGCTCATGGAGGCCATCTCTGCCATGAAGTCGTTATCGCCCAGCTTCTCCCAGCGCTCCCAAACGGTGGTGGCGCCGTTGTGCAGCATGAAACCCCAGCTGGGGTATTCCGTCTGGCTCAGCAGGTGCCAGGCCAGATCGCTTTCGCCATAGCGGAAGAGCACCTCAATGGCAAAGCGGGTGCAGATATTGCCCGTGCTCAGGTGACCGCCCTGACGGCGGATATCCTCGCACAGGTTTCGCAGCACCCCGGGGATGTGCTTTTCCTCCACCAGGCCGAAGTGCAGGGCCAGGATATTGGCAGCCTGGGAGCCCGCGCCGTAGTATTCCCCTTCGGGGTGGAAGAAGGCCCGGTTGAAATCCTCGCGGACTTTGGCGGCGGTATCCAGCCAGATCCGCTCGTCCTCCCCGCGCTCCAGGGCACGGGCCATTTTCGCCATGAGCGTACAATCGAAATAGAGGAAGCCTGTGCTCATCAACAGGGGCGGGGTGATCACGGAAAGCGCGCCGCCGCCGGTGGAGCCGTGATCGGTACCGGCAACGGGGGCTGCCCAGTCGCCCATGGACGAGAAGCGGACGACGCCCTCGTGGGTGTTGCGCAGAAGGTAGTGCACCCAGCGGCCATTGGCCTGGTAATTCTCCTCCAGAATGCGCCTGTCGCCGTAGTGGAGATACAGGTTCCAGGGCAGCATCAGGAAGCAGCTGCTGACGGGATCCGCCGGGCGGAAGCCGTAGCGCAGGAAGGGAGCGGTGTCCGTAATGGCGCCGGTGACCCTGCCCTGGGTATCGCGGATATCCCTCAGCCACTTGGCGTAGAACTGATACAGCCGGAAGCCGTACATGGCGCCCTCGTTGCGGACGGTCATATCGTTGAGCCAGCCCAGGCGCTCGTCACGCTGGGGGCAATCGGTGGGCACGCCGTGGAGGTTGCTCTCCTCCGTCTGCCGCACCATATCGTAGAATCCCTGCACAATTGGGTGACTTGTGTGGAAATCGCCGGTGCTCTCCACCCCGGAGCGAACGACACAGCCGGTGAACATCCCCGCCTCCGGCTTGCTCTTCAGGCCGGAGATCTGGGCATACCGGAAGCCATGATAGGTGAAGCGGGGCTCCCACTCCTCCACGCCTTCGCCCTTGAAAATGTAGGTGTCCACAGGATTTGCCCGTCGCAGGCTGGTGGTATCCACGCTGCCGTCGGGGCGGATCATCTCCGCGGGCCTGATGGTGACGCGCTCACCCGCCCGACCGGCAAGGCGGAGCCTCACCCAGCCGGCCATGTTCTTGCCGAAGTCCAGGGTCCATTCGCCGCCGGGGGCAGGGATAATCTCCTGAACGAGGACTTCCCTCACCACCCGGATGGGCTCCAGCAGCTGGGAGCGCACAACGCCCTCCGGCGGCTCTTTCTCCACGGTGAAGGCCCAGGCGCTGTCGTCATAGCCGGGGGAATCCCAGCCGGCCTTCTCCAGGCGCGCGTCGTATATCTCGCCGTTGTAGATGCTGTTGTAGACCACCGGCCCATCGGTGCAGCAGCGCCAGTCATCCGGGCTGGAATACAACCATTCCACCTGACCGTCCTCGTACTCCAGCATGATCTGCAGGGCAAAGAGGCTGTCGCCCCAGCCCACGCCGTCCTCGGCCTCCCGCAAAGAGCGCCAGCCCAGGCCGGTCATGACGCCCATGGCGTTGGCGCCCTCACGCACCAGGGCGGTGATATCGTAGGTGGCGTAGTAGAGGGATTTGTCATAATCCGCGAAGACGTTGTTCAGCACAGCGTCGGAGGGCTTGCGTCCGTTCACCGTCAGCACGTTGTAGTTGGGCGAGGCCACAAAGGCCGTTGCCGCGGTCACAGGCTTCTTCGCCGTCCACTCATGGCGGTACAGGTAGCACTTGGCGTCGATGCGGATGCCGCCCACCCACCGTCCCTGCCAGGGATCCTCCGGCAGAAGGCCCATGGTGAAGCGCGCCTCCCCGGAAACATATTCCTGACCATCCGCGCGCAGGGCGACCTGCCACAGATAGGCACGGCCGCTGCGCAGAGGCGCTCCGGCATAGACCACACGGCCCTCATCGGGCATGAAGCCGCTGTCCCACAGGAGCGCATCGCTTCCTGCCTGGCGCAGGGTCACCCGGGCAGAGCCGGAGCCGGTCTGGCCATCGGCGTGCCAGAGCAGCAGGGGCGCTGCGCTGTCCACCCCGGAGGGTTCCAGCATATATTCGCATAGCAGATGAATGGTCATATCAGCCCTTCTTTCACTCAAGAAGCTGCCCGTATTCGTTGCACAGGGGCATTTCCACAGGCACGTCCTCCTCCACGGGGATGAAGCGGGAGCGGGGATCCTCGAAGTAATTATCGGTGTGGTCATCATTGATGGAGGAGACCTCCCCCACGATGAGATCGCCGCAGCCGGGCTTGGGCATAAAGAGATGATACAGCCCGGGATAGATGGTCATGCTGTTGCCCCGGGTGATCTCCACATCCGTGCCGGCGGGCACATAGCGCTCCATGCCATCGGTCAGGATGCGCACATCCCCGGTGCGGTCCACGGTGCCATCGGGCAGGGAATTGAACACCCGGATAAGCAGCACGCCGCCGCCGCGGTTGATGATGTCCTCAGTTTTCTGGACGTGGTAGTGGTTGGGGAGCATCTGTCCTTCCCGCATCATGATGAGCTTCTCCGCGTAAGGGCAGCCGGCGGAACCGTCCGGCAGGCCGTTGCGGATGGTGAACAGCACCGCGCCCATCTGGCTGAAGTCATCATGGCCGAAGGTGCTCACATCCCAGCCCCGCATGGTTTTGATAATGGTCTGGGCCTCATTTTTGCGGGCCTTCCACTCCTCCAGGGACCAATCGGCAAACATGGGCAGCGCAAAGCCGCTCGCGGCCAGCAGATCCTTTGCCCAGTGGATGGCGTGTTGAATTTCAGAACGCTTCATTTTCTCAGTGTCCTCCGCTTTGTATGATGTGTTTGAATTGACAGGGGCTTTTTGTTGCTTCCATCTTATGATGGCGAACCATATCTTGTCAATATGAAAACGGCAAAAAAGTCCCTCCCGGACATATTGACAAAATTTGCTGCCTTCGCTACACTTGAAGCACCTGACCGGAACACAATCACATAGAACAAGGGGGCTTCAATCATGGAGAGAGGCATTTATTTTGATGGCTGGTTCAAGCATGAGCATTGCTATCATCCCAGCCTTCCCGCCCGCCGCCAGCAGATCCTGGAGGATCTGGAGATGTACCACGGCACGGTGCTGACCTGGGCCGGCATGGGCGGCGGCAGTATTTCCCTGCCCTATCTGCACCACGAGGCGTTCGGCCCCGTGGATCCCCGGATGCAGATGTACGGCTTTATGAACGACAGCGATTTTGTGGCGGAATGCAACCGCCGTGGCATCAAGCTCTTCGGCATCGTGTTTGAGGTGCAGGGCTGGGAGTATCCCGTGGTGATGGATCAGGAAGGCCACATCGTCCGCATGAACAAGCGGGCCGAGGTGGAAGGCCACGAGTGGTACGGCCTGCGGGAGTTCAGCCAGGACAAGTGGCCCAACGCCTTCCCCACCAGCCTGAAGGACTACTACCCCGACGGCATCCGCGACGAGGACGGCCATCTGGTCACCGACCTGTGGGAGGAGTGCGCCATCCGGGATATGCACGGCAATCCCATCCACGCCCAGTGGGTGGAGGTCAAGGATCACGAGGAAAGCTGCTACCAGATGTGCCGAAATAATTACGTCTGGCGGGAATACCTCAAGAAGATCATGATGATCCATGTGGACGCCGGCGTTCCGGGCATCCAGCTGGATGAGTGCGAGCTGCCCATGACCGCCATTTCCTCCGGCGGATGCTTCTGCAAAAGCTGCATGAAGCTGTTCAACCAGTACCTCAGGGAGCGCAAGGCCGCCGGCTTGCTGGGCGAGGAATGGGACGGCATCGACCTGAATACCTTCCACTATGGCGAATACCTGAAGGCCCATAACAGTCCCTATCCCCAGGGCGCGCCCTTCTACAAGGATTACTGGGAGTTCCAGGTCCGCCATGTGCGCAAGTACTTCAGCGAGCTGGCGGACTTCGCCCGGGCCTACGCCAAGGAGAAATACGGCCGCGATCTGCTGATCTCCGGCAACTTCTACAATATGCAGCCCGCCTACTATCCCATTGAGAAAAAGGTGGACATCGTGGTGACGGAAATGGATCACACCCTGTTCCGCCAGCCCTATTACTACCGCTTCTGCTCCGGCTTCGCCCCGGGCAAGCCCGTGATCATCGCGGAAAACCCCTACGGCGGCATCATCCCCAAGCTGCTGACCATGCTGGACAAGGGCCAGGGCTATGACCTGTACCGGGTGTTCCTGCTGGAGGCCTCGGTGTATGGGTGCAATATGTCCATCCCCTACGGCGGCTGGATGGGCAACACCATCAAGGACAGCTTCTGGGCGCCCAGAGAGCTCACCGCCAGCGTGCAGGACTTCCTCTACCGCAACGAGGGGCTCTTCCCCCGCACCAGGTCGAAGGGCGCGGCGGTGCTGTATTCCTATGGCAGCTACTACTGGCGCGATTCCAACAAGGGCAGCGGCGCCAACGGCATGCAGGATTCCTATGAGAACCTGATGGACGCCACCTCCGCCGCCTGGATGGATCCCGACCTGAAGCCCGTGCCCTTCTGGGATGTGATCCGCGCCATGAGCGACCGCAACGCCCAGTATGACACCATCATGCTGCCCGACGGGGACTTCCGCCCTGATGACTTTACCGCCGACAGGCTGCAAGGCTACCCCATGGTCATCATCCCTGACGCTTATGTGCTCACGCGGAACCAGCAGGATATTCTGCTGGATTACGCCGCCAGAGGCGGCAAGGTGCTGGCGCTGGGCCGCCTGGCCGAGGGCACGGCGCTGCTGGAGCAGCTGCTGAAAACCGGCAATACCACGTACGTGCCCATCGAGGATAACGGCACCGGCTACATGGAAGCCTTCCTGCAGGCCTTCACCGCCGTGTATGGACCCATCGCCCCCGCGGCCTGCGAGCATGAGCAGATCGGCATCCAGCGCTTCGATGATGAGAAGGGCGCCTATGTGCACATCCTGAACTACAACTACAACGCGGAAACCGATCGCATCGAGGCCATCCCCGAGCTGAAGATCCGCGTGAAGGGCGTGGACGCGGACAGGCTGCAGCTCATCGTGCCCGAGGGACAGCCCGCGCCGGAATACACCACGGAAACGCTTGGCGGGGACGTTTGCGTAACGCTGAAAAACGTCGGTCTGTACTCCGCGCTGGTTTTCCCGGCATAAAAGGGACATCACCCGCACCGATCATAGTCAAATATATAGAATTTTTGGCAGAATACTTGCCAAAGAAAACAAGTGGTGCTATAATTGCTTCAGTAGCCGGTTTTTCCCGGCGGAATCGTTTCATTATTCAAGGAGGTTATGGTATGAAGAAACTCGTTTCCCTTCTCCTGGCTCTGGCCATGCTGCTGAGCCTGACTGCCGCTTTTGCCGAGCAGGAAACCGTCACCCTGAAGGTCAGCTCCATCTGGTCCGCTGAGACCGAAGCTAACCGCGCTCCCTTCCTGAAGACCCTGGAAGAGTTTGAGGCTGCTTATCCCAACATCAAGCTCGAAGTTGAATGGTTCGAAGCCAACGCCTGGAAAGAGACCGGCGAGACCCTGGCTCTGAGCAACAGCCTGCCTGACGTGTTCTATTGGAATGCCGGCGGCGTGCTGTGGAACCTGGTTGGTTCCGGCGACATCCTGCCCCTGAACGACTACCTGACCGATGACATCATGGCCCGTATGGAGCCCGGCCTGCTGGTCGACATGACTTTCGACGAGAAGGTCTATCAGCTGCCCTACACCAAGGCTGCTTCCATGCTGTATTGCAACACCGAGCTGTTCACCCAGTACAACGTGAAGATCCCCGAGACCTGGGAAGAGCTGCTCACCGCCGTGAAGACCTTCAAGGACGCTGGCGTGACCCCCATGGCTCTGGGCGGCGCTGATCAGTGGCCCACCAACATGTACACCGACATCATCGCCCTGCGTTTTGCTGGCGACGAAGCCTGCCGTGCTGCTTACTACAAGACCGAAGGCGCTACCTTCATGACCCAGGATTGGGTTGATGGCATGGCTGCTTTCAAGGAGCTGATCGACCTGGGCGCCTTCCCCGAGGACGCCGCTTCCCTGACCCGTGACGAGTCCGAAGTGCCCTACTTCGCTGGCGAGATCCCCATGTACTATCATGGCCAGTGGTTTGCCGGCTCCCTGTCTCCCGAGATGCAGCAGAAGGTCGTTGCTGTGAAGTTCCCCGCCGTTGGCAAGGGCTATGACAACCAGTTCATGGGCGGCGCCGCCGAGGGCTTCTGCGTGTCCTCCTACACCGAGCATCCCGACGAGGCTTTCACCGCTGCTCTGTTCTTCGCTGAGAACCTGTCCAAGAACGGCTACATCGCCGGCGCCGGCCTGCCCGCTTGGAAGTATGACTTCTCCGAGTACACCGAGCTGAACCCCGTTATGTCCCAGATCAAGGACATCACCTCCACCGCTGATTCCATGCTGCTGTGGGGCAACACCGCCCTGACCGGCGAAGATGCTACCCTGATCGGCGAGACCGTCTACGACGTGCTGACCGGCGAGATCACTCCCGAGCAGTGGTGCGAAGACATGGAGACCATTTTCGAATAATTCTTAACCCATACCACCGGGGGTGGCGGTCAGACCGTCACCCCCTTCCTTTACTCTTGATGCTTACAAGGAGGTCCGCTTATGAAACGCGTTTTGTCGAATAAGTGGAGCATTGCGGTCTTTGTTCTGCCGACCGTCCTGTTTTTCACCTACATAGTCATCATCCCGATCTTCAAGTCCTTCTATTACAGTCTCCTGAGCGAGATCCCCGCAAAGGTGGGCGACGAATCCCAGTTCGTCTGGTTTGAGAACTACATCAAAATGTTCACCCCCGGCCGCCGCAACGATTTCCCCGGCGCAGTTCTCAATTCGCTGTTGTACGCGGTTCTGTCCATCTTTATCCAGCTCCCCTTCTCCCTGCTGATCGCCCTGATCCTTTCCAACGGCGTCAAGGGTGAGAGCCTGTACCGCAACGTCTACTTTATCCCTGTGGTCATTTCCTCGGTGGTTATCAGTCTTCTGTGGCAGCGCATCTACAAGGACCTGATCCCCGCGCTGTATGAGATCCTGAACCTCCCCCTGCCAAAGAATGGCTTCCTGGCCAACAAGGATACAAAGCTGATGGCCGTATTCCTGCCCAGCCTGTGGCAGTTCGTAGGCTATCATATGCTGCTGATGTACGGCGCACTGAAGTCCATCCCCACGGACATCATCGAGGCGGCCACCGTTGACG
Organism: Clostridiales bacterium; assembly: GCA_015056415.1. Lineage (GTDB taxonomy): Bacteria > Bacillota > Clostridia > Christensenellales > Aristaeellaceae > UBA11524. The sequence goes on from SVGJ01000020.1 coordinate 28,030, forward strand.
GCGCCAGCGCGCCCCGCATGGCGCTGCGCATCCAGATCCCCATGATCAAGCCCATGCTGAAGGTTTGCCTGTCCTTCTCGCTGATCGGCTCCTTCAAGCTGTTCGATACGCCCTGGATCCTGCTGGAGCGTGCCAACAAGCAGCTGCCCGCGCTGTCCATGTATGTGGAGATGTTCTCCAACCACAAATACAGCTACGCCAGCGCGCAGGCCATGTTCATCGTGTTCGAATGTCTGGCCTTCACCATGCTGCTGAACTTCATCTTCAAGGATCGTGACGGCATCGTCTCGAAGAAGGGAAGGAGGCGTCTTGCTGCATGACTAAGAAGTTTTCAGTAGGCAAGGTTTTCTCCCAGATCTTTCTGGTCTTCTGGCTGCTGCTGTGCCTGTTCCCGCTGTATTGGCTGTTCTGCTTCTCCCTGAAGGACACGCAGGAGATCTTCAGCGGTAACCTGATTGGCCTGCCCACCCAGTGGCTGTTCTCCAATTACGCCAGCGCCTGGGGCAGCGCCAACATCAGCCTGTTCCTGCTCAACAGCGTGATCGATACCCTTGCGACCCTGCTGATCACAAGCCTGCTGGGCTTCATGAGCGCCTATGGCCTGCTGCGCATGCGCTGGAAGGGCCAGAAGCTGGTCATGACCTACATCATGATGGGCATGATGATCCCCATGCACGCGGCTCTGTACCCCCTGACGGAGACTCTGCTGCCCCTGATGGGTACTTACTGGGCGCTGATCATCCCCTACGCTGCCTTCAACATCCCGATCACGATCCTGATCCTCAGCGGCTTCATCTCCAACATCCCCTACGAGATGGAAGAGGCCGCCTGCATCGACGGCAGCGGCATCTACCGCACTGCCTTCACCATCATCCTGCCCATGATGATCCCCGCCATTTCCACCGCGGCGATCTTCGTGTTCCTGCAGGTCTGGAACGAGCTGCTGCTGGCCACGGTCTTCACCACCGGCAAGGTGCGTACGCTGACTGTTGGCATCCAGCAGATGAGCGGCCAGTACCAGACGGACTACGGCTCCATGGGCGCCGCCCTGGTGATCGCCACCCTGCCCACACTGGTGCTGTACAGCTGCATGAGCGGCCAGGTTCAGAAGAGCCTGATCGCCGGCGCCGTGAAGGGCTGAGCATTTCCCCTGGCAAAACAAACAGCCCGGCTGAGCATTCAGCCGGGCTGTTTCATATCTGTTCAGTTTTCCCGCGGCAGGCTTACTTGTTGATAACAGCCTTGATGCGGCGCACGCCGGCGGAGGAGGATTCCTCCTTCTGGATCTTGAAGTTGACCAGATCGCCGGTGTTCTCGGCATGGGGGCCACCGCAGATCTCGAAGGAGAACTCGCCCATCTTGTAGGTGCGAACCTTCTCGCCATACTTGCTTTCGAACAGGCCGATAGCGCCCTTCTCCTTGGCCTCGGGCACGGTCATTTCCTCGCAGACGACGGGGGCCTTGGCCTGAATGGCCTCGTTCACCAGCTTCTCCACCTCAGCCAGCTCCTCGGGGGTCACCTTGCGGCCGAAGGAGAAGTCGAAGCGGAGGCGCTCGGCGGTGATGTTGGAGCCCTTCTGGGCCACCTCGTCACCCAGCACCTTGCGCAGGGCGGCGTGGAGCAGATGGGTGGCGGTGTGCAGCTTGGCGGTCTCCTCGCTGTGATCGGCCAGGCCGCCCTTGAACTTCTGGTCGGCGCCCTGGTGGCTCAGCTCCTGGTGCTTCTTGAAGCGCTCGGCGAAGTCAGCCTCGTCCACCTTCAGGCCCTTTTCAGCGGCCAGCTCGATGGTCATCTCAATGGGGAAGCCGAAGGTATCGTAGAGCTTGAAGGCGCTGCGGCCGTCCAGGGTATCCAGGGTGGCCATGCGGGCGTTGAGGGCAGCCACCAGGGCAGCCTCGTCACCGGCGCCCGCGGCCTCGATGATGGGCATCATATCGGGGGAGGGACGCAGCTTCTTGGTCCTGGCGTTCTCCTGGGCACAGGCGATCTTATCCTCAGCGGTGAGGATGCTGTTCAGCAGCGCCTTGGTGTTCACGGTGTTGTTATACACCTTGTCGAACTCCTTTTCGCCCTGCTTCAGGGTGCGGGCAAAGCGACCCTCCTCCAGCTTCAGCTGCTCGATCACAAAGGCTGCGTTGCGCTCCAGCTCGGGATAGACGCTCTTGTACTGGTCGATGATGACCTGAGCGATCTCGGCGGTGAAGCCCTCGGCCATACCCAGCTGCATGCCGTAGCGCACAGCGCGGCGGATCAGGCGGCGAAGGATGTAGCCCTGGTCGGTGTTGGAGGGGGACACGCCGCGATCGTCGCCGAGGATGAAGGTAGAGGTGCGCATATGGTCGGCGATGATGCGGAAGGCCTTGGTGTTTTCGTCATCGGGGACGTACTTCTTGCCGGAGAGCTCCTCGATGCGGCCCAGGATACGGGCAAAAATTTCAGTCTCATAGACAGACTTCTTGCCGGTCAGCACGCAGATGGTACGCTCCAGGCCCATGCCGGTGTCCACGTTCTTCTGCTCCAGCGGGATGAAGGTGCCGTCGGCCTGCTTGTTATACTGCATGAACACGTCGTTCCAGATTTCCAGATACGCACCGCACTTGCAGGCAGGGGAGCAATCGGGGCCGCAGGGCTCCTTGACGATGATGAACATCTCGGTATCGGGACCGCAGGGGCCGGTCAGGCCAGCGGGGCCCCACCAGTTGTGTTCCTTGGGCAGGAAGAAGAGGTGATCGTCCTTCACGCCCAGGCTGCGCCAGATGTTGGCGGCCTCGTCATCGCGGGGGCAATCCTCGTCGCCCTCAAAGACGGTGAAGGCCAGCTTATCCTTGTCCAGGCCCAGATATTCGGGGCTGGTGAGGAACTCCCAGCTCCACGGAATCATTTCCTTCTTGAAATAATCGCCCAGGGACCAGTTGCCCAGCATTTCGAAGAAGGTCAGGTGAGAAGGATCGCCCACATCGTCGATATCGCCGGTGCGGATGCACTTCTGCACGTCGGTCAGGCGGGTGCCGGCGGGATGCTTCTGGCCCAGCAGATAGGGCACCAGGGGATGCATACCAGCGGTGGTGAAGAGCACGGTGGGGTCGTTCTCCGGGATCACGGAGGCGGACTGGATGCGATGATGGCCCTTGGTCTCCATGAACGACTGGAACATTTCGCGCAGCTGCGCGGCGGTGATGTTCTTCATGAGCAAAAACTCCTTCCAAATCGCGGTTTTCCGCGGAACAATCGTACCGTATATTATAGCAAAGGATTTCCGCCTTTGCAAGCCCCAGAGGGCTCCGCCCTCTGGACTCCCGCAAGGGATTTCATCCCTTGACCCTTTCGGGACAGGCCATGCAGGGGTCACGGTGCGCAGAGGGCGCACCGCGACGCGCGGTTGCAGGATTTGTTGGGGCGTTTGGAGAACTGCGTGAAGGTAATATATTGGAGGAATATATGAGCTGCAAATTTTTTTCAGAATGATTCCTCCGAGTATTTTCCTTGCCACGCCTGCTGCCCGAAGGAGGAGTTCAACTGCCTGTTCTGCTATTGTCCGCTGTATGCGCTGAGCAGGAGATGCGGAGGATGCTTCACCTATCTTGAGAACGGGGTGAAGGACTGCGCGCTGTGTGATTTCCCTCGCCGCGAACGAATGTGGACGCCGGGCTTGCCTGCTATCAAGAGATCCTGGCGGTGGCGCAGCGGGAGAATCAGCGCCCCTGACCGCCCCAACCCCGCAGAAAAAGTCGGGACAGACTGCCCATGCAGTGGTATCATCATCCTGTCGAAAGGAGTGATCCCATGCCTGACTGGATCAGTGGCCTGCACAGCGCCCTGAGCTATATCGAAGACCACCTGACCGAAGAGATTTCGCCGGAGGACGTGGCGCAGAAGGCCTATGTGTCCGCGTATCACTTCCAGCGGATCTTCCATGCCCTGTGCGGCGTGACCCTGGGAGAGTACATACGCTGCCGCCGCCTGACCCTGGCGGCCCAGGAGCTGACGAAGGGCGAAGCAAAGGTCATCGATGTGGCGCTGAAGTACGGCTACGATTCGCCCGACAGCTTTGCCCGGGCCTTCCAGCGCTTTCATGGTGTGCTCCCTTCGGCCGCAAAGGAAAAGGGCGCCAGGCTCAACGCCTTTTCGCCGCTGCGCATCAATCTCACATTGGAGGGCGGCACTATGCTGGAATTCATGATCGTAGAAAAACCGGCCTTCACCCTGATGGGTACCGGTCGGATGTTCAGCAATGAAACTTCTTATCAGGAGATCCCACCCTACTGGGGTGAGTATCTCCAGGGTGAAAACCGCCACGTCTGCGGCCAGTTCGGCGCCTGCATCGACGCTGATGGCACCCACTTCAAGTACCTCATTGCCGATGTCTATCAGCCCTGGCGGGAGGTTCCCCCGGGGTATGAAACCGTCACCTTCCCCGCGGGCGCCTGGGCGGTGTTCCCCTGCCGGATGGACAACCTGCAGGATGTGAACACCCGCATGTGGAAGGAGTGGCTTCCTTCCAGTAAGGACTACAAGCTGGGCGGCAACTACAACCTGGAGTATTACACGCCCCCGGAGGAAAACTACGCGGAGCTGTGGCTCCCGGTGGAAAGGGTGTAAATCATGGAACGCATCATCAAGGAGAGCTTTACCATCATCGGCAAGGAGGGCTCCACCCAGGCGGGAGAGGGCTTCATCCAGCGCCTGTGGGAGGACGCCAACAGCCACTTCGGCGAGATCGCCCACCTGGCCAAAATGGAGAACGGACAGCTCTGCGGCGTGTGGGGCGCCATGAGCGACTTCTCCCGATCCTTCGCCCCATGGGAGAATAGCTTCACCCAGGGCCTGTACCTGGCCGGCGCCGAATGCATCGACAGCGCCGAACCTCCCGCCGGCTGGGCGAAGTGGATCATCCCCGGCTACGAATACCTGCGGGTAGAAAGCACCCCCGAGGCCTTCCCCGCCACGCTGAACTACATCGCGCAAAACAGCCTGACGCTGGCCGGCGCCGTGCACGACTTCACCGACCCTGCCACCGGAAGAAACTACATGCTCTTCCCCATCCGCCGGCTGTAACGCAAAAGGAGCTCCCTCAATGGTGGGAGTGTTCTTAAGGAACAATTTATCCAGCAACGAGAAAAAACGAGCATCCGGCGTTACGGATGCTCGTTTGCTTATGGATCAGCAGACTTGTTTGCTCAGTCTGCGAACTATGGAAACGCAATGCTCTGGAACGGTGCGTAAATTGCGCCCTCCTGAGAGGGGGGGAATCTGTTTTTCGTTTGCTCAACAAATTGGAATTGGTCACTTTGCATATCGCGAGTCTAATAGAGGTTTCCCATCTTTGTCCACCAAAACCGTAATCCCTCCGATGTTTGTCCAGTGTGCCATTAAATACTGTACACCTGTTTCCGTATCGACAATAATTCTTGTTCCTTCCATAAACCCGTCTTTTTCAATAACCTCAAATCTTTTTTTCATGTCTGTTATCTCCTTTGTCAAATTCAAGTTTATCGCTTTCATTCTATCAAACCTTCTTGCTGAGGAAGCTCCTTTTTCTCGCCTACCCGCGTCGCGCCCCCCGCGCGGCGTGACCCCATCTGATATGCACCCCCGCGCCATCCCCCAAATGGGTTTCGAAAGGGCCGAAGGGCCCTTCGCGGGGAATCCAAAGGGGCGGCGCCCCTTTGGCGGGGTGCAGGGGCAGAGCCCTTGGGTCAGTCCAGATCCACAAACTCCACCAGCTCCGCGTCGCCGTCCAGCTGGCGACCGGTGAAGGCGAACTCCGCACCGATGCGCTCCATCTCGCCGGACTGGTTATCGTAGGGATCCACCCGCAGGGCGTGCATTTCAGGCACCAGGGGAGCCTGATATTCCCGGTTGGCCACCAGACGCATGGGATCCAGGTTGCCGAAGTAGAAGGCATGGCGCTCCGCGCTGCCGTTACGGTACGCGCCACCGCCAAAGCTGGGATCGCAGAACAGCCAGCCCCAGCCCTCCAGGTAAAACTGCGCCCAGTCATGGCTGCCCACATAATCATCATCGATGGACATACCGCTCTGCCAGCGTGCGGGAATGCCCGCGATGCGGCACAGGATGATGAACAGCAGCGCCTGCAGGCCGCAATCGCCCTTCAGGTTCACAGCGCAGTACTCGCCCAGGTCGTCGATCTGGAAATAATCCCGCATGAAGGAGTACTTCACCTTCGTGGTCACAAACTCATAGAACTTCCAGGCCTTGCCCACTGGGGTGGTTTCACCCCTGGCCAGGTCGGCCGCCAGAGCCTTCAGATAGGGCGTAAAACGGATATACGCGCCGCTCTCGGCCAGGTCGGCCTCGCAGGGCGGGGCGGCGTTGGGATAGAGGGGCTCCGCCGGGACAGGCGCATGGAGCGGATCCGCGTACTTGATGCAGCTCACATAGCTGTACTTCACGGCGAACTTCTGCCAGGTCTTCAGCTCACGCTTCCACCAGGCGGTGCGGGCGGGGGCGTCCTCAGGGCCGATACCGTCGGGGTCGCCCTCCAGCAGGGTCATTTCGCTCTGCTGGGCGGAGGCGGCCGGGAAGGGCAGATGAGCCAGATATTCGCCGGGCACGAAGGCGTCCTCATCACAATAGACCGAGGTAGCCAGGGTGATGCGGCGGCGCAGCCGGCCCTTCTCCTTGATGGTCCTGATCATGGGATCCAGCCAGGGGCTCTGGGAGGAAACCTCCTTGCCGGCCTTGCGGATCAATTCGGGATACTTTGCAATAGTCTTGTGGAAGCGCACGAAATACCGCTTCTCGCCGTTGATGTAGATGAAATCCACCTTGCCGGCCATCTCCCACTGCTCCAGGTCCTCGTCGGTCATGCCGGGGACCAGCTCCTGCAGCTTCAGAAGGGCCTGTTCCCGCCTCCAGGGATACTGGGTGGGCAGACGGCGGATGCGTTCCTTCTCGCACACCAGGCGGGCGCGGAGCATCTCCGGCATGTCCTCCTGCAAACGGATATCGATGGCCTTCATGGCTCCCTCCAGGTCACCGGCCCACTTGCGCTTGAGAATGTCCTCCGGCAGGGGCATGGACAGGGAATCGACGCACAGATCGATGTTCATAACGTTACCTCCTCCTGATGATGAGGGTATTGTAGCACATATCCCGCCCCAGCGGCAGGAAAAACCATGGAAAGAACAATCATTCCAGCTCCTTCAGCGCCCAGAGCGCAAAGCTGCTGCCGTCTGCGGCGCACCCGCCGCCATGGAGATAGCCATCCAGCGCCGCATGGATCACCCCGTGATGCTCCTGCGGCAGGTTTTTCAATCCCCACAGGCCGCCCTGCTCCTTGCTGAGCACCGCGCCTTCGCGCTTCGCTGCCAGCACCCGGCACAAATTCAGGATGATATACACCGGGTTTTCCCGCACAGCCTCAGCGGCGTCGGCCACATCATCGCGGATGCTGGCAAGGTAAGCCTCCCGGGACACCGGAGCAAAGACTTCTTTCACCGGTCTCCCCCACACTGTCCTGCCCACGGCGCGGGTCACAGTAAAGTGGGCCGCCAGGTCAGGATCATTGCCCTTCATCCGGCCGATGTACTCCGCCAGATCCGTGCGGCAGGCCTGCCGGTGGGCGTTGGAATAGTGCAGACTGAAGGGGATGGGGTGCTCCGGCGCGGCGCAGTCTGCCGCCAGCACCACGCTCATCTCAAAGCCCCTGGATGGCGCGAAGGCGTCCAGCTGTAGCAAGATCTCCAGGAGGCTTCGCTTCTGCGCATCGGTGGGCTCGTGTTCCACCACCACCAGGAAATCCATATCGCTTCGCTCCGGATCGAAGCAGCCAAAGGCCATGCTGCCGTGGGCGTATACGCCGGTCAGGTCATTCCCAAGGATGGCGTGATACTCCCGGGCAATGGTGTGCAGCAGCGCCCAGGATTCTGCCCGCAGGTACAGCTCCCGCGCCGAAAGCCCCTCCTTCTGCCGGCTGTAGAAATCCACCACGTCCTGCATCTGCCGGAAGAATATCTCATCCCCGCGGAGCCTGCGCAGGTAAAACTCCGCCAGCCCCTCGGTGATGCGCCAGGTATCCATGGTCTGAAATGCCGCGGTGCCAGCCAGCGCCTTTTTCAGCAGATAGATGATGTACTCATGCCCGATGAACCGCAGCTCAGCATCAAGGGAGCGGCCTATGCCAAACACGTCCTGATCCGGCGAAATATCAATGGCCTCCGCGCCCCCGTCCACGGCATTCACCAGCATCACCCGGAAGGCAGCCAGCTCCGCGCCTACCATTGTCTCAGCGCGGTCGGCCAGGGCGCTTTCGTCCAGCAGCAGCTGCAGCCGGGCGGCGTATGGTTCCAGCTCCCGCAGGGTTTCCGGGTACACGGTGCGCAGGTATTCCTGATAATGCGCGCCCAGCACCCGGCACACCTCTGCCATGTCGGGATTCTCTATGGCGGTGTAGTACGCTTCCGGCGGCACGTCGCCCCTGGCTGCTTCGCACACCAGTGGGCCATACCACTCGCCGCAGTGCTCCCCACCCTTCACGGTTAGCTGTTTCTCGTGCTTTCGCAGCACGGCCAGATCGCTTTCCGGCAGGGTATGGCGCCACCGGCGGCCGTAGGCGTTGTCATAGCCCACGCCGGCCACCGAAAGCATGTGATAAACATAATTGGTAATGGGATCGATCTCCACACGAATCTTGTTCATATAACACCCTTACTTGTACTCAATAACGACTTCTTCCCGGGCATTCTCAAAGGCGCCTTCCTCAACAGTCGTCCCCTCGGCAATGATGAGCTTTTTCAGCGATCCATAGGCGAAGGTGCCATACTCCACCTGCGCCACGGAGGCAGGATACTCGATCTGGCGCAGGTTCTTGCACTCCGCAAAGGCGTAGCCGCCCACCCGGGTCACCGTTTCGGGGATGCTGACGCTCTGCAGGTTTTTCATGCCGTAGAAGGCATAGGGCTGAATGGTCTCCACGCCTTCTTCGATAATCAGGGTGGTCAGATAAGGCTGGCGTATAAAGGCGTCATACTCCACCAGCTTCGTGCTGCCGGGGATGGTATAGGTGGTGTCCGTCTTTCCCATGGGATAATAGATCAGCGCATTCTCCTTCCGGCTGAACATCACGCCGTCCGTGCTGTAATACACGGGATTTTCCTCAGCAATAGTCACGCTCTTCAGGCTTTTGCATACAGAGAAAGGATTGCTGTCGATCTCCTCCAGGCTGGCCGGCAGCGCGATCTCCACCAGACCGCTGCGCTCAAAGGCATAGCTGCCCATTTCCACAACCTTCTCATGCAGGATCACATGCTGCAGGCCGCCGCAGCCCATAAATGCCGCAGTACCGATCACCGTTACATGGGCAGGCACCGTATAGCTGCTGGCGGTGTGCGCCGCCGGGAAGGCCAGCAGCTCGCCCTCGCGCCTGTTGATCAGCGCGCCGTCCACCAGCTCCAGCCAGATATGATCCTCCGCCAGGGTAAAAGAACCCAGGCATTCGCTGCTGGCAAAGGGATTGATCCCCACATCCTGCAGGCCGTAGGGCAGGGCGACCTCCGTCACCCTGTTGTTCGCGTTGAAGGCGTAGCTCTCGATCGCCGTCAGGGAGTCGGGCAGCTCAATGGAGGCCACGTTGCCGCACTCGCTGAAAGCCTCCCGGCCCACATAATGCACGCCTTCCTCGATCCGGATGGACACGATACGCTGATTGCCCCGGAACGCGAAGCTCTCCACCTTGCTTACCGGCACGCCGCCGATGCTGGCAGGGATCACGATATCAACGGGATTGGTGAGGCCATTGTCGTCATACTCGGCCTGGATCTCATTGCTCTCATGACCGGTGATCTTCAGGGAGCCATCCCCTGCCGGCTCATAGAGAAGGCCGTCCTTCGTTTTGCCGGGCTCGAGCTTTTTCGTCGCCGGCACCTTGCCGTCATGGCTGAACACCTGCGCCCAGTCCCAGCTGCCGATCAGCAGCGTTCCATCGGCCCGGAAAACCACGCGATCCTTCCGGCCGTTCACCACGCGATAGATGACGCCGTTTTTCTCCTCCCACACGCCTGGCCGTTCCCCGCCATCCTCCAGATAGGTCAGGCGGCCATTGCTATCAAAAATGTAGACCCAGGAATCGGAATACTCTGTTCCCTCCTCAAACTCGCCCCGTTCCACCCAGCCGATGAACTTCCATTCACCCTCGATGGATTCAGCCTGCGCCACACCCAGCAGGCACAGCGCCGCCAGCAGCCAGATCAGCAGTTTCCTCATCATTACGTCCCCTCCGAATAGCAGTTATCTGTTATTATACCACACAACCTTCCGCAGCGCAAAAAAGAAGCACCTCTAAATGAGATGCTTCAGATGGAATCCGGCAGCGACCTATCCTCCCGGGCCGTGTC
>SVGJ01000021.1 GCA_015056415.1 Clostridiales bacterium
GCCGGGCATGACCTGGCCTTCTACGGCAGCACCTACAAGCGCATGGCCCTGCCTGCCAATGTGCCGGAGACCATGCGTCCCTGGTACACCCTGCGGGAAATGTACGTCGGTAAGGCAAGAACAAAGCTGGAATGGGCCCTGGAGGGCGACATTGTGCAGCGGGTGCTGAAGGATTTTCAGGAAATGGCGCCTCTTTACAAAATGATGCGGGGTTGCCTGAATGAAGCGCAACTGAGTGAATGAAACCGACAGGAGGTTTTCGGATATGGATTGGATGAAACTGAAGAGCGGCAGTGACGTGCGTGGTACTGCCGTGGGCGAGAACGCCGTGCTGACCCCTCACGTGGCCAGCTGCCTGGGCATGGCCTTCGCGCGCTATATCGCGGAGAAGAAGAACAAGAGCATCGGCCAGGTGACCATTGCCCTGGGCCGCGACAGCCGCATCTCCGGCCCCGCGCTGCTGCGCGCCGCCGCCGAGGGCATCGCCAAGGCCGGCGCGAATGTGCTGGACTTCGGCATGTGCACCACCCCGGCCATGTACATGAGCATTATCACGCCCGGCTTCCAGCCTGATGCGTCCATCATGATCACCGCCAGCCATCACCCCTACGACAAGAACGGCCTGAAGTTCTTCACCGAGGAAGGCGGCATCGATGGCGGTGTGGTCAAGACGCTGCTGGAAATGGCCTGCGATCTGGAGCCCGAAGGCCTTTCCTTCTCCGGCTCCATTACCGAGAAGGCCTTCCTGCCCACCTATAAAGAGCAGCTGGCGGATCGCATCCGCAAGGGATTGGAAACCGACATGGCCAAGCCCCTGCTGGGTCTCCACGTGGTGGTGGACGCCGGCAATGGCGCTGGCGGTTTCTACGCTGAATTGATGGAGGAGCTGGGCGCCTGGATCGAGGGCAGCCAGTTCCTGGAGCCCGACGGCTATTTCCCCAACCATATCCCCAACCCCGAGAACGCGGAGGCCATGGCCAGCATCTGCGCCGCTGTGAAGAAGTCCGGCGCTGACCTGGGTGTGATCTTCGATACCGACTGCGACCGTGCCGCCATCGTGGATTCCGACGGCCGTGAGATCAACCGCAACCGCCTGATCGCCCTGATCTCCGCCATCCTGCTGGATGAGAAGCCCGGCCAGACCATCGTGACCGATTCGGTCACCAGCGCGGGCCTGAAGAAGTTCATCAACGATTGGGGCGGCGAGCACTACCGCTACAAGCGCGGCTACCGCAACGTCATCGATGAGGCGATCCGCCTCAATGCCGAGGGCATCGAGTGCCCCCTGGCCATCGAGACCAGCGGTCACGCCGCCATGAAGGAAAACTACTTCCTGGATGACGGTATGTACCTGGTCACTGTGCTGATCGTCCGCGCCATGAAGCTCAAGCAGGCAGGCTCCACCCTGGGCAGCCTCATCGCCGACCTGCAGGAGCCCGTGGAGAGCCGTGAGCTGCGCCTGAACATCACCAGCGAGGACTTCCGCGAGACGGGCAAGACCGCCATCCAGCAGGTGCTGGACTACGCCAACGCTGCTGACAACTGGCACATCGCCCCCGATAACCGCGAGGGTGTGCGTATCTCCTTCGACCTGGACGGCGGTATGGATAACGGCTGGTTCCTGCTGCGTCTTTCCGTGCATGATCCGGTGCTGCCCCTCAATGCCGAGAGCGACGTCCCCGGCGGCGTGAAGCAGATGCTGACCAGCCTTTACGAGGTGCTGAAGAACTGCGAGGGCATCAACTTCGAGCCCCTGCAGAAGGCCATTGAGGCGTAATACATCAAGCCGGACGTGTTCTGCGTCCGGCTTTTCTGAATGAGTGAGACAAATGTCGATGCTTGATCTTCACCTGCGCTTCCATCCACTGACGTCGCATCCCTTCGACATGGAGGACTGCCGCGAGGTGCCGCCCTGCACGTTGCTGCACCCCTATGTGCGGTGCTTCTGGGGGCCGGTGGCGCGGAAATATAGCCTGGTGGTTCCAGACGCCTGCGCAGATATCATCATTGTGACAGAGGGGCAGAGGATGCGTATTTCCTTTTGTCCGGTGGATAATGCGCCGTTCCATTCTCACTCGGTGATGGAGAATATGTTCGGTGTACGGTTCTATCTCTGGGCGCTGCCGTATTTTCAGGTCGGTGGCGAATTCAATGAGGAGAGCTTTCCGGATCTGTATGCGTACCTGCTGCGGGAGGGCTTCCTTGAAGCGGACTTTGATCGGCGGCAGGCGATCATGGAGTGTTATCTGGTTCGACGGCTGGACAAGGCCGCTGTGCCAGGCGGCATACTGGACGGTCTTGACCTGCTGGTGCGCTGCCATGGAAGCGTGTCAGTAAGGGAAGCGGCGGCGCACATGAGCGTCAGTACCCGCACGGCGGAGCGGCTGTTCAGGCGGCACACGGGTCTTTCGCCGAAGGAGGTAGCGGAAGTGATTCGCTATCAGACGCTGTGGCGCCGTGCGCTGACGCAGCCACGCTTTGATCTGCTGGAGCAGGTGGAGGCGCTGGGGTATTGCGATCAGTCGCATCTGCTGAACAATTTTCGCAAATTCCATGGTATGCCGCTCCATGAAGCTGTGCGCATGGCGAAGGATGTCGCTTTTTTACAAGACGGATGAAAGCGCGTGCGTTATCATGGAACCATGGAGGTGATAGTATGTACAACGAGGTTCACCGGTGGATGGTGCGCAATGCCCGTGCTGTGGAGCTGGCCCTGTGGCGGTGCTATTTTGAAAACGGGGATCCCAGGAATGTGGCGGATGCGCTGCTGGCCTATCAGAACGAGGATGGTGGCTTTGGTCATGCGCTGGAGCCTGATTGCTGGAACCCCGGCTCCACGCCCATCACTACCTGGACAGCCTTGAAGTATATGCTGTCGGTGGGATTCACTGACATGACGCATCCGGCGTATCAGGGTGTTTGGCGTTATCTGGCTTCCGGGAAGGATCTGGAAGACTATGGCTGGCGGTTTACCGTGCCGCAGAACGACGCGTATCCCCGGGCCCCCTGGTGGAGCTATGATGAGAAGAGCAACCAGTCGAACTATCCCAATGTCACTGTGGGCCTGACTGCGTTCATCCTGAAATATGGTGAAGACGCGGAGCTTATAGCAGCCGCGAAGGGATATGCCGGGCAGCTGGCTGCTTTGCTGGTTGAGCGGGCGAGCTTCGGGGAAGCCCTGGAGGGCTACGACTTCCTGCTGGAAGCCATGGAGGCAAACGGCATGCCGGTTCAGGCGGAGACATGGGCCATCCTGCGGCAAAAGCAAAACGCTTCCATTGGAAGGGATCCAGCCCAGTGGAAGAACTACGTGCCCCGGCCCTCTCGGTTCATCCATAATGTGAACAGCCCTCTGTACATCGGTAATGAGTCCATCGTACAGGCGGAGGTGGAGTACCTCAAAGGCACCCGGCAGCCCGGCGGCGTATGGCCCATCACATGGACGTGGTTCGACATGATGGAGCGGTACGGACGTGAGTTCGCCATCAGCGAGAACTGGTGGAAGGGCCTGGTTGCCATTGAGAATATGCTGTTCCTGAAAGCCTTTGACAAAGGAGAATGAACATGATCGACACAAGATGCGGACTGAGATGCGAAGGCTGCGAGTACATTCAGAGCTGCGGCTGCGGGGGATGCATCGCCACCAACGGACATCCTTTCCACGGCGAGTGTCCTGTGGCCATGTGCTGCCAGGAGAAGGGATACGTCCATTGCGGCGAGTGTCCGGTGATACCCTGTGAGCTGCTGAAGCAATATTCCTGCGACCCGGAGCACGGGGATAATCCCCCCGGCGCACGCATTGAACAGTGCAGGAAGTGGACGCTGAGCGAGCAGTGATCTGAACAGGGAGAAGGAGGACGCCTGTGGATAAAATCACCGTGATACCGTACTTATCCTTCAATGGATGCTGCGAGGAGGCTATCAGCACGTATATCAGGGGCCTTTGGCGGCGAAACGTATTACCTGTCCCGATGGACGGAGGAGACCTGCGGCGGAATACCGGAGAGGATCGGCAAGGTGATGCATACCGAGTTTGCGCTGGGAAGTACGCGGATGTCGGGTGGAGATTCATTTGAATATGTGGACAGCAATACGGCCATCAAGCTGATGATCCATATGGACACCATAGAGCAGGCGCTTCAAGCTGTGGGGACATTGGCACAGGGCGGCGAGGTGGTCGCACCTCTGAAGCCTCACCCTGCGCCGGATGACGGCGGTTGCGGCTCTGTGACACGGGATCGGTTTGGGTATACATGGATCATTACCTGCCCCAATCCGGATAAACGATAAAAAGCGCCGTTCAGATACGAACGACGCCTTGAGTGAAGCCAAGCCCCGCCGGTAATCCGCAGCCCAGCGCCCACAGGTCGTAGGCGAGGAGTTCGGTGTGGAACCAGGCTTCACCAATAGTATGATCGGCGGCTTTCCCGATGATGGGAAAGCCGTTTTGCTTGATATGTGTGAGCAGCGGGCGTGCCTCCTGGTGGAAGCCAAGCAGCCACGCGGCGGTAGGCAGCGGCTCCGCATCCAGCTGAGCCTGTGTGATCCCCAACAGCGCGTGAGCGCACAGCCGGGAAAGCCGCGCATGGGGGTAGCGACGAGTCTTGGCGGCGAGCAGCAGAGCCTCGCGGGTGGCGGCAAACCGCGCTGCCGTGCGCAGACGGTCCTCGATCCCCTCGGACAGGTCGGGCAGAGCCTTCCACTCAGCCTCCCGCATGGCGCGCAAGCGGTAGAGCAGCGCCTGATCCAGCGCGGCAGGGCGCATCAGGCGGCCTTCCATGGCGGCGGTCCGCAAAACCTCGGGGGAAGGGAGACGTTTATCGCACCCGGCCCAATCGCCCCGATGGATGGCTCCGCGCAACGCGGTGGCGGAGGGGAGGGCCTCGTTCAGCGCGGTGGCGTGGTAATCGGCGTGGCGGGGAATGGGGTACACATCCATGTCGGCGTTCAGGCGGCGCAGGGCTCGCAGATAGCACACCGCCAGGGTGTTGTTGGGCGAGGCGAGGAGATTGCCTGCCTCCGGCGTTGTATCTGCCATCGCCGCGGACAGCGCGGCAGGATAGGGCATACCGCTGTTCATGCGGCGGTGGAGGGCGTCGGTAAAGCTGTCGTCCGGCTCCTCCAGCATACGGGCGCAGGCGGTGAGTTTGTCAATATCGGCAGTTTCGGCGCCAAAGGAGATGGCGTCCGCACCCAGCCCCTTCAGCAGCGCTACGCCGCCCAGGGCGAAGTGCTCCGCATCCCTGACGGCCCAGCAGGCAGGCAGCGCGAACACCACGTCGGCGCCGTTTTCCAGCGCCATGCGGGCACGGTCGGCAGGGGAGAGAATGGCGGCTTCACCACGCTGGGTGAAGCAGGAGGACATGACGACGACAACGCAATCGGCGCCGCTGACTTTGCGGGCTTCACGCAGATGGTACGCGTGACCGTTATGAAATGGGTTGTATTCGGCGATCACGCCAACGATGCGCATGGGTCATTCCTCCTTTCGGGGGAGATTATAGCATAGATGGGGTAAAAGATACAAGTTTTCGTGTAGAAATCCTCCCTGTGATACCCTTTACAAATGGTAGAAAGGTGGTATAATGTATAGAGCCTACCATAAGAAAGGAAGGGTTTTTGTCATGAAGAAGTTTATCGTTGAGACCTCCGCCCGTCACGTGCACGTGTCCAAGCAGGATCTGGAGATCCTGTTCGGCAAGGGCTATGAGTTGAAGATCAAGAAGATGCTGTCCCAGCCCGGCCAGTACGCCTGCGAAGAGCGCGTGGACGTGGTCGGCCCCAAGAAGACCCTCACCGGCGTGAGCATCCTGGGCCCCTGCCGCAATGCCACCCAGGTCGAGATTTCCCTGACCGACGCCCGCTCCATCGGCGTGAGCGCGCCCATCCGCGAGTCCGGCGACATCGCAGGCACCGGCGCCTGCAAGCTGGTCGGCCCCTGCGGCGAGGTTGAGATCGCCGAGGGCGTCATCGCCGCCAAGCGCCACATCCATATGACTTGCGCCGACGCCGCCGAGCTGGACGTGAAGGATAAGGATGTTGTCTCTGTTAAGCTCGATACCGATGGCCGCGCACTGGTCTTTGGCGACGTGGTGGTCCGCGTGAGTGACAGCTTTGCCCTGGCCATGCACATCGATACCGATGAGTCCAACGCTGCCTGCTGCGGCCGCGATACCATGGGCGAGATTATTAAGTAAGAGGAGTTCGACCAATGAAGATTCTGATCGTAAACGCGGGTTCTTCCTCCCTGAAGTATCAGGTCATCGATATGGAAGGCGAGCAGGTGCTGGCCAAGGGCGTTGTGGAACGCATCAACATCGAGGGCAGCCAGCTCAAGCATACCATGGGCAAGGAAAAGTTCGAGATCAAGCAGCCTATCAAGGATCACGTGGAGGCTACCCAGCTGGTGCTGGCTACCCTGCAGGATGAGACCATGGGCGTCATCAAGTCCGTGGACGAGATCGGCGCTGTAGGCCATCGCGTGCTGCACGGCGGCACCGAATTCTCCGAGTCCGTTATCATCAACGACGCGGTGAAGGCTGCCATCCGCAAGTGCATCCCTCTGGGCCCCCTGCACAACCCCGCCAACCTGATGGGCATCGAAGCCTGCGAGAAGGTCATGCCCACCACTCCCCAGATTGCCGTGTTCGATACCGCCTTCCATCAGACCATGCCCGCCAAGGCCTATATGTACGGCGTGCCGAAGAAGTATCATGATGAGATGGGCGTGCGCCGCTATGGCTTCCACGGCACCTCTCACCGTTATGTGAGCAAGCGCGTGTGCGAGTTCATGGGCATTCCCCAGGAGGGCACCCGTGTGATCATCTGCCACCTGGGCAACGGCTCTTCCCTGAGCGCCTGCGTGGACGGCAAGTGCGTGGATACCTCCATGGGCCTGACTCCTCTGGAGGGCCTGCTGATGGGTACCCGCTGCGGCAGCTGCGACCCCGCCGTGGTGCAGTTCATCGCCAACAACGAGAAGATGACCCCCGATCAGGTGCTGGACATGATGAACAAGAAGTCCGGCCTGCTGGGCATCAGCGGCACTTCCTCCGATATGCGTGATATCGACGCCGCTGCCGACGAAGGCAACGAGAACGCCGAGCTGGCCCGCCAGATGCTGGTTTACGGCATCCAGAAGTACATCGGCTCCTATGCCGCCGCCATGGGCGGTGTGGACATGATCGTGTTCACTGCCGGCATCGGCGAGAACAACGGCAAGCTGCGTGAGCGCGTGATGGCCAACTTTGAGTATCTGGGCGCCAAGCTGGATCCTGCCAAGAACGCTGCCTGCGCTGACGGCAAGGCCACCGAGTGCGTCATCTCCACCGATGATTCCAAGGTCAAGATCCTGGTCATCCCCACCAACGAGGAGATCATGATCGCCCGCGACACCCTGGAGCTGGTGAGCAAGTAAGCTGACGGATGCGCCAGGGGAGAGAAGAATCTCTCCTCTGGCTGCATTTTTGCTTGATTTTCCCGAGAAATTCCTGTTGACAAACGACGGGAAATTTTCTATAATAAGCAATGGTCACATTTGAGGTGATGACGATGAAGCTTAACGTTTCCGAAGCGTTGCGCAACCCGGGTCAGGATTACGCGTTTCATGGCGAGCAGGCCATTGCTCCTGTGGACATCGGCGGCGAAACCGTTACGTTTGATACGGCGGTGCTGCAGGGCGCGTTCTTTACTGATGAAGACGGCGGCGTGACGGTGGATGGCAAGCTCACCACAGTTGCTCACGCTCAATGCGCAAATTGTCTGGAGCCCGCAAGCACAGACATCGAGGCGTCCTTCCGCGAGACATTCGTGCGAGGCGGCGACCCGAACGACGATGAAATCTTCTGCTACGAAGGTTATCAGGTCGAGTTTGACAAGCTGGCCATGTCCTATGCGGTGATGGCCCTGCCCATTCGCTTCCTTTGCAAAGAGGATTGCGAGGGCCTGGGCGAGACCATCGCTGTGGATAGTGATTATAACTCATGCCAGAAGGAACTGCCCGGTCAGCATCCTTTTGCGGCATTGCAGCAGTTGCTGACGAAGGATGAGGAGGTGTAAACATGGCTACTCCTAAGGGAAAGATCTCCAAGGCTCGCAAGCACAGCCGCCAGGCGAACTGGAAGCTGAGCCTGCCCGGCATCGTTGAATGCCCCCAGTGCCATCAGATGAAGCTGGCCCACCGCGTGTGCAAGCACTGCGGTTACTACAAGGGAACTCAGGTCGTCGTGAAGGACGAGGCTCAGAACGCCTGATTCACCTGAATCCCACATAAGTCTCGCAAACGGAAGAGGAGTACCTTGTGCGTGCAGCAAAGAGAGAGCGGTTCATCGGCTGAAAGGCCGCTCCTGCGAACGGCTCGGGAAGGTCGCTTCCACAGAGCGCCGGATGAACGCGTGGCTTCCATGCCTCAGTTTGGCGCGGGCGTGCCCGTTACAGCGCGTGTGAGGTAAACTCTGGGCATTTTTGCCCGCTGTTTGCGAAGCAAGGTGGTACCACGGAGCAGTTCCGTCCTTTCGGATGGAACTGCTTTTTGCGTATTCGGATATGTTGTGTGCGTCCACACACTGCCCTGGAGGAGGTGATCCGATTGTCCTACATTGAAAAGGTGGCGTCCAGGCTGAATATCCCCGGGCTGATCCTGCTCATTGCAGGAGCTGTCGCGGTACTTTGCTCCGGGCGGATCGTTGAAAAGATCGGTCTGGAAAAAAAGGAGAAGATCAGCCTCATTATCAAGGCAGCAGGCTTCGTGGCAGCGCTGGCAGGCGCGCTGATCCTGCTGGACTTCATCGGATAAAGGAGAGAGAACATGAACGCTCAGGAAATGGAAACGAAGTTTAATCCGCAGGCCATTGAAGGCGACATTTACAAGGAGTGGGAAGGCGCGGGCGCGTTTATTGCCCACCGCGAAGAGGGTAAGAAGCCCTTTACCATCGTGATGCCTCCGCCCAACATCACCGGCCAATTGCACATGGGTCATGCCATGGACTGCACCCTGCAGGACGCGGCCATCCGCTATCACCGCATGAAGGGTGATCCCACGCTGTGGCTGCCCGGCACCGATCATGCCGCCATCGCTACCGAGGTGAAGATCGTGGAGGCCATGGCCAAGGAAGGCCTGACCAAGGACAGCCTGGGCCGTGAGGGCTTCCTCAAGCGCGCCTGGCAGTGGAAGGAAGAGTACGGCGGCCGCATCGTGCATCAGCAGCGCCGCATGGGCGTGAGCTGCGACTGGAGCCGCGAGCGCTTCACCATGGACGAGGGCTGCTCCAAGGCTGTGCGCGAGACCTTCTGTCGTCTCTATGAGAAGGGCCTGATCTACCGTGGCAACCGTCTGGTGAACTGGTGCCCCGATTGCCAGTCTGCCATCTCCGATGCTGAAGTGGAGCACAAGGAGATGGATGGCAACTTCTGGCATCTGCTGTATCCCGTGAAGGAGACCGGCGAATTGCTGGAGCTGGCCACCACCCGTCCCGAGACCATGCTGGGCGATACCGCCGTGGCCATCAACCCCAAGGATGAACGCTATGCCCACCTGCATGGCTGCCACGTGATCCTGCCCCTGATCAACAAGGAGATCCCCATCGTGTGCGACGAGCACGCCGATATGGAAAAGGGCACCGGCGTGGTGAAGATCACCCCCGCCCATGACCCCAACGACTATGAGGTGGGCCAGCGTCATGACCTGCCTATCGTGCGTGTGTTCACCTATGACGGCTATATGACCGGCGCCAAGGACAAGGCCGAGAATGACGAGCTGTTTGCTTCCGGCAAGGCCAGCAAGAACGAGCCCATTGTGCTGGATTGCGGCAAATATGCCGGCATGACCACCGCCGACGCTCGCAAGGCCATCGTGGCCGACCTGGAGGAGCTGGGCCTGCTGAAGTCCATTGAGCCCATCAAGCATGAGGTGGGCGTGTGCTACCGTCATTCCAAGACGGTGATCGAACCCATGGTGTCCAAGCAGTGGTTCGTGGATATGAAGCCCCTGGCCAAGCCCGCCATCGAGGCTGTGACCTCCGGCAGAACCCAGTTTGTGCCTGAGCGTTTCTCCAAGCAGTACATGAACTGGATGACCAACATCCGCGACTGGTGCATTTCCCGTCAGCTGTGGTGGGGTCACCGGATCCCCGTGTGGTACTGCGAGGATTGCGGTGAGATGATGGTGCTGCGTGAGGATCCCTGCTGCTGCTCCAAGTGCGGCAGCAAGAATATCCACCAGGATGAGGACGTGCTGGATACCTGGTTCTCCTCCGCCCTGTGGCCCTTCTCCACGCTGGGCTGGCCCGACAATACCGAGGACCTGAAGTACTTCTATCCTACTGATGTGCTGGTGACCGGTTATGATATCATCACCTTCTGGGTGAGCCGTATGATCACCATGGGCCTTGAGGAAATGGACGTGACGCCCTTCAAGACCGTGCTGATCCACGGCCTGGTGCGCGATGAGCTGGGCCGCAAGATGTCCAAATCCCTGGGCAACGGCGTGGATCCGCTGGAGGTCATTGAGGAGTACGGCGCCGACGCGCTGCGCTTCTCCCTGCTGATGGGTGTGAGCCCCGGTAATGACTGCCGCTATTCCCGCGACAAGGTGGAATCTGCCCGCAACTTCGCCAACAAGATCTGGAACGCCTCCCGCTTCGTGCTGATGAACGTGGACAGCCGCGAGGAGATCGACCTGAACAAGATCGAGTTGGCTGATAAGTGGATTCTGACCCGCTTCCAGGATGCTGTGCGCGATATTTCTGCCCATAACGAAGAGGGCGATTTCGGCCTTGCCGCCACCCGCATTTATGACTTCGCGTGGAGTGAGTTCTGCGATTGGTACATCGAGCTGGCCAAGTCCCGCCTGCTGGGCGAGGACGGCGAGAGCAAGACTGCGGCCAAGGCTGTGCTGCTCTATGTGCTGGAAGGCCTGCTGAAGCTGCTGCATCCCTTCATGCCCTTCCTGACCGAGCAGGTGTACAAGTTCTTGCCCGGCGCCGAGGGCTTCCTGATGCTCAAGCCCTGGCCCATCGCCAAGGAAGAGTACGATTTCCAGGCTGACGAAACCAAGATGGAGGGCATCATGGAGGTGATCCGCACCATCCGCAACCTGCGTGCCGAGATGAATGTGGCGCCCAGCAAGCGTACCCGCCTGATGCTGGTGGCCGGCGAAGGCTGGGGTGAGACTCTGAAGGCCGCTGATATCTACTTCCGCCGCCTGGCCGGCGCCAGCGAGAGCGAAGTGATCGCTGATCGCAACAGCATTACCGAAAAGACAGTGTCCGCCGTGACGGCTACCGGCGAACTCTTCATTCCCCTGGGCGACCTGGTGGACTTTGAGAAGGAGATCGCCCGCCTGAACAAGGAGCTGGAGAACCTCCGCAAGGAGATCGCCCGTGCCGAGGGCAAGCTGAACAACGCCGGCTTTGTGAGCAAGGCTCCCGCCGCTCTGGTGCAGCAGGAGAAGGAAAAGTTGGCCGCGAACCAGGTGAAGGCCGAGGCGCTGGAGAAGCGCATTGCCGAACTGAAGGAATCTCTGTGATGAACGCTGAACAAATCATTGCGGCCATCCATGGCTCCTACGCCAAGGGGAGCAAGCATGGCCTGCGCAACACGCATCTGCTCATGGAGCAGCTCTGCCCCGAATGCCGGGTGCCAGTCATTCACGTGGCTGGCACCAACGGCAAGGGTAGCACCTGCGCCATGCTGGAAAGCATCCTGCGTGCTGCCGGTTACAGGACGGGGTTGTATACCTCGCCCTTTTTGCAGATGTATCAGGAACGCATCCGCCTGGATGGTATACCCCTGACGGATGATCTGCTGGTGAAATACGGTAAGCCGCTGGTGACGACCTGCCGGGAGCTGGAGAAGCAGGACGTACAGGTCACGCCCTTCGAAATGGGGACGGCGCTGGCGCTGTCTGTTTTTGAAGGCGAACGGTTGGATGTCGCTATCGTCGAGGTGGGTCTTGGCGGCAGGCTTGATCCCACCAATGTGGTGAAGCCCTGCCTGTGCGGTATCGCTGCCATCGGCATGGATCACATGAACTTCCTGGGAAACACCCTGGCGGAGATCGCCGGAGAAAAGGCCGGGATCATCAAGCAGGGCGTTCCTGTGGTGTGCCATCCCGCTGAAGCGGAGGTCGCGGCTGTGTTCTCGGCCAGGGCGGCCGAGCTGCGGGCTCCGCTGCGCCTGCTGGACCGTGAATTCCTGAAGGGCGCGAAGTCGGATGCTTATGGCTCCGTAGCGTCCTATACGCTGGAAAATGAATGGCGAAATGTGCGTATCCCGCTGCCCGGGGCGCATCAGCTGACCAACGCCATGACGGTGCTTGCCATGGTGGAAGAACTGCGCAGGCAGGGGTGGAATATCCCTGACGATGCGGTATATGCCGGCATAGCTGCCACCCGCTGGCCCGCCCGGCTGGAGTGGTGTGGCAATGTGCTGATCGACGGCGCGCACAATCCCCAGGGCATCGAGGCTCTGCGGGACTATGTGCAGGCCTATCTTCCGGATAAGAAGAGGGTGCTGCTCACCGGTGTGCTGGAGGATAAGCTTCAGCCTGATATGCTGGGGATGCTTGCTTCGTTGGGCGAGCGTATCGTGACTGTGACGCCGGATACGCCCCGTGCTATGCAGGCCGCGGAGCTGGCCCAGCGGTTGAATGCTGTGGGCGGCTGCGCGCAGGCGGCGGATACGCTGGAGGATGGCCTGATGCAGGCAAAGGCTCTGGCGGGGAATGAAGGCCTTGTGATCGCTGCCGGCTCGCTGTATTTTGCGGGCGGTTTGCGCAATGTGCTGGGTCTTCCGTGGCGGTAAGCATCACGGATCATTGAACAGAAAACGAGGGAGACACCATGGATAAGTCAATCAAGCTGGAACGTTACCGCGAGGCCAACAAGACCGCGCTGAAGGGTCAAATTGTGTTCGCAGGTTCCTCGCTGATGGAACAGTTTCCGGTGGAAAAGCTCCTGCGGGAGCGCGGCGTGGATGTGACGGTGTACAACCGTGGCATAGGCGGCTATGTGACCCGGGAGATGCTGGAGAACCTGGACGTGTGCGTTACGGATCTTATGCCCCGTCGGGTTTTCATCAACATCGGTACTAATGATCTGAGCGATGCCGGTATCTCCTTTGGGGAATTGATGGGCCGGTATGATCAGATCGTCACAACCATCGAACAACGGGTGCCGGGTGTGGAGATCTACATGATGGCCTACTATCCCATCAATTACGATGCGGCCGCGGATTTCATGAAACCCGGACTGCTTATCCGCACCAATGAAAAGATCAATGCCGCCAACACTCTGGTGGAACAGCTGGCAGCAAAGCACGGCCAGAGGTATATCGATGTGAACCGTGCCCTGAAGGACGATCAGGGAAGGCTGAGGGCGGAGTACACCATTGAGGGAATGCACATCAGGGAAGAGGGCTATCGGGCTATTATGGACGATCTGATCCCCTATGTGACCGAGGCATAACGGAAGGAGACTCACCATGGAATTCATCCACGAGCCGGTGCTGCTGAATGAGGTCCTGCAATGGATGGACGTGCGGGAGGGTGGCGCTTATTGCGATGGAACCCTGGGCGGCGGCGGACACAGCGGCGCGATGCTTCGGGCCAGCGGCGGTACCGCCACGCTTTTCGGCATCGACCGGGATATGATGGCCATCAATGCTGCCAGCGAGCGACTGGGGCAGTATGCCGGATTTCATGCACTGCATGGCAACTTCCATGACGGTAAGGCGTTGCTTCAGGCGGCGGGCGCACCGCCGCTGGATGGCGTGCTGCTGGATCTGGGTGTGTCGTCTCCACAGCTGGACAGGGGCGAGCGCGGCTTTTCCTATCATGAGGACGCGCCGCTGGATATGCGCATGGATACCACCCAGGGCATTACCGCGGCCGATCTTCTGAACACAGCCAGCGAGGCTGAGCTGTGCCGTATCATCAAGGAATATGGTGAAGAAAAATGGGCGGCGCGGGTTGCCCACATCATTTGTGAGCATCGCGCCCAAAAGCCCATGGAGACCACCTTCGATCTGGTACACGCTGTGGACGCGGCCATTCCCAAAGCAGTGCGCCGTAAGGATGACGGACACCCGGCCCGGCGCACCTTTCAGGCCATCCGCATCGCCGTGAATGACGAGCTTGATCCGCTGGACAAGGCGTTGTGTGATTTTGTGGATTGCCTCAAGCCCGGTGGACGTCTGCTGGTGATCACCTTCCACTCTCTTGAGGATCGCCTGGTGAAGCGTTGCTTCCAGCGGCTGCAGAACCCCTGCACCTGCCCGCCCAAGGCGCCTATCTGCACCTGCGGCAAAAAGCCTGTGGTGAAGGTGCTGGCCAAGGGCGCTGTGCCGCCCAGCGATGAGGAAGTGGCCCGCAACCCCCGTGCCCGCAGCGCGAAGCTCCGTGTGGCGCAGAAGCTGGAGGTGGAGTGATGCCGACGCTGTATGTGGTAGCCACGCCCATCGGCAACCTGCAGGATATGTCGCCACGGGCAATCAGCACCCTGAAAAGCGTGGGGCTCATCGCCGCCGAGGATACCCGCGTGACGATGAAACTGTGCCAGGTGTTTGATATTCACACGCCCCTGACAAGCTGCCATCAGCATAATGAAGAAAGCAAGGGCGCATGGCTGGCTGAAAAGATGCTGGAAGAGGATATCGACGTGGCAGTGACCACCGACGCGGGCACACCCTGCGTGTCCGATCCGGGCTATGGCCTGGTGAAGGCCGCGGTGGAACGGGGTATTGAGGTGATCCCTGTGCCTGGCTGCTGCGCGGCTGTGGCGGCGCTTTCCGTCAGCGGATTCGACACCAGGGAGTTCACCTTCTATGGCTTCTTGCCCCGGGAAAAGAAGGATCTTCGCGAAAAGCTTACGGATATGGCTCGCAAGAGTACCGTGGCCGTGGTGCATGAATCGCCCTACCGTGTGGTCGAGCTGGTGGAACACATCGCAGCCGTGCTGCCGCAAACCTGGATCTCCGCATCCTGCGACCTGACCAAGCTTCACGAAAAAACCATCCGCGGCACCGCAGGCGAAGTGCTGGCGGAGATGAAGGCCAATCCCAAGGTGGATAAGGGCGAATACTGTCTGGTGCTGGATTTCCACGATGTAAGTCTGCCGGAGGAGGAAAAACCTGCGACAGAGGTCTCGCTGGAGGCTCAGCTAACGGACCTGTTGCTTTCCGGCATGGATCTGCGTGAAGCGCAATCTGCTTTGATGGACAAAGGCAACAAGAAGAACGCAGTCAAGGCGGCCGCCCTGCGGCTAAAGCGCCTGCTGACTGAGGAGGAATGACCATGCGGGAGATCAGCGCGGCGATGATTACAGAAACTGTGGCACGGCTATGCGTTGAGGCCAACCGTGATCTGCCTGAGGATGTTGCCTGCGCGCTGCGCAGAGCTGAGGCGGAAGAGCCTTTCGCCCCGGCGAAGGACCTGATCAGGCTGCTGAACAAAAATGAGCAGATCGCCCGCACGACGCAGATGCCCATCTGTCAGGATACCGGCATGGCCATCGTTTATGCCGAGGTGGGGCAGGACGTGCATATCTCCGGCGATTTTGAGGCGGCGATCCACGCGGGCGTGCATCGTGGCTATGTGGATGGGCTGCTGCGCAAAAGCGTGGTAGGGGATCCGCTTCGCCGGGTGAATACCGGCGATAATACGCCCGCGATCATCCACACCCGGCTGGTGAAGGGCGATCAGATCCATCTGACGGTGGCCCCCAAGGGCTTTGGCAGCGAGAATATGAGCCGGATCAGGATGCTCGCTCCCGCACAGGGCGTGGAGGGCGTGAAGGAATTCGTGCTGGAAACGGTTCGGCTTGCCGGCGCCAATCCCTGCCCGCCCATGGTGCTGGGCGTGGGTATCGGCGGCGATTTCGAGCGTGTGGCAGAGCTGGCCAAGCAGGCGCTGCTGATGCCGCTGGATCAGCATAATGATGATCCCTACTACGCCGCGCTTGAGGATGAACTGCTTGAGCTGGTGAACCAGACGGGCATCGGCCCCCAGGGCCTGGGAGGCAGAACGACCTGCCTGGGGCTGCATATCAGGGCCGGCGCGACGCATATTGCCGGCCTTCCGGTGGCTGTGAACGTCGGCTGCCATGTGACCCGGCACAAGACCGCTGTACTGTAAGGAGGGGGAGCTTATGCGTCAATTGACCGCGCCTTTGTCTGAAGAGGATGTGCTTTCCCTCCGCGCGGGGGAACACGTGCTGCTCTCCGGCGTGGTATATACCGCCCGTGACGCCGCACATCTGCGCATGATGGACTGCATTGCCCAGGGTCAACCGCTGCCCATTGAATTGGAAGGCCAGGTGATCTACTACGCCGGCCCCACGCCCACGCCTGAAGGGAAGCCGGTGGGCTCCATCGGCCCGACCACATCCACGCGTATGGACGCTTCTACGCCTACGCTGCTGGCACATGGCTTGCGGGGGATGATCGGCAAGGGGCAGCGCAGCAAAGAAGTTATGCGGGCCATGCAGGAGCATCCGGCGGTATACTTTGCAGCGGTTGGCGGAGCCGCGGCGCTGATGGCGGCCTGTGTAACCTCCTGCGAGGTGATCGCCTGGGACGACCTGGGGCCGGAGTCTGTCAAGCGGCTTACGCTGCGTGAGCTGCCCCTGGTGGTGGCAGCTGACGCCTATGGTCAGGATGCTTTTTCCCTGGGACAGGCGGATTATCTGCGATCTGTCAGGTAAATCCCGGCATTGGTTTGCTGCTGTATCAAACAGTGAATTAAAGGAGCAGTCGTGCAGGCTGCTCCTTTGACATATCAGGGTATGCAGATCACAAAACCCGGCTGCGAGAAATCCGTGGGCAGCAGGGTGGGGTTGAGCATCAGCAGGCGACCGGTGGTGGTGTTCAGCCGCCGTGCGATGGCGGTGAGATTATCGCCGTCCTCGATGGTATAGCTGCGTCGTCCGGAGCAGGTTTCACGGGTGCCGGCCGGGGGAGCGCAGTACAGGGCGCCCGCTGTCATGGCGCCGGGGCGCAGGGTGGGATTGGCGTTGCGCATGGCCTTGTAGCTCACGTTGAGGTTGATGAGCAGGTCGGCGTAGGTTTGGCCGGCCTGTACCCGTTGGGTCGTGTAACCGATGGGGCACGGCTGCGATGGCCTTGTGGGCACGATGGGCGGCAGGGGCATTCCGGGCGTGACGGTATTGTCGTCCTGAGCGGTGCCATCCAGTACGGGCCCCTCCTGCTGGGATGTAATGACCCGGGCGGGAAGGCAGATCTCCGTGCCTGCCGTAATGGACTGAAAGGGGATCTCCGGGTTGAAGGATTCGATGTCCCGCGCGCTGATGCTGTTCCGTTGAGCCAGGGAGGAGAGGGTGTCGCCCTCACGCCAGATATAGTAGCTGGCGCCTCGCGGACAGATGCGGGAAGCATTATTTTGGGGCTGTTGTTCCATGATGGGAACCTCCTTTACCGATTTGGCGATTCACCTCACGATCATTTTATGCTACAATAGAGAGTGGGTGCATGGGAACTTGCGCCCGATGAATGATATGCTGCGATTATTGATGACGAAAGGTGATGCACTCCATGAAACATCTGCTGAAGCTGATGGACCTTTCCAAGGAAGAAATCCTCGATCTGCTCGACCTGGCTGATAAGCTCAAGGCGGAGCGGAAGGCGGGCATCCCGCACCCGATCCTTGCCGGTAAAACGCTGGGCATGATCTTTGAAAAGTCTTCTACCCGTACCCGCGTGAGCTTTGAAACGGGTATGTATCAGCTGGGTGGTCACGCGCTGTTCCTTTCCTCCCGCGACCTTCAGATCGGCCGTGGCGAGCCCGTGGAGGATACTGCCCGTGTGCTGAGCCGCTACCTGGATGGCATCATGATCCGCACCTTCGCCCAGGAAGAAGTCGAAGCCCTGGCGGAGTACGGCTCCATCCCGATCATCAACGGTCTGACGGACTTCTGTCACCCCTGCCAGGTGCTGGCTGATCTGATGACCATCCGCGAGCACAAGGGCAAGCTGGAAGGGCTGAATATGTGCTACATCGGCGATGGCAACAACATGGCCAACAGCCTGATCGTGGGCGGACTGAAGGTGGGTATGCACGTGTCCATCGCCTGCCCGAAGGACTATCAGCCCGACCAGAAGGTGCTGGACCTGGCGGCACAGTATCCCGGTCAGTTCTTCATGACTGACAAACCCCTGGAGGCTGCCAAGGATGCCGACGCCATCTTCACCGATGTGTGGGCCTCCATGGGTCAGGAGGATGAGAAGGCCATCCGCGAGAAGGCCTTTGCCGGTTACCAGGTGAATCAGGAGCTGCTGGATGTGGCTCATGCCGGCTGCATGGTGCAGCATTGCCTGCCCGCACACCGCGGCGAGGAGATCACCGCCGATGTGTTTGAGGCTCATGCAAATGAAATCTTCGACGAGGCGGAAAACCGGCTCCATGCCCAGAAGGCTGTGCTGGTTGCCTGCATGAAGTAAGGAAGGAAGAAACGCATGGAAAAGAAAGGTTATCTCCTCCTGGAGGACGGCACCCTGTACGAGGGCGTTCTCCGGGGCGCGCAGAAGGATGCTGCCGCTGAACTGGTGTTCCTCACCTCTGTGGTGGGCTACATGGATACCCTGACTGATCCCGGCTATGAAGGTCAGATCGTTGTGCAGACCTTCCCGGCTATCGGCAACTACGGTGTGATCCCGCTGGAGAACGCCAGCGCTCCCAGGCTTGCCGGCTATGTGGTGCGCGAATTGTGCGACGAGCCCAGCAACTTCCGCTGCCAGGGCAAGCTGGATGATTACCTGCGTGATAACGGCGTTACCTGCCTGACCGATGTGGACACCCGCGCCATTTCCCGCCGCCTGCGCGATAACGGTGTGATGAAGGCAGCGATCCTGTGCGAGAAGCCCGAGGATATCCAGGCCGCCATCGCCAGCCTCAAGGTCAATGCCGCGAAGGCCTTCCC
Organism: Clostridiales bacterium; assembly: GCA_015056415.1. Classification (GTDB taxonomy): domain Bacteria; phylum Bacillota; class Clostridia; order Christensenellales; family Aristaeellaceae; genus UBA11524. Next base: position 18,930 of record SVGJ01000021.1, read on the forward strand.
CAAGGGTTGCGAAGAGTTTATCCCCGCTGCCAATGAGGGCAAGTACAGCGTGGCCCTGTGGGACTTTGGCGCCAAGGGCAGCCTGCAGGCCGAGCTGGAGGCCCGCGGCTGCGCCGTGACCTGCGTGCCTGCCGATGCTACTGCCGATATGATCGCCGAGCTTCAGCCCGATGGCGTGGTCATCACCAATGGCGCAGGCGATCCTGCTGAGTGCGTCAATGCCGTGAACGAGCTGCGTGAGCTGTGCCACAAGCGCATCCCCACCATGGGTATCGGCCTGGGCCATCAGCTGCTTGCGCTGAGCCAGAACGGCGGTACCGTGAAGCTGCCCTATGGACACCGCGGCGGCAACCAGCCCGTTAAGGATCTGCGCACCGGCATGAATTACATCACCAGCCAGAACCATGGTTATGCCGTGGATAATGACAACCTGCCCGACAATGCCACCCTGCGCTTTATCAACTGCAACGATGGTACCTGCGAGGGTCTTGACTACAGCGATATGCCCGCCTTCTCGGTGCAGTTCATGCCCCAGATCAGCGGCGGTCCGCTGGATACCCGGTTCCTGTTTGAACGGTTCATTGCACTGATGGGAGGGAATAAGGAATGCCGCTGAATCCTGAACTCCGCAAAGTAATGATTATCGGCTCCGGCCCCATTGTCATCGGCCAGGCTGCCGAGTTTGACTACGCCGGCTCCCAGGCCTGCAAGGCGCTGAAGGCCGCCGGTCTGGAGGTGGTGCTGGTCAATCCCAACCCCGCCACCATCATGACAGACCACTCCTCCGCCGATCAGATCTACATCGAGCCCCTGACGCTGGAGACTCTGCGCCGCATCATCATCAAGGAAAAGCCTGACAGCCTGCTTTCCACCCTGGGCGGCCAGAGCGGCCTGACCCTCTCCATGCAGCTGGCCAAGGAAGGCTTCCTGGAGCAGCACGGCGTGAAGCTGCTGGGCGCCAAGTGTGAGACCATCGAGAAGGCTGAGGACCGTCTGCTGTTCAAGCAGACCATGGAGTCCATCAACCAGCCCTGCATCCCCTCTGACGTGGTGGAGACCCTGGAGGACGCCCTGACCCTTGCCGAGAAGATCGGCTATCCTGTGATCGTCCGTCCCGCCTTCACCATGGGCGGCGAGGGTGGCGGCATCTGCAAGGATGAAGCCGAGCTGCGTGAGATCGCCGCCAACGGTCTGCGCCTGAGCCCCATCACCCAGATCCTGGTGGAGAAGTGCATCTCCGGCTGGAAGGAGATCGAGTTCGAGGTCATGCGCGACGCCAAGGGCAACGTGGTGGCTGTCTGCTCCATGGAGAACATCGACCCCGTGGGCGTGCATACCGGCGACTCCATCGTGGTGGCTCCCGCGTTGACCCTTTCCAATACCGAATATCAGATGCTCCGCCGTGCCGCGCTGGACATGGTCTCCGCGCTGGAGGTGGAAGGCGGCTGCAACTGCCAGTTCGCCCTGAATCCCGACAGCTTTGAGTATGCTGTTATCGAAGTGAATCCCCGTGTGAGCCGCTCCTCCGCTCTGGCCTCCAAGGCTACGGGCTATCCCATCGCGAAGATCGCTTCCATGATCGCTATCGGCTACACCCTGGATGAGATCCCCAACGCCATGACCGGCAAGCCGCTGGCTGGCTTTGAACCCACAGTGGACTACATCGTGGCCAAGGTTCCGAAGTGGCCCTTCGATAAGTTCGTCTACGGCAAGCGCACCCTGGGCACTCAGATGAAGGCTACGGGCGAAGTGATGTCCATCGGTGTCAGCGTGGAGCAGGCCCTGATGAAGGCTGTGCGCGGCGCTGAGATCGGCTGCGATACCATGCGCCTGAAGGCTATGGCAGAGCTGAGCACCGAGGAGCTCATCGACCTGATCGGCATGTGCACCGACCAGCGTATGTTCGCCGTGTATGAGGCGATGGGCCGCGGCGTGAGCCTGGAGCAGCTGCATGAGATCACCAAGATCGATATGTTCTTCCTGCACAAGTTCAAGAACCTGCTGGACATGGAGCGCCGCCTGGAGCAGGGCAGCGTCGATGGCGATGTGTACATGAAGGCCAAGCGCATGGGCTATCCGGATAAGGCCATTGAGCGTCTCTCCGGCGAGAAGGTGCCCTTCCACCGCGATCCCGTGTACAAGATGGTGGATACCTGCGCTGCTGAGTTCCCCGCCCAGAAGCCTTACTTCTACGCCACCTATGACGATGAGAACGAGGCCGAGCAGTTCATCAACAAGAAGGACAAGAAGCCCTGCGTTGTGGTGTTGGGCTCCGGCCCCATCCGTATCGGCCAGGGTATTGAGTTCGACTATGCTTCCGTTCACTGCGTGTGGATGCTGAAGAAGGCCGGCTATGACGTGGTCATGATCAACAATAACCCCGAGACCGTGTCTACCGACTTCGATACCGCCGATCGCCTTTACTTCGAGCCCCTGACGCCCGAAGACGTCATGGGCATCATCGCCACCGAAAAGCCTGTGGGCGTTGTGGCTGCCTTCGGCGGCCAGACGGCCATCAAGCTGACCCGCACCCTGCAGGAAGCCGGTGTACGTATCATGGGTACCTCCGCCGATATGATCGACGCCGCTGAGGACCGTGAACGCTTTGACGCAGCCATGGAGAAGAACGGCATCAAGCGTCCCCAGGGTACCACGGTGATGACCACCGATGAGGCCCTCAAGGCTGCCAACGAGCTGGGTTATCCCGTGCTGGTACGTCCCTCCTACGTGCTGGGCGGTCAGAACATGATCATCGCTTATCAGGACAGCGATATCGTGGAATACATGAAGATCATCCTGGCCCAGGGCATCAAGAATCCCATCCTGATCGACCAGTATCTCATGGGTGTGGAAGCGGAAGCCGACGCCATCTGTGACGGCGAGGATGTGCTGATTCCCGGCATCATGGAGCACGTGGAGCGCTCCGGCGTTCACTCCGGCGACTCCATTGCCGTGTATCCCGCCTGGAACCTGACCGGCGCCATGGTGCAGCGCCTGGTGGAGGTCACCCGCCTCATTGCCCTGGAGCTGGGCACGGTGGGCCTGATCAACATCCAGTATATCGTCTACCATAACGAGGTCTACGTCATTGAGGCGAACCCCCGCGCCAGCCGTACCGTGCCCTACATCAGCAAGGTCACCGGCGTGCCCATGGTCGACCTGGCCGTGCGTGCCATGCTGGGCGAGAAGATCAAGGACATGGGCTTCGGCACCGGCCTGTACCGTCAGAGCCCCTATTTTGCTGTGAAGGTGCCCTGCTTCTCCTTCGAAAAGCTGGCCGATGTGGATACCCACCTGGGTCCGGAGATGAAGTCCACCGGCGAGGTGCTGGGCCTGGGCACCAACCTGCAGGAGGCTATCTACAAGGGCCTGGTGGCTGCCGGCTACAAGATGCGTCATCAGGGCGGTCTGCTGGTCTCTGTGCGTGATGTGGACAAGACTGAGGTTGTCGATGTTGTGCGTCGTTTCGCGCAGCTGGGCTTCAACCTGTTCGCCACGCCCGGTACGGCCAAGACGCTGCTGGAGCATGGCCTCTATGCTGCCACTGTGAAAAATGAAGCCATGGAAAGGATGCTTTCCATGGGCCAGGTGCAGTATGTGATCTCCACCTCCAAGAAGGGCCGTAACCCGCTGCTGGATTCTGTGCGTATGCGCCGCAAGGCGGTTGAGCGCGGCATTCCGCTGTTCACCAGCCTGGATACTGCAAACGCCCTGGCGCAGGCCCTGACCAGCCGTTACAGCCTGCAGAACGTGGAGACCGTTGACATCAACAATATGCGCACTAAGCGCGAGAAGCTCCGCTTTGTGAAAATGCGCGGCACCGGCAACGATTTCCTCTACTTCGATTGCTTCGAGCAGAAGGTGGAAAGCCCCGAATCCCTGGCTGTCCGCCTGGCTGACCGCCGCAAGAGCGTTGGCTGCGATGGCATCGTGATGATCCTGCCCAGCACCAAGGCGGACGCCAAGATGCGTATGTTCAATGCCGATGGCTCCGAAGGCGCCGTTTCCGGCAATGCCATGCGCTGCGTAGCCAAGTACCTGTATGAGTCCGGCCGTGTGCAGAAGGATAAGATGACCCTGGAGACCGGCAGCGGTGTGAAGACTGCCGACCTGTTCATCCGTGAGGACGAGGTCTTCTCCGTGCAGGTGGATATGGGTAAGCCTGCCTTCGAGCCCGTCAAGGTGCCTGTGAAGCTGGATGGCGATAAGGTCATGAACCGTCAAGTGTTCATTGCCGGCGAGAAGCGCGCCATCTCCTGTGTAAGCATGGGCAACCCCCATGTGGTGATGTTTGTGCCTGACGTGGAGCGGATCGACCTGGCCAGCGTCGGCCCGGAGATCGAGAAGGATCCGCTGTTCCCGCAGCGCGTGAACGTATCCTTTGCTCAGGTGATCGACCGCAGCATGCTGAAGATGCGCGTGTGGGAGCGCGGCATCGGTGAGACGGCTGCCTGCGGTACCGGCGCCTGCGCTGTGGCTGTTGCTGCTGTGGAGAACGGCCTGTGCAACCGTGATGCTGACATCGACGTGCAGCTTCCCGGCGGCACGCTGGTCGTCCGCTATGAGAAGGAAGGCCAGGTGTGGCTTACCGGCGATGCTGTGACCGACTTCGAAGGCACGATCGAAATCTAAACAAATGGGGAGAGGCGACAAGGCCTCTCCCTTTCTGCAAGGAGAACATATGAAACACGTTCTTTGCTTTGGCGATTCCAACACATGGGGCTTCATCCCCGGAAGCGGAAGGCGTTATGACGAGCATACCCGTTGGACAGGCGTGCTGGCGGATGCATTGGGCAGCGATTGGCGCGTGCATGAAGAAGGTCTTAATGCCCGCATGAGCATTTTTGATTCTCCCTTCAAGGGCGATGTGAATACCAACGGCAAGGATATCTTTGCTACCGTGCTTGATTCCCAGAAGCCGCTGGATGCGCTGGTGATCTGCCTGGGCACCAACGATCTGAAGTATCACCCCGCCTGGCACGCGGCCCAGGGCGTGGGCAGGCTGGTTAACTATGCTCAGCATGTGGATCAGCTGAACCCCTGGGGTGAGCATGTGTTCCGCAATGGGCCAAGGATCCTTGTGATTTCTCCCATCGCGGTGGGTGAGGATCTGGCTAACCGTGACGTGCAGGATGACCTGGCAGGCAAGCACGAGGAATCGCGCAAGTTTCCCCAGGTGTTTGCCGGACTGTGCGCCGGTATGGGCGTTGAACTGCTGGACGCCCAGCAGATCGCCGAGCCCTCGCAGGTGGATTGCATTCACATGGAGCCGGAGGGCCACCGGGCACTGGGCCTTGCTGTGGCAGAAAAGATCAAAGCTATGATGGAAGAATAAAAGGAGCGCCGTTGACGCAGTGTCAGCGGCGCTTTGCTATGCCTGGAAATTATTTGGCGTTCTTGACTTCCTTCCACAGGGCGTTGTAGATGGGCATGAAAGTCTCATCGATATCGTTGAAGAACTCGCATCGGTCGATGACGTCCTGGCTGGGGTTCATCACAGGGCTGGAGGTGTAATCTTCACCCATCAGCTCGATGGCGGTGCTGTTGGGAGAGGAATACCAGATGGCCTCACAGTTCTTCTGGGCGATATCGGGGCGGCAGAGGAAGTCCACAAACTTTTCGGCGTTGGACATATTCTTGGCGTCCTTGAGGATGACCATGGGATCCACCCAGATGTTGCTGCCTTCCATGGGAACGGCATAGGCCAGGTCGGGATTCAGGTCGATGGCGTACTGGGCGTCGCCGGACCACATCACGGCCAGAGCCGCCTCGCCGGCGACCATCTTGTCCTTGGTCTCGTCTACCTGATAGGCTTTCACGATGCCCTTCTGCTTCTGCTCGATGAGCTTCTGCTTAGCGGCTTCCAGGGCATTGACGTCGCGGCTGTTCACGGAGTAACCCAGATACTTCAGCGTCACGCCCATGGAGTCGCGAATGGAGTCCATCATGAAGACATTGTTGGCATATTTCTCATTCCACAGGATGCCCCAGGAATCCACGGGTTCATCCACCATCTTGGTGTTGTAGAGGATGCCCACGGTGCCCCACATATAGGGGATGGAGTGCGCGCCATTGGGATCGTAGCTGGGGTTGCGCAGGCTTTCCATGATGTTTGCCGCGTTGGGGATGTTATCATGGTTGATCTCCGCCAGCAGGCCCTTCTTGAGCATGCGTTCCACCATGTAGTCGGAGGGGAACACCACATCGAAGGCGCCGGGGTTGGCTTCGACCTGCACCATCATATCCTCGTTGGTGGTGAAGCGCATATAGTTGACGTGGATGCCTGTCTCCTGCTCAAACTGTTCCAGGACGCTCTCGTCAATGTAGTCCTCCCAGTTGAAGACATTGACCACATTGCCGGACTGAACGGGAACGGGCGTAGCGGCGGTATCGGGGGCATCGGTGGGGGAGGCTGCGTCCGGCGTGCTGGTGGAGCAGGCGGTCAGCAGCAGGGCAAACAGGGTGACAACGATGAGCAGGGCAATCTTGCGAAGCTTCATGGTGGTTCATCCTTTCAAAAATTATTTGTTTTCCGCTGTACGGCGGTTGACAATGAGAAGAAGGATCAGCAGAGCAACGAACATCAGCGCGGAAAGCGCGTTCAGCGTGGGCTCGATGCCGATACGGGCCTTGGAGTAGATCAGCGTGGAGAGATTCTGTACCAGGGGCGAGGTGGTAAAATAGCTGATGGTGAAGTCATCCAGCGAGAGGGTGAAGGCCAGCATGGCGCCGGTGATGATGCCCTGCTTGCACTCGGGGATGATCACGTGGGTCAGCGCGTAGGTGGGGGTCGCGCCCAGGTCCAGCGCGGCCTCGTAGCAATGCTTGTTCATCTGCTTCAGCTTGGGCATCACAGACAGGATGACATAGGGTACATCAAAGGTGATGTGGGCCAGGAGCATGGTCATGTAGCCGCGGTCGACCTTGGTGAAGATGAACAGCAGCATCAGCGAGATTCCGGTCACGATGTCGGGCATGGTGTTGGGCAGGTTGGTCAGGGTCATCATCATGGCTTGAGGCCGTTTCTTCATGCTGTAGATGCCGATAGCGGCCAGGGTGCCCAGTACGGTGGAGATGATCATGGCCAGCACGGCGATGCTCAGCGTGACTTGCAGGGCGTTCATGATGGATGCATCGGCGAAGAGCTCCCCATACCAGCGGAAGGAGAAGCCTTCCCATTTGGCGCGGCTCTTGCCGGCATTGAAGGACTGGATGATCAGCACAACGATGGGGATGTACAGGAACACCAGAATGATGCCCAGGTAGAACTTCTTCAGGAACTTGATCACAGCATGCCACCTCCTTCGCCATTGGGATCAGCCTTGCGCAGGATGGAGAGGCTCACCAGGATCAGGATCATCATGATCAGCGAAAGGGCGCTGCCCACATTCCAGTTGCCCTCGCTGAGGAAGTTCAGCTCGATCAGGTCGCCGAACATCATGGAGTTGCCGCCGCCCAGCATTCTGGGGATGAAGAACGTGGTGACGGAAGGCATAAACACCATGGTGATGCCGCTGATAACGCCGGGGAGACTCAGGGGCAGGGTGACCTTGGTGAAGGTTCTTATCTCGTTGCAGCCAAGATCCTGGGCTGCTTCGCCCAGCTTGGGATCCTGTTTGCTGAGCACCGTATAGATGGGGAAGACCATGAACGGCAGGAAGTTGTACACCATACCCAGCAGCACGGCGCCGGAGTTGTACATCAGCTGTACACCATTGAGGCCGATCATGCGCAGGAACTGATTGATCAGGCCCTGATCCTCCAGGAGGCTCATCCAGGCGATGGTGCGCAGCAGGAAATTCATCCACATGGGAATGATGAAAAGCACCACCAGGCTGGAGCCAAGCTTCATGTTGCGGTCAGCCATGAACAGCGCGGCGGGATAGCCCAGCAGCAGGCAGATCAGCGTGCACAGGAAGGCCATCCACAGGGAGTAGACCAGCGTATCCACATTCACGGTGCCGCGGGTGATATAGGCCGCGGCCTCCGGGCCAAGGGATTCATAGAGCTGGTTCTTGGCGTAGTTGCTGTCCCAGAAGTGGCGGAAGTTATCCAGCGTGAAGGCGCCGGAGGCGTCGGTCAGGGCGTAGTAAGCGATCAGGATCACCGGAACGATGGTGAAAAGGATCATCCACAGGGTGTAAGGCGCCGCGAAAAGGGAACGTTTCACGCCATTGTTGCGGCGGATGGAGGCGGCAATCATGGCGATGAAGGCCAGCAATCCCACGCACATCAGCACCCATGCCCACCAGGGCAGGCTCATATCATAGCGCATGGCATTACACCTCCATGGGCTTCATGATGTGAATGTTGAAGGGGACGATATTCAGGCCTACCCGGCTGCCCTGGGGCTGCATGGAGGTGGAATGCACCTTGAAGGTGTATTCGCCGCAATCGATCATCATTTCGTAATGCACGCCCTTGAACAGCACGCTCTTGATGGTACCCACCAGCTGGCCCACGTCTTCGCCAACGAGCATGATATCCTCGGGGCGGATGACCACGTCCACGGGAGCATTCTCGCCAAAGCCGAAGTCCACGCAGGGGAAGCGGCCGCCGGCGAATTCCACCAGCTCGTCGCGCACCATGGTACCCTTGAGGATGTTGCTCTCGCCGATGAAATCAGCCACGAAGGCATTGGCGGGCTCGTCATAGATGCGCTTGGGATCGCCGATTTGCAGGATGTTGCCGTCACGCATGACCACGATGGTATCGCTCATGGTGAGGGCTTCTTCCTGGTCGTGAGTCACATACAGGAAGGTGATGCCCAGGCGCTGCTGCATATCCTTCAGCTCGAGCTGCATCTCCTTGCGCAGCTTCAGGTCGAGGGCGCCCAGAGGCTCATCCAGAAGGAGAACTTCGGGTTCGTTCACCAGGCTGCGGGCGATGGCAACGCGCTGCTGCTGGCCGCCGGAGAGGGCGTCCACATGGCGCTTGCCGTAGCCCTGCAGGTTCACCAGATCCAGCATGGCGTCCACCTTGTAGGCGATTTCCTTCTTGGAAAGCTTTTTCAGCTTCAGGCCAAAGGCGATGTTGTCGTACACGTTCAGGTGAGGGAACAGCGCGTACTTCTGGAAGACGGTATTCACCCTGCGCTTGTAGGGCGGGATGTGGGAGATCTCCTTGCCTTCAAAAAGCAGCTCACCGCTGGTGGGCGTCTCGAAGCCGCCGATGATGCGCAGCGTGGTGGTTTTGCCGCAGCCGGAGGGCCCCAGCAGGGTCACGAATTCCTTTTTGCGGATATACAGGTTGATATCCTTGAGGACCTTAACGCCATCGTATTCCTTGCAGATGTTTTTCAGATCGATCAGATGTTCATTTTCCCACATAAGGGCAGTCTCCCTTCAATCAACAATCTGTATATCAAAAACTGGGGGGAGTGGAGATCCACAGAACCTTGGCCCGGGTCTTTCCGGCGTTCATCAGATAGTGCGTTACCTTGGGGTGGATGCAGAAGCTGTAGCCTGTCTTAACGCGAATCTTCTTTTCGCCCATGACCAGGAAAATGCTGCCGGAGAGCACGTAGCCGAATTCCTCGGCTTCGCTGGGCGGCAAGGGAGCGGTATGTCCACCCTCGGCCATGTCTACCAGAATGGGTTCCATGTCGTTCTTCTGGGCGTCCGGTACCAGCCAGGTGATGGAACCGCACAGATCCTCATCATCCAGCTTTTCAAACATATCCTGAGGCGCGAAGACGATCTTCTGCTCCTGCTTCTCGTTAAAGAAGGAAGGAAGCGAGCTGCCCAGGCATTCCAGCAGATCCGTCAGTGTGGCGATGGAGGGGGAAGCCAGGTTGCGCTCCACCTGAGAGATAAAGCCTTTGCTCAATTCACAACGGTCGGCCAGCTCTTCCTGCGTCAGCCCACGCTGTAATCGAAGCTGGCGAAGCTTCTCGCCGATATCCATGCAAAATCCCTCCTTTTTTCGGGTGAATGCGGTTTAGTGATTCTAAACCGGGAATCGATGTCGTGAGTTTAGAAAAACTAAACCTCAAAACGATATACATTAAACCACAGCCGGGGCCCTATGTCAATACTTCTAATTAATTTCATGGAAAATATTATTGAAAAATACAGTCCGGGTACAAGCGCAAGGCCTTGCTATTTTTCAATGAATCGGATATAATAGAGGAAACCGAAGACGAGCAGGGTGTTGCGCAAGGCAGCTCAAAGAGAGCCGGGGCAGGTGAGAGCCCGGCAGCAGGCGGCGCAACCGTGGAGCTCTGAGGGCGCGGGGGAACAGGCATTTGCCCAGTATCCCGCGACGGATTCCCCCGTGAAAGGGAGAGAGAGGCGCGTTTTGTTGCGCGCAACAGGGGTGGCACCGCAGTCATCTGTCCCCGTGGACGGATGGGCTGCGTTTTTATTTTCAAGGCGTGTGGGCGTCCCCTTAGCCGACTGCCGAATGTAAGGAGGTTTCCCCATGTCCGAGATCATCAAGCCCGAAAAGAAACCCATCATCTTCTCCGGCATCCAGCCCTCCGGCACGCTGACGCTTGGCAACTACATCGGCGCGCTGAAGAACTTCTCCCTCCTGCAGGATGACTACGATTGCATTTACTGCATTGTGGATATGCACGCCATTACGGTGCGACAGAATCCTGCTGATCTGCGCCGCCGCTGCATGGAACTGGCCGCCATCTATATCGCCAGCGGCCTGGATCCCAAGAAGAGCCTGATCTACTGCCAGAGCCATGTGACCGGCCACGCGGAGCTGAGCTGGATCCTGAACTGCTTCACCTATATGGGCGAACTGAACCGCATGACCCAGTATAAGGACAAGGCTGCCAAGCATGCCGATAACATCAACGCCGGCCTGTTTACCTATCCCGTGCTGATGGCTGCGGATATCCTGCTGTTCCAGACGAATATGGTGCCTGTCGGCGTGGATCAGAAGCAGCACCTGGAGCTCTGCCGCGATGTGGCCCAGCGCTTCAATGGCGTGTACGGCAATGTGTTCACCATTCCCGAACCCTACATCGCCAAGGTTGGCAGCAAGATCATGAGTCTGCAGGAGCCCACCCGCAAGATGTCCAAGTCCGATCCTGATGATACCTTCGTGGCCCTCCTGGACGATCCCGACACCATTCGCCGCAAGATCAAGCGCGCCGTTACCGACAGTGACGGCGAGATCCGCTACGACCCCGAGAACAAACCCGGCGTCAGCAATCTGCTGTCCATCATGAGCGCCCTGGGCGCCGGCAGCATCGAAAGTCTCACCGCCGAGCTGGCCGGGCAGGGCTACGGCACGCTGAAGACCCGCACGGCTGATTGCGTCATCGCGGCGCTGGAACCCCTGCAGAATGAGTACAAGAAACTTATTGCCGACAAGGGTTACCTGCAGGGCATTCTGGACGAGAATGCCAAGACTGCCAATTACCTTGCCAACAAGACCCTGCGCAAGGTGCAGAAGAAGGTCGGTTTCGCATCCCGCGGCTGATGGGCCGCACAAAAAAAGCCTCCGTTTGGAGGCTTTTTTCTTTGCTCACTTTCACAGCATATCCTGCCAGGGATGCCCGTCGGGATACAGTGCGGCAAGGCTATGCGTAAACCAGCTTTTCTGTTCGCCGTTCATCAGCGGGTAAGCTTGCAGAAAATCAAACAGGTTTTTGTCCATATCCGGGCTCGATGCCTTGTACATCAGCACAAGCTCCGGCGCCAGGTAAGGGATATCATCCCGCCGCACAATGGCCTTGGACAGCTCCCGCCCGATGTTTTTGCCGGCATCAAACAGAAAGCGGTTGTCGTAGGTCTGGTTGAACAGAAACTCGATGTAGTTGAACGGAGCGGCGTCGCCGTGCAGAAACTCGTGGTACAGCAACCCTTCGTCTTCACAGGGGTAGAAACGGATAAGCTGGCAATCCTTTGTGAAGCACATCAGGTTGCGCCCTTTTTCACTGACGGATGCGGCATCCAATGGGCGTACCTTGCCCTGACCGCGGAACTCACACACCTGCCAGCCTTTTCGCAGTATGAAGGAAAGAATGGACGCTCTGTCAGGCTCAAGGGTGCAGATGTCGATATCCCCGTGGCTGCGCAGGGAATGACCATGGAACAGATCCAGGGCATAGCCGCCGCACACCGCCCAGGTGAAGGGAGTACCGCGAAGAAAATCTGTTGCCTGAATTAATCGAAGATCCAAATTATTCACCGCCATGGATCAATCACTCCAGCAGGTCGTGCCATTCGCCGTCGATCACTTGGAAGGAATGTTCACTCAGGTCGTCATTCAGGAAGACCCGCAGCATGGCGGACATAGTGTTGGCCAGCGGAGCGTTGGGCATTTCGGTAAGGGGCATCCACCAGACGCGCCCCTCCTCGGAGGAGCGAAGCGTGCCCTCGAAGGCATCGGTCTTGTAAAGGAGAACCACATTACGCACTCCGCGCTTGAGCCAGTGCTTGATGCCGCACAGCCGTGGGTGGCTGATGGTCAGACCGGTCTCCTCATATACCTCGCGGATCACGGCGTGGGCGAAGGTCTCGCCGGGTTCAACGTGACCGCCGGGAAAAGTCACGCCGGGCCATTTGGGATCAACACGGTGCTGCACCAGGACATTCCCCTCATGGTCATATACCATGCACATATTGGTGAATATGACCTGCTCCGGTTCCCGCATAAAAGCGCCTCCTTACAGCTTTTTGTTGAACCAGATGGTTCGGCCGGCCTCCTCAAAGCCAATGGCCAGATGAAAGGCGAGGCTTTCGGTGTTATCGATCTCGCAATCGCTGGCAAACTCGGTGCAGCCAACGCTTCGGGCCCAATCCTCACAGGCGGCGACAAGCCGGCGCGCAACGCCCTTGCGGTGATGCTCCGGCCGCACATATACGCCTTCCAGGAAGCCCACGGGACTTGTTTCAGTACCCTCAACATAGTCATGGCGGAGCTGACATTGCGCAAAGCCAATGGAAAGCCCATCCTCACAGGCAAGGAAGCATACAGCCTCGTCACAGGAGGTAAGTTCGGCAAATTCAGGCTCACGCTCCGCCGGCGTTTGGCCCCACATTTCACAGGCAAGCTGCGCCAGGGTGAGGCTGTCGGCGGGTTCGGCTTTGCGGATGATCATGGATGACACCTCATTGTTTCTGGATGATGAAGCACTCCGGCGCGCCGGGGCCTGCATTCAGGAAGCGGTTGTGGAGCACGTTGAACTCCTGCGGACGCAGGGCGGAAAGCCAATCAGACAGGGCATAGCGCTCGCGGTCTCCTTCGGCATGGCCGGGGTAGGCGCATACGGTACATACGCCGCCCTTTGCCAGCAACGTAAGGCAGGCGGTGATAGCGGTCTGGGTGGTCTCCCACAGGGTGGTGATGGACTTGTCTCCGCCGGGAAGCCAGCCCAGGTTAAACACGGCGGCCTGGATGGGGCCTGTCACACGCTCGGCAATGTGCTGATGCCCCTCGGCATAAAGGGTGCAGCGGTTGATCAGTCCCTTTTCCGTCAGGCTGGCGGTGGTGCGCTCCACAGCGTCGTGCTGGATATCAAAACCGATAAGATGTCCGTTTTCGCCGACCAGCTCAGCGAGCATGCAGGCGTCATGACCGTTGCCCAGCGTTGCGTCGATAACGGTATCGCCGGGGCGGATCACCTGGCGCAGGGCATCCGCGGCCAGGTAGCGGGCGGAACGAAGCTCGTAGGGCATACTCACAGCTCCTTCAGCTTGCGGATCTCATTGGGGGTGAGCTGCCGCCAGGTGCCGCGGGGAAGATCTCCCAGCTGGATGGGGCCGAAGCCTACGCGCTTAAGCTGCACCACCTGATGGCCCACCGCCTCGAACATACGGCGTACCTGGCGGTAGCGGCCTTCGTGAATGGTGACCAGCAGCACGGTGTCGAAGGCCTCGTAGCGCACGACGCGGACATGGGCGGGGGAGGTCAGCCGGCCGTCCAGCTGAACACCGGCACGCAGGCGGCGGATGGACTCCTCTTCCACACGGTTGCTGACCTTGGCCAGGTAGGTCTTGTCCACCTCGTGGCTGGGGTGGAGAAGACTGTTCATCATGTCGCCATCGTTGGTGAGCAGCAGCAGACCCTCGCTGTCGAAATCCAGGCGGCCCACAGGATACAGGCGAACAGGATAATCGCGGAACTTGTCCATCACGGTAGCGCGGCCCTCAGGGTCGGACACGGTGGTGACCTCGCCCACGGGCTTGTAGTAGGCCAGGTAGTGCTTTTCCTCCTCCAGATGGATGAGGGCGCCATTCACGGTGATTTTGTCGGTGTGTTCATCCACCTGGACGCCCATCTCGGTCACCACGTGGCCATTGACGGCCACATGCCCCTCGGCGATGAGCTTTTCAGATGCGCGGCGAGATGCCACGCCGGAAAGAGCAAGATATTTCTGCAAACGCATCATAGCAGGATTCAACCTTTCTGGTGTTGTTGGTAAAAGTAAAGCTCGCAGGCACGGCGGGCGAGGGGTTTATCGCGCTCGGCCTCGGTATAGGCCAGAGCCATGCGGTCAAGCCCCTGCAGGGTGAAGCCGCAATGCTCGCAGAACTGGCAGGCAACAGTGTTGTCATCGGTCAGGGCGATGCGCAGGCCGTTCATGCCCTGCTTGCGCGAGAAGCTTTCGATGGCGCTCAGCAGAGCGCGGGCAACGCCCTTGCGGCGGTGAGCCGCGTCCACCCGGATATCAAGGACGTCCGTCCACCTTGTCTCGGAGGTGGTGTACACGATCGCCTGACCAACGAAGACCTCATCATCAAAGGCAAGAAACATGGCAGCGCTGGGATCACCCAGCAGCTGGGATGGCTGCAGGCCAACCGGCATGGGAAAGCTGCGCCACTCGGCACGGGGAAGCGGAACATACCCCAGCACAAAGCCGGTGCGTCCGATGCGAAGCATCACGTCCTCGCCGCAGAGGGAGGCATCAGAGATGGGGCGGATGCGCTCAAGCAGCTCGGCGGTCAGGCGGCGAACGATGAGCACGGAATCACCTCCAGCGGACGTGTCGGGCGTTGGGCAGGGCGGCGGCAAGCTTTTTGCCGGGATTCACCAGCGTGGGGTTGCCCACCAGGCGGAGCATAGGAATATCGGATGCGGAATCCCCATAGCCGCAGGAGGCTTCGGCGTCCAGCGTCAGGTCGTTCGCCTGTAGCCAGGCGGCGATGCGGCGGGGCTTTTCCTCGCCGCGGCAGTTGGCCTGCACATGGCCGGTGTAAACGCCGTTTTCCACGGCGCAGCGGGTGGCGATCACCGTGTCCACAGGCAGGAATTCTGGTAGAAGATGCATGTACACATCAGCCGAGGCAGAGACCACCACGACTGTGTGACCGGTGCTTTTCAGATTCCACAGTTCGGCGATGGCGTCTTCGAACAGGCGGGGCGTGATGACCTCACGGAAGAAATCCCGGGCCAGGTCGTCCAGCTCATCAGGGCTCCTGCCCTTGATGAAGGAGAAAGTGTGCTCTTTGGCCCGGCTGATCTTGCCGGGACGGCCCAGCTGTGTCAGGAATCCCCATGCCGCCCGGAACAGCTGGCGCTTTGGCGCGGCGCCCCTGCGGATGGCGTACAGCAGAAACGGGACGACAGAATCGCCCCGGGAAAGTGTATCATCGAAATCGAATAATGCAAGCTTGGTCATCACAGCGGACAATCCTCATTCAGCAGTACATGGGTATACCGGCGGGTACCGTTTTTCATTTCAGCCATGAGCTGTCCGGAGCCCAGCAGCTTGTATTTATAGGTGGTGAGGCCCTCAAGCCCCATGGGGCCACGGGCATGAATCTTACCGGTGGCGATACCCACCTCCGCGCCGAAGCCGTAGACGAAGCCATCGGCAAAGCGGGTGGACACATTGTGGTAAACGCCGGCGCTGTCCACACGGGTCATGAAGGCCTGGGCGGCAGACTCATCGGCAGTGACGATGGAGTCGGTATGGTGGCTGCCGTAGCGGTTAACGTGGTCGATGGCGTCATCGAGGCTATTCACTACTTTGATGGACAGCGTGAAGTCAAGGTATTCGGCATGCCAGTCTTCTTCCGTAGCGGGCAGACAGGGGATGATGGACTGTACGGTATCATCGCCGAGGAGCTTGACGTTTTTCGCCTGCAGGGCAGGAAGAAGCATGGGCAGATAATCGGCGGCGATCCCGCGATGCACCAACAGCGTTTCCATAGCGTTGCAAACGGCAACGTTCTGCGTCTTGCTGTCAACGGCGATATTCACGGCCATGTTCAGGTCGGCGGCTTTGTCCACGTAGACGTGGCATACGCCGTCGGCATGGCCCAGCACGGGAATTCGGCTGTTGTCCATAATGTAACGGACAAACTCATTGCTTCCACGGGGAATGATCAGGTCGATGAGCGTGTCCTCCTTAAGCATGGCGGCCACGTCCTCGCGGCTTTCCAGCAGCTGGGCGAAATCGGCAGGCAGGCCGGAACTGTCAGCGGCGGCACGCAGGGCCTCGCACAGGGCGCGATTGGTCTGCATAGCTTCACGGCCACCCTTAAGCAGCACGGCATTGCCGCTCTTGAGCGCGAGCGAGGCGATCTGCACCAGCGCGTCGGGACGGCTCTCGAAAATCACACCGATGACGCCGATGGGACAAGTGATGCGGTACAGCTTCAGCCCCTCGGTCAGTTCGCGGCTGAGGGTTGTCTGCCCGATTGGATCAGGCAGATCAGCCAGGGCGCGCAGACCGGCGGTGACGGCTGCCAGCTTCTCCTCGGCAAACTTCAATCGGCCCAGCAGCGGTGCGGCCAGGTTATCCTGTTCAGCCTTGGCGAGATCAGCCTTGTTAGCGGCAAAAATTTCCGCCTTGCGAGCCTCCAGCTCGTCCGCCATGGCAAGCAGTGCAGCATTTCGCACAGTAATATCGGAAGCGGCCAGCGTCCACGCGGCAACACGGGCGTCATGGGCCATCTGGTGAAGATCATTCATCGGCAAAACCTCCCTTGATTCGTCCATTATATCAGAAAAAATTGAGATTGCAATGCCGGAAAAGCTATGCTATACTAAGAATCCACACGAAGTACAATCTTGAAGGAGGCGGAGAAGGTGCCACATCAGAAAGGGATCAAGCCGGTGGCCCAGAACCGCAAGGCCTTTCACGATTACTTCGTGGAGGAACGCTACGAGTGCGGTGTGGCGCTTTTTGGCACGGAAGTCAAAAGCATCCGTCAGGGCCGTGTGAACCTGAAGGAAAGCTGGGCTGTGATCCGCAAGGGCGAGATCTGGGTGGAAGGTATGCACATCAGCCCCTACGAGCAGGGCAATATCTTCAACCGGGATCCCATGCGCCCCAAAAAGCTGCTGATGCACAAAAGTGAGATCCGCAAGCTGGACAGCCTGGTCGCCCGCCAGGGCTACACGCTCATTCCGCTGGAGATCTACCTCAAGGACGGCCGCATGAAGGTGCAGCTCGGCCTGTGCAAGGGCAAGCAGCTCCACGACAAGCGTGACGCTGCCGCCAAGCGCGATACAGACCGCGAGATCCGCCGTGCGATCCGCGAACACAACAAGTAAATGAAAGCGATAAGTCAGTCAACGTAAGGAATGAAGTCTTGCCGGGTGACACACCCAAAGCCGTCCGCAGGACTCTCATCGTATCGACCGGCTTTGCCGGTCGGGCGGGTCGTTTTTCGCTTTGCGAAAAACATTCCTTACAAATTCGGACGACCTCTGGTTGGCCGAATTTGCAAAACCTCGTGAAAACCCCCGGTTTTCACGAACTCCCATGCGGGGATGATCCGGTTTCGACGGGGGTGTCGAGAGCGGGATAAGCGAGCCGTGGACCCAGACCACGATAAAACCGGGAAAAAAAGTAACTGACAATAGCGATTTCGCTTTCGCGGCTTAATGCCGTGACGTTGGCCCGGGTTGCCTGCGTGCCCGGTCACCAGCGTCATTAACGCAGGGAACGAGTGTGCCTAAGCTTTGCCGTACACCCGTAACATGAAGCTACCAAGGTCGTCAGCCTGTCAGTGGGCGGGCGGCTGAGGGAATGTTAAATCGCTGACTGCGCTCGGAGAAGGTCCCGTTCAAGAGCTTTCGGACAGGGGTTCGACTCCCCTCATCTCCACCAATAAAAA
>SVGJ01000022.1 GCA_015056415.1 Clostridiales bacterium
CAGGGCCTGCGCTTTGCTATCCGCGAGGGTGGCCGTACCGTTGGCTCCGGCGTTATTGCCAAGGTCATCGAGTAATTCAACTGCCCGGCCGGTGCCGTTACACACCGGCCGGGACAGCCCATACATTGGCAGGAGGTGTCCTACATGGCAAACGCCGCTCGTAACAAGATTTGCCTGGCCTGCACCGAGTGCAAGCAGCGCAACTACAACAACATGAAGAACAAGAAGAACACTCCGGATCGCATTGAGCTCATGAAGTACTGCCGCTTCTGCAAGAAGCACACTGCTCACCGCGAAACGAAGTAATCTCAACGACCACCGTGAGGATGTGAAAATAATGGCAGAGGAAAAGAAGGTCGCCGTTCAGGAGAAGAAGACTCCTGCAAAGAAGACCGAAGCGTCCAAGATGGACAAGTTTATTTCCTGGTGCAAGAAGCTCCCCTCCCGGATCGCCAAGCCCTTCAAGAACATGTGGTATGAACTGAAGAAGGTTTCCTGGCCCAGCAAGCGCAAGCTGATTGCCTGCTCGGTTACGGTGCTGCTGTTCATGCTGTTCATGGGCATTGTGATCGGTCTGTTGGATTTGGGCGCTACCCAGCTGGTGAGCCTGCTGGTCCTCTAAGGCGGTAGCATAGGAGAGAATGACATGACTGAAAAGAGCAAGGAGCCCTGCTGGTATGTGGTGCATACCTATTCGGGGTATGAAAACAAGGTCAAGGATACCCTGGAGAAGTCCATTGAAAACAATGGCATGCAGGACCTGATCTTCGATGTCCGGGTCCCTGTGGAGGACGTTGTCGAGATCAAGAACGGCAAGCGCGTCAAGAGCCAGCGCAAGGTGTTCCCCGGCTATGTGCTCGTGCACATGATCGAGACCACCCGCAGCTGGTACGTGGTGCGCAATACTCGTGGCGTCACGGGTTTTGTCGGCCCCGACAGCAAGCCTATCGCCCTGACCCAGGATGAGGTTGACATGATGCTCAACTCCGAGGCCAAGAGCGTGGAATTCGGCATCGCCATTGGCGAGCGCGTCCGCATTCTGTCCGGCCCCCTGGAGAATTTCAGCGCGATCGTTGAGGATGTAGATACGCTCCGCGGCAAGCTGACGGTTAAGGTACAAATGTTTGACCGTGAGACTCCCGTGGAAGTGGATCTGGATCAGGTGGAGAAGGAAGACTGATCTGCCTGGCTCTCCAAAGCACCCAAAAGGGCGGGACAAATGTCCCGACCGGCGCGAGCGAATGCGTGCATTCGCCAAAGCGTAGTCAATGCGCAGCTTTGTGCTGCGAAATGGCTCGAAAAGGCTTCAACGCCGCGCAAGCGGCGAAGCAGGCAGCGTAAGCTGCTTTTACCAAGGCATCCGTGAAAGCGGATGTGACGTGGGAGGAAGTTGAAACGCTTCCGCGTGACCACACTTTTTAGGAGGTGCCATTACAATGGCCAAGAAAGTTACCGCATTCATTAAGCTGCAGGTTCAGGCTGCCAAGGCCACTCCCGCTCCGCCTATCGGCCCTGCTCTGGGTCAGCACGGCGTGAACATCCCCGGCTTCTGCAAGGAGTTCAATGAGCGCACCAAGAACGACGTGGGCCTTGTGATCCCCGTTGTCATCACTGTGTACTCCGACCGTACCTTTACCTTCATCACCAAGACCCCCCCGGTCCCGGTGCTGATCAAGAAGGAACTGGGTCTGGAATCTGCTTCCGCCCGCCCCAATCGCGACAAGGTTGGCCAGCTGACCAAGGAGCAGGTCCGTAAGATCGCCACCATCAAGATGCCCGACCTGAACGCCGCCAGCATCGAGGCCGCCATGTCCATGGTCGCCGGTACCGCTCGCAGCATGGGCGTCACCGTGGAGGAATAAGGGACTTACGCTCCGGTGTTTGACCTGACAACCAAGTGGGGCTAATGCCCCTTAACAATGTGGGAGGACATAGTGCCGCTAATACCACATGGGAGGAATTAAAATGAAGCATGGTAAGAAGTACCAAGACAGCGTGAAGCTGATCGACCATCTGAAGCAGTATGATCCTGAGGAGGCCGTGGGTCTGGTTCTGCAGACCGGCAAGGCCAAGTTCGACGAGACCGTTGAGATCTCCGTCCGTCTGGGCGTTGACCCCCGTCACGCTGACCAGCAGGTCCGTGGCGCTGTGGTTCTGCCCCACGGCACTGGCCGCACCATCCGCGTGCTGGTCATCGCCAAGGGCGCCAAGGCTGACGAGGCTGTCAAGGCCGGTGCCGACTATGTTGGCGCTGAGGAAATGATCGCCAAGATCCAGAACGAAAACTGGTTCGACTTCGACGTCTGCGTGGCCACCCCTGACATGATGGGTCTGGTCGGCCGCATCGGCCGCGTGCTGGGCCCCAAGGGCCTGATGCCCAACCCCAAGTCCGGCACCGTCACCATGGACGTGACCAAGGCTATCAGCGAGATCAAGGCCGGTAAGGTGGAGTACCGTCTGGACAAGACCGCTATCATCCACTGCCCCATCGGCAAGGTCTCCTTCGGCGTCGAGAAGCTCGGCGAGAACCTGCAGACCCTGATGGACGCCATCAACAAGGCCAAGCCCGCCGCCGCCAAGGGCACCTATGTGCGCTCCGTGTATCTGAGCAGCACCATGGGCCCCGCCGTGCGTGTGAACCCCCTGAAGTTCTAATCAGAACGCGCTTCAACCTCTCCGGAGAGATCCGGAGAGGTTTTTCTTTACCCAAGCGCTACATCCAGAAGCATCATCACGGAAAAACCAGCCAGCATGGCAAAGGTCATCAGGTTTTTGTGTGGGTTGCGCTGACTTTCCGGCACAAGCTCTGCTACGACCACGCTGATCATGGCGCCTGCGGCAAAGCTGAGCATGAAGGGAAGCGACTGGTGCACCATCATGGCCAGCAACGCGCCCAGCAGACCGGCGAAGGGCTCCACCAATGCGCTGAGCTGTCCGAAAAAGAAAGCCTTTCCGCGGCCAAGCCCTTCACGGCGCAGCGGGAGACTGACGGCAGCGCCCTCGGGGAAGTTTTGCAGACCAATGCCCAATGCCAGCATCCACGCGCCCATCAAACCCGTGTCGCTCATGCCGAAGGACAATGCACCGAAGGCGACGCCGATGGCCAGGCCTTCGGGAATGTTATGCAGGGTGATGGAGGTCACCAGCATCCAGCACCGCCGGCGGCTGTCGGTCATGGTGGCGGCGGGCAGATGGCGTGCCAGCAGTGCATCGCCCAGCATCAGGATGCAGCCGCCGCACAGGAAGCCGCAGCACCCCACCAGCCAGGGCAGCTGGCCCAGCTCCAGGGCCATATCAATGCTGGGCGCCAGGAGCGACCAAAAGGAACTGGCCAGCATCACGCCTGCGCCAAAACCCAGCAGGGCGTCCATCAGCGTGGGACGCACACGTCGGGTGAAGATCACCAGCGCCGCGCCCAGCGCGGTTACGGACCATGTAAATACCGTCGCAAGCAGCGCTTGCATCGGCAAAGATAAGGAATACAAGCCGTTCATGGCAGATCGCCTCGCTTACATCAGGGTGATTCAGGCTATGCCGCGGCTTGTTTTTGCGTGCAAAAATGCTCCCGAAGGCGAAGTGCCTCGGGAGCAGGGCAGGGGACGGAACAGAATGCTTTCATGTCTCGTCAGCGGGAAGGCTGTGCAATCAGGGATGTTCTCCTTGCGCGGCGCTTGCCGCCTGTGCGGTTGGCTTCCCTCCTGCCCATGCTCAAGTATATCCCAAGGCGAAGCGATCCATGCGGAGTTGAGGAAAAATCGCGGCAAGCTTTTATTTTCCAGAAGGGATTTGCGTTGCCCGCGGAGAAGTAATGAAGGATGCTGTTTTGGCATAGCATCCACAAAGCTATTTTATCGGAGTGGATCATTGGTATGACGTTAAGTCCTTATCGTTTAAAGATCCTCGCTGGCGAAGAGGAATACAAAGCCGGCGAATTATTGATGGAGCGCGGCGGTATCCGCTTGACGGAGCAGACGGCAGAGCATATCCGTTATGCCGTGGCGGGGGATATCCGCCGTGACATCACCTTTTCCGCTGCTGCTCCGGCTCAGTGTACTTGTGAGGTCTGTCAGGAAAAGGGCGCTTGCCGGCATCTGGTGGCGGCGACGCTGATGGCACGTGAATCCGGCGCGCTGGATGAGCTGTTCCGCCGCAAGGCAGTGACCGCAGCTCCTCTTCTGATGAACGCCATGGAGTCCGCCTTGCCTGAGGACGGTACCCTGCGCATGGAGATCACCCTCTTTTATGAAACGCCCCGGCCCCGACAGAAGCCACGGATGAAGATCGGCCTGCGGGTGGGCGAGGAGCGACTGTATGTGGTACGTTCCATCCCGCAGATGATCGAGGCTGTGACGGAAGGCACACCCATGGAATTCGGCAAGGGGTTTGCCTTCCACCCGGAATGGATGCACTTCGCTCCCCGTGAGAAGCGTGTGCTGGATATCCTGCGGGCGCTGTGCCTGGCCCAGCAGGAGGGCGGAACTGCCCTGCGTGGAGCCGAGGCCCGGGTGATGGCGCTTCCGGAGCCCTATGCCGAGGCGATCCTGAAGGAAATGACCGCGCTGCCCTTCCGCATGGTGGTGGAGGAGAAGTCCATCACGGTCAAGCGGGTGCGAAGCGCGCGGCTTCCCCTGCACTTCAAGGTGAACAGCACCATGCGGGGCATCACCGTGACAGGGCACTTTCCCCGGGACTTCCAGCCGTTGACCTCCTCCTGCGCGTACGCGGTGGTGGCGGGAAATGTGGTGGAAGTGGACGAGAGCCAGCGCAGTGTGATGCGCGTTATGTGGCAGGAACAGTTCGACGGCCGCTGCGCCTTTGAGTATCCCATGCGGGATATGGGCAGGGTCATCGGCGAGCTGATCCCCTTCCTGAAGCTCACCGGCGTGGTGGAGATCGCCCCGGAATTGGAAAAGCAGCTGGTGAAGCTGCCGCTCCTCTCACAGCTGTACCTGGACAGGGAAGGCAGGGATGTGGTGGCGCGTACCGTGTTCCGCTACGGCAGCACGGAGATCGACCCCTTTGATGAAACGCCGCCCCCGGAGACATTCTCCCGCAATGAAAAGCTGCTCCTGCGGGACGCTGCCGCGGAGCGTCAGGTGCTGGACGCCCTGGGCGGCTCCGGCTTCTATGTGAGCAAGGGTCGGGTCTACCTCACCGGACAGGACGCCATTTTTGATTTTGTTTCCGGCGGCGTGCAGAAGCTGCAGAGCCTGTGCGAGGTATATTTCTCGCGGGATTTCCGCAAGATGGCGCCCCGCAAGCCTCTGCTGAAGGGCCGCATGCAGATGAAGGGCGGCCAGCTGGAGCTGCAGTTCACCGAGGAAGGCGAGCCGGCCCAGGAGATCCTGGGCATCATGGAGGCGCTGAGCAAGCGCCGCCGCTATTTCCGGCTGAAGGACGGATCCTTCCTGGACCTGACGGACATGGAGGAATGGCAGCCCCTGGCGGACAGCCTGGCCGACGCCGCGGACGCAGAGGGATTGACCAACGTCAGCGGCGACGCCATTACGTTGCAGGCCTACCGTACCTGCTACCTGAACAGTCTCCTGGAGGAGACCCGGCTGCCTGTAGAGGTGGATGGCTCTGTGCAGCAAACGGTGCAGGCGCTGGATCAGCCTGCAAGAGCAAAGGTGCGCCTGCCCCACGGCCTGACGCTGCGACCTTACCAGCAGAGGGGCTTTCAGTGGCTCCAGACGCTGGATCAGCTGCATATGGGCGGAATCCTGGCCGATGACATGGGCCTGGGGAAGACGGTGCAGGTGATCTCGCTGCTCAAGGCCACCCAGCAGAAGGATCAGGTGTCGCTGGTGGTGGCGCCTACCTCGCTGACGTATAACTGGCTGAGCGAATTGAACCGCTTCGCGCCGGAGCTCAGCGTCATGGTGCTTTCCGGACCCAGCGCCCAGCGTGCCAGCCAGATACGCCACGTGAAGGAGATCCGGGATGTGGATGTGCTCATCACCTCCTATCCCTTGATCCGCCGGGACATCGACCAGATGACGGATATTTCCTTCCGCTTTGTGATCCTGGACGAGGCCCAACATATCAAGAACGCGGGCAGCGTGGGCGCGGTGGCGGTGAAGCAGCTGCAGGCCAGGACGCGCTTTGCCCTGACCGGCACACCCATGGAAAACTCCACGGGTGAATTGTGGAGCATCTTTGATTTTGTGCTCCCCGGCTACCTGAACAGCTACGGCGCCTTCCTGCGCCGTTATCAGGATGGTGAAAATGCAGACGACCTGCGCCGGAAGATCCGCCCCTTCCTGATGCGCCGACTCAAGAAGGACGTGCTCACCGAGCTGCCCGACAAGATCGAGGAGGTGCTCACGGCGCAGATGTCCCCCGAACAGAGCAAGGTCTACCGCGCCGCCATGGTGCGCCTGAAGGAGCGGGTGGATCACATCATGGCCGAGAAGGGGCTGGGCAGGGGCCGTACCGAAGTGCTGGCCGCCATTACGGAGCTCAGGCAGATCTGTTGCCATCCCGCGCTGGTGCTGCCGGATTACAGCGGCACCGCCGGCAAAATGGAGATGCTGCTGGAGATTCTCCCCGGCGCCATGGCAGCGGGCCGCAGGGTGCTGCTGTTCTCGCAGTTCACCTCCATGCTCAAGATCCTGCGCAAGCAGCTGGAGAGCGAGAGCTACGCCACCATGTACCTGGATGGCGAAACGCCTCCCGCCAAGCGGCTGGAGATGACCGAGCAGTTCAATGCCGGTCAGGGTCAGATCTTCCTCATCTCCCTGAAGGCCGGCGGCACGGGCCTGAACCTGACCGGCGCCGATATGGTGATCCACTACGACCCGTGGTGGAACCCCGCCGCGGAGGATCAGGCCACCGACCGCGCGCACCGCATCGGCCAGACCCGCAAGGTGGAGGTCATCCGTCTGGTGACCCACGGCTCCATCGAGGAGCAGGTAGTGGAGCTGGGCCAGCGCAAGAAGGCCCTTTTCGACCAGCTCATCACCCCCGGCGAGGAGCTGGTGACTGCCCTGACCGAGCAGGACATTCGAGCGCTGTTCACATAAGCGAGATTGCATATCAAGAAAACTTGTGGTACAATGCAAGATAGGGCGGGTATGATCCGTTCTATAGGTGACAGCATCACAGCGTGAGTCTGTGAATCGATACACGAAAGGAAGGATCGGCACATGGAGCAGATGCCTCCCGTCAGGCGCGGCAGTGCGCGGCGGACAAGCCAGCGCAGCCAGGAGCCTGTCCGGCAGGATAGCCGGAAAAAGAAATCCCGCGTCAGCATGATCCTTGCGCTGGCAGCCTTTTTGGCGCTGATCGGGCTGATCGTCATTTGCAGCCCCAAGGAGCCTGTTTCCCGCGCGACCTATACCGCAGGAACGGCCGATGGCCACGTGGGCGCGTCCACGGGCGTCAGCGACGCCTATCGGGGCCTGCGCA
Organism: Clostridiales bacterium; assembly: GCA_015056415.1. GTDB lineage: Bacteria > Bacillota > Clostridia > Christensenellales > Aristaeellaceae > UBA11524. Next base: position 7,411 of record SVGJ01000022.1, read on the forward strand.
TCAGCGAGATGATGCCCTCCAACCGGACGGCTGTGCCCGATGAAAACGGCTCCTACAGCGATTGGGTGGAGATCTGGAACAGCGCTGATACGCCCATCAATATCAAGGGCGTGGGTCTGAGCGACCGCAGCGATTCCATCCGCTTCATCTTCCCTGAGATGACGCTGCAGCCCGACGAACGGGTGACGGTCTTCTGCTCGGATACCAACGCGGCGGAGGTGGGCAAGCCCTTCCACGCCAAGTTCAAGCTTTCCTCTGTGGGCGAGACCGTTTATCTGTATGATCCCAACGCCTATCTGATCGATTCCGCCAGCAATCCCATCATGGCCAGCGACGAGAGCTGGGCCCTGATGGACGGAAGCTTTGCCTCCACGGCCTTTTACAGCCCCGGTTACGAGAATGCCGAATCCGGCCACCAGGCCTACCTGGCGGATACCACGGTCACCACCGGCGCGCTGATCATCAACGAGATCATGGCCGACCCCATTACCGGCCTGACTGACGAGGACGGCGAGCTTTCCGACTGGGTCGAGCTGCATAACACCACGGACTATGCCATCAGCCTGGATAACTATGCCCTGAGCGACAAGGAAAACAAGCCCCTGCAGTGGCGCTTCCCCCAGGGCGCGGTGGTAGCCCCCCACGGCTACTATGTGGTGTTCTGCTCCGGCAAGGACAGGGCTGTAAGCGCCTCCAGCGTGCCTCACACCAATTTCAGGCTCAGCGCTGAGCAGGATACCGTGGTGCTTTCTGACAGCCACGGACGGCTGGTGGATCGCGTGACCATCGATAACCTGACCGAGGATTGCTCCTACGCCCGCGAGAGCGACGGCAGCTTCTCCATGCATACCATGGCGACCCCCGGCCTGAGCAACAGCGAGGCCGGCGCCGCACGTATGGATGAATACCTGCGCGCCATGAATACCACCGGCGTGTACATCAGCGAGGTCATGGCATCCAATGATTCTACGCTGGTTTATCAGAGCGACAAGGACTTCGGTGATTGGGTGGAGATCTACAACTCCACCCAGTCCGCCGTGGATCTTTCCGGCTACGGCCTCTCGGACAACCTGGGCCGGGGCCGCAAGTGGCAGTTTCCCCAGGGCACGATCATCAATCCGGGGGAGTACAAGGTCATCCTCTGCGATGGACAGACTGCGCTGAATACCACTGCCCAGCTGCATACCAGCTTCAAGATCACCCGCACCGGCGGCGAGATCATCTGCCTGACCACCCCCGAGGGCAAGGTCATCGATAAGCTGGTGCTGCCGCACGTGCCTACCAATGTGTCCTATGGCCGCACCATCGGGCTGTCGGGCTTTTTTTATTATGACGCTCCCACCCCCATGGCTGCCAACGGCACGGGCTTCAAGGGCTATGCGGAAACGCCCTCCTTTGTAACGGAGCCGGGGCTGTACTATGCCACCGTGCAGACGGGCTTCCATGTGCCTGAGGGCACCACCGTTTACTACACGCTGGATGGCTCCATCCCCACGCAGGCGTCCACGCCCTATAACGGCGAGATCATCGAGCTGAATTCCACAGCCACGGTGCTGCGTGCCCGGGCCTTCTCCGACAGCGGGCTGCAGCCCAGCCAGATCATCACCGGCAGCTATTTCATCAATGCCTATCATAACCTGCCCATCGTTTCCCTGGTGGCCGACCCGGACGCCCTGTGGAATCCGGAGAACGGTATGCTCACAGCAGGCGATAATGTCATCAAGGAAGGGCCGGGCATGCTGCCCTGGAAAAACACCGTCTACCGCGAGGTGAAGGAAAACCTTCCCGATAAGGAAGGCCATGTGGAATACTTCCTGCTGGATGGCACACAAATGCTCAGCCAGGGCATGGCTTTCTCGCTGCAGGGTCAGTTCAGCCTGGATATGCCCCAGAAGACCTTCAAGCTCCGGGCCAAGACCCTTTATGGCGAGAAGACCTTCGCTGCCAAGCTGTTTGCGGATCGCCCCTTTACGGAGTACAAATCCATCGTACTGCGCAACTCTGGCAACGACAGCGCCTGGACCCGCCTGCTGGATGGCTTCCAGTCCCGTATGCTGGACGCCTACGGTTCCCAGGTGATCCATCAGGCATGGAATCCCGTGGTGGTGTACCTCAATGGCGTTTACTGGGGTCACTACAATATGCGCGAGCGCGTCGACCGCTTCTTTGTCGCCCAGCACGAGGGCCTGACGCTGGAAGAGGCCGACAATATGATCATTATCGAGGCCAGCGGCGCCTACAAGTATGGCGATAACTCCGTCTACCGCAACATGATCAAGAAGATCAAGGCCTCCGATCCCGCCAGGAACGAGGAAGACCTGCAGTACATCCTGGATAATGTGGATGTGGATAACTACTTTGAGTACATCGCCCTGGAGATGTTCGTGGGCAATTCCGACATCGGTAACCTGCGCGCCTACCGCATCGACGGCGAGGGCAACAAGTGGAAGTGGATCTTCTACGATGTGGACTACGGCATGTTCTCCTCCGGCTTCAACAGCCCCAAGAGCTACACCAAGAAATCCGGCATGGGCGATAAAAACATCGACAACACCATCCTGCTCAAGCTGCTGGAGGTGCCGGAGTATAAGGACAAGTTCCTGACCAAGCTGGGGGATGTCTTCCGGTTCTTTACCAGCGATAAGCTGCTGGAGATCCTGCAGCCCCTGGTGGATCAGATCGAGCCGGAGATGCAGCTGCACTTCGCCCGCTGGGCCGAGGAGCATGATCAGATGATCATCGCTGAGTGGCCTTCCACCCCCGACGGCGCTTACCGCTACTGGGAACAGCGCGTCAACCGCCTGCGCAACACCATCTACGGCCGTCCCACCAAGCTGTGGGGCTTCATTCAGGAGGCGTTCAATCTCTCTGACGAGCAGATGATCGGCTACTTCGGCCCCAAGCCGGAGTTCCCGGATGAATACGTCCCCTAAAGGAATTTGCTGAAAATTGCCGCGGAACTGTTTACGGATGCGGCATGAATGCGGTATAATAAACATTACTGTGAATCACGGGAGGGGAAACTCATGCAGTCCACCTTTGCGCTTCTGGAAGGCCTGAACGTTGGCAATCTGGTTACCAACGATGCGGCCATCAATACCTACTTTGCCGAGCAGTTCGCCAGCCTTACCCCCATGAAGGTGCTCATCGCGCTGATCATGGGCTTTGTGGTGGGTGTGGTGATCGCCTTTGTGTACAAAAAGTGCTACCGCGGCGTGCTCTACAGCCCCTCTTTTTCCCTGACGCTGGTGATGCTCACCCTGATCACCACCCCGGTGGTCATGTGTATCAAGAGTGATATTGCCCTGTCCATGGGCATGGTGGGCGCGCTGTCCATCGTGCGTTTCCGTACCGCGGTGAAGGATCCCATGGATACCGCCTATATGTTCTGGGCGCTGACCATGGGCATCCTCCTGGGCGCCGAGCTTTACGTCATCGCGCTGGTGGTGGTGCTGGGCATCTCTGTGGTGCTGTTCCTGATGACCTTCGTCAAGTTCACCAGCCCCAACGCTTACCTGCTGGTGCTCCACTATGACGAGGTGGCCGAGTACGACATCAACCAGCAGCTCCGCCGCACCGTGAAAAACCGCCGCCTGCGCTCCAAGACCATGACCCGCGCCGGCGCCGAAATGACCTACGAAGTCCGCCTGGACAACAAGCAGGACCTGGTCGCTTCCATGCTGAACATCGAGGGCGTCCACGACGCCACCCTCGTCGCCTGCCAGACCGAAGCCGGCGCCTAAGGGGATTTCATCTCCTTAGGGATCTCCTGAGCAAAGGGACTTTCAGTCCCTCTGCACTCCCTGACCAAAGGGCCGTTCGGCCCTCTGGACTCCCTTTTTTATTCGTGCATTGAGGAGGTGGTACTGTGGCGGTGAATATTCCACTTCGGCATGAGCTGAAGTTTTTTATCAGCGATATGCAGTATCATCTGCTGCGAAATGCGCTGGATAAGGTGCTTTGGCGCGATCCCAACGGGGATGAGAATAATGAGTACCATATCCGCAGCTTGTACTTTGACACGGTGTATGATACCGCGCTGCATGATAAGCTGGATGGCGATCCTGCCCGTGATAAGTATCGTATCCGGATCTACAACCTGTCGGACAGGGTCATCAAGCTGGAATGCAAGACGAAGGTGGGCAGTCTGATCTCCAAACGCTCGCTGACGATTCCTCATGACCTGTGCGAGCAGCTCATGGCGGCGGATCCCACCGGGCTGGAGAGCACCCGCTCGGGCCTTTTGAGCGACGTTTACCGCGAGATGACCACCAATCTGCTGCGTCCTGTGGTGCTGGTGGACTATGTGCGCGAGGCTTATCTGCATCCGGCGGAGGAGGTGCGCATCACCTTCGATAAGCAGCTGCGTTCGGGCCTGAGGTCTACGGATCTGTTCAATCCCTATGTGCCTACGGTGCCGCCCTTTGATAACAACGAGATGATCCTGGAGGTCAAGTACAACCGGGTCATGCCGCCCTACATCCGCGACCTGCTCACCACCTATTGCGGCGGCGCGGTGCAGAGCGCTATCAGCAAATATACCTGGTGCCGCAGGTTCGAGGATCTGGAAGCATAACCGACAAAAAACCGTGTCTGTTCTGGCGCGGTTTTTTATTGTATTCGACAGGTTTTTTGCTTGATGGCAGGGCCAAAATGCGGTACAATAGGTTGTATAGGAGGATCGATCATGACCGACTTGAAAGCCTTGAATGAACTGGAAAAACGTCTGGGCAGCTGCATGAAAATGATCCGCATGGCTCCCATGGCGCAATATACGACGCTTCGCCTGGGCGGGCCGGCCGATATGCTGGCAGAGCCCGGCAGCCCTGAACAGCTGGTGCAGCTGCTGCAGGCGGCAAACGAACTGAATATTCCCGTAACGCTGATCGGCCACGGCAGTAACCTGCTGGTGAAGGACGGCGGCGTTCGCGGTCTGGTGATCCGCATCTGCCGCGAGATGCGTCGCATTGAGGTGCGGGGCAACACCATCCGGGCTGAGGCGGGCGCGATGCTTTCCAGCCTGGCGATGACCGCGGCGGAAAACAGCCTGGGCGGCCTGGTGTTTGCCAGCGGCATCCCCGGCACGGTGGGCGGCGGCGTTTACATGAACGCGGGCGCCTATGGCGGCGAAATGTCTCAGGTGGTGTCGAGGGTGGAGGGCGTGACTTATACCGGCGAGCCCTTTGCCTATACCGGCGAGGAGATGCAGTTTGCCTATCGCTATTCCCGGTTGATGGAAGAAAAAAAGATCGTGACCCATGTGACCTGCAAGCTTCCCGACGCAGACAGGGAAAAGCTGATCAGCGACATGGTGGAATTGAACCGACGCCGCGCGGAGAAGCAACCCCTGACCTTGCCCAGCGCCGGCAGCACCTTTAAGCGGCCTGTGGGCGGCTTCGCCTCGGCTATGGTGGATGAATGCGGTCTCAAGGGCAAGTCCATCGGCGGCGCCCAGGTCAGCGAGAAGCATGCCGGATTTCTTGTCAACAGGGGAGGAACGGCGGCGGATTTCCTTGCGCTGATCGCTCATGTGCAAAAGGAAGTTTACGATCAAAAGGGCGTTATGCTGGAGCCGGAGGTCTGCATCCTGGGTGAGGACGCTCCGGTCATCCCTGTTTAACACCGCGATACGAAAGAGAGGAAATGGCTTGCGCTTTCTGCTGTTGACGGGTATGAGCGGTGCCGGCAAGACGCTGGCGGCCCGCTATATGGAGGATATGGGCGCCTTCTGTGTGGATAATCTGCCGCCCATGATGATGGTCAAGTTTATGGAGGCCTGCGAAACGACGGCCATGCGCTCCAGCGTGGTGGCCTTCGCTGTTGACGTGCGCAGCGGCGAATTCTTTGACGCGCAGGCGGTGAGCAAGCTCATCCGCGAGGCGCAGGGCGTGGGCCACCGCATTGAGACGGTCTTCATCGAGGCCAGCGACGACGTGCTGATGAGCCGCTACAAGGAGACCCGTCGCGAGCACCCCCTGTCCGACGCTCAGGTGAGCCTGACGGAGGCCATCGCCCAGGAGCGGGAGCGGCTGCAGCCTCTGCGGGAGGTTGCCAATTATGTGATCGATACCTCCGGCATGAAGCCGCGCCAGCTGCAGAAAAAGCTCCAGGACATCGTGAAGACCGATGGAGAGAGCATCCCCCTGCGCATCGAGGTCATGTCCTTTGGCTTCAAGCGCGGGCTGCCCCGTCAGGCGGACCTGGTCTATGACGTGCGCTTCCTGCCCAATCCCTTCTATATCGAGGGCCTGGGCTGCCAGAGCGGCCTGGATGAGGACGTACGCAGTTTTGTCATGGATCATCCTGTGACACAGGAATTCATGCAAAAGCTCACGGAGCTGCTGGCGTTCCTGGTGCCCCATTATCGTGAAGAGGGCAAGCAGCGGCTGATGATCGGCATCGGCTGCACCGGCGGACAGCACCGCAGCGTCGCCATTGCCGAGGCTATCGCCAAGGCGCTCCGGGAACTGAAATACGAGGCGACCGCCAGCCACCGCGACCTGGAGATCGAGCAGGCGCGTTGGAAAAACGGCGCCATCATCGACGAATGATAAGGAGGACCCATGTCCTTTTCTTCCACGGCCAAGGATGAGCTGATCCGCCTGCCCCTGGGCAAAAGCTGCTGCATCCTCAGCGAGCTTTCCGCCCTGACGCAGACCTCCGGCAGCCTGGCCCTGCGCGGCCTGGGCCGCGTGCAGGTCACCTACCGGGTGGAGAACACCGCCCTGGCCCGCCGCATCTTTATGCTTTTACGCACGCAGCTGAACATTACCGCCAAGCTGCATTTCGTGCAGCACAGCCGCCTGGGCGGCCGCCGCAGCTGCGTGCTGACACTGGGTGACCAGGACTCCCAGACGCTGCTCATCGCCCTGCACATGATGGAGCGGGACGAGGAGGGGCACATCAGCTTCAAGCGTACCGCGCCCCGTCATCCCATGACGCGCCAGTGCTGCCGCCGGGCCTTTTTGCGCGGGGCGTTTCTGGGGTGCGGCTCCATGACCAATCCTGAAAAGAGCTACCATTTCGAGTGGGTGGCGGAGGATCAGAGCCTGCGCCAGACGCTGGCAAAACTGCTGGATAAATCCGGACTGCCCGTGCACGAGCATGTGCGAAAGGGCCAGAATGTGATGTACCTCAAGGGCGCGCAGCAGATCGCCGATATGCTGGCGCTGATGGGCGCCAACCAGGCAGTGCTGGAAATGGAGAACATCCGCATCACCAAGCAGATGCGCGCCGGCGCCAACCGTGCCTCCAACTGCGACGAGCACAACTCCGAAAGGATGCTCAATGCCGCGGACGAGCAGATCGAGGCTATCAAGCTGATCTCCATTCAGCGGGGATTGTTCACCCTGCCGCCGGGCCTGCAGGAGATCGCCAGGCTGCGGCTGGAGCATACCTCGCTGAGCCTGAACGACCTGGGCCAGCTGATGGATCCGCCTGTGGGCAAAAGCGGCGTCAACCACCGGATGCGCCGCCTGATGGATATCGCAAAGGAAATTCGGGCTACGTTGCCCATTTATACAGAAGAGAGGAGGAACGCCGATGATTAAACAGCCCATTGCCTTTCCCGGAGGAAAGCCGCTGACCCGCGCCAGCGCCGCGCAGCTGGTACAGATCACCAGCCGGTTTGAATGCGGGGTGATGATCGAGCATTGCCAGAAGCTGGTGAATGCCAAATCCATGCTGGGGCTTTTATCGCTGAGCGTGGATAATCAGAGCGATATGGTGCTGCTGGCCGACGGCCCTGACGAGGAGACGGCCGCCGCAGCAGTCATGGAATGGCTGAGCGCCTGAGTTATAGGATATATGATAGCCAATTTGGCAAGGAGGAAACCCATGGACATACAGAAGGTACTGTCGGAGGCCTCGGGTAAGCTGGGGCCCAGCGGACAGGAAATGGAGATCGCGCAGTATTTTGCCGATCAGTTCCGTCCTTTTGTGGATGAGGTGACCATCGACAAGATGAATAACGTCATCGCTCACAAGAAGGGAACCGGCCCCAAGGTGATGCTCTGCGCGCACATGGACGAGATCGGCCTGATGGTCGTGAACATCGAGGATGACGGCAGCATTCGCCTGGGCAATGTGGGCGGTGTGGATCCCCGCATCCTGCCCGCCTGCCGCGTGTGGGTGCACGGCAAGGAGAAGCTCTTTGGCACCATCGGCGCCCTGCCGCCCCACCTGCTGACGGCGGAGGAGCGCCAGAAGAATTATAACGCCAAGGATCTTTATGTGGATGTAGGCCTGCCCGGCGACAAGGTGAAGGAGCTGGTTCGCATCGGCGACTTGGTGACCTTCAATGTGCCGCTGACTGAACTGCTCAACGGCCAGGTAGCTGCCAAGACCATGGATGACCGCGCCTGCGTGGGCATCCTGCTGCTGGCGGCGGAACGCCTGCAGAAGCTGCATTGCGACGCTGACGTGTACTTCGTCGGCTCCACCCAGGAGGAGGTCGGCTCCATGGGCGCCATGACGGCCGCCTTCGCCATCGATCCCGACCTGGCTGTGGCCCTGGACGTGGATCACGCCACCATTCCCGGCAGCCGCCCCGATACCACTGTGGATGGCGACAGCCTGTGCGCCACCATCGGCCCCTACATCCAGCCCAAGCTGCTGGATCGCCTGATGAAGTGCGCCAAGGAGCACCACGTGAAGCTGCAGACGGCGGTGAGCTCCCGCAGCACCTATACCGACGCCGACGCTGTGGGCATTGCCCGCTCCGGCATCCCCACGGTGCTGCTTTCCCTGCCGCTGAAGTATATGCACACCACCGTGGAAACCATCGACCTGCAGGCGCTGAAGGAGGGCGGTCGCGTGATCGCGCACTTCCTGAGCGAGCTGGACGCGGGATGGGAGGATGACCTATGGATCTGAAATGGCTGACTGAGTTCAACGCTCCCGCTGGCCACGAAGAGGCCCTGCGCCGCGAGCTGCTGGAAGAATTGAAGAAATACCCCGGCGTGACCACCTCCATCGACCGCATGGGCAATGTGGTGGCCGTGAAGGAAGGCAAGGGCGCCGAGCCCCGCAAGCGTGTGATGCTCTCCGCTCACATGGACGAGGTGGGCCTCATCGTCACCTCCTGCACGGAGGACGGCTTCCTGCGGGTGGCGCCCGTGGGCGGCGTGGATCCGCGTGTCATCATCTCCAAGCGTGTCACCGTGGGCGACGACAGGGTGCCGGGCATTATCGGCGCTATGGCCATCCATCTGCAGTCCGCCGCTGACCGCCAGCGTGTGCTGGGCTACAGCGACATCTATGTGGACATCGGCGCCAAGAAGCGCGAGGAAGCCGAGGCCAAGGCCCCCAAGGGCACCTACATCTGCTTCGATACAGATTATGTGGAGTTCGGCGACGGCTACGTTTCTGCCAAGGCGCTGGACGATCGCGTGGGCATCTTCAACCTGCTGCGGGTGCTGGAGGATGATTACGACTGCGATGTGATCTGCGTGTTCGCCTCCCAGGAGGAGACGGGCTGCCGCGGCTCCAAGGGCGCTGCCTTCGCGCTGGATCCCGACATCGGCATCGTGCTGGAGGGCACCACCTGCAATGATCTGGGCGACGTGCCCGAGACCCTGCAGGTCTGCAACACCGGCGCGGGCGTGTGCGTCTCCTTTATGGACGGCACCTCCATCGCCAATCGCAATCTGTTCCGCCACACCGTTGAGGTGGCTGAGAAGAACGGCCTGAGCTACCATGTGAAGCGCTCTGTTTCCGGCGGCAATGACGGCGGCAGCATGCAGCGCGCCCGCGGCGGCATGCCCGTGGTGGTGCTGAGCGTGCCCTGCCGCTACATCCACAGCCCGTCCTCCGTGGTGAAATACAGCGACGTCGAGAGCCAGCTGGCACTGACCAAGGCCCTGCTCAAGAGCATCTGAAGAGGAGAGAAACACAATGTTTGATATTTTGAAAAAGGTCCTCAAGCCCATCGGTCCCTCCGGCCTGGAAGAGCCTGTGGCTGCCGCCATCCGCGAAGAAGTGAAGGACTATGTGGATACCATGGAATCCGACGCACTGGGCAACCTGATCTGCGTGAAGAAGGGCACCGATCCCAACGGCAGGAAGATCATGTTCAGCGCCCATATGGATCACATCGGCTTCATCGTGACCGGCTATGAGAAGGAAGGCTTCCTGCGTGTGACCAACGTGGGCGGCATCGGCATCGACGTTTCCCTGACCCGCCATGTGGTGTTTGCGGGTGGCGTGGAGGGCGTGGTGGTCTGCGAGCCTGTGCAGGGCGCCAAGGCCATGAAGAACCTGTTTGTCGATATCGGCGCTGAAACCAAGGAAGAAGCCGAGAAGCTGGTCAAGCTGGGCGATGTGGCTGTGTATGCCCCCGATTGCTTCCGCCTGGGCGAGCACCGTGTGGCTTCCCCCGCCATGGACGATCGCTGCGCCTGCGCCCTGCTGGTGAAGCTGCTCCAGACCGTGGGCGAGACGAAGGACACCATCGTCGCCGTCTTCTCCGTGCAGGAGGAGGTGGGCTGCCGCGGCGCGAAGGTAGCTTCCTTCTCCCAGGAGCCCGATGTGGGCATCGCCCTGGACGTGACCGCCTGGGGCGATACCCCCGAGGTGAAGCTCCCCGCCATCAAGCTGGGCGAGGGCTGCGCCGTGAAGGTGATGGACCGCGCCAGCATCTCCAACCCCGCCCTGCGTGACGAGCTGCTGGCCTGCGGCGAAAAGGCCGGCGTGAAGACCCAGCGCGAGGTGCTGCCCTTCGGCGGTACCGACGCCGGCGCCATGCAGACCTCCCGCGGCGGCATCCCGGTGTGCACCATCTCCATTCCCTGCCGCTATGTGCATTCCGCCTGCGAAACCATCGATATGCGCGACATGGACGCCGCGCTGAAGCTCCTGCAGACCTATCTGAAGAAGTAAATTCATTTGCGCGGGGAGGGAGCGATTCTTTCCCCGCGCGCGTTATTTTATTGATCTTGATTCCTGGAGGATTGCGACGTGTTGGCAGGTTTGTATCTGGCGGTTTATGTGGTGTGCGGCGTGCTGATCGCGCGGTGGCTCTTGCCGCGCCATTCGCCCATAGCGCGGGCCTGGCTGGGCGTGAGCCTGGGATTGCTGCTCATGATGTGGCTTCCTGCGCTGTGCGCCTTCGCACTGGATTTTACCATGGCCGCCCACCTGGTGGCGCTGCTGCCCCTTTCGATGATCACGGCAGGCTGCTGGTTTTTGCGCGACAAGCGCAAACCTGCCCGCTGGGATAAGCGGGAGCAGAGCCTTCTGATCCAGTGCCTGCTGGTAGCCCTGCCGCTGACGGTGCTTTCCGGCTATTTGCAGTACACGCACATGGTTCGTGTGGATCAGTGGGGCAACTGGAACGTGGGCCAGAGTACCTATGGCGATCTGCCCATGCACATGAGCTTCATCACCGGGCTGAAAAACGCGTCCTTCCCGCCGGATTATCCCTTCTATCCCGGGCAACAGCTGTCCTATCCTTTCCTGATGGACAGCCTTTCCACCAGCTTTTATCTGATGGGCTGCAGCCTGCAGACGGCGCTGATCCTGCCCGGTACGCTGATGATGGCCCTGTGCTATGTGGGCGTAATGATCCTTGCCCGCGAAATGACCCTGGGCAAGAAGACCGTGGTGCTGGCCGCGCTGCTGTTCTTCCTCAATGGCGGCCTGGGCTTCCTGTACGATTTCGACCAGGCCGCGGGCTATGAGGCCGATGGTACGCTGACCATCGTGAGCCGGGTGGAGAACATTCTGAACGGCTACTACAAGACGCCCACCAACCAGCCCGATCCCAACAACCTGCGCTGGAGCAACGTGATCGCCGACCTGATGATCCCCCAGCGGACGCTGCTGGGTGGCTGGTGCATGGTGATCCCCTGCTTCTACCTGCTTTACACCTGCTTTGATCCCTCCAGGCGCCGGGAACTGGGCGGCCTTCGGGGCGAGGCGCTGCTGGGTGTGTGGGGCGGCGCGCTGCCGCTGATCCACACCCACTCCTTTGTGGCGCTGGCGCTGTGCTCCGTAGGGATGCTGGCGTATGATCTCATCCACGACGAGGAACGCTGGCTGCAGCTGCGCCGGTATCTGTGTTATGGCGGTATCGCCGTGGTGCTTTCCGTGCCGCAGCTGGTACTGTTCACCTTTGCCCAGGTTTTCCAGGGTGGGGAGAGTAACAGCTTCATCACCCTGTGGTTCAACTGGGTGAATAACCCCTACGGCGACGGCGAATTGCGGGATTTCTACCTGTGGTTCTACGTGAAGAACATCGGCCTGCCCGTGATTGCGCTGATCCTGGCTGTGATCGAACGGGACAGGCACACCCGCCGTATTTTTGCCGGCGCTGCGGTGATCATTCTGGCAGCGGAGCTGATCCGCTTCCAGCCCAATGCCTATGATAACAATAAGCTGCTTTACCTGGCGTGGCTCTTGTGCTGCATGATCGTGGCTGACTGGTGCGCCAAAGTGTGGAAACACCTGAAGGGCCTGCGGGGACGAGGCGTGCTGGCTGCCATGGCCGCTGTGGTGCTGTTCCTTTCCGCCGGGCTGACGCTGTGGCGCGAGTGCGTCAGCAGCTATCAGGCCTTTGGCCACTATGCGGTGGAGGCCGGCGAATACGCCCGCGACAACACCGAGGAGGGGAGCGTGTTCCTTTCCGGCACGCAGCACCTGAACCCGGTGAGCAGCATCGCAGGACGGACAACTGTGTGCGGCCCTGACCTGTGGCTGTATTACCATGGCTTTGACACCACCGAGCGCAAGCGGGACATTGCCGCCTTCTACGCCGCGCCCCGGGAGAACCTGACCATCCTGAGCAAGTACGATGTGGATTACATCTACCTCAGCAGCTATGAGCACGGCGATTATGACGTTGACCAGGCTGCCCTGGATGATATGTTCGAGACGGTATTCCATAATGGCGAGGCCACCATCTACAAGGTGCCGGAGGGCTGATGATGGAACGATTTCTGCGATACTCGCTGGAAAAACAGCGCCCCATCCGGCTGATATTTTATACGGATGAAGGCAAAATGAAGCAGGTCAACGCGCAGGTCACCGCTATGACGGAAACCAGCGTGGCGTTTACCTGCCTGCGGCCCAAGGGCACGTTTGAAATGGAAAAGAGCCGCCTGCTCTCCGCGGATTACAAGCGCGGCGACGAGGGGCAGGACTGACTCGGACACACAGGCCCGGAGGAGCGCCGCTTCCTCCGGAGGAAAAACAGCTTCAGGAGAGAAAATGATTGACATAAGCAATGTGGCGCCGCTGATGGCCGCTTGGGTGAGCGACCCGTGGGGGAAGCTCAGGCCGCCGCTTTCGCTGGAGGCGGTGGAGATGTCTGCTGTGCTGGCCCAGGCCACCTACCGCATGGATGTGGATGCGTGGCTGCAGGCGGGCTGGCGTGACGTGACCATTCAGGTGGACGGCGACCTGACCGATGGCGTGGAGCCCGGTGAGAAGAAGGGGATGCAGCGGCTGGCCAGCGCGTGGCGGATGTTCCGGGTGCGTCAGCGCATCAAGGGCGGAAATCCCCTGGGCGAGGTCATGGGCGCGCTGCGTCAGCGGGAAAAGAGCGATACCGGCAAGGCTGTGGTGATGATCCATCCGGCGGGACTGGGCCGGTATGTGGTGGCTGTCAGCTTCATGGGTACAGGCGAGAGGCTCTACGATTGGGTGTCCAACTTCCGCATGACGGCGGAAGAGGGCATCCACAAGGGCTTCTTGCAGCTGACCCGCCAGTTCGAGGAGAATGAAGAGGAGATCGATTTCCCGGAAACGGCCAGGGAGCTGGGGCTGGAAAAGCTGACGCTGCGCCATGTGCTGGAGGAAATGAAGAATCCCAACAGCCGCTTTACCCTGTGGCTCTGCGGGCACAGCCAGGGCGCGGCGCTGATGCAAATCTACGCGCATCACAAGATCCATGAGGATGGCGTGCTGCCCAGAAACATGGTGGGCTATGGCTTCGCCGCTCCGTCGGTGATGAGCGGGCTGGCGGTGGATGACCCCTCGGCATACCCGCTGTATCACGTGCAGAACGGTGATGACCTGGTGGCCCGCATGGGCGCGCAAGTGCATCTGGGCATGTGCCTGATGTACCCAACCACCGGGGAATTGCGCCGGAACTGCTATGCCTGGCGCACGGATGAAGCCGCCAGCCATGACCGGCAGCTGGTGGGGCGGATCTTCCGGCATATGACGGATACCGTTACGGGCATCGAAACGACCATGGCTTACCTGAACGTGCTGAGCAGCTATACCACCGAGGATATGCTGGAAGCCCTGGGTACGTTAGGGGTTCGGCTGCCGGTCAAGAAGCTGATCAGCGCGGCGGATGAGCGTGTGGACGCCCTGGTGCGTACAGCCAACCGGCACATGGCAACGGCCTACGCGTCCATCGCCGGCAAACCCGTGGATGTGCAGCGTGTAGCCGTGATCCAGGCGGAGATCAGCGCGATCATCGCGCAGATCGGTCTGAAGGCCTTTGCCAATGCGCAGCTGGAGCTGATCAACCAGCCTCACCGTATTTCCATGCCGGAGGGTGCGAAGCTCAGCCCGTATATGTACATCGCCCGGCATGGCGTGGAGCAGCTGATCCCCGCTATCTGGCAAAGCGGAAGGCCGCCCCGGCTGGTGGCGGCGTCCCGTGATGTGGGCCGTCCCGCGGCCGACATATCGCAGCCGGAGCTGCTCAACCGCCGCATGATCACGCCGCGACGCAGGCAGCACAAAAACCTCCGCTATGCAGACCCTCGCCGCAGGCAGAACACTCGGCATATCACACCAACGCTGGAGCCTGGCGCGCTGAAGCCGGGAGAAAGGATCATTCGTGTTCGCTAAGATTTTGCTGGTTGTTATCATCATCATGAACGTTATCGCTTTTGCGCTGATGGGCCTGGATAAAAAGCGGGCCAAGGCCGGTCAGTGGCGCATCAAGGAAGCGACGCTGTTCCTCGCAGCGGGGCTGTTCGGCGCCCTGGGCGGAACGCTGGGAATGTTCACCTTCCGGCACAAGACGAAGCATTGGTATTTCAAGCTGGGCTTCCCCGCTCTGCTGGCTGTGCAGGTGGTCCTGGTCGTCATTGGCTTGAAACTGCTGGCATAATCCCGTATGAGAGCCCTTGTAAGGAGGAACTATGGATCTGTTCACACAAGATGACGCTCCGCTGGCGGACCGGATGCGCCCACGGACGCTGGAGGAATTTATCGGCCAGGAGCACCTGGTGGGCAAGGGGAGGTTGCTGCGCCGCGCCATTGAGGCGGACCGGCTGACTTCGTCCATCTTCTTTGGCCCGCCCGGCTGCGGCAAGACCACGCTGGCTTCCATTATTGCCAGAGCGACGAAGGCGAACTTTGTGCAGCTCAACGCGGTGACCAGCGGTGTGGCCGACGTGCGCGAGGTGCTCAAGCAGGCCCAGGAGCGGCGCAGCCTGTATGGCCAGCCGACCTATCTTCTGCTGGATGAGTGTCACCGCTGGAGCAAAGCCCAGAGCGACAGCATCCTGCCGGCCATTGAGAAGGGCATCATCCGTTTTATCGGCTCCACCACTGAAAATCCTATGGTGGCCATGACGCCTGCCATCGTCAGCCGATGCAGGGTGTTCCAGTTTTATCCCCTGCAGGAGAAGGATGTGCTTATCGCCATGCGCCGGGCGCTGGCGGATACGGAGCGGGGCTATGGCGCACTGAGTATTCACGCCGATGAGGACGCCCTGCGGCACATCGCCCGCATTGCCAACGGCGATACCCGCGCCGCGCTGGGCGCCATTGAGCTGGCGGTGCTGACCACCGCCGCCGATGAGGACGGCGTGATCCGCGTGAACCTGGCTGTGGCGGAGGAGAGCATCCAGAAGCCCATGCTGCGGTGTGATGAAAGCCTGTATTACGATATGCTCAGCGCGTTCTGCAAATCCCTCAGGGGGTCGGACAGCAACGCGGCGCTGGCCTGGTTTGCCCGGCTGAACTACGCGGGGGTGGATCCCCGGCTCATTGTGCGGCGCGTCCTGGCCCATGCCAGCGAGGATGTGGGCGTGGCGAATCCCATTGCCATGCTGCAGGCGGCGGCAGCGGCCACCGCGCTGGAGACCATGGGCATGCCCGAGGCGCGGCTGCCCATTGCCCAGGCGATCATCGCCGTGTGTGAGAGCCCAAAATCCAACAGCGTCAGCTCTGCCATCGACGAGGCCATGGCCGATGCGGAAAAGGGCGGCTTCGGCCCGGTGCCGGTGCACCTGCGGGATACCCACTATGCGGGTCATGTGCGCATTGGCAGCGGCGATGGGTATCTTTATCCCCACGATTTCCCCGGACACTGGGTGCAGCAGGAGTATATGCCCCCGGAGGTCAAGGGCAAAAAGTATTACCGGCCTACGGAAATGGGACATGAGGCGACCATCCTCAAGAACCAGCAGGCGCGAAAGGGGATGAAGAAATGAAGCGGATCAAACGCGACGTGAACCCCCAGAAGGCCTATGTGATGGCCATCGTCACCAATGGGCTGCAGGTGGGGCTGATCGTGCTCATCGTGGCCTATATGCTGCTGATGCCCGAAAAGGTGATCGATCTTCCCATGGCACGGTACATCCTGGCCATTGCGGCATGCGTGGTGCTTTGGGGCGGTATTGTGGACATCCGTGAGGCCATCACCACCCGCAAATTGATGAATCAGCTGGACGATATGGATGATACCATCACCGCCATGGAAACGCTGAACAATACCTTGCGCTCCCAGCGGCACGACTTCCTCAATCACCTCCAGGTGGTGTACAGCCTGATGGAGATGGAGGAGTATGATGAGGCCAATGCCTACATCGAAAAGGTATACGGCGCCATCACCTCGGTCAGCCGGGTGATGAAGACCGCCAATCCGGCCATCAACGCCCTTCTGCAGGTGAAGCTGGCCGCCTGCGAAAAGGAGGGCATCAGGGTCAGGCTGAATATCCAGTCTGCCTGGAAGGATCTGCCCATTCCCGGCTGGGAAATGTGCAAGGTGCTTTCCAACCTGATCGATAACGCCATCGACGCCCTGGAGGAGGTCACGGACAGGCAGCTGACCCTGACGCTGACCGAGGATCTGAAGAGCTTCCGCTTCAGTGTGAGCAACAACGGCCCGATGATCCCCATGAAGAGCCAGAAGTCCATCTTTACCCCGGGCGTCACGACCAAATCGGCTGGTCATGGCATGGGTCTGTTTATCGTGAAGAAGGTGCTGAACGACCGGGGCGGCGATATCATGCTGGTCAGCGATGCCGATCGTACGGAGTTCAGCGGCTGGCTGCCCAAGGAGATCACATCGATTCAATAACGCCATTCTTTTTGCCGCGGCCCAAAGGCCGCGCTTTTTCGCAAAAAGCCAGTGCCCTGCTGCCGGAGGTGGGAACGCCGGGCAAGAAATAAATTTACAAAGCCGGCACTGATGTGGTATACTATTCACAGATATGTAGAAAAGTACAGCCCGACCGCGGCTGTTATAAGGAGGTCATAGGCTTTGGAACAGTATGCAGTAGAAATGCTGCACATCACCAAGCGATTTCCCGGCATCATCGCTAATGACGACATCACCCTGCAGCTGAAAAAGGGCGAGATCCATGCCCTGCTGGGCGAGAACGGCGCCGGTAAATCCACGTTGATGAGCGTGCTCTTTGGCTTGTACACGCCCGAGGAGGGCGAGATCCGCATGGATGGCGAAAAGGTCGTCATCCGCAATCCCAATGACGCCAATGACCGTGGCATCGGCATGGTCCATCAGCATTTCAAGCTGGTGGAGTGCTTCACCGTGCTTGATAACATCATCATGGGTGTGGAGCCCACCAGCCTTGGCTTCCTGCAAAAAAGGCTGGCCCGTGAAAAAGTGAAGGCTATGTCCGAAAAGTATGGCCTGCACGTGGATCCGGACGCGCTGATCTCCGACATCACGGTGGGTATGCAGCAGCGTACCGAGATCCTCAAGATGCTCTACCGCGAGAATGACATTCTCATTTTCGACGAGCCCACCGCCGTGCTTACGCCCCAGGAGATCGACGAGCTGATGCAGATCATGAAGAACCTGGCCGCGGAAGGCAAGTCCATCCTGTTCATTTCCCACAAGCTGAACGAGATCATGACCGTGGCGGATCGTTGCTCCGTGCTGCGCAAGGGTAAGTACATCGGCACGGTGGAGATCGCCAATACCTCCAAGGCGGAGCTTTCCCGCATGATGGTAGGCCGCGATGTGAAGTTCGCCGTGGATAAGGAAGAAGCCCAGCCTGGCGAGGTCGTGCTGGACGTGAAGGGGATGACGGTCGCCTCGAAGCAGCATGGCAAGGACGCCGTGCGGAACGTTTCCTTCCAGGTGCGCCGGGGCGAGATCGTGTGCATCGCCGGTATCGACGGCAACGGCCAGAGCGAGCTGGTTTACGGCGTCACCGGCCTGGAGCCTGTGAAGAGCGGCAAGCTCACCATGTGCGGCGTGGACATCACGAAGATGCCCATTCGCAAGCGCTCTGTTTCCGGCATGAGCCACATCCCGGAGGATCGCCACAAGCACGGCCTGGTGCTGGATTATACCCTGGAGGACAACATGGTGCTCCAGCGTTACTTTGAACCCGCGTTCACCAATGGCCTGGGCGTGCTCAGACGCAAGGAGATCCGAGCCTATGCCGAGAAGCTGATCGACCAGTATGACGTACGTTCCGGCCAGGGCGCCGTGACGACGGCACGCTCCATGTCCGGCGGCAACCAGCAAAAGGCCATCATTGCCCGCGAGATCGACAAGGATCCCGAGCTGCTGGTGGCGGTACAGCCCACCCGCGGCCTGGACGTGGGCGCCATCGAGTACATCCATCAGCAGATCGTGGCCCAGCGCGACGCCGGCAAGGCGGTGCTGCTGGTGAGCCTGGAGCTGGATGAGGTCATGAATGTGTCCGACCGCATTCTCGTTATGTATGAGGGCGAGATCGTGGGCGAGTTTGATCCCAAGCAGGTCACGGTAGAGGAACTGGGCCTGTATATGGCCGGCGCGAAGAGAGGAGGGGCAGCGCAGTGAAAAAGAAATCGATTCTCCGCTATGACGGCGTACAGACGCTGGTAGCCTCGCTGCTGTGCATCCTGGGCGGCCTGCTCATCGGCTATATCGTGCTGCTGATCATCGAGCCCAGCGGCGCGTGGGAGGCCATCACCAGCGTGCTGAAGAGCTACTTCCGCTATCCCCGCGCCAACCTGCAGCTGAAATACCTCGGCCAGACGCTGACCCGTACGGCCCCGCTGCTGATGTGCTCGCTTTCGGTGCTGTTTGCCTACAAGGCGGGTATGTTCAATATCGGCGCTGCCGGCCAGTATGTGGCGGGCGCCTGCGCGGCGCTGTATCTGGGCATCGCGTGGCACATGCCCTGGTGGGTCTGCCTGATCGCCGCCATGGTGGCCGGCGCTCTGCTGGGCGCGTTCAGCGGCGCGCTGAAGACCTACTGCAATGTGAATGTGGTCATCTCCGGCATCATGCTGAACTGGATCGCCCTGTACCTGACCAACATGATCCTCAGCACTGATGGCGTCAAGAATCCCACCAGCCCCTACACCATGCAGCTGCGCGGCGTGAACCCCGGCGCCCTGATCCCCCAGATGGGACTGAATACCCTCTTCGGCAACGAGAAGAGCGTGACCATCGCCATCCCCCTCGCCATCATCATGGCGCTGGTGGTGTGGTTCATCCTGAACAAGACCAAGTTTGGCTATGAGCTCAAGGCCACCGGTTACAACTTCCATGCCGCCAAGTACAGCGGCATGAAGGAGAACCGCAACATCATCCTCACGATGGTGATCGCCGGTGCGCTGGCGGGCATGGGCGCTGGCCTGCTGTACCTGACGGGCATCGAGGAGTGGGAGACCAGCGTTTCCTCTGTGCCGGGCATGGGCTTCAACGGCATCGCCGTGGCCTTCCTGGGCGGCCTGAGCCCCCTGGGATCCATTCTGGCGGCCTATTTCATCCAGCACATCACCATGGGCGGCGGCCACGTGAACCTGAACGTGTATTGCGCACAGATCTCCAACCTGATCTCCAGCCTGATCATCTTCCTGTGCGCGTTCGTCGCCTTCTTCAAGCTGGCGATCCAGAAGCGCCTGCGCAGGCAGGAGGAAGCGGCGCTGCTTACCGCGAAAACTGAGAAGGGAGGCGAGGAGGCATGATTCTTCTTTCACAGTATACGCTTCTGTTTGCCTCTGTGCTGCTGCTGGTGGCGCTGGGCGGATGCTTTGCTGAGCGCAGCGGCGTGATCAACATCGGCCTGGAGGGTATCATGGTCATTGGTGCGCTGGGCGGCGCGCTGGTGATGAAGTTCCTGCCCATGGAGCTGGGCACGTCCCTGATGATCGTGGCCACCATTCTGGCCAGCGCCCTGGCGGGCATGCTGTATTCGCTGCTGCTGGCGGTAGCGGCCATCAATTTCAAGGCGGATCAGACCATTACCGGTACGGCCATGAATATGCTGGCCACCGCGGCTGCCACCGTGGCTGTGAAGGCCATGAACACCGCGATCTCCGGCGGCAGTGACGTATCCTCCGATATCATCTACACCCGTGCCCGCGATGCGTTCATCGTGCGGTTTGGCAATTTTGAATTCAACTGGTTCATGGTGGTGGCCCTGGTGGCGCTGATGATCTCCTGGGTGCTGCTGTACAAGATGCGCTTCGGCCTGCGGCTCCGCGCCTGCGGCGAGCATCCCCAGGCGGCGGACAGCGTGGGCATCAACGTTTACAAGATGCGCTATGCCGGCGTGATGATCTCCGGCATTCTGGGCGGCCTGGGCGGCATTGTGTATATCACGGCCGGCGTGAGCTCCTGGAAGTTCGAAAACGGCGTGGCCGGCTTTGGTTTCCTTGCCCTGGCGGTGATGATCTTCGGCCAGTGGAAGCCCTTCAGGAGCGCCCTGGCGGCGCTGCTGTTCGGCTTCTTCCGCGCGCTGGGCAATGTGTATACCGGCTTTGACCTGCTCAAGAACCTGAACCTCCCCAGCAGCGTGTACAATATGCTGCCCTACATCATTTCCCTGATCGTTCTTGCCCTGACCAGCAAGAGCTCTCTCGCCCCCAAGGCAGAGGGTATTCCCTACGACAAGGGCAGCCGATGAGCCCGTTCCGGAGCGGCCTGTGGTGGCCGCTCCTTTTTTCGTTTGTCTTTTTATCGGCGAAGTACGGCCATACGCGACAAACACTAAACGAAATGCTGGCATTCGCCGAAAATGTTCGGAAAATGCCTTGACAGCGAGTGCTGGGTACGGTAAAATAAATTGTACTTTTTGGAGGGAGGATGCCGCGTGATGAAGCTGTTCATCTGTTGTTCCCGGTGCCGTTCCCTCTACCACCATATGCTTTTTGCAGCAAAAAAGAGCGCAGTGTAACTTCTTACGCTGAGCTCTTTTATTTGCGAAAAGCGCGCTGAGAGAAGAAAGGACAATCAACATGAAGAAAGTTGCCATCATTATGGGAAGCGACAGCGACCTGCCGGTGCTCAAGCCTGCCTTTGAGCAGCTGCGCAAGCTGGAGATCCCCTTTGAAGCCCATGTCTATTCCGCTCACCGCACCCCTGTGGAGGCGGCTGAGTTTGCCCGAAATGCCCGTGATAACGGCTTTGGCGTGCTGATCGCCGCTGCGGGTAAGGCTGCTCATCTGGCTGGCGCGCTGGCAGCGCAGACCACCCTGCCCATCATCGGTATTCCGGTGAAGTCCTCCACGCTGGACGGCCTGGACGCGCTGCTCTCCACCGTGCAGATGCCCGCCGGTATGCCTGTGGCTACCGTTGCCATTGATGGCGCTGCCAACGCGGCTCTGCTGGCCGCCCAGATGATCGCCATCGAGGATGCTGACCTGGCTGCAAGGCTCAACGCCCAGCGCAAGGCACAGCACGATGCCGTCATCGCAAAGAATAATGCGCTGATTATCGACTAACGCCAAAAACACGAACATTCCACTCAAAATCCGATCCAAACGTTTGATAGGGGATTGATGCTTTATGATGGATAAGCTCCACGAAGAGTGCGGTGTATTCGGTATTTTTCGCCGTTCCGGCGAGACGGTGGTGCCGGAAACTTATCACGCGCTGTATGCCCTGCAGCATCGCGGCCAGGAAAGCTGCGGCATTGCGGTCAATGTGGACGGTGTGATCAACTGTCACAAGGGCGCGGGCCTGGTGAACGAGGTCTTCACCCACGAGGTCCTGATGAAAATGCCTGAGGGGCAGATGGCCATTGGCCACTGCCTGTACGGGCCGGTGGGCAATGCCAGCGAGAACATCCAGCCGCTGCTGATCAACCACCTCAAGGGCGCCATGGCGCTGGCCCATAACGGCTGCCTGACCAATGGCCTGGAGATCCGCGAGGAGCTGGAGCAGAAGGGCATGATCTTCCACACCTCCTCCAACAGCGAGGTCATCGCTTACGCGATCATTCAGGAGCGTGTGCGCTGCGGCTCCATCGAGGAGGCTGTCCGTGCGGCCATGAAGGTCATCAAGGGCGCTTATTCCCTGGTGATCATGAGCCCCACCAAGCTCATCGCCGCCCGCGATCCCCAGGGCATCCGGCCTCTGTGCATGGGCACCCTGGGCGGGGACGTGGTCTTCGCCTCCGAATCCTGCGCGTTCAATGCCATCGGCGCCACCTTTGAGCGGGACATCGAGCCTGGCGAGGTGGTGGTCGTCACCCGGGAGGGCGTGAAGTCCTATAAGCCCGAGGTGCGGGAAAAGACCGGCCTGTGCGTCTTTGAATACATCTACAATGCCCGCCCGGATTCCGTGATCGATGGCGCCAGCGTGCATGAGGCCCGCCTGCAGGCCGGCGCGTTCCTGGCCCAGGAGCATCCTGTGGAGGCCGATGTGGTCATCGGCGTGCCGGACAGCGGCCTGGACGCTGCCCTGGGCTATGCCCGGGAAAGCGGCATTCCCTACGGTATCGGCTTCATCAAAAACAAGTATATTGGCCGCACCTTTATCCAGCCCACCCAGAAGGAGCGCCAGGATGCGGTGCGTATCAAGCTGAATGTGGTTTCTGCCACGGTGAAGGGCAAGCGTGTGGTCATGGTGGACGATTCCATCGTCCGCGGCACCACCTCGATACCGATCATCAAGCTCCTGCGGGACGCCGGCGCCAAGGAAGTGCATATGCGCCTTTCCTCGCCGCCTTTTATCCGCCCCTGCTACTTCGGCACGGACGTGGCCTCGGTGGAGAATCTGATCGCCGCCAACCACACCGTGGAAGAGATCCGCGATATTATCGGCGTGGATTCCCTGGGCTACCTTTCCGTGGAAGCCTGCGACAAGCTGGCCAAGGGCTGCGGGCTGAGCTTCTGCAAGGGCTGCTTCACCGGCGAATACCCGGTGGATCCCCCTGCCAAGGATCAGACGCCCCGGCACGAAAAACCGATTTGATTTTGATTCAGCAACGACATACATAAGGAGGAGCTTCCCTATGAAGAGCGAAAGCGCAAGCTACAAGGCAGCCGGTGTGGACATTGTTGCCGGTTACCAGGCTGTGGAACTGATGAAAAAGCACGTTGCCCGCACCAGGAACGAGGGCTGCATGGATGATATCGGCGGCTTCGGCGGCCTGTTCGGCCTGAACCTGGAGGGCATCAAGACCCCTGTGCTGGTCTCCGGCACCGATGGCGTGGGCACCAAGATCAAGCTGGCCATGCTGCTGGACAGGCACGATACCATCGGCATCGACTGCGTTGCCATGTGCGTCAACGATGTGATCTGCTGCGGCGCCAAGCCTCTGTTCTTCCTGGATTACATCGCCTGCGGCAAGAATTATCCCGAGAAGATCGCCTCTATCGTGTCCGGTGTGGCTGAGGGCTGTGTGCAGGCCGGCTCCGCCCTCATCGGCGGCGAGACCGCTGAGCATCCCGGCATGATGCCTGACGAGGACTACGACCTTGCCGGCTTCTCCGTGGGCGTGGTGGACAAGGACCGCATCATCGACCACAACACCATGAAGGCCGGCGACGTGATGATCGCCCTGCCCTCCACGGGTGTGCATTCCAATGGTTTCTCTCTGGTGCGCAAGGTCTTTGGCCTGGATGATCCCAACGCCGCCGACCGCACCTATCCCGAACTGGGCGAAAAGTCCCTGTGGGAGACCCTGCTGACCCCCACCAAGATCTACGTCAAGTCCGTGATGGCGCTGCTCAAGGAGATCCAGCCCCGCGCCATCAGCCACATCACCGGCGGCGGTTTCTACGAGAACATCCCGCGCGCCCTGCCCGAAGGCCTGTGCGCCAGGATCAAGAAGAGCGATGTGCGCGTGCTGCCCATCTTCGACATCATCGCCCGCGAAGGCAACGTGCCCGAGCGCGATATGTACAACACCTACAACATGGGTGTGGGCATGCTGATCACCGTTGCAAAGGAAGACGCCCAGAAGGCCCTTGAAATTCTCCACGCCAACGATGAGCCCGGCGCTTACATCCTGGGCGAGATCGTGGAAGGCGAGAAGGGTGTGGAACTGTGGTAAGAGTTGCTGTACTGGTATCCGGCGGCGGCACCAACCTGCAGGCTATCATCGACGCGCAGCTCCGTGGCGAATTGGGCGGCGGTGAGATCGCTGCGGTGATCTCCACCAAGGAGGGCGCTTACGCCCTGGAGCGTGCCGCCAAGGCAGGCATTCCCGGCTATGTGATCCCCCGCAAGGCCTATGAATCCAATCAGGCCATGACCATCGCGCTGGTGGAAAAGCTCAAGGAGCTGGACATCCAGCTGGTGGTGCTGGCTGGCTGCATGGTGATTTTCTCCCATGAGCTGGTAGACAATTATCCCAACGCCATCATGAACGTGCATCCGGCGCTGATCCCCTCCTTCTGCGGCAAGGGCTTCTATGGCCTGCATGTGCATGAGGCGGCGCTGAACTACGGCGTGAAGCTCTCCGGCGCCACGGTGCATTTCGTTTCCGAGGAGTGCGACGGCGGCCCCATCATCGCCCAGAAGGCAGTGCCTGTGCTGGAAGGCGATACCCCCGAAACCCTGCAAAAGCGCATCATGGAAGAAGCCGAATGGAAGCTGCTTCCTGAAGCCATTTCCCTTTTCTGCCAAGGCCGGATCACTGTGGAAGGCCGTAACGTGAGGATCAACTGAGGAGGAATACATATGCAGACCTATGACCTGAACGAACTCCTTGCCGGCAACACCTATCCCGGCCGCGGCATCGTGCTGGGCCTGGACGAGAAGGGCGAAAACGCTGTGATCGTGTACTTTATCATGGGCCGCAGCGTCAACAGCCGCAACCGCATCTTCGAGGAGACCGACGAGGGCATCATCACCAAGGCCCATGACGAAAGCCTGATGACCGATCCCCACCTGATCATCTACGCTCCCGTCCGTGCCCTGCCCGACGGTAAGACCACTATCGTCACCAACGGCGATCAGACCGATACCATCTATGATTTCATGAAGGAAGGCAAGACCTTCGAGGATGCCCTGCGCACCCGCACCTTCGAGGATGACCGCCCCAACTGGACGCCCCGCATCTCCGGCGTGGTGAAGGTGGAGGACGGCAAGGCCGAGTACAAGCTCTCCATCCTCAAGTCCGACTGCGGCGATGAAAACAGCGTCCTGCGCTACTTCTACGACTACTGCCAGCCCAAGGCGGGCGAGGGCCGCTTCATCCACACCTATGTGGGCGACGGCAATCCCATCCCCTCCTTCGAGGGCGAGCCTGAGAAGGTTACCCTGAAGGGCGATATCGAGCAGCTGGCCCTGAACACCTGGACCAATCTGAACGAGGACAACAAGGTATCCCTGTACGTGAGCTTTATCAGCCTGAAGGACGGCAGCGCCGATACCATCATCATCAACAAGCACGACCAGGACGAGGAGTGAGAATCATGACTGAACTGGAACTGAAGTATGGCTGCAACCCCAACCAGAAGCCTTCCCGTATTTTCATGACCGAGGGCCAGCTGCCCATCGAGGTCATCAACGGCAAGCCCGGCTACATCAACTTCCTGGACGCCCTGAACGGCTGGCAGCTGGTGAAGGAGCTGAAGGAAGCCACCGGCCTGCCTGCCGCCGCTTCCTTCAAGCACGTGAGCCCCGCCGGCGCCGCTGTGGGCATCCCGCTGGATGAGACCCTGCGTAAGATCTACTTCGTGGGCGATGTGGAGCTCTCCCCCCTGGCCTGCGCCTACGCCCGCGCCCGCGGCGCTGACCGCATGAGCTCCTTTGGCGACTGGATCAGCCTTTCCGACGTGTGCGACAAAGCCACCGCGCTGCTGATCAAGCCCGAGGTCTCCGACGGCGTGATCGCCCCCGGCTATACCGACGAGGCCCTCGAGATCCTCAAGGCCAAGCGCAAGGGCGGCTACAACATCGTCAAGATCGATCCCGACTACAAGCCCGATCCCATTGAGCGCAAGCAGGTCTTCGGCGTGACCTTCGAGCAGGGCCGCAACGAGTTTGAGATCAACAATGCCCTGCTGGACGATATCGTCACCAAGAATAAGGAACTGCCCGAGGACGCCCGCCGCGACCTGATCATTGCCCTGATCACCCTGAAGTACACCCAGTCCAACTCTGTGTGCTACGCCAAGGGCGGCCAGGCCATCGGCATCGGCGCCGGCCAGCAGAGCCGTATCCACTGCACCCGTCTGGCGGGCCAGAAGGCCGATAACTGGCTGCTGCGCCAGCATCCCAAGGTCCTGAACCTGCCCTTTGTTCAGAAGATCGCCCGTCCCGACCGTGACAACACCATCGACGTGTATATCTCTGACGACGCCGACGAAGTGCTGGCCGACGGCCGCTGGCAGCGCTTCTTCACCGAGCAGCCCGAGGTGCTGACCCGAGAAGAGAAGCGTGCCTGGCTGGATCAGCAGACCGGCGTGGCCCTGGGCTCTGACGCGTTCTTCCCCTTCGGCGACAACATCGAGCGCGCCAAGCGCAGCGGTGTGAGCTATGTGGCCCAGCCCGGCGGCTCCATCCGCGATGACCAGGTCATCGAGACCTGCGACCTGTACAACATGGTGATGTCCTTCACCCATATGCGTCTCTTCCATCACTAAAAAATGTGCCAGCCCGACGGAAACCTTCCTCGGGCGCACTTTTGCGTAATCCCGCAATACGCCTGCCCCCAAAGGGTTTCGAAAGGATCGAAGACCCTTCGCGGGATTCCCAAGGGCAGCGCCCTTGGGTGGGATTTCCAAAGGGGCAAAGCCCCTTTGGTTGCCGCAGGCGAAATGAGGGAAGTTTGAAACCGTAGGTTTCATAAAACGGAGGATGAAAAATGAAGGTTTTGATTGTTGGCGGTGGCGGGCGTGAGCACACCATCGCAACGAAGATCGCTGAGAATCCCGGCGTGACCAAGCTCTACGCCGCGCCCGGCAACGGCGGTATGGCGGATATCTGCGAGCTGGTTCCGCTGAAGGCTACGGATATCACCGGCATCACCGCGTTCTGCAAGGAAAACAAGATGGACTATGTGGTGGTTGCCCCCGATGATCCCCTGTGCCTGGGCCTGGTGGATCTGCTGGCCGAGGCA
Organism: Clostridiales bacterium; assembly: GCA_015056415.1. Lineage (GTDB taxonomy): Bacteria > Bacillota > Clostridia > Christensenellales > Aristaeellaceae > UBA11524. Next base: position 34,866 of record SVGJ01000022.1, read on the forward strand.
GGCATCCCTGCCTTTGGCCCGGAGAAGAAGGCCGCCATTATCGAAGGCAGCAAGGTCTTCTCCAAGAATCTGATGAAGAAGTACAACATTCCCACCGCAGCCTACGCGGCCTGCGATGAGTATGACGAGGCTGTGGCCTACATCAACAGCCTGCCCGAAGGGCCCCTGGTGGTCAAGGCCGACGGCCTGGCCCTGGGCAAGGGCGTGCTGATCTGCCAGAATAAGCAGGAGGCCATCGAAGCCGTCAGTACAATGATGAAGCACAATGCCTTCGGCGCTTCCGGTCACCGTGTGGTGATCGAGGAGTTCCTCACCGGCCCGGAGGTCTCCGTGCTGGCCTTTACCGATGGCAAGGTGGTCAAGCCCATGGTGTCCAGCATGGATCACAAGCGCGCCCTGGACAACGATGAGGGCCTGAACACCGGCGGCATGGGCACCATCGCGCCCAACCCCTGCTACACGCCCGAGCTGGCTGAGCGCTGCATGAAGGAGATCTTCCTGCCTACTATCAACGCCATGAATGCCGAGGGCCGCACCTTCAAGGGCTGCCTGTACTTCGGCCTGATGATGACCCCCAACGGCCCCAAGGTCATTGAGTACAACTGCCGCTTCGGCGATCCGGAGACTCAGGTGGTGCTGCCCCTGCTGAAGAGCGACCTTTTGACCATCATGCAGGCCACCACCAACGGCACCCTGGCCGAGACCGAAGTGCTCTTCGCCGATGGCGCCGCGGCTTGCGTGGTGCTGGCCAGCGGCGGCTATCCCCAGAAGTACCAGACCGGCTATCCCATCTCCGGCCTGAAGGAAGCGGGGGAGACCGCTTACGTCTTCCATGCGGGCACCAAGCTGGGCGAGGCGGGGGAGATCCTCACCTCTGGCGGCCGTGTGCTGGGTGTGACCGCTACCGCCGATACCCTCAAGGAAGCGATCGCCAAGGCCTATGAGGCTGCTGAGAAGATCAGCTTCACCGACCTGCACAAGCGTCATGATATTGGGCAGCGAGCCCTGATGGAGGTACAAGCATGAGCGTCAAGCGCATCTATGTTGAAAAAATGCCCGAGTATGCGGTGGAGGCGAAGAATCTCCTGTGGGAGATCCGCCACATCCTGCTGATCAAGAACATCACTGGCCTGCGTTTCCTCAACCGCTACGACGTGGAGGGCGTGGCTGACGAGCTGTATAACACCTGCAAGCCCATCGTTTTCTCCGAACCCCAGGTAGACGTGACCTATGACGCCCTGCCCGAGGGCGGCAAGGCTGTGTTCGCCGTGGAGTACCTGCCCGGCCAGTATGACCAGCGCGCCGCCTCCTGCGAGGAGTGCATCCAGCTGGTGGGCCAGTGCGAGCGTCCCACCGTGCGTACCGCCCGCGTGTACATCCTGGAAGGCGACTTCACCGAGGACGAGCTGAACCGCGTGAAGAAGCACGTGATCAACCCCGTGGAATCCCGCGAGGCTGACCTGGGCGAGAAGGAAACCCTGCAGCAGGTCTACGAGACCCCCGATTCCGTGGAGACCCTGACCGGCTTTACCTCCATGGACATGGAAGCTGTGCAGGAGTTCGTGAAGAAGTACGGCCTGGCCATGGACAAGGACGACCTGGCCTTCTGCCGCGATTATTTCGCCTCCGAGCATCGTGATCCCACCCTCACCGAGATCCGCATGATCGACACCTATTGGTCCGATCACTGCCGCCACACCACCTTCCTGACCACCATCGACGAGAT
>SVGJ01000023.1 GCA_015056415.1 Clostridiales bacterium
CGATCGCCGAACAGCTGGGTCACCAGCTTCACATAGGGGGTCTCGCCGCAGCCAGCGCAGGCGCCGGAGAACTCGAACAAGGGCTTGAGAGCCTGGGAGTTCTTCACAGAAGCCTTGTTGGTGATCTTGTCGGCCACCTCGGGCACGGTCATGGCGAAGGACCACAGATCCTGCTCCTTCATCTGGGAAGCCAGGGGCTCCATGGACAGGGCCTTGACCTTGGCGGGGCAGACCTCAACGCAGTTGCCGCAGCCGGTGCAGTCCAGGGGGCTGACCTGCAGGCGATACTGCATGCCGGCGAATTCCTTACCGGTGGCCTTCTTGGTCACGAAGCCCTCGGGCAGGGTAGCGCCGTCCTCGGTGTAGATGGGACGGATGCAGGCATGGGGGCAAACCAGGGCGCAGTTGCCGCACTGGATGCAGTTCTCGGGGATCCACATGGGAACCTTCACGCCGATGCCGCGCTTCTCGAACTTGGTGGTGCCGGTGGGCACGATGCCGCGGGGATCCAGGGCGGAAACGGGCAGCTTGTCACCTTCCTGGGCCAGCACGGGCTTCACGAAGGAATCGAAGTACTCGGTGGTGCCTTCAACCTTGGCAGCCGCAGCGCCTTCGGTGGCGGTGGCCCATTCGGCGGGCACGTCAACCTTCACCAGGCCGGAGATGGCGATGTCGATGGCGTCCCAGTTCTTCTGAACGATGGCGTCGCCCTTCTTGCCATAGGTCTTCTTGGCATAGGCCTTCATGTACTCGTCAGCCTGCTCGTAGGGGATCACGTCAGCCAGCTTGAAGAAGGCAGCCTGCATGATGGTGTTGATGCGGTTGCCCATGCCGACCTTGGCGGCCAGCTCGATGGCGTTGATGATGTACATCTTGGCGTTCTTCTTGGCCAGCAGCTGCTTCATCTCAGCGGGCAGGTGAGCATCCAGCTCATCAGCGCTCCACTGGCAGTTCAGCAGGAACACGCCGTTGTCCTTCAGGGAGGACACCATGTCATACTGGGTGACATAGGCGGGGTTGTGGCAGGCGATGAAGTCAGCCGCGTCGATCAGGTAGGGGCTCTGGATGGGCGTCTTGCCGAAGCGCAGGTGAGACACGGTCAGGCCGCCGGACTTCTTGGAGTCATAGGAGAAGTAGGCCTGAGCGTACAGCTCGGTGTGATCGCCGATGATCTTGATGGAGTTCTTGTTGGCGCCAACGGTGCCGTCGGAACCCAGACCATAGAACTTGCAGCAGATGCTGCCTTCGGGAGCGGCGTTGAACAGCTCGCCCACGGGCAGGGAGGTGTTGGTCACGTCGTCAACGATGCCAACGGTGAAGTGGTTCTTCACTTCGCCGTCCAGGTTGGCGAACACGGCCTTCACGTGGGTGGGGGTGAACTCCTTGGAGCCCAGGCCATAACGGCCGCCCACGACCTTGATGTCAGCGCGGCCTTCTTCAGCCAGGGCAGCGCAGACGTCCAGGTACAGAGGCTCGCCCAGAGAGCCGGATTCCTTGGTGCGGTCCAGCACGGCGATCTTCTTGCAGGTGGCGGGGATAGCGGCCATGAAGTGCTTCACGGAGAAGGGACGATACAGGTGCACCTTGATCAGGCCGACCTTCTCGCCCATGGCGACCATCTTGTTCACGGCTTCGTGAGCAACGTCGCAGCCGGAGCCCATGGCGATGATGACCTTATCGGCATCGGGAGCGCCGACGTAGTCGAACAGGTTGTACTTGCGGCCGGTCAGAGCCTCGACCTGCTTCATGGTCTCTTCCACGATAGCGGGCACTTCCAGGTAGAACTTGTTGCCGGCTTCACGGCCCTGGAAGTAGATGTCGGGGTTCTGGGCGGTGCCAGCCTGGTGAGGATGCTCGGGGTTCAGGCCGCGGGCACGGAACTCCTCAACCTTGTCCCAGGGCATGACGGTAGCGATCTCGTCATAGGTGGGAGCGTCGATCTTCTGGATCTCGTGGCTGGTACGGAAGCCGTCGAAGAAATGCAGGAAGGGCACGGAGCTCTTCAGGGTAGCCAGGTGGGCAACCAGAGCCATGTCGCAGGCTTCCTGAACAGAGTTGCTGGCCAGCATGGCGAAGCCGGTCTGGCGGCAAGCCATAACGTCGGAATGATCGCCGAAGATGGACAGGGCGTGGTAAGCCAGAGCACGGGCGCTCACGTGGAACACGGAGGGAGTCAGCTCACCAGCGATCTTGTACATGTTGGGGATCATCAGCAGCAGGCCCTGAGAGGCAGTGAAGGTGGTGGTCAGAGCACCAGCGGCCAGGGAGCCGTGCACGGCGCCGGCGGCACCGGCTTCGGACTGCATCTCAGCAATCTTCACGGTCTGGCCGAACAGGTTCATGCGGCTCTGCGCGGACCACTCATCAGCAACTTCCGCCATGGGGGAGGAAGGCGTGATGGGGTAGATAGCTGCCACATCGCTGAACGCATACGCGATATGGCTGACAGCAGTATTGCCGTCAACGGTCATTTTGATTGCCATGGGGATTTACCTCCTTGACGCTTGTTTGGACCGGCCAGGACAAAGCCCTTCCGGCCCGGAAAACCGCGTTTCAGCACGCTCCTATGTTGGTGTGAAGGGGCTCCGGAAAGCCCTTTCATGCCAGCATAAGCGCATGACAAAAACACGGAAACTCCTCTATCGTGTCAATTATAATAGTTTGTGCGAAATATGTCAATGTCGCGACCGGTATTTCCAACAATTCCACGAGATATTTTTCATTCTCATTCGGTAAAGGCCATGATGTCCGCGTCCTCCCGGCGGCCGCCGAAGATCTTTTTCCAGCTGCCGTCCTGCTCGCGGCACATCAACGCGCTGGAGGGGCCGCCGTCCAGGTCGTAGGCCCAGAGGGGATCGAACCGCTCCTGCAAAAGCGCGACGCACTGGATCAGGCTCAGGCCGTAGTGCTCCTCGTTGGTCACCGTCAGAAGGATGTAATTGTTATCGTCCATCTTGGCGATGATGGTACGGATGGCCCTCGCCTTCGCGAAGGACCAGCTTTCATCCAGGATGCTTTGGTGATCCAGGATCATCGGGCAGCCCTCATAGAAGGACCAGGTCTGGGTGGGCTCCGTGGGCAGGATGCTTTCGATGTTCTCCCCTACGTGCATATGCAGGCCGTCCTGCTGAAGGGTCAGGCCGTAATAGGGCACGCCCTGCAGGTGCCGGAACACCTGCCCGTCGGTGATGGTCAGGCTGCCCAGGGGGGTATAGTAATAATCGGCGCTCCCGCCGGGATAATTGTCAGGGATTTCCGGAAAAACAGGGCTCACATAGCCGCTGCCGTTGACGGCCAGCACCGCGCCCTCCACCTGCGAGGCCATATCCTCGGGCATGGCGAGGCTCTCCTCCCACACGGCGGTGGCTTTGCGAATCTGCCGGCCGGGGTCAGCCATCCAGATCTTGGTGACATAGCAGAGCGTCTGCTCATAGCTGAAGCGCTCCACGGTAAACTTCAGCGTATCGCTTTCATAGGTGCGCTTCACCTGCCCCTGAAAAGAATACTCCCTGGGCGGCAGAGGCTCCGCGGCGGCAGAGACGCACAGCATCAGCAGCAGCAGAAGAACAAGCAGCTTTTTCATCGGCAACGACCTCACATAAATTTGTTACACCGATTATAGCACAAGCCTGCCGATCTGCGCAAACCGCCCCTTGAAATACCCCGGCGGCGGGGCTATAATAATACGGAACAGACTGGGGAGGTGTGGCCATGCGGCGCAGGCGCAGGAAGAATCAATACGTTTTCGCGGGCGAGGTGCCCCGCAGCAGGGGCAAATCCTTTCTGCTGGGACTGCTCATGGTGCTGCTCGCCGTTGCGCTGGCAGTGCTGATTTCCAATTTCACGCTGAACAATCAGGTGCTGCTGACGCCTGTGAGCGTCACCGTGCAGAATCTTCCCCAGGATCTGGAGAACTGGTCCATCCTGCACATCAGCGACCTGCACGGCCAGGAGATCGGCGCCGGGCAAAGCGCCATCCGCAAGGCGCTGAGCGGTACGAACTACTCCAGCGTGGTCTTCACCGGCGATCTGCTCGGCTCCGATGGGGACGTGCAGCCCCTGCTGGACGTGATCGCCCTGCTGGCCACCGATAAGCCCAAGTTCCTGATCCCCGGCGACGAGGATCCCAGCCCCTATGCCTCCGCCGCCCACGACAGCCTTTCCGTCTACGCGCCCTGGGCGCAGGCGGTGATGGAGGCCGGCGTCACCATCCTGGATGAGCCGGTGAGCATCCTGCGGGGCAAGAGCACCATCTGGTTCGTGCCGGAATACCTGTACAACCTTGACCTGAATGGTATGACCGCCGTTTATCAGAAACAGCTGGATGACCTGAGCGCTTCTGACTCACTTACCCCCGACCAGTCCGCCCAGAAGCGGCTGACGGAGCACCACCTGGCCCGTTTGGAGCGCGTCCGGCTGGCCATGAGTGCCATGACGGAAAAGGACATCCAGGTCGTTCTGACCCATACGCCCCTGACCCGCGAGTATGTTTACACCATGCTGCAGTGGGTGGACAAGAAGGAGATCTTCTCCCTGCGCAACGCGGCGGTGGTGCTGGCGGGCCATTATGCCGGCGGCCAGTGGCGCCTGCCCTGGGGCGGCGCTGTGTATGTGCCGGAGTACGGCTGGTTCCCGCCGGATAACCTGATCTCCGGCCTGGATTACATCAACGGGATCCCCCAATACATCTCCCCCGGCCTGGCAGCCAGCAGCTATTATCCCTGGCAGCCCTTCCGCCTGTTCAACCAGCCCGAGATCGCCTACATTACCCTGACGGCTCATATGAAATAACAAAGGAGCTCCCCATGTTCAGACATAATAACCGTAACCATTCCGGCCGCTTTGAAATGGACATGACCACCGGGCCGCTTTTGCCCAAGGTACTCATGTTCTCCGGCCCGCTGATCCTCACGGGCATCCTGCAGCTGCTCTACAACGCCGCCGACATTGTGGTGGTGGGCCGTTTCGCAGGCGCGCAGGCGCTGGCGGCCGTGGGTTCCACCGGCTCGCTGATCAACCTGCTGGTGAACGTCTTTATGGGCCTGAGCGTAGGCGCCAGCGTAGTCGTTGCCCGTGCCTACGGCGCGGGTGACTTCCGCAGCGTGCGTGCCGGTGTGCACACCGCCATCACCGTGGCCGGCATTTCCGGCGTGGCGGTGGGGATCATCGGCGTGGTCGCTGCCCGGCCCCTGCTGAACCTGATGGGCTCCCCCGCCGATGTCATCGACGACGCCACCCTGTATGTACAGATCTACTTCATCGGCATGCCCGCCAATATGCTCTACAATTTCGGCGCGGCCATCCTCCGCGCCGTGGGCGATACCCGACGTCCCCTGTATTACCTGACCATCGCGGGCATCATCAACGTACTTTTGAACCTGCTCCTGGTGATCGTGTTCCAAATGAGCGTGGCGGGCGTGGCCATCGCCACGGTGGCGAGCCAGGTCATCAGCATGGTGCTGGTCCTGATCTGCCTGATCCGCACCGACGGCGCCATCCACCTGAACCCGAAGGAGCTGCGCATCCACGGCGCCCAGCTGAAGGAGATCTTCCGCGTGGGCCTGCCCGCCGGATTGCAGGGCAGCCTGTTCTCCATCTCCAATGTGCTGATCCAGTCCTCCATCAATTCCTTCGGCGCCATTTCCATGGCGGGCAATACCGCCGCCAGCAATATCGAAAGCTTCATCTACACCGCCACCAACGCCCTTCACCAGGCCAACCTGACCTTCGCCAGCCAGAACCTGGGCGCGCAGCAGTTCGGCCGTGTGCGCCGGGTGATGTGGGTGTGTCTGGGCTCGGTGGTGGTCATCGGCCTTACGCTGGGCCTGACCTTCCTGAGCATGGGCCCCACGCTGATCGGCTTCTATAATACCGACCCCAACGTCATCGACTTTGGCATGATCCGTATGCGGATCATCTTCCCCTTCCACTTCCTGTGCGGCCTGATGGACACCATGGTGGGCCAGCTGCGGGGCATCGGCTATTCCATCATGCCCATGATCGTCAGCCTGACCGGCGCGTGCCTTTTGCGCGTGGTGTGGATCTTCACCATTTTCGCGGCCAATCCCACGCCGGAAACACTGTTCCTTTCCTATCCCATCAGCTGGTTCGCCACCTTCGCCACGCACCTGCTGTGCTATCTGATCTTCGGCAGGCGGCGGCTGAAGAAAATGGAGCTGGGCACAGCATAAGCCAGCCCCGCGCCATCACAACAAGAGGCTCTGTGCTTTACGCACAGAGCCTCTTGTTTAATGAAACTTAGTTGTTGTGGAAGAAGGTAAGGTGCTCGTAACGCTCCACATCGCAGTTGCGCACGAGGATCTCCAGCTCCTCGTCGCCCATAACGGTGTTGCGTCCGGCTGCGTACAGGGCGTCCACCTCGGCCTTGACCGCCGCCACCAGGGGATCGTTCTTGGCGATGACGTTGTCGCCCTTGAGGCGGAAGTAGCTGTTGATCCAGTGGGCTACGCCGGCCAGACCGCTGTGGCTGTCCACCGCCACCAGCGCGGGCCGGTTGAGGATCCTGGCGGTATCGAAGATGTTGTAGATCTCCTCATCCTTGAGCATACCGTCGGCATGGATACCGGCGCGGGTCACGTTGAAGTGACGGCCCACGAAGGGCTGACGGGGGCTGATCTCGATGCCGATCTCGCGCTCCATATAATCGGCGATATCGGTGATGGCGCTCAGGTCCATGCCATCGGTGGTGCCGCGCAGGGAGGCGTACTCGATGGCCATGGCCTCCAGCGGGCAGTTGCCGGTACGCTCGCCGATGCCCAGCATGGAGCAGTTGATGCTGGCGCAGCCGTACATCCACGCCGCGCCGGCATTGCTGACCACCTTGTAGAAATCGTTATGACCATGCCATTCCAGCTGGTCGGAGGGCACATCCGCATAGTGGTTCAGGCCGTAGATGATACCCGGCACGCTGCGGGGAAGGGCGGCGCCATAGTAGGTCACGCCATAGCCCATGGTGTCGCAGGCACGGATCTTGATAGGTACGCCGCTTTCCTTGGAGAGCTCCATCAGCTCGTAGGCGAAGGGCAGCACAAAGCCGTAGAAATCGGCGCGGGTGATATCCTCAAAGTGGCAGCGGGGCTTGATGCCCTGCTCCAGCGCCGCCTTCACGATGCCCAGATACTTATCCATGGCCTGCTTGCGGCTGAGGTGCATCTTGTTGAAGATGTGGTAATCGGAGCAGGAAACCAGAATGCCGGTTTCCTTCACGCCTGCCTGCTTTACCAGCTCGAAGTCCTTCTCGTTGGCACGGATCCAGGTGGTGATCTCGGGGAACTCCAGGCCCAGGTCCTGGCACATCTGCAGGGCCTTCTTATCCTTATCGGTATAAAGGAAGAACTCGCTCTGTCGCACCAGTCCCTTGGGGCCGCCCAGCCGGTTCAGGAGCTTGAACAGGTATACGATCTGATCCGCCGTAAAGGGGCTGACCGACTGCTGGCCGTCACGGAAGGTCGTATCCGTCATCCAGATCTCATCGGGCATGTTTTCAGGCACATGCCGCATGTTGAAGGCGATCTTCGGGATGGACTGATAATCATAAATTTCTCTGTACAGGTTAGGCTCCTGCACGTCCTGAAGGGAGTACTTATACTTGGCCTGCTTGAGCAGGTTCAGATTCTTGTCAAACTCCAGCAATGGGGTTTACCTCCTTTTAACAGTATTCTATGCGGGGTGTATGTCAGCTCAGCTGGCGCATGAACTCGGCGATGCGGCTCACGCCCTCCTCGATCTGCTCCATGGAAACGGCGTAGCTCAGCCGGCAGAAGCCTTCGGCCTCGAAGGCAGCACCGGGCACTACCGCCACCTGCTTTTCGGCCAGGAGCAGCTCAGCAAAGTCCATGGAGCTCTCCAGCAGGCGTCCGTTGTAGCTCATGCCCAGCACCTTCTTGATATTCATCATGATGTAGAAGGCGCCCTGGGGCTTGCGGCAGGAAAGGTTGGGGATCTGGTTGATGCGTTCCACCATCAGGTCGCGGCGTTTCTGGAACTCGGCCACCATTTCGTCCACGCAGGTCTGATCGCCCTCCAGAGCTTTCATGGCAGCGTACTGGGCGATGGTGTTGGCATTGCTGGTAGCCTGGGACTGGAAGCTGGCCATGGCGGAAATCTCGTGCCTGGGGCCGGCCACATAGCCGATGCGCCAGCCGGTCATGGCATAGGCCTTGCTCATACCGTTGACGATGAAGGTCTGGGCCTTGATCTGCTCGCCCAGCTGCGCGATGGACAGATGCTTGCGGCCATCGTAGATCAGCTTTTCGTAGATCTCGTCGCTGATGACGTAGAAGGGGTGGCTCACCGCCAGGTCGGCCACGAACTGCAGCTGGTCCTGATCCCACACGCTGCCGTTGGGATTGGAGGGGCTGGTGATGATGATGGCCTTGGTACGGCGGGTCACGCGGGAGGCGATGTCCTTGTTGGTGGGGATGAAATTGGTGCTCTCATCCGCAGGCACAAAGATCGGCACACCACCGGCCATGCGCACCATTTCGGGATAGCTCACCCAGCAGGGCGTGGGGATCAGCACCTCGTCGCCGGGATCGATGATGCCCTGCAGAATGGTGAACAGGGTGTGCTTGGCGCCGCTGGAAACCAGGATGTCGCCATAGGAATAGGTCATATCGTTATCCCGCAGGAGCTTCTTGCAGATAGCCTTGCGCAGCTCCTTGGTGCCGGCGGCGGGGGTATAGCGGGTCAGGCCCAGGGCAAGCGCCTCCTTGGCCGCGTCGCAGATATGCTCAGGCGTGGGGAAATCCGGCTCGCCAACGCCGAAGCCGATCACATCCAGTCCGGCAGCCCGCATTTCCTTGGCGCGGGCGTCGATCTGCAGCGTAACGGAAGGGGCGATGTTCTGGCAGCGGTGGGAAACAGTCAGGGCCATAAAGGTCATCCTCCTGCAATGTGGAAGTCCGGATCCTGCATTCAAGTGCCGCTCTGACCCGGGAATGAAATCAATTATAGCTTGAATTCATCTTCTTTTCAAGATATGCCGCATCAAAAATGCAATTCAAATACAAAATTCCTGCATTCTCTCTATGGAGAAATGCAGGAATCTCGTCATCCCAGGCTATGTAAATTGCATATTTTGTACTATTTCCTTCAAATTTCAGCCGGCTGATGATAGACCAGGTAGAACACGCTGACGGCCATCTGAACGTAGATATTCAACACGAAGCTCAGCGTCATGCTCACGGTGGAGGTCAGCACGCCGCCGACCACCGGCTCCAGCAGCATTTCCAGCACCAGCAGGGCGATCTCATACAGGATGAAGCTGATCTCCAGCGAGAACAGCAGCAGCTTGCGGTTGCGCATCATCTTCATGCTTTCGTTGATGCACTGGTTGATGCCCTTGGCAGGCGTTTCCGCCATGATGCGATCCGCCATGGCAAAATGGAAGCCCGCCCGGATGCCCAGCACCAGCATGGCGATCAGGCCGGTATACATCAGCATCGTGCCCAGCCCCGCCAGGCCCTCCGGCAGGAAGAGTGCCGCCACCGTGCCCACCAGGCTCAGACCCATGCCGGGGAGCATCCACAAAAGGATGCGCAGCGTGACCATGACGTTCAGACCCAGCGCCTTGAAGAAGATCCGGCCGCAGGAGAACACGGTACTCACCGGTACATCCTGCTCGCCCCGGAGCAGCCTGAAGAAATAGCCCAGCATGCCCAGCGTCAGGAAGGGCGAAAGGAACAGGGTGGCCATGCTCGCCATCGTCATGGGCATCAGCGCATCCATGGCCGCGTTCATCGTTTCCACGGCAGCGACGGGATCGTTCATGGTCTCGGTATTCTGCATAACGGCGAGCATATCCGTCATGGCCTGGGTATAGCCGCCCTGAGACATAAGCGTTACCACCTGGCTCGCCAGCGAGGGCAGGGAGGCGATCAGGCAGACCATCAGCGCCGTCTGCCAGTTATTCTTCAGAGCCGCGCGGGCCTTATGCTTGAGTTCATAATTCGTTGCCATATCATATCACCTCAGTCATCGTTTGAGCCTTCTGCGGTCCGCCGCACTGCGCCGCCGCCATGCCCAGCACCGCCCAGAACATGGGCGTGACCAGACATATGCTGAAGGAGAAGAACCCCTGCAGCGCGAAGCAGCCCACAGCCAGCGCCAGGGGCCACTGCCTGCGGCGGCACACTTCGACCAGCAGCCATGCCAGCAGCGTGACATAAAGCAGCAGCGCAGGCAGACCATTGTTGCACAGGATGGCAACATACTCGTTGTGGGGATTGTCAAAATTCTCCCCCAGCGAGGCGCCCACCTTCGCCAGATGGTCCTGCATCGCGTAATAGAAGGTATCCGGCCCGGTGCCGAAGATCAGGCTGTTCCGGCTCATGTCCAGGCTGTGGCGCCACACGCCCAGCCGCCACGAACCGAACTGATCCCGCGCCCGGCCGTTGAGGATCTCGTGAAGCTCATACAGGCCGCCGGCTGATTCGGGTACTGGAAGGATCGCCATCAGCCAGACCCCGCCCAACACGCACACCAGCAGCAGGCAAAGGATCGCCTTCGCAGGCAATGCCTTGCCCTGCCTGTGTGAAAATGCCCATGCCAGCAGCAGGCATACCGCCACGCCCAGCAGGCCCAGCAGCGCCTTCCATGTGAAAACCAGCTCCACCGGCAGCGCCGCTCTGGGCGTCGCGCTATCCAGCCAGGGCAGGAACAGAAGGCCACGCAGGGCGAAACCGGCCGCCACACCTGCCAGCGCCACGCAGCCCCGGACACGATACGCCGGGAAGCGCAGCATCAGCAGAACGATCAGCGCGCACAGCGCCGCCAGAGCGATCAGCCCCGCCTGTACCTCGATGCACCAGATCAGCGCCGCGCCCAGCGAGCCCGCCGCCAGCTGAAGCCAGCCGCCCTTCTCCCGGGTGACGTAATCGCCCAGCAGCAGCGGCGTTACCAGGCACAGGTAGCCGCTGACCATATCGATATTGCCAATGGTACCCTGGAACTCGTAATTGGTATTGATGCTGCGCCCCGCCGGAAACAGCCCCAGCACATTAACGCCCATATACTGCAGCGCCACAACGCCGCAAAACACCGTCAGCGCCACGGCCGCAGCGGCCAAGACCGGTTCCTTCCTGGCAGGAAACAGGCTCATCATCAAAAAGATCAGCCCATAGCACAGATGCGTCAGCAGCCCCTCGTAGCGGATGGCGCCCATCCACACCACAAGCTCTCCGCTGCCGTTGACGGATCCAGCCCAGGAGCCAAAGCACGCCGATAGCGCCACCCACGAAAAATACGCCAGCGCCACCAGCCACACCGGATGCCGGCGCAACCCCTGGCCCGAACGCTTCCCCCTCGCCGGAACCAGCGCCGCCACCAGGCAAACCAGCACCGTCACTCCGCAGAGCGCCAGCGCGCCCACCCATTTAGCATGGGTGATGTGCGCGTAGCTCAGATCCTGCCAGAGCGGAAAAACGCCCAGCCACAGCGCGCCCAGCACTGCCGCCACCATCCTCATCCGTTTCTCTTTCCCAAGCCGCATCACATCACCTCCATCATCCCCACCACGATATCACATTTTCCCTACGATTGCAACGCCATAACCCATTCACGTAACTCGCCCGCGTCGCGGTGCGCCCTCCGCGCACCGTGACCCCATCAAAAAACAAAACCCACTCACTCTACAGCAAGTGGGTGTCCAGAGGGCCGAACGGCCCTTTGGTCAGGGAGTCCAGAGGGACTGAAAGTCCCTTTGGTCAGGGAGTCCAGAGGGACTGAAAGTCCCTTTGGTCGGGGAGTCCAGAGGGACTGAAAGTCCCTTTGGTCGGGGAGTCCAGAGGGGCCGAAAGCCCCTCTGGTCATGCCTTGACGGCGATGGCTTCGATCTCCACGAGGGCGTCCTTGGGTAGCCTGGCTACCTGTACGCAGGCGCGGGCCGGGGGATTCTCGGGGAAGAAGGTGGCGTAGGCCGCGTTCACCTCGGCAAAATCGCCCAGATCCTTCAGGAAGATGGTGGTCTTCACCACATCCTTCAGGGTGCAGCCCGCCTCAGCCAGGATGGCGGCGATGTTGTTCATGCTCTGGCAGGTCATCTCACCCACAGAGCCGCTGTGCAGCTCGCCCGTGGCGGGCACGATGGGCAGCTGTCCGGAAACGAAAACCATATTGCCCGCCTGAATGCCCTGGGCATAGGGGCCGATGGCGGCAGGAGCATTGGACGTATTCAGGGTCTTGTTCATGAAAAACCCTCCTTAATCGTAATGGTGAACCACTTCGTAGCCTTCAAACACCTCGTCCAGCACCACATCGGCGCTGGTAGTGATGATGCTCATCTCCACACCGTACAGCGGGAAGATCCCCTCTGCCGTCAGCGCCTCCAGCCCGGAGGCATCCAGCGCGTCAGTCGCGTAGAAGGGCAGCAGCCGCAGCAGCGTCTCGGCGCAGCCCGCGGTGCGTGAGGTGCCGATCAGCGATGGAACCGCGCTCTTGCTCAGGCCATCGGCCAGATCCACATAGGGCGTGCGCACCGTGCCATCGGCAAACTGATAGTAATAGAGCTCCTTCTGGGGATTCAGCCGGAACGCGCGCAGGCTCACCAGGCTGGTTCCTCCGGTGTAGCTCAGCTGGGCGGCATCGCACACCCTGCTGCCGGACAGGAGGTCGTAATACTTGTAGGAGTAGCTCAGCTGATCGGCGCTCAGGCAGCGCACGAAGCCATCATAGCTGGAGATGGCGCCACGGTTGAAGCCGTTCTCCTCCATGACCTGAGCCAGATAGTCGATGATGAAGGCGTCCTTCATCCAGTAGAAGTCCACCAGGTTCACGATGCCGTTTTCCTTGGCGAAGGCCAGGTACTCCTGCGACACGGTGAGCTGGAGCGCGTTGTTGCCAAGGAGCTCAACGCGCACGTGCTCAGGGCTTCGGGCAAATGCAGCGGCCTGTGCCACATACTCGCGGATATCAGCGTTCTGATAGGGGTCAAAGCCCTCGGTCTCCCAATCCTCGCTGCAGAAGAAGATACTGTTGTACTCGTCATACACCGGCGCGAGATACACATAACGGCTGTCCAGCTGATCCACCTGCTCAAAGGCCTGATACAGCACGGGATCCACCGGCATGGGCGTGTTGGGGCTCATGTTCAGGGCATACAGGTTGTTGGTGAGGCGGCCCGGCTCATTGACGCTGAAGGCGTAATAGGCTGTCTCCGTAGCCTGGGAATACAGGCTGGTTATGGCCTTGAGCTCCGCCGCGGCGGACATACCGCTGCCACCAAGGTAATAATCGAACTGGAAATCCTGGCTGCAGTTCATCTCGCCGGAGGAAGTGGCCTCAATAGTGCGCCAGCCGGCGTCCACCCTGGTGTAGGTAAGGATGACGTGGGTGAAAGCAATCACTGCAATCACAATGGCAAGGACCACAATAATGGTCCTTGCCTTGATGTGGCTCTCGTTCACCTCGACCCGTTCCACAGGCCTGGGCTGGAAAGCCGTACGATCGGGAGCTGTACGTTTCATTCTGTTTTTCTCCGGATATGAAGGTTAAATGACCGCCAGCAACAGGAACAGCGCAAAGAGCAGCAGCACTACGCCCCACATGGTCAGGCCAACGATGGCGCCCTTCTTGCAGGCCTTGTAGTTGCGGATGTGGCGCTTTTTCTTGAAGATGGCGCCGGCAACCAGGCCCAGCAGGGGCAGCAGGAAGGACAGGAACACAAACCACTTGCTGCCGGTATCGTGCAGGGGAGCGTTGATGAACTCGGAATCGAGATCCCTCTCCACCTCAGGCTGGGCGGGGGGTTCCTCGCCGGGCTGGAGGATGGTGATGGACTTGATGGGCTCGCCCTTCTCGCGCAGCTTCTTGTATTCCTCGATCTCCTTCTTGTTGCCGAAGACGAAGTGACCGTGGCCGATGTCGGTCAGCTCGGGCTTATCCTCGCTGTAATCATGCACAGAGGGATCGTAGGTGAAGAGCACCTTGTTCTTCTCCAGGATGGGATCCGGGATCGGAATAGCGGAGATCAGGGAGCGGGTGTAGGGATGCAGCGGGAAATCGAAGAGCTCGCCGGTTTCAGCGATCTCGACGATGTCACCCTTGTAGATCACGGCGATGCGGTCGGAGATGAAGCGCACGATGGAAAGATCGTGGGCGATAAACAGATATGTCATATCGCGTTCCTTCTGGAACTTCTTCATCAGGTTCAGCACCTGTGCGCGGATGGACACGTCCAGCGCGGAGATGGGCTCGTCAGCGATGATGAACTCAGGCTCCATGACCGTGGCGCGGGCCAGGCCGATGCGCTGGCGCTGACCGCCGGAGAACTCGTGGGGGTAACGGGTGAGGTGCTCAGGCAGCAGACCGACCTCGTTGATGATGGTCTCGACCTTCTTGACGCGATCCGCCTCGTTCTTGAACAGGTGGAAGTTGTACAGGCCCTCGGAGATGATGTAATCAACCGTGGCGCGCTCGTTCAGGGAGGCGGCGGGATCCTGGAACACCATCTGGATGTTGCGGATAACTTCCTTGTCCAGCTTGCGGGAGATCTTGCCGGAGATGCGGGTACCCTTGTACTGGATCTCGCCGGCGGCGCAGGGGTTCACGCGGATCACCGCGCGGCCGATGGTGGTCTTGCCGGAACCGGACTCGCCCACCAGAGAGAAGGTCTCACCCTTGTAGATATCAAAGTTTGCGTTCTTGACGGCCTTCACGGCGTTGTCGCCCTTGCCGAAGGTGATGTCAAGATTCTTGATGGAAAGGATTATTTCGCGGCCATTTGCATCCACGGGGCCGTGCTCCGGCAGATGGGAGGCCTTGACGGCATTCGTATTCATCAGTCATTCCTCCTATCAGATGTTGAAAGCCTCGATCAGCTTCTCGTGGATGTTGTGGATCATTTCAGGCTTCTCCACCTTGGGTGCGCGGGGATCCAGCAGCCAGGTCTTGGCAAAGTGGGTCTCCGTCACCTGGAACATGGGCGGATCGACCAGGGTATCGATCTTCATGCAGTAGGGATTACGGGGCGCGAAGGGATCGCCGATGATCTTGTTGTACAGGGAGGGCGGCGTACCGGTGATGGAATACAGCACGGTATTCTTCTGCGCCAGCTGGGGCAGCGAGGACAGCAGCGCCCAGGTGTAGGGATGGCGGGGATCGAAGAAGACCTCCTCCACCTTGCCCAGTTCAACGATCTGGCCGGCGTACATCACGGCAACGCGATCAGCCACGTTGGCCACAACGCCCAGGTCGTGGGTGATGAAGACGATGGTGTAGTTGAATTCCTTCTGCAGGTCCTTGAGCAGCTTGAGGATCTGGGCCTGAATGGTCACGTCCAGAGCGGTGGTGGGCTCGTCGCAGATGAGGATCTTGGGCTGGCAGGACAGGGCGATAGCGATAACGATACGCTGACGCATGCCGCCGGAATACTGGAAGGGATAGTCATCAAAACGCTTCTCAGCATTGGGGATGCCGACCTTGTACATCAGCTCCAGGGCACGGGTGCGGGCCTCCACCTCAGAACACTGCTGGTGCTTGAGAATGATGGAGGTGATCTGCTTGCCGATGGTGATGATGGGGTTCAGGCTGGTCATGGGATCCTGGAACACGGTGGCGATCTTCTTGCCGCGGATCTGGGTCCAGTCGTTAGTGTCCTTGACCTTGGCCAGGTTGATCACGCAGGTGCCGTGAAGGCGGACGTCCGTCTTATCCAGGTACTTCACGCGGAAGGTCACAGCGTCGAACACGGCGTTGAGCACGGAATCATTGGAGAGATCCTTGCCCTGCACCATGGCTTTGCGCAGCTCCTTGAGCAGCAGGCCGATGCACTTGTCGCGCTTGATCTTGCCGTAGCGGCCCACGGAGAGGTAGACCTCATAAGCCAGCACTTCGTTGCGGCTGCGGACTTCCTCGCTGACGGGCTTCTGGATCTCTTCCTCGTAGCGCTGCTTCAGCTCGGCCTTCTTGGCGCTGTATTCCTGCAGATAGGCGGTGTCGGCAGCGGCGGTCTTCTTGCGCTGGGCGATAACGGCGTCCTTGCTCTGCTGCAGCTTCTTGATCTGCGCGTCAAAAGCGGTGATCTGGCTGGAAGTAGCCTTGATCTTGTCCTTCTCGTTATGGGGATCATAGGTCTGCTTCAGGTTGAAGGCCTCGGTGCGCTGGAAAACCAGCTCGCTGATCTCATCGTCCAGCTTCTGATTCTCCTCAGCGGTAAGGGAAGCGCGGGCGGTCTTTTCCTCCTCCAGCGCGGTCAGAGCGTTATAGGTCTCGGCGCCATGTTCATAGGCGGAATACTGATCCAGCTTGGCGGCGATGCCCTCCACCTGCTTCCAGGCAGCGGCGTTCATGTTCACCACGGTATCCACCAGCTCGGCGTCGTTGAAGATCACGTCGCCCTGGCTGATAAAGCCGTTGCCGTCCAGCATGCCGGCAAAGGTCTTGGTGAAAACGGACTTACCGGAGCCCGACTCGCCCACGATGGCGATGGACTCGTTCTCCAGGATGTCCAGGGAAATGCCGCGGATAGCCGTCAGCACACGGCCGCGGACGTTGAACTTGACTTCCAGGTCCTTAACGGACAGGAGCACATTCTTTTCTTCCATCATACTGCACCTCACATATGGGTCCTGGGGTCGGATGCGTCGCCCAGATTCTGGCCGACCACATACAGCACCACCGTGATGATAGAAGCAACGGCAACAGGCGTCCAGAATTCAAACTGCCAGCCGGGGGTCAGCATAGCGTTTTCCGCCTCGTAGATCAGCTTGCCCAGGGACATCTCGCTCATGCCCATGCCGATGTAGGAGAGGAACACCTCATAGCTGATGTAGGAGGGGATCTCCGTGGCGGCCAGGGTCACGATGATGGAGGTCATGAAGGGCAGGATGTTCTTCATGGCGATCCGCAGGATGGGCGTGCCCAGGCAGCGGGAGGCCAGGTTGTACTCGCGGTCGCGGATGATGATGACCTGCGTACGGATGAAGTACGCAATGCCCAGCCAGCCGGTGACCGTCAGCGCGAAGACCATCGTCCAGAAGCCGGCGGAGAAGATCAGCACCAGCACGGAGATGAACAGGATGTAGGGCACGTTGCCGATGATGTTGTACACCTCGGTCATGATGATGTCGACCTTCTTGGAGAAGCCCCACACAGCGCCCAGCACAATGCCGATGGTCATGTTGATCAGCGCGCAGATGAACGCCATGGAAATGGAGATCTTCGCGCCGTTCCACACGGCGGAGAAGGTGGACTCGCCCGACTTGCCGGCGCCGAAGATCCAATCGATGTTGAAGCCATACTTTTCAATGGCCATCGAGGGGGTCAGGTGCTTGGCGGTGGGATCCATCAGGTTGGCGAACTGGTCATAGGGGACCAGCATGGGATACACATAGGTGAACAGCAGTAACAGCGCAAACAGCGAAAGGATCACAACGTTGACGCGCTTGCGGAAGAACACACGGAACACGCTGCGCCAGTAGGAGTAGCGGGGAGCGGTAATCTTTTCGGATTCCAGGTCATTGTGGTCCACCCGGGAAAAGAGCTCCTCATCAGACATATTCAGTTCTTCGAGGTTGATCATTTTCTCGTTCATATTCTCTTACCTTGCTTTCGATGTAAAGGAGATTCTCGGGTCGACCAGGGACATCAGGATGTCGCCCAGGATGAGGCTGGTAATGGAGAGCAGCGCGTAGAACAGCGTGACGCCGACGATAACGCCGTTGTCATACATGTTGATAGCCTTGGTGAGCAGGTTGCCCGCGCCAGGCACAACGTACACGCGCTCGGTGATGATGGCGCCGGTAATGGCGAAGAGCACCGTGCCGGGAATGCCATGCACCAGGGGAATGATGGCGTTCTTCAGGATATGCTTGGTGAAGATCTCGTTCTCGGAAAGGCCGCCGCTGCGGGCGAACTTCACATAGTCGGAGTTCATCTGATCGATCATGTAGCGGCGCAGCCACTTCATCAGGTTGGCGATGGAGGGCAGAGCCAGGGACACGATGGGCAGCACATACATCAGCCAGCTGCTCTTGTCGATGTCGAAGGTGGTGGGCAGGCCCATCGCGCCGCCAATGGCCTTGAACAGGAAGATGTAGGCCAGGGAGGGCACGGCGATGATGAACACGATGTACAGCGTGCCCAGCTTATCCACCAGCTTGTCCTTCTTGCGGGCCATCATGATACCCAGCGGCACGCCCAGAGCATAGGCCATCAGGGAGGCCAGGATGCCGATCACAAAGGAGAAGCCCACCTTGGATTTGGCGTTTTTCACCGTGGAGACGGAGGTGTAATCATCGGTGAAACGGTCGGCGTTCACCATATTGCCCTCGCGGGAGCCGGCGATGTACACAGCGGAATGCAGGTCGTCGGCGCTTTCCTCCACAAGGCCGGTGGGGTAGGTCACCGTGGAAAGCACATAGGAGCCCTGTGCCTTGGTCATGGTATCAAACACGTCCACACCCAGATTCACCGAGTAGCTCTTGCCCAGGTTGATCTGCACCAGGTTTTGATGCACGAAGGGGAACTGGTCGGAAAAATATAGTAAATACTTGTGCTTGGTGCCATTGCCGATGATCGCGGGGGAGAACTTTTCGCCGCCGTACAGGGGGTCATGCAGCGTAAAGGTCAGACCGCGGTTCTCAATGTCTTCCTGCACATAGTGAATATTATCAACGCTAATGATGCCGGTGAAATAATCCCACAGGCGGCCCAGGAGGGGCTTATCCTTATAGGCAAACAGCTGCTGCTGTCCGCCGGAAACGTACTTCTTGGGGGACTGCATCTTGGCGTCCCGGCGGAGTACCTGATAGCCCTGAGACTCATAGTACTCCGTAAACTGGGCCACATACTTGGCCACTTCTTCGCTATCGTTCTCAGGCTTCTTGCCGAAGCTGACAACAGATGCGCGCACCTCTTCGGTGATCTCACCCTGATCGGTGATCATCTGCAGATAGTCGGCGTAGGGCACATAATCAATGTAGCCATACTCCTCCCACTTGCGGTACATGTAGGCTTCCTTCTGATTATTGCCCAGCTGCTTGTAGGTGGGGTCCATGGCAAAAATCAGCTGTCGGTCCAATGCGGAATAAATCAGCAGCATCACGATGCCGACAACGATCACCACAGAGACCAATCCATGCAGGATACGCTTAATCAGATACTTCGTCATAATCTCATCTCTCGATAGCACGATACGGGGGTGGCGCCGAAGCGCCACTCCCGTATCGCTTATTTAGGTACCGTTACAAAGTCAGGAAGCAGGTATTAGTACACACCAATGCACTTGACCATGTAGCCGGCGTAGTCGGGCAGGAAGGTATCCAGGTAGGTCTGAGGATCGCCGTAGTCGGGGCCCCAGCCGGATACGTCGTACAGATCGTAGTTGGCTTCATAACCGAAGTCGGTGTAGTAGCCAGCATAGTACCACTCAGAGCTGGTCTGGCACTCGGTCTTGTTAACCTTCACCAGGCCGCCCAGGGACTCTTCGATGCTGCTCACGATGACCTGAGCACGGTTCACATAGATGGAGGAAGCCATGTAGGTGGGCAGGTCGAGGTAGATAGGATGCTCAGCGTCGATCACAACGCCCTCGGCAGCCAGCTCTTCGATGGCGATGGCCAGCTCAGCCATGGCAGCTTCGGGGTTGTACCAGCCGTCGAAGCCGAAGGAAGCGCCAGCGCCGCCCTCAGCGGTAGCATCCCAAACCTTAACAGCAACCTGGTCGGCATCCAGCTGAGCCTGCATAACGGCGCCATAGAAGGTGCCGGCGGGGAAGGTGGTGTCAACGCCGTTGATGGCGATGGTCACATCTTCGGTCAGCTGAGCGAAGTTGCCGGGGGTGTAGGAGTTGATGACGCGGGCATACTTCAGTTCCTCGCCCACGGACTGAGCGTTGTAAGTAGCGCGGTCATAGCCCATGGCGATGGCACGACGGAAGTGCACGTTCTGCATGGCCTTGTTGGTGCGCTCAGCCTCTTCGGCGGTCTGAGTGGAAGCCACAGCGCCGTCGTTCACGTTGGCAAAAGCAGTACGGTTGATGTTCATGAAGGTGCCGAAGGAGGTAGCATCGGTGGCAGAGATGCGGACATACTTGTCGAACCAGCCATCCTGCTTGGCGACTTCCAGAGAGGAGTCATTCAGGCCAGCGGAAGCGAGCACGTTAGCCTTCATGTCGTTGTAGCCCTTCAGAGCGTCAGAACCATCGTTGTACTTCCAGGTGATGGTCTTGATGTTGATGTTGTCCTTGTTCCAGTAGGACTCGTTGGCAGAGAACACGATGGTGTTTTCGGGGGTCAGGTTGGTCACGACGTAGGGACCGCAGTAGGCAATGTGATCGGGATCCTTGCCATACAGGTAGGTCTCGGAATCGGGAGTATACTCCTCGCCGAAGCCGCCGCCCTGAGACAGGAAGTACTCACGGCTCATGGGAGCGAACACGCCGTAGCCCAGCATGGTCATGAAGTAGGGAGCGGGCTGCTCCAGGGTGTACTGCACGGTATACTCGTCAATGGCCTTCACGCCGACCAGAGAGAAGTCGGAGATCTCGCCGTTGATGTACTGCTGGGCATTCACGATGCCGCAGCCGCCGTCAGAGCCGACCAGGTATTCCAGGCCGCCCAGGGCGTCCAGCATGTGGTTCATGCCAGCCACGAAGTCATCAGCGGTGACGTCGTCGACCTTACGGCCCTGGCTGTCGACCCACTCAACGCCTTCACGGATCTTGAAGGTGTAGGTCAGGCTGTCTTCGGAAACAGACCACTCGGTAGCCAGAGCGGGCTGCATCACGTTCTCCATGTCGTACTCCACCAGGCCGTCGTAGGTGTTCACGATGGCTTCGGAGTCAGCGGCACGGGAGGTGGCCAGCACGTCCCAGGTCTGGGGGTCAGAGGAGTAGCCCAGGGCATACTCGGTGTTGAAGGTGTAGCCTTCGCCGGTCAGGTAATCCTTCACCCACTGCTCGTAGGTGCCGGTGCCAGCCAGCTCAGCCCACTTGGCCTTCATGGTATCCCACTGCTCGGAGGTCACGGGATCCTCGTTCACGATGATCATATCGTGATAACGATAGGAGTCGTTGCCCCACAGCACAGAGGTAACGGTGTTGGCGGCATTGCGGCCAATGGCGTAGTTACCGCCGTTGGAAGTGCCGGGCACATACACGGCAGCCTCCATCAGCTTGGCCTCAGCCACAGCCATCAGGGCATAGCGCAGGGACAGATTGCTCACTTCGCTGCGGCCAGCCTGATAGGCGGTGTAGAAGTCACCCAGGATCTTGTTGTACAGATCGGTAGAGGTAGCACCATAAGCTTCGACGTCGAAGTCTTCCGCAACAGCGAAAGTCATGCTCAGCGCCATAGCCAGGGCCAGAACCAGAGCCAGGATCTTCTTCATGATTCATTTCTCCTTTTTTATATTTCCGTCCACAGACGGATATTTACGCGTCCATTATATTATAGATTGTGAAGCAATGCAAACGTTTTTTTTGTTAATTTCATTTTTCATATAAATTTATCCTATTTGACGGCCATTCTTGCATTTTCAGCGATGGTTACTCGTCAAATCGCACGATAACGCATTGCTGGGCGTCATCATAGTAGGTAAGTAACTGTCCTTCGATGGGATATTCTCCCAGTTTATTATATTGTATGGCCCATTGCACCACGCCGTCACGCAGGGAAAGGTAGTCAGACTGCCGCTCGAAGCGCAGGCAGAACCTGCTGCCCTGGACCTTCATGTTGCGAAAATTGTTGAACACGTGCTTTTTCATTTCCTGCGCGTCGGTTACATAGCGCCAGTTGCGCACATGCCAGTTCACCGAGGCGTCGCCGCAGGCCGGCAGGCCGGGCGTTTCCAGGGCAAGGCTGCGCCGGAGCCATTCGTCCGTCAGGTTAAAGAAGAAATAGGTCGTCATATCATCCTGGTCATCATTGGTGACGTCCAGCCATGTCCAGGCGCCGTCCACCTTCACCAGGTTCCAGGCGTGACTGGCTCCGCTTGCCAGCATGACGCCCTGGGCCACACCGCTCTCCATGCCCGAAAGGCGCAGCAGCAGCGTCATGGCCTTGGCATAGCCATCGCACACCGCCCGGCCCTCCGCCAGCGCACCATAAGCCGTGTGGGGAGAATTTCCTTCCACATCATAGGTCACCGCCCGGCACAGCAGATCGTGGAGGATCCACTCCCGGGCGAAATCATCCCCGCAGGCCTGATCCGCCATGCTCTTTGCCCTGTTCACCAGCTCCTGCTGGCAGGAAACGGGCATGACGTATTCCATGTCGATATAGATGGCCTCCTGAGGCTTGTCCAGGTAGTACCCCACGCTGTAGGCTCCACTGAGGGCGCACAGCTCCGGGCAATCCAGCAGCAGGGCGTCCATGGCGGCGCAGGCGTCATTGTAGGAGGTTCCCCGGGGCATTTCCGCCCGCGCTTCGCCCTTCCACGCGGCAGCGTAGGCCAGGTCGAACACCGCCTGCTGCGGCTGGGTCAGCCGGGGATAATAAAGCATCAGCTCGGCCCCGTAGGGCGTATCCGGCGCAGCCTTGGCCCAGCAGGGCGCCAGGATCAGCACCAGCAGGCACAGCCATTTCCGCACAGGCGTCCCCTCCCTTCTCAGATAAGGCCAGTATAGTTTGCCCTGCCGCGTTTGTCAATGCGCCGCTTGCCAGAAGGCCCTCGATATGCTATCCTTACTATTATTGTCATGAACCCGCGAAAGAAGTGATCGTATGCAAAACAAGCCTGACCTGGGCCGCGAGCCGGTGGGCCTCCTGCTGCGCAAGCTGGCGATCCCCACCATCACCGCTCAGCTGGTGAATATGCTCTACAACCTGATCGACAGGATCTACATCGGCCACATTGAGGACGTCGGCACCCAGGCGCTGACGGGCGTGGGCGTATGCCTGCCCATCATCATGATGATCTCCGCCTTTGCGGCGCTGGCCGCCATGGGCGGCGCGCCCCGCGCCTCCATCGAGATGGGCCGCGGCGACAACGGCAAGGCTGAGCGCATCATGGGCTCCTGCGCAGCGCTGCTGGCGGTGATCTCCCTGGTAATCACCGTGGTGCTGGTCATCTGGAACCGCCCCCTGCTGCTTTGCTTCGGTGCCAACGACGAGACCATTGCCTATGCCTCCCGCTACATGAGCATCTATTGCCTGGGCACCATCTTCGTCCAGGGTGCGCTGGGGTTGAACGCCTACATCACCGCCCAGGGCTTTTCCAGGGTCAGTATGATGACCGTGCTGGTGGGCGCCGTACTGAACACCCTTCTGGATCCCCTTTTCATTTTTGTACTCAACATGGATGTACAGGGCGCCGCCCTGGCCACCATCATCTCCCAGGCGGTCAGCGCGGCATTGGTGATCCGCTTCCTGACCGGCGACAAGGCCCACCTGCGGCTGCGCCTGCCCAACCTGCGCCTGGACTGGAGGCTGCTTGGGCCCTGCGTGGCGCTGGGGCTCTCCCCCTTCATCATGCAGATCACCGAAAGCCTCATCGCCGTATGCTTCAACTCCTCCCTGCTCAAGTATGGCGACACCCTGGCTGTTGGCACCATGACGATCCTCTCCAGCCTGATGCAGTTCACCATGCTGCCCCTGCAGGGCCTGGCCCAGGCGGCCCAGCCCATCATCAGCTTCAACTTCGGCGCGGGCAATACCCAGCGCGTACGGGAGGGCTTCCGGCTGCTGCTGATCTGCTGCGTGGTCTACGCCATGTCCTTCTGGGCGCTGGAGATGCTCTTCCCCAAGGTGTTCGTGGGGCTGTTCACGCCCGATCCACAGCTGGTGGAGTATGCCTTCCCCTGCGTGCGCATCTATATGCTGGCCATGGGCATCTTCGGCGTACAGATGGCCTGCCAGCAGACCTTTGTGGCCATCGGCAACGCGAAATGCAGCCTGTTCATCGCCTGCCTGCGCAAGATCCTGCTGCTGATCCCGCTGATCTACATCATGCCGGCCATTCTGCCCATCGATAAGGTTCATGCCGTTTTCTGGGCCGAACCCGTGGCGGATACCATCTCGGTCATCACGGCAGCCGCGCTGTTTTTCCACGTGTTCCGCAAAACACTTCGTCAGCTGGGGCAAAACTAATCTTTACTTTCCTGGAATTTCATGTATAATGGCGGTAGATACAGGCGTCTACCGCCTTTTTGCACAAAAAACAAGAAAGAAGGTACCTCTTATGGCAGGCGTTTTGAACACCCTTCGTTTGGTTCAGGTAGGCTTTATCGTTCGTGACATCGAAACCACCAAGAAAAAGTGGGCCGATTTCCTGGGCATCCCCGTGCCTCCCACCTGCGACGGCGGCGAGTTTGCCGTGACCCAGACCACCGTGGAAGGCCAGCCCGCCCCCGAAGCCAACTGCAAGATGGCTTTCTTCGACCTGGAAAACATCCAGATGGAGCTCATCGAGCCCAACGGCGTGAAGAGCACCTGGCAGGATTTCCTGGATGAGCACGGCGAGGGCCTGCATCACCTGGCCTTTGGCGCCAAGGATACCTCCGACGTGGTTCTGACCCTGGAGACCAGGGGCCTCAAGTGCGTGCAGCGCGGCAAGTATGGCGACGGCGGCGGCGAATATGCCTACTTTGACGCCGTGGATGACCTGAAGTGCATCTTTGAGACTCTGGAAAGCTATCCCAAGGAGAACTGAATATGAACATCAAGCCTGTTAAGGTGGCTGTGGTGGGCTGCGGCATCATCAGCCACGTCTATCTGCGCAATATGACCCGCCTGTTCCAGATCCTTGAAGTCGTGGCCGTGTGCGACCTGAATCCCGACCTGGCCCAGGAGGCCTGCCGGGAATACGGCGTGCCCCGTGTCATGACCCTGGACGAGATCGCCCAGAGCCCCGAGATCGAGCTGGTGGTGAATCTCACCGGCGCCAGCGCCCATTACGGTATCATCAAAAAGATGCTGCTGGCCGGCAAGCACGTTTACACCGAGAAGACCATGACCACCCGTCTGGAGCAGGCCCAGGAGCTGGTGAACATCGCCAACGAAAAGGGACTGTACCTGGGCGTCGCCCCGGATACCGCCCTGGGCGCCAGCATCCAGACCGCCCGCTGGGCCGTTGACCACGGCCTCATCGGCGAGGTGACCTCCTGCATCGTTTCCATCAACCGCGACCAGAACCTGAACGCAGAACGCTTCCGTTTCCTGCGCAGCGAGGGCGGCACCCTGCCTTATGACGTGGGCATTTACTACATCCAGGCCCTTCTGTGCATCCTGGGCCCGGTGAGCGAGGTCACCGGCTTCGGCGCTCCCGCCCCGCTGCGGCGCAGGCAGTTCCTTTTCAACCGTGATGATCCCGAAGAATGGCAGATCCCCGGCAACAACCTGGTCACCGGTTCGCTGAAATTCCAGCGGGGCGCCCTGGGCATGCTGCACTTCGACGGCAACACCATCGGCGCGGAGTGCTCCACCTTCCGTATTTACGGAACCGCGGGCATCCTGGAGCTGGGCGATCCCAACCGCTTCGGCGATCCCGTGCGCCTGCTCAAGCCGGAAAGCGACCCCTGCTCCCTGCCTCTGACCCACGGCTACAACGGCGCTTGTGTGCTGGATGACGCCACCGACTTCGAAAAGGGCTACGGCAACCGGGGCATCGGCGTGGCGGAAATGGCCTGGGCCATCCGCAAGCAGCGCCCCAACCGCCTGAGCAAGGAGATGGGCCTCCACGCCCTGGAGGTCCTCAGCGGACTGGACGCAACCGCCGCTTCCGGCGGCGTATACCGCATGACCTCCACCTTCACCTGCGAGCCCCTCACGCCCGGCGTCTACTCCACCATGTGGATGGGCGGCGCCCGTGCCGACGCGGAGCTTTCCCTGGTAGATTGATCTTTCATGACAAGACCGCCGCTGATAATATCAGCGGCGGTCTTTTTGTGATGTTACTTGTTGCCAAAGGCGTCCTGGTTCACATTGGGGCTGGAGCGCTTGCCGATGTTGGGCATGCGCCGTTCAATGGCGGCCAGGGAGATCTCGATATCCTCCTCGGCCTCCTCGGGATCGAAGCAGCCCACCGTCACCAGATCGCAGGGGCGGATGGTGTTCCACACGAAGTTCAGCCCCACAAAGGGTGTGGTGCGGCCCGCCGCCATGGGCTTGATGGTCATGACGGGCTTCTTTGCGTTGTGGATGATCTGGTTGACCGTCTCCACCTCCACCTGCATCAGGAAGCCCATGGCATTGTAGATCTGGATGTAGGTCTGCACGTCGTACTCATTCTCGTCGGAATAGGTGACCAGCTCCGGCATATGGGCGGAGAGACCGGGGATCATGCCCTCCTGGCGGATCATGTCCAGGTAATCCGGCAGGCGGTCGATGATGTGCTTGTTCTTGTTCACCAGCTGCTCGGCGCTGGAGTGGTGCACCAGGCAGAAGGTGGCGCCGCAATCGCGGCTGCGGCGGATGGTGGCCTGCGCCTCCCGGCGGGCGGCCTCGTTATCGTCCACATTGATGATGGGCGTATCGATGACGATCAGCTTCTTGCCGGTCTTCTCCTGGGCATAGCGCACGGCCTCCTGCATGACGCGCTCCTGCTGCAGCGGGCCCATGATGGTATCCACGCCGCGGTCCAGGAAGGTCTTCAGCATGGGGAAGGCCTTCTCGCCATCGGAGAATTTGTTTGTGATCTGATGGTCGCTGGCGGGGCCGCGGTGGCTCCAGCCCAGCATCCAGTTGGTGCCGATGATCATGCGGGAAAGGGACACGCCCGCCACTTCTGTGCGGGGGAAAAGGATCTCGCTCATCAGAATGACCTCCGTATGCACTTGTGGTTTTGTTATTCTGATTATAGAGGGCCAGCCTCCTGCCTGTCAAGGGGTGATCACCCGTTGCCGGGCCAGAAGTCGCTCTGACGCATATAGCCGCTCTTGTCCAGGTCAGGGAACCAGATGTGATACCATTCCTCCCCCACGATGCCTATGATGCAGAAGTTCTCCCCCTTCTCCACCGACCAGTCGCCGTCGGCGGGGAACTTGTCGTCCAGCATCCTGTCCTCCCGCCACACAAGGAAGTATTCCTTATCCTCCACATAGCTCAGGTCAGGGAAGGCAGCGTCCACCTCCCAGGCGTCCCTGCCAAAGGCCAGGTATTCTTTCATCATCCACCCGCTCATGCCGCCCACCCGGACGAAGGCCCATTCTCCGGCGGTGCGCAGTACCTCCACAGGGGTACCGTTGTAATACTTGCCAAAGGAGCGGGAGGACTTGTCATCACGGTAGCGCAGGTGCAATCGGTCGGCGGGATTGGGGTTGTTCACCACCGCCCAGCGGCTGGGATCAAGATGGGTCAGGGCCTCCTCCAGGCTGGCGGGCAGGGCGTTCCAGTCCGTGGAGCTGATGTCTGTCCACGGGTGGTCGCCCACATAGATGCGGCTGAACGCCCGCCCCGCCTCGCAGGAGATCCAGTTCCGGCCATAGAACAGAATATCCCCTTCATCCGTCATCGGCCAGGTGTAGCGCACCGCCCAGGTTCCGTCGGCATAGGGGCTGACCCCGGCAGCAGAATGCATATTCACCGCAATGGCATCCCAGAAGTTCTCGAAGCCGTAATGGGTGTTTTCCGGCAGGGGCGAGGAGAAGTTGGTGACGGGCGCGCCATCATAGCAGGCGCTGGTCACCAGGCGCAGGGTGCCGTCCTTGTCCCGCATGAGCAGCTCAATGCCGTCCTCCTTGGCCGCGCCGGCCACGAAGGTATATTCCGGCGCGATCTCCCCGGCGCACAAGCGCAGGGCAGTCTCATTCAGCCAGCCATTATAGTACCACGAATCCTCCTGTACCGGCAGGATAGAAGCATCATAGGTTTGCAGGGTGTTATAGTCCCTCATCCACTTGGCGGGGATGGCGGCGCTTTCCTCCCGCCGGATGAGGTTCTCATTGAGGTCGCGATACTCCGTCACCCGCTTCAGCATATCGTTTTCCCAATAAAGGGAGGTCTCGATCAACTGGGTCTCGCCCTGCGCCATGCGGATGCACTCTACCTCTCCCCATTGCTTGGCGCCCCGGAAGCAGACGTAATGCCATGTCACATCAGCTTCCCCGTCCGGAATGCTCCAATACAGCGAAATATCCGTATCCATCGAGAGGCTGACCTCCGCGCCCGCAGGCAGCGCCCTGGGGTTGTCCACCACGACCTCCCACTGACCGGTATGTCCCTCGGCCACGCAAAGAACGCGTTCCTCCCCCTTGCCCAGCACGGCTGCCGCCGCATTGCCCCACTGGTCGAAGTCCAGCATGGTATAGTCCGGGTGCGCCGCCTGCAGCGCCTCCCTGGCCACATCCTCCGGATTGGGCACCGCGCAGGCCACGTTCCACAGGCAGCACAGCAGCATGAGTAAAAGCATCAGTCGTTTCATCAGGGCTTCCTCCCTTGGCAATCTCTGCCTATTCAACGAATCTCACCGCCTGTTTCCTGCAAGGAAAAAAAGGACGCTTTCGCGTCCTTCTTTCCTTGCCCTTAATCGCTGGGCTTGGCGTTGTTGGAATAGAGCTTCTGCAGAGTCTGATTGCCGGCCACGCCGTCGGCGCCGATGCCGTTCTTCCTCTGGAAGGCCTTCACGGCGGCGGTGGTGGAATCATCGTACACGCCGGTGACCTCAGCCAGATAGCCCAGCTGCACCAGGGCCTCCTGCAGCTCGATAACGGCGCTGCCCTTGCTGCCGGGGCGCAGGGTGTCGAACTCGGTGGTGGCGGAGGTGGCAGCCTTGGCAGAGGAGGAGTACAGCTTCTGCTGGGTCTTGTTGCCGGCCACACCGTCCACGGGGCTCAGGTTGTTCTGGATCTGGAAAGCACGGACGGCGTCCTTGGTGGTCTGGCCGTAATCGCCGTCGATCTTGCCGTCGTAATAGCCCAGCTCGTAGAGGGTATGCTGCAGATTGCGCACGGCGGAGCCGCTGTCGCCCTCCCGCAGGGTGGAATAGGAGATGGAGGTGCCGGTGCCATACAGCACACGCTGGGTGGCGGGGCCTGCCTTGCCGTCCACGGTCAGGTCATTCTGACGCTGGAAGGCCATCACCGCACTCACGGTTCCGGAGCCATAGCTGCCGTCCACCGTACCGGAATAGTAGCCCATATTCTTGAGGGCCTTCTGCAGCTTGCGCACCGCGTCGCCCTCAGAGCCCTCCTCCAGCACCACATAGCCGGTGGAGGAGATATTGCTGGTGTCCTGATCGTTGACCTCGCTCTCCTTGACCAGGTCTTCCTCGAAGAGCTTGTTCATCGTTGCCGTGCCGGCCTTGCCATCGGCCTTCAGGCCGTTGTTGCGCTGGAAGGCGATCACCGCCGTCTTGGTGCCGGAGCCAAAGTCGCCATCCACGGTGCCGGAGTAGTAGTTCAGCTCCTTCAGGCGCTTCTGCAGGGCTCGCACGCCGCTGCCGTTCATGCCCTCCTCAAGGGTCTGGCCCACCACGGAGGCCACGGTGGAAGCCTTCTTCGCGCTGGAGGAATACAGCTTCTGCAGGGTATCGGGGCCCGCCACGCCGTCGGCCCACAGGCCCATACGATCCTGGAAGGCCTTCACGGCCGCCTGGGTAGCTCCGCCATAGGAGCCATCGGCCGTACCGGCCAGGTAGCCCAGGGAGATCAGCCGCTGCTGCAGCGTCTTGACCTTGCTGCCGGAGGAGCCGATCTCCAGATAGACGTTATCCACCTTGGGGGTGTTGGTGGGCCGGGGGGAATTGGTCACGGTGGGCTTCTTGGGCGTGTTGGTGGGCTTCTGCGTCACCACGGCAATGCTGTTGCCATTGTTGGGCACAGCATTGTTGCTGTTCAGTTTGGAAAGGGTCTGGCTGCCCACCTTGCCATCGGCAGTCAGGCCGTTGGCCTTCTGGAAGGCGATGACAGCCGCCTCGGTAGCGTCGCCAAAGTCGCCGTCGGCCGAGCCGGAAAGATAGCCCAGCTCCTTCAAGCGGCTCTGCACCTGGCGCACCTCAGCGCCGGAGGCGCCCTTCTTCAGGCTGGTGGTCAGGGCAGGCGTGGGCGTGGCGGGCTGGGGAGTATTGGTAGGCTGCTGCGTCACCACGACAATGGCCCCGCCGTTGCCGTTGGGGTTGGGGGTAGGCGTCGATACATTGGTACCCCAGTCGTCCCAGTTGATGGTGGGCTGGCCGGGAACATTCGCGGGCTCCTTGGTGGGCGCCTGGGTAGGAACCTGGGTGTCCGTGGGAAGGGGATCAAAGGTGGGGAAAGGGATGTTATTGCTGCCCACCGTCATGTTCGTGGTGCCGGCGGAGATCTCATCCGGCGGGATATAGCAGCCGGACAGGGTCAGGCACAGGGCGATGGCTCCCGCCAGGGCCAGACCTTTGCCAACACGCTTTCCGTTGAATTCAAACTTCATATGCTCAAAACCTCCCATGGGTGAAACTACAAAGGGTACCTTCTTATTGTACATTGAAACCACCCCACATGGCAAGCGCTAAATTGCACCTTTTCTGACAAGCCGTGTCGCCGCGGGGCTGTTTACATCTATTACAACGGAAATTCCAGCCGGATTCTTCCCGCCGGAAGCAGGAAAATCACTTTCCCCGGCGAAATCTTACGGGAAGCGCCCGTAAGGTGCGCTGGCAAAATATGTCCGAGGTGAATTTCAATGTCTGAATGCACGCACGATTGTTCTACCTGCCAGAACAAGTGCTCCTCCGCCAAGCCTGAGAGCCTGCTGGCTCCCCAGAATCCTGGCAGCAATGTGAAAAAGGTCATCGGCGTGGTCTCCGGCAAGGGCGGCGTGGGCAAGAGCCTGGTCACCGGCCTGCTGGCTACCCTGACCGCCCGCAACGGCCACACCGCCGCCATCCTGGACGCCGACATCACCGGCCCCTCCATCCCGAAGATGTTCGGTGTGAAGGAAAAGGCCATGGGCTGCGACCAGGGCATCATCCCCGCCGAGACCAAGACCGGCATCCGCCTGATGAGCGTGAACCTCCTGCTGGAAAACGACACCGACCCCGTCATCTGGCGCGGCAGCCTGATCGCCGGCACGGTGAAGCAGTTCTGGACCGACGTGATCTGGGGCGATGTGGACTTCATGTTCGTGGATATGCCTCCGGGAACCGGCGACGTGCCGCTGACGGTTTTCCAGTCCCTGCCTGTGGATGGCATCATCATCGTGGCCAGCCCCCAGGAGCTGGTGGGCATGATCGTCGAAAAGGCCGTGAACATGGCCAAGATGATGAACGTGCCGGTGCTGGGCCTGGTGGAGAACATGTCCTACATCAAGTGCCCCGACTGCGACAAGAAGATCTACCCCTTCGGCGAGGGCAAGACCATCGAGGTGGCCCAGGCTCACAGCATTCCGCTGCTGGCCCAGCTGCCCATCGAGCCCACCCTGGCCAAGGCCTGCGACTCCGGCCTCATCGAGCTGTTCAACGAGAACTGGCTGGACGGCGCCGTGGCCGTGGTGGAGAACTGCCCCGTTCTGAAGCACGAATAACAAAAAACTCCGCAGTTTCAACAGGCTGCGGAGTTTTTATGTGCTCTTTTGCCGGAGAATGCCCTCATACAGGCCATCGACGCAGCTCCCCGCGGGCACAAAGCCCAGGCGCTCGTAGTAGGCGTTCAATACGGGGCTATCGGTGGCGCAATCCAGCCGCAGAAACGCCTTGCCCCGGCGCCGCGCCAGCTCATAGCATTCCGCCAGCATGATCTCCCCCACGCCCCGGGCCTCCAGTGCTGTGGTCAGGTGGTGAACATAATACGCCGGCGCGGCATCGCCATGCCAGCGCTCATCCTCTTCCCAGAGCACCGCCACCGCCACGATGGGGCCGTCCTCCTGCCGGAGCACATACAGGCAGCCCATATCCACCGCCCGCTCATAATGCGCCGGAGGGTAGCAGCCCCAGTAGTCCGTCACGTTCCACTGGCGGATGCCCTTTTCATCCATCCAGGCGATCCGCCGGCTGATCAGCTCATACACCCGGGGCAGATCCCCTCGGGTCCCCCGCTGAAAATGATGCGCCATCATGCTTCTTCCTTCACGGCGTTATCGATCATCTTTTCCATGACACGCCTGGCAATGTCCCTTTCCTCATCGGAAAGGCCGCGGGTCAGCACGTCCACAAAGCGCTTCTGGGAGGCTTGTCCCGCCTTCAGCACAGGCCTGGCGGCGTCAGTCAGCAAAAGATGCACCTTGCGCCGGTTGCCCTGATCCCTTTCCTGGGTGATGTAGCCCATTTCCGTCAGGTGGTCCACCGCCTTGGACACATGGGATTTGGTCAGCTGGCACAGCTGCACCATGTCAGAGGCCGTGTCGCAGCCCGGGTTATTCCCCAGGAAGAGCACCACGTCGACCTCCATGCCGGTGAGCTGCCACTTTTCCATCACACCGGCCATTTCCTGGGCGTAGCGCCGCTTCAGGGCGGAGCGGATCGTGAGCAGGGGATGTTTCACACAAGCCACAGGATATCATCCTTTCGCGGCCCAGGGCCGGGTCACGGCAGTGCGGAACACAAGGCTCCCCACGCCCACGCCCAGGGCGATCATCATAATGTCGATCATGGCGGTCACGCCGGCCTGCAGGCCCATGGCGTTGCGCCCTGCGCCCAGGTGCTCCATGCACCGGTACAGCCCAAGGCCCGGCACCAGCGAAACAATGGACAGCGTGAGAAAGATCGTGGCGATCATCTTCATCCGCCGCGCGCAGAGCTGCGCCAGCAGCGAGCCTATCAGCGCCGCGATGAACATGGCCGCCGCCTCCGGGCTGCCCAGCTCCAGCAGCGCGATGTAGAGCGTGTAGCTCACGCCGCCGATGATACTGGCCGGGATCCAGGCTTTTCTTGGGGCGTGCAGCAGCAGCGCGAAGCCCCAGGTACCCAGCAGGCTGGTCACATAGGTGCGGATCAGTTCAGCAGCGATCATACCGGCGCACCTCCCATCAGGCTCATCACAGCCGAGGCCACCAGCGCGCCGCCGGCTACCAGCACCGCCGTGAGCACGGCGGAAAGGCCGTGGGACAGGCCGGAGACCATATCGCCCCTGAGGGCGTCCTGCACAGCGTTGGTCATGGCCAGGCCGGGGAGCAGGGGCATCAGCGCGCCGGCAACGATAAGCTCCACCGCGCCCATGCCCGTCAAACGATGAAACAGCATCGGCAGCAGCGCCGAAAACAGGCTTCCCAGCAGGGTGGAAACCACATCCCGCAGATTGAGGCGCTCCAGCACATGGGTGAGCACCTCCACCAGCGCCGCCACGCTTCCGCTGATGAGCATATCCACCACGCTTCCGCCGAACATTCCCGCGAAGCCCGCGGCCGAGGCAGCCGCGGCCAGGATCAGCATGGGTCTGCTGACGTGTGAGGGCTTCCCGGCGATCTCCCGCAGGCGGGCGAGGGCCTCCTCGCAGGAAAGCTCTCCCTTTTCCACCTGGCGGGAAACGGCGTTCACCGCGTCCACACGGCTCAGGTGGCGGCTGCCCTTGCGCACCCGGGTGACCGAGGTCTCGTTATCGCCGTCCTGCCGGCAGTAGCTGATGAACAGCCCGCTGGGCACGGCAAAGCTTTCCACCCGCTCCAGCCCGAAGGCCTTGCCCATGCGGGTGATGGTCTCCTCAACGCGATAGGTCTCGCCGCCGTTTTCCATGATGAGCCGGCCTGCCAGCTGCAGCGGCTCCATATAGCGGCTCTCTCCCACAGGCATGGTTTTCTCTCCTCAGTTGCTCAGCGTTACGCGGAAAAGATACAGCCAAAGCGTGCCGCGGTATTGATCATATACACCCCGGCGGACGAAAAGCGCCTTCAGCTCCTGGAACAGCTGCCACTTCATGCGGCAGTTGGCCAGGGGATGACTGATGCAGCTCAGGAACTGCTTCACCGTCATACCGCCGGTGTTGCGCTGATATTCATACACCAGCGTCTGGGTGTAGCTCACCTTCTCCACGCCGGCCATATAGCGGCACACAAAGGCGAAATCCTCGCCCCAGTTGAGCCCGGAGATGAACCGCACCTGATTTTTTTCGATCAGATCACGGCGGAAGAGCTTATTCCACAAAACGCCGTAAAAGAAGCTGTTGGCCCACTTGTTCAGATGGGGCAGGATGTCATCGCAGGGCAGGGTATCCTCGCACCTGCGCAGGCAGCGGGCATTGCGCACCGGGCCCACCACCTCAGTATACCCGGCGATGACCAGGTCGCTCTCATTTTCCCGGATCTTCTCCAGCAGCGCCCGCATGGAGCCCTCCGGCAGCACGTCGTCCGCGTCAACAAAGCGGATGAACTCGCCCCGGCACTCCTGCAGCGCCCTGTTCCGGGCGGCGGAAACGCCGGCGTTGGCCTGATGCACCGGATGGACGCGGTCGTCCGTCCCGGCCAGCCTTTCCAGCAGGGGCCAGGTGCCGTCGGTGCTGCCATCGTCCACCACGATGAGCTCCATCTCGCGCAGATCCTGCGCCAGGACAGACCGGATGCACGCCTCAATAAAGCGCTCGCCATTATAGACCGGGATCACCACGCTCACCACCGGCTGAACCACATCCGCACCCTCTTTCCGGATCCTTACATAAGTATATAAATTGTACTGTTTTCATCTACTGTTGTCAAGTTTCGCCTTTTGGTGGTATACTGTATAGCGACTTGTGAAAGGAGTTTGCCCATGAAGACAGTCAGATTCATCCTGACGCTGGTATTCGGCATTCTTGGCCTGGTCTACACGCTGCTGGGCGGCGCTAT
Organism: Clostridiales bacterium; assembly: GCA_015056415.1. GTDB lineage: Bacteria > Bacillota > Clostridia > Christensenellales > Aristaeellaceae > UBA11524. Next base: position 34,620 of record SVGJ01000023.1, read on the forward strand.
GCTGTATTTCAGCCAGTACAACGCCGACCCGGACCTGTTCATCCTGGGTCATGTTTTCTTCTGGCTGGGTCTGGCGTTCCTCATCGCCATGCTGGCTGTGCGGTACTTCCTGGGCCGCAGTCTGCGCCGCCGTGAGGAGCTGCTGACCTATGGCCTGCGTGTGCCCGCCACGGTGACGGACATCCGCGTCAACTACAACGTCAGGGTCAACCACCGCAGCCCCGTGGTGATCTACGCGGAATGCATCCATCCCGTCAGCCGGGAAAAGGTCACCCTGCGCAGCCACAACCTGTGGAACTGCACCATGGAAACCGGCCGGCGCGTGGATATCCTCTTCGACCAGATGAATGAGAAGCTCTACGTCTTCGACATCCGCGAGGAGGCCGACGCATGAGCATGAGCATCATCGCCGTGGGGCGCATGAAGGAAAAGCCCTACCGCGCCATGGCGGACGAATATCTGAAGCGGCTTTCCCGCTACGGCAGATTCGAAGAGATCGAGCTGCCCGACCTGCCCGAGCCGCAGAACTCCTCCCCGGCCATCGAGGAGCAGATCAGGCAGCGGGAAGGGGAGAGCATCCTGGCAAGGATCAAGCCCGGGGATCACGTCATCGCGCTGACCATCCCCGGCAAGCGGTGGGATTCCCCCGGCCTCTCCCGTCACCTGGATGAAATGATGACCCGCGGCGCCTCGAACATCGTGTTCGTGATCGGAGGCTCGCTGGGCCTGAGCGACAAGGTCATCGCCCGGGCAGACGAGGAGCTTTCCATGAGTCCCATGACCTTCCCCCATCAGCTGGCAAGGGTGATGCTGCTGGAGCAGCTCTACCGCGCCATGAAGATACGCTCCGGCGAACGCTACCATAAATAAAAAGGAGAGAGAAGCATGAAGAACATGAAGAAGGGCCTTGCAGGTATTGTAGTAGTAGTCCTGCTGGCGATCGGCTACTTCACCGGCATCCTGCCCACGGGCAACGAAGCCGCCGATGTAAACGCCACCGTGACCGCCGCCATCACCGAGACCGCCACCGAGGCGCCCACCGAAGCACCCACCGAGGTCCCCACTGAGGCGCCTACCGAGGCGCCCACCGAAGCGCCCACCGAGGTCCCCACTGAGGCGCCTACCGAAGCGCCCACCGAGGCGCCCAAACAGTCCGGTCCCATCACCGAGCCCCAGGCCATCGCCGATTACCTCTTCGAGCACGGCGAGCTGCCGGATAACTTCATCACCAAGAAGGAAGCCGAAGCCCTGGGCTGGGACAGCAGCAAAAACTACGTGGGCGATGTGGCGCCGGGCAAGTCCATCGGCGGCGACCGCTTCGGCAACTACGAGGGTCTGCTGCCCAAGGCCAGCGGCCGCCAGTATTACGAGGCGGACTGCTACTACGAGGGCAAGAAGCGCAATGCCCACCGTATCGTGTATTCCAATGACGGACTGGTTTTCTACACCAGCGACCATTACGAGACCTTTGTCGAAATGAAGCCCAGCAAATAATCCAACATACAACAAAAGCGGAGCAGCCACACAGGCTGCTCCGCTTTTGATTGTTAAGCGCTTTAGCAAGAAAATAACCACCAGCAGAGCTGGTGGGATAGGAAAGCTTTAGCGGAAAAGAAACCTC
>SVGJ01000063.1 GCA_015056415.1 Clostridiales bacterium
TTGCTGGCCTCCTCCAGGGTGATCTGGCTGCCGGGCTCCTCGACCTCTTCCACGATCAGCTTGCGGGCGAAGACCTGCGCGGCGCCGGTCTGACGGCTGACGGTCACAGCCAGGTTGGTGGGCACCACAGCGCCCTTGGGCAGGTTCTTGCGGTAGGCAGCCTTGAGCGCCTCCTCGATGGTGGAGAAGAGCATCTCCTCGCTGATTTCCTTTTCCTTCGCAAGAGCCTTGATAGCTTCGATAATTTCGGATTTCATGTTTCGTTACCGCCTTCCAGTGCGTATTGTATGCGCGGCTTATTCGGACAAGTCCACGCTTTCGACACCCTCCATATCCACCACGGGCTTCACCAGGGCGCAGGCCTTGCGCTCCAGCCGCTTTTCGCCCGAGGGAGTATCCAGCACGATCTCCTCCTTGGAGAAGTCCTGCAGGTAGCCGGTCAGAAGCTTGGCGCCGTCCATGGCTTTGAACAGGTGAACCTCCACCTCCGTGCCGATGGCCCGTTCGAAGTCGCGATCCTTCTTCAGCGGACGATCCACGCCCGGGGAGGAGACCTCCAGGAAATCGTAGTCGTAGGCTTCCAGCTGGGGCTGGATGGCACGGTGATATCTTTCGCAATCGTCCAGGGTGATGCCCTCGGGCTTGTCGATGTAGATGCGCAGGTACTTGTCCGCGCCCTCCTTGTCCAGGCTCACGTCCACCAGCTCATAGCCCTGCTCATCCGCCAGAGCCTGACACTTGGGCGTAACGATCACCGTCAGTTCCGCTTTCGGCATAGGGTAGTTCTCACCTCACAATTAACAGTTTCTTCCAGAAGGACAATATAAAAGAGTGGCCAACATCAGCCTTACAGCCACGGGCACAGCAAGCGTTCCGGCAGGAAAACCGGATTGCCTGCGGCCACTTGCCGCTCGGCCATGTCCACTCTCTACGTCAAACCCTTCTTTCATTCATCGCGCATTTGTGCGCGCATCACACCCGCCTTGGCGGGTATAGCTAACCACACTCTGGCAGTATACCACAGTTTGTTGGGAAATACAAGTATTTTCAAGCCCTCGCGGAAGATTTTCATCCTGCTTGCGTGAAAAAACACTCCGTGCTACAATAAAGCATCATCCGCGAGGAGGCATTTCAATGGAATCCTGTACCCTGTGTCCGCGCCGGTGTGGCGCCCGGCGTGACGAAAGCACCGGCCAGGGCTTCTGCCGCCTGCCGGAAACCATGCGCATCGCCCGCATCCAGCCCCACCTGTGGGAGGAGCCGCCCATCAGCGGCAGCCGTGGCACCGGCGCGGTTTTCTTCAGCGGCTGCACGCTGCGCTGCGCCTATTGCCAGAACGCCGACATCAGCCACCGCAACCTGGGCCGTGAATTCACCCCGCAGCAGCTGGCCGACAGCCTGCGCCGCCTGGTGGACGCGGGGATGCACTCCATCAGTTTCATCACCGCCACGCCCTATGTGGAAAAGCTCCTCGAGACCCTGGCCATTTACCGCCCCCCGGTACCGCTGGTGTGGAACTCCTCCGGCTACGAAACCGTGGATACGCTGCGGAAGCTGGATGGCGTGATCGACGTGTACCTGCCCGACCTGAAGCATTTCTCCCCCGCCATGGGCAAGCTGTGCGCCCAGGCCGGCGATTACTTCGACGCCGCCAGCGCCGCCATTGCCGAGATGTGCCGCCAGACCGGCGCGCCCCAGTATGCCGAAAACGGCATCATGCGCCGGGGCGTGATCATCCGCCACCTGATCCTTCCCGGCCTGACCAGCGAGAGCATCGCCCTTTTGAACTGGATGAAGGAAAACCTGCCCGCAGGCACCCCCGTGAGCCTGATGCGCCAGTACGTGCCCTGCAACGACGTGAGCATCAAGGGGCTGGATCGCACCATCACTGCCCGGGAATACCACCGCGTCCGCGACCATATGCAAGCCCTTGAGCTGCCCGGCTTCCAGCAGGAGGCCGCCTCCGCCAGCACGGATTTTGTGCCGCTGTTCGGCCAGGACGCAAGCTATATCTGAAGCGCAAAGGCCCGCCAATCGGCGGGCCCTTCGCTTATTTCTCATAAATGTTTTCCGGGTCGATGCTCAACACATTCCTCCCGCGGCGCAGCGTCACCGAATGGGCAGGGAACTTCATCCCCTCGCAGGGCGGGCCAAAGGATCCCGGATCGGCGGGGCCACGGGTCAGCGGCACGGATTGTCCCCAGGGACTGGGGATCTGACAAGGCGTGATATGCCCCGCTACCGCATCCTCCAGCAGGGCGATCACGTTCGCCAGACAGTCATCATCCAGTGGCGCGCCCAGGGCGCGGAAATCATGGTGACCATTGTAGATGCCGTCGTACCGGTCACCCATGTCCCGGATACGCTTCAGGGCACGCAGGGTAGTCTCCGCCGGCACGGCGCCGAGGCCCAGGTTGAAGTTCAGCGCGTCGCCGGCAAAGAGCGTCCGGGTCTGACTGTCCAGAAAGACCATTTCGCCTGCGGTGTGCCCAGGACAATGATACGCCGTCACGATCCGCCCGCCGCCAAGGTCGAATTCCTGGCCGTCATACAGGTCGCGGATGACGGGCATCCGCTCGTCGGGGCCGGGCTCGCGCAGATCCACATTGATATCATAGGGATACAGGTGGAACATGGTATACGGCGCGCCGATGCAGCCCTTCTGCCGCGCCGCTATCCTCCCGGTATCCCAGCGGCGACGTTCCAGCGACATGGGCAGGGGCGCCCCCTGATCCGCCGGGTGCATCCACAATTCATCAAATTGCCGGCCGTTGCCGGTATGATCGATATGCCCGTGGGAGATCACGGTGACCAGCGGCTTATCGGTGATCATCTCAATGGCGCCCCGCAGGTCGCCGATGCCCATGCCGCAATCAATCACCATGGCCTTTTCCGTGCCCACAAGCAAGAAAATGCTGGCCGCGTCAAATTCATCGATCTCCCAGGTATCCTTCTTGAACTGCACCATGGGAAAGAGTTTTGTGAGCTCCTTTTTCATGGTCTCGCCTGCTTTCCATATACGTTTTTTCGAAAGGCTTTGCTGGATTGATTCTGCAAAAAGTCCTCTTTCCCCTGCTCTTTGCGCAAGAAAAAACCCTGCTCACGGCTATTTCCGCCTCAAGGGCGATAACGTCATTGCCAAGAACGATCCCCTGATGGTGGCAGTGAATGAGCAGGTGGATGCCCCTTACGCCGCTGGCCGCAACACGGTGATGGGTGATGAGAAGCCGGAGATCCTTGTACGTGATCACGATGTGGAGTGCTACGAACGCCAGACGTTCTTCCATAACAACCGATGCTTTGCAATGCAAAAAAGTGGCCTTTCGGCCACTTTTTTTGCGTTTGCGCTCCATGGGTTTAATCCTGGGGATGCGCGGCATAGTATTCGTTGACAAGCGCCAACACCGCGGAGGAGGAGCCGGTGAGGATCACACGGCTGTGTGGCGCATGCATGTGGAAGGAAAAATGCAGGCTGCTGTCACCACTCTGATTTATTCGACAGCAGAAAAACTCAGCGATTTCCTTGTCATTGCCGTTGGGGATGTCCAAGATCATGCATGTCTGCCGGCATGGCTTTTTCATGTCCAGCAGGAAGTCATACACCAGGCTGTGATTCCTGGCCAGGATGCTCGGCCGCACTGCCGGGTGGGCGAGAAAGGCCTCCATCTGCTCGGGGGTGAAATGCCACGTGCCGTTGATCTTTTCGCCCTGGAGAATGCCGGAGGCGAGGTAATTGCGCAGGGTGCGATCGGTAAGGCCGGTGAACTGAACCAGGTGGTTGAGAACGTAGTAATGGCCGGCGTCTTGCATGGGATATGCTCCTTTGCTTTGGTGTGACCTGCAGGATCCATATCCATTATACGGGCCGGAGGTACGGAAAATCAATTTGAAATGAGGCAGTTTTTTCATGCCTGGACAGCAAAAGAGGGGCTTCACCACCATTAGGGGTGGGCGCAATTATGTGCACCATTCCGGTGCATTGCGCTTCTACAGTTCGCAGACTGAGCAAGCAAGTCTGCTGTTCCACAAGCAAACGAGCATCCAAACGCCGGATGCTCGTTTGCTTTCTATTGGATCAATTGTTCCTTAAGAACGCTCCCGTCAGGTAGCAGTTTTTTCTTCTTGCAGGTTTTTCTGGCAATAGTCGATCATTTCCAGCAGGATCTTCCGGGTCTTGTATTCCGGCTGAACACTGTTGGGCAGGATACTGTGCAGGAAGAACTGCCGGTAGATCCGCAAAAACTCCGGCTGCGAGACCATGATCTCGCTGTGGGCAGCCTGCAGGTTATAGTCGGTTCCCGCCTTGATGAAAATAATGCCCATGCCGTCGTAGCAGATGATCTCATCATCCCGGATGCAGTCCTCATCCTTGAGGAAGTGCAGCTTGTAATAGGGATTTTGCGTGTGCTGCTCCAGCATATTCCGCAGCGTCTCCAGGCGCTCCTGCATGGTCAGCGTGCGGAAGGCCCAGAACTGATCGCTCAGCCGGCCCGTGCGGACGAATTTCCACACCGCCCGCTGCTTGAATACATGATGCTGCGCCTGCTTTTTGCTGAAGGTATTTTTCTGGCGCTGACGGGTAAGCTCAGCCATCTCCTTCGTGTCGCCCACAGCGGTAAGATCCCCCGCCATGGGGCCCTCCTTGAAGGCGCGGATCCATATCTCCGCCGGGATCTGCTCCATGCCGAAATCCGGCTTGATGCGATACACGGCCCTGTCCCGCTCAAGATTGCTGCAGTAGCGCAGGTAAGCGCTGTAGCCTTCCCGCAGGCTGGGCATACCGCCATTACGGAGGGGCTGCGCCTTGGCCTTCACGGCCTCCATCATACGATGCACAGTGGTGCCGCTGCCCGGAAAGGTAAAGCACATTCCCTCTTCCTTGTTCTGGAAGATCACCAGGTCATACCAGGGGGTTCCCTCCCGCTCATACTCACACAGCATCACGTCCGCCATGAGGATGCCGCGGGGATTATTCAGGATCTCTTCGCGGCTGACATAGGTGAGCCCGCCAAAGTAACCGTTCTCGTGCAGGATGGGCAGCGCGGCGCGGATGGTCATCACCGTGCGCAGCAGGCTGTCGTCGGAATACAGATAGTGCTCCACCTTCGCCTTGCCCTGCCTGACCAATTGGGCCAGCGAGCCGAAGAGCAGCACCGTTTCGCAATTCAATATGGTGATGCGCATATCTGTCATGGGCAGGTACCGCTCCATCATACGCTGTCTTTCTCCCGTATTGACCAGCACCAGCACCGGATCCACCACAGGCAGGTCCTCCCGCAGGAGCAGGCGGAGGATATCCGTGGCGGCGTATTCCGCCTGGCTCAGCCGTTTGCGCTCCAGCACGCGGCCCAGCTGGTCCGTCTCCTCGTCCGTGAGGGCCAGGGCTTCGCAAGCGTTCATCAACTGACAGAAGCGGGTCACGCTTTCCACATTGGCCTTGCCGTGCATGATCCGGGCCACGGAGGTCTGGCTCTTGTAGCCCAGCATGGCAGCCAGCTCGGCCACGGATATACCGCGGCTGCGCTGTATCGATTGAATGAACTGGCGCATATCCAGCATAGGCTCACCTGCCTTTCATCATTTGCGGGTACGGATACACTGGGTGGCCATATAACCGATGAAGGCGCACTCCACCAGCACGACCTGCCCTTTCGAGGTAGCCAGCATCTTCAGCACAGGCAGGTTGACCATGCCCATGCCCTGCAGATACTGATACGTCACCACCAGCGCCAGGATCAGCGCCGGGATCCACAAAAGCCCCGCGAAGGGCTCCCGCCGCCTGCCCGCACCGGAGACCGGCAGCAGCAGCGCCAGCGTCACACCCAGCAAAAGCCCCTTGAGCACGCTGCTCCAGAAGCCCAGGTTATCGAGCAGCGGCAGCAGCAGGCACATCAGCAGCGCCAGCAGCAGCGGCGCCACTATCACCGTCAGTTTGCGCAGGAACATCACATTTCCTCCAGCATACGTTTTTCCTTGTCAGTCAGTTGAGCCTTTTGCAGCAGATCAGGCCGGAACCTCTTCGTAGCCCGGAGCGACTCCTGCCTGCGCCAGGCCCTGATCTTCGCGTGGTCGCCGGAAAGCAGGATCTCCGGCACCTCCATGCCGTTCAGCTCCCTTGGCCGGGTGTACTGGGGATACTCCAGCAGCCCATCGGAGAAGGACTCCTCCTCCGGGCTTTCGGCGGAGCCCAGCACGCCGGGGATGAACCGGGCCACACAATCAGTCAGCACCATAGCGGCCAGCTCGCCGCCGGTAAGGATGTAATCGCCGATGCTGATCTCCTCGTCGATGCAGGCGTCCAGCGCCCGCTGATCCACGCCCTCGTAGTGGCCGCAGAGCAGCACAAGCTCCTCCTCCCGGGCCAGTTCACGGGCCTTGGCGGTGGTGAGCGTCGTGCCCCGGGGGCCCAGGAAGATACGCCTGCCGTGAAAATCCGGCCCGGTGGCCGCCGCCATGGCGTCCATGATGGGCTGGGCCAGCATCACCATGCCCGCGCCGCCGCCAAAGGGATAATCATCGGTATTCTTGTGCTTGCGGTCAGAAAAGGGGCGGATATCGATGCACTCCACCGAAATGAGCCCCTGCTCCCGGGCGCGGCCCAGGATGCTGGTGTTCAGCACGCTTTCGAACATCTCCGGGAAGATGGTCAGGATCTTAATCTTCAAAAACAGCCACCTCTTGCAGCTTTTCGGAGCAGACGTCAATGCGGCGCGCGGCTACATCCACAGCGGGAAACACGGCCTTCAGGGCAGGCGCCATCATGCTGCCCCGGGCCGTACGGAACACGTACACATCCACCGGGCCGTGCTGGAGCACGTCGGTGAGCTTACCCAGGGATCTGCCCGTCTCGTCCACGGCCTCGCAGCCGATGAGATCGCAAATGAAGGTCTCGTCGCCCTCAGGCTGAACAGCCTGCTCCCGGCGGATGAACAGCTGCGTGCCGCGCAGGCGCTCCACGTCGTTGGGGTTGGAGCATTCGCCCAGGGTGATATAGGCAAAGCCGTCATGCACACGGGAGCACCTGGCGGCGATGGGTTCGTAATCATTGTTTTGCTGGATATACAGCGTTTTCCAGCGCAGGAAGTCCTCAGGATCGGCAGCGTAGGGCTTGATCTTGGCCTCGCCGCGGATGCCCTGGGGCTTGAGGACTTCACCGATCATCAAAAAATCGTTCATCTGTTTCCTCCGGGAGGGAAAGTTCCGTTCCACATTGTTTGTAACGCCGAATGATCCATCCGGCGTTACAAAAAGGGCGGGATCAGTTAGATCCCGCGGATTTCTGGATTTCAACAAAAACAGGCTTGGGGTTTTTGGCAGTGGCAGCCTTCACCACGGCGCGGATGGCCTTGGCGATGCGGCCCTGCTTGCCGATGACTTTACCGACATCTTCCTCAGCCACATTCAGGGCGAGGATGACGGCCTCGGGGCCTTCGGTTTCATGCACGCTGACTTGGTCGGGATGATCCACCAAGGACTGCGCCATGAAGGTAAGTAGTTCTTGCATGGAGACTTCCTTTCTTCAAACCGGCAAGGCCGGCGCAGTCTTCATCAGACTTACTTTTCGATGACGCCGGTCTTCTTCAGCAGCACGCGAACGGTATCGGTGGGCTGAGCGCCGCACTCCAGCCAGTACTTGGCACGCTCGCCGTCGACCTTGATCTCAGCGGGGGCGGTCATGGGGTTGTAGTAGCCGATCTCCTCGATGAAGCGGCCGTCGCGGGGGGACTTGGCGTCGGCGATGACAACACGGTAGAAGGGCTTCTTCTTCATGCCCATTCTCTTCAGGCGAATCTTGACAGACATTGGGTTTCCTCCTCAAAATGTATGGTAGTGATTGATCTATATGGAAATCATATACGTTGTATATGAGTCCACGCTTTTGTTACATGCCCGGAAAGCGCATCCGCATACGGCCCTTGCCCTTCAGCTGGGTCATCTGCTTCATCATCTGCTTGGCCTGCTCAAACTGGCGGATGAGCTGGTTCACATCCTGCACGGAGGTGCCGGAGCCCGCAGCGATGCGCTTGCGGCGGCTTGCGTTGAGGATGCCGGGATTGCGGCGTTCCTTGGGCGTCATGGAGCGGATGATGGCCTCGGGCTTCTTCATGGCGTTCTCGTCCACGTCGATGTCCTTGCCGGACATACCGGGCAGCATGGAGATCATGCTCTTCAGGCCGATCTTCTTCATGGACTGCATCTGATCCAGGAAGTCCTCCAGGGTCAGGTCGGCATTCTTGGCCTTGCGGGCCAGCTTATCCACGTCCTGCTCGTCGAAGGCCTCGGTGGCCTTGTCGATCAGGGTGAGCACGTCGCCCATGCCCAGGATACGGCTGGCCATGCGATCGGGATGGAAGGGCTCGATATCGGTGAGCTTCTCGCCGATGCCGCTGAACTTGATGGGCTTGCCTGTCACAGCGCGCACGCTCAGCGCCGCGCCGCCGCGGGTATCGCCGTCCAGCTTGGTGAGGATCACGCCGTCGATGGCCAGCTTCTCGTTGAAGGACTGGGCCACGTTCACAGCGTCCTGACCGGTCATGGCGTCCACCACCAGCAGGAT
>SVGJ01000024.1 GCA_015056415.1 Clostridiales bacterium
AGTGAGGAAGTGGCAGCCTGTTTCCGCCGCATCATCGCCAATCGCACAGCCCCCAAGGTGGAACCGATGGTGGACGGTCATGCAGGCTTTCTGTTCCTGGACAAGAATGACAGGCCGATGGTTGCGCTGCATTGGGAGAAATACCTGGAGCACATCGTGGAGAAGTACAACAAGATCTATCGCATCCCCATGCCCAAGGTGACGCCTCATGTATGCAGACATACTTTCTGTTCCAACATGGCGAAATCCGGAATGAATCCCAAGACACTGCAGTACATCATGGGCCATTCGGACATCAGCGTGACGCTGAATGTTTACACTCATGTGCAGTTCGATGATGCACAGGCGGAGCTGCTTCGAGTGGCGCAAGCCTGAAAACACCCGTTGGTAAAGGGCAATCTTTTACCAACAGTATTACCAATATTGCAGGGAAAAGAATGAAACAATACGGGAAGACTTGAGAAGATACCCGGTTGCCACAGAAAAGAAGCAATGCCGGAAGTCCCTGCAATATCGGGCATTTGAGAAGAAACACAGCACTTATTTGGAGTTATAAGACGATGAAGAAAATACTTTTTATTTGCCACGGCAATATCTGCCGCAGTCCCATGGCGGAGCTGATCTTCAAGCAGCTGGTGCGGGAGCGTGGCATGGGAAACCGGTTTTCCATTGCCTCGGCGGCTACCAGCACTGAGGAGATCGGCAATCCGGTGTATCCGCCGGCGCGGGCAGAGCTGGCGCGGCACGGCGTTCCTGTGGAGAAGCGCGGTGCGTGTCAGCTGACCCGGGGGGATTATGAGGCGTACGACCTGCTCATTGGCATGGACAACGCGAACATCCGCAATATGCACCGGATGCTGGGCGGCGACCCGGAAGGGAAGATCCACCGGCTGATGGATTTCACCACACGGCCGGGAGAGGTCTCCGACCCGTGGTATTCGGATAGGTTCGATATTGCCTACCGGGACATCCGCGAGGGCTGCGAGGCGCTGCTGGCGTATATGGAAAAAGAAGGCTGACCGTCAGTAAGAAGGATGGAAAGGATGGAGTTATCCTTCGTCTGCCATCGTGCAAATAACGGAACCGTAAGCCTTTGCTGCCTTGCGGTTTCATACACTGCTGTGATGGAGTGAAAGCGATAAACTTGAATTTGGCGAGGTGATACTATGAATATGGTTGTTAGTTTTTCTGGTAGGGAAAATGGAAATTGTGATAGTATTTCAGAATACATTGCTTCCAAAGGTGATTCCATTATCCATTTTAGGAATCTGGATGTCCACGATTGCAGTAGATGTAAATATGAATGCTTTGAGGGATATTGTAAGTATCACCAAGACGATATATACAGCCTTTATATGAGGATGCTTTGTTGTGACAAAATCTTTTTAATTGTACCTATGTATTGCGGAAATCCTTCGTCGCTCTATTTTAAGTTTATTGAGCGAGGACAAGACTTCTTTATGCATAACGGAGAACAGTATGAAACTATCGTTTCAAAGTTGTATATCATTGGGGTTTATGGCGACGAAAAAAAGACTCCTGATTTTGTCCCGTGTCTTGCAAAATGGTTTGATGGCACTCAAATCAATAACCATGTGTTGGCTATCGAGAGACATAGATACAACCAAAAGATAGTAGATAATATACTGGATATTGAAGAAGTTAGGGATAGGATAACTTGCTTTGTTCAGCAATAACAAATTCCAATTGGTCGAGCAGGCGAAAAACTCATCCTCCCGCAATTTGGGGAGGACGCAATTATACGCACCGTTTCGGTGCATTGCGTTTGTACACCCACATAAGCAAAGGAGCATCCGAACGCCGAATGCTCCTTTGTTGATTGTTGGATAAATTCTTCCTTAACAATCCTCCCACCAGGTCAGCCTTCTTTTGATGGGCGATCCGCTCTTCACTTTCATTGATGCTGAAGCTTATACAGTCCGCATCACCGTATGCCTCAGCATCGCTTCTCGCTCATCATGATGTGCACAATGGTGCTGTTGGTGCGGCCCATGCCTTCCACCACCAGTTCGCCCAGGTGAGCGATCAGGTGGTCGAAATCGTTATCCAGGATGCCGTCCTGGGCGTGGATGCCGCTGCCCTCCATGGCCAGGCAGGCGGCTTCTACCGCCAGACCTGCGGAGAGGGCCACCTTGTTGGCACAGCCCTCCTTGGCACCATCGCAGATCATGCCGCTGACGGAGCCGAGGATGTTCCGGGCGGCCTGGAGCATCTCCTTCTCGCCGCCGCCCAGCAGATAGACCGTGCCCAGCGAAGCGCCCAGGCCCGAGGCTACGCCGCAGGCACACACGCTGCTCAGCGGGCCGATGTGGCTCTTGATGTAGATGTTCACCATGTTGGCCAGGGCCAGGGCACGCAGGAGCTTCTCGTCATCCGCGCCGAAGGCCTGGGCCGCCGCGTCCACGGTGAGGAAAAGGGTCAGGCCCTGATTGCCGCTGCCGGTGGCGGTCATCACGGGGAGGGGAACGCCGCTCATGCGGGCATAGCTGGCGGAACCCGCCATGCGCTTGGCCTGCACGAAGACCGAGGGATCCTTCAGCATCATGGAGGGCAGCACCTGCCGGTCCATGCCCTTCTCCACGGCGGTACGGTAGACACGGCGGTTCATTTCCAGCGCGTCTGTGAGAAACCGCAGCTTCTCCACCGGAACATTGTTGGCAAAGTTCAGATACGCGGCCACATCGCCGATGATGGCCTCGGCCGCGGGAGCATCCTTCTTTTCCGGGGTAAAGAGAGCGAAGGGGGCGTGCTCAACGCGGGCGATATTGTCGTGGGTCTGGCTGGTGATGACCCGCAGGCAATCCCGCTCCGTTTCGATGATGGTTTCGATATACAGGCCCCGGGCCTCCTCGGCGATCTCCACGCGGATCTTCTCCCGAAGGGCTTTGGCCTGGGCCAGCTGGGCGGCGGTAACGGTGTGCAGGGCATTCATGCCCGCGTCGCAGTCGCCGGCGGTGATGCCCAGGGCAACGCACAGCTCCACGCCGCGCTCGTCAGCGCCGGGGATGCCCACGCCCATGGCGTTTTTGAAGAGATAAGCATCCAGTCGGGCGGTAACGCGCAGGATATCGCCCTGCACGTGCCGGCGGGCGGTGGCGGCGTTCAGCGCGATGGCGGAGGGCTCGGTGCAGCCGGTGGATTCCGCCAGCGTCGCGGCGATCTGCTGAAGGTAACAATCGTAGGACATAAGCGTGCCTCTATTCTTTTGCGTTGATAGATATCACTTCGCTGTCTGAAGCGTTTTTCCTGCCGTGAAAACAAGCAGCGTCCCGGGCGGGGCGCTGCGCTTGCTTATATTCCGTTTTCCTTGTCCAGACGGCGGTTGCGCACGTACAGCGCCAGGTCAGCCAGTACCATGCACAGGTTCAGCACATAGAAGAACAGCACATACCACTTGAAGCTGGCGGCGATCAGCTTGGCGATGATGCCGAACACATACCCCACCGCGATGAACAGCAGGAAGGGCAGACTCTTGCCCTTGGTGGTGCGGGCACGGTAGGATTTGATGACGTTCATCGGCCATGAGAAGCCAAAGCAAACGATCATGAGGATCTCAAACAATTCAGACATGGCGGGAGACTCCTTATCAGTCGCAGTATTGCAGCGCGTTGCGGATGAAATCCAGGGAAAGCCCCAGCTCGCCGAAAACATCCCGGTCGTAGGCCTTGTCGTGGTCAGCGGTGTACCACAGGGGCCGGACGGCGCCTTCGCACAGGGGAAGGAGGGTGGCCCAGTCCATCACGCCGTAGCCGGTGGGGCGGAAAACATGGGGCAGGGCGGTATCGAAAGCCTCGCGGTAATAGTCCTTCAGGTGGACGATCTCGATGCGGTGGGCATAGCGGCGCAGCTGGTCGGGGCAGCGGCCGCCGCCGATCTCGATCCAGCCCAGATCCGGCTCGAAGAGCAGGTCTTCGTCGGCATGGGACATGATGTAGTCCATGCGGTAGCCATCTTCCCAGCGGTTCAGGTATTCCTGGGCATGGTTGTGGTACTGCGCCTTGATGCCGAAGCTGCGGGCCAGGCGGGAGGCGCGGTTGATCCGCTCCATCACGGTTTCGTCCATGGGGTCATCCGGGAGCAGCAGGCCGATGTACTCGCAGCCGATCTCGCGGATGTATCGCAGCTTTTCCTCAGGCGTATTGCCGGGCATGGCCACGGCGGAATCGATGGGGTTATTGGGGTCGGTGGCTTCGCCCAGCAGCTCGGCCATGCTCACGAAGCAGCTGTAGGGCGTCAAACCGGCCTGGGCGCACCAGCCTCTGATCTCTTCCGCGCTGTGACCGAAGAAGCCCAGCAGCTCGATGCCGTCATAGCCCAGCTGGGCGATCTTCCGCAGTGTGCCGGGCATATCGCGGCGCATTTCGTCCATGAGGATGAAGCCGGGGGCGCCGATCCTGACCTGTCGCATGGTATTGTCCTCCTCGCGTTGTTATTCCGCCGCCACGGCGATGTCCAGCAGGCTGAAGTACTTGTTCACGTTATCCGCCGCCATGCGGATCTCCACGGTATGGGCGGTGTTTTCGCCCAGGGGGATCAGCTCGGTGACCACGTTGCCCCAGGCATTTTCGGCATAGCCGGCCAGGGTGGTTTTCAGATGGCCGTCCACCCACACCTCGGCCTTGCCGCAGAGCTGGTTCGGCTCCTGCTTGATGGCGATGGTCATGTAAGCGCCGGTCACCTGCAGCACCAGGGGATCGTTGCTATCGGCCAGGGAGCTGTGCCGCCAGCCCTTGGTGTAGGAGTAGCAGGTCACGTTGGTATAGGGGAAGCTGCCCCCGGTAATGATAGCGGGATCGCCCTGACGGATGTTGCGCAGATTCTCCAGCGAC
Source organism: Clostridiales bacterium (assembly GCA_015056415.1). Classification (GTDB taxonomy): domain Bacteria; phylum Bacillota; class Clostridia; order Christensenellales; family Aristaeellaceae; genus UBA11524. Next base: position 4,851 of record SVGJ01000024.1, read on the forward strand.
TTGCTGTAACGTGCTTCCACGGGGATAACGTAGTCTGTGGGCTCGGTGGCGGCGGCCTGGTCGAAATAGTAGCCGATCAGATCGGCGATGAAGGCGTGCCCCTCGGTGGTGGGGTGGGCATAGTCGGAGGAATAATCGCTCCACGCCATCAATTTCATGTCAAGCTGGGGCTTGATCGCGTCGTAGACGGAGACAACGCCCAGGTCGTAATGCTTGCCGATCTGCTTCATGTGCACATGAGCGGAGTAGCCGCCGCTCATCAGCGTCAGCACCAGCACCACGGCGGGCTGGGTCTCGCTGTTCAGGAGCTTGCGCACCAGGGATTCATAGGCCATCTGGGCGTTGGCGTCAGAGCTGTCGTTCACGGCGAACTCCACAAACACGATGTCCGGCTTATAGGCCAGCACGTCCTGCTCGCACCGGGTGACGCCCAGCAGCGAGGGCGTGCCGGAGATGCCGGCATTGTGATATTCCAGCTGGGCGGGGTCGGCCATGAATTTTTCCGCGAAGAGCCGGGCGGAAAGTGCGGCGTAGCAATGGGTCTGCTGGGGCTGGGCCAGGGCGCCCTCGGTAATGGAGCCGCCCAGGTACACCATAGAGACTTTTTCGCCGGCGCGGGCCTTATCGATGGCCTTGTGCAGGCGCTGGGTGTTGCCGGTCTGGTACAGCGAACGCTCCACCATCTGCCGGGTGAAGACGGATTCCTCCGCCGCGGAGGCGCTGCCAAGGAGTAGTGCGCCGGAAAGGGCGAAGCTGAGAATGCGGGAGAAGGTCTTGTTCATGGGGGAATGGCTCCTTTCAGGCGCGGTGCAGGTCTTTGCGGGCGGCTTCCATCAGAATGTGGAAGGCCTGCCCCTCCGGCGCCACGCCGGGGCTGTCGAAATAAGGCATACCGCATACATTGCGCACCAGGCCGAAGGCGTCCACCTCCTGCAGGGCGGCGGCGCGGGCCTTTTCGGCGGCGGGGAGATAAGCGGCGTCCAGCCAGCCGGCAGCTACGCCGCGATAGATGGTGTAGGCCAGCATCTGGCTGAAGTTCACCTCGCGGAAGGCAGAGGGATCATCCAGCACATCGTGGAAGGCACCGTCCTCCAGCTGGAAGGGCAGCGCGGCGTCGATCAGCGTCCTGACCCGGCCGATCAGCCGCTGCCGGTCTTCGGCATGGCTGTCCGGTAGCAGCGCGATGACCCTTGCCATGCCGGCCATGGCCCAGCCGTTGCCTACGGCCCAGGCGTCTTTGCGGTGGAAAAGCTTTTCCCTGTCGCTCCACTGGTGGGAGAGCAGCTTGTTTGCAGGATTGAAGAGGATATCCCAGTAGCCGTCCAGCTGGGCAAGCGCCTCGTCAAAATAGCCGGCGCGGGCCAGGAAGGGCGGCAGCATATACATGGAATCCACCCAGATCAGCGCGTCGTGGGTAAAGTGATGCACCGTGCCGTCCGGCGTGCGGGGAGCCTCCCGCAGCGCCCAGCGCAGCAGCGCGTCCCGGGCGGCGCACAGGAAGGGATCGCCGGTCTTTTCGCAGGCGAAAATCAGCGCCTCGCCAATGGCGCAGGGATCGGTCACAGCGGTGGAATCATCGATCTGGCAGCAGCGGCCATCGGCCTGCTGGCGGTTGGCGCCCTCCACGGCCATGGCGATGGCGACGTCATGGTCGCCCGCTTCCAGGAACGCCTGGGCGGCGACGCCCTGCTCCCAGTTGTGGCGCTGCATGCCAAGCAGCGCTGTTTTAACTTGGTTCATCATGGCAGATCCTCCTTTTTCCGGGAGTATTATAACATATTTCGCTAATTGTGGCGAGAAAAATAATTGTCAGGATATGGGTGGCGTGATATACTGGATGCATCACACAAAAGGAGAAAACGAATGAAGCTTCTCTTGAGACTCAGCCGGGAGGCCGTGCGGTATAAAAGCCTGTATATCATCGCGATCCTGGCCACCCTGGGCCTGACCGGCGTGAACCTGGCGGCGCCCCGGGCGCTTTCCGCCATGACGGGCATTGTGGAGCGCGGCGTGGACGAGGCGGCGCTGAAAAGCATCGGCCTGTTGACGGTGGTGCTGGTGGCGCTGTATCTTCTGCGGATCCTGTTCCGCTTTGCCAGCAATTACCTGGCGCACCGGGCGGCGTGGTACCTGGTGGGCGACCTGCGCACCAAGACCTATGACAAGCTGGAACGGATGCACCTGGGCTATTTCCACGACAAGCAGACCGGCGACCTGATGAGCCGCGTGGTCAACGATACCCGCGATTTTGAGCTGCTTTATGCCCACATCATCCCGGATGTGATCACCAATGTGGTCACCTTCCTGGGCGTGCTGGCGGTGCTGCTTTCCATCAACTGGAAGCTGGCGCTGATCACCTGCTTCCCCATTCCGCTGATCCTGCTTTCCGGCCTGGTTTTCTCCAAGAAGGTCCGCCCGTTTTTCCGGGAATCCCAGAAGAAAATGGGCGAGCTCAACGGCAAGCTGCAGGATAATCTCTCCGGTGTGCACGAGATCCAGTCCTTCGGCCGCGAGCAGTATGAGACGGAACAGGTGGACGGCAAGAATTTCGAGCATGTGCGCGCCATGCTCCACGCCTTGAAGGTCAGCGCGGTGTTCCATCCCTCGGTGGAGTTCATTTCCTCTCTGGGAACGATCCTGGTGGTGGCCTTTGGCGGCTGGCTGGCCATGCGCGACGGCCTGAGCGTGGAGGACATCGTGGCCTTTATGCTGTATCTGAGCCTGTTCTACGCGCCCATTGCCGGTCTGGCCAACCTGCTGGAAAGCATGCAGCAGTCCATGGCGGGCGCCGAGCGTGTGCTGGCCATCCTGGATGCTCCCCAGGAGATCCAGGATAAGCCGGACGCTGTGGACCTGGGCCGTGCCCGGGGCAGCATTACCTTCGAGCACGTGGACTTTGCCTACGCCACCGGCTCGCCGGTGCTCAGGGACGTGTCCTTCCACTGCGAGGCGGGCAAGATGCTGGCGCTGGTTGGCCCCACCGGCGTGGGCAAAACCACCCTGACCCAGCTGATCTCCCGCTTCTATGAGCCCGACGCGGGGCGTATCCTGGTGGATGGAAAGGATATTGGCGGCGTGACCATGGAGAGCCTGCGCCGGAATATATCGCCGGTGCTGCAGGATACCTTCCTGTTCAACGGTACCATTGCCGAGAACATCGGCTACGCTGTGCCCGAGGCCACCCCGGAGGAGATCCGCCAGGCGGCCATGGCGGCCAATATCCACGAGGATATCCTGCAGATGCCCGAGGGCTACGAGACCCGGGTGGGCGAGCGCGGCCTGCGGCTCTCCGGCGGACAGAAGCAGCGCGTGGCCATTGCCAGGGCCATCCTGCGCAAGTCACCCATCATCATCCTGGACGAAGCCACCGCCTCGGTGGACGTGGAGACGGAGCGGCAGATCCAGAAGGCCATCGCGGGCATTGCGGGTCAGCGTACCATCGTGGCCATCGCCCATCGGCTTTCCACCATCCGCAACGCGGATATGATCCTGGTTATCGAGGACGGCAAGGTGGCCGAGACTGGTACCCATGCCGAATTGGTGGCCAAGGGCGGCATTTACGCCCGCATGAACGAGATCCAGACCAATGCGGCTACCGAGGCAGGCATCGCCTGATATTAAAAAGCCCCGGCTCCTTTGATGGAGCCGGGGCTCTGTTTGTTTATCGCACAGGCTTGATGTTCAGGTTCACGCCCAGCACATCCTCCGAATCAACGATGGTCCAGCTGCTGCCGGGGTAGATGCCCAGGGTACGGTTGGTATCGTAGCCGGCTTTGGTCAGGTCGGCAATGACGGCGTCGCGCTGGTCGCCCACCTCAAAGCCCAGGTGGTGCACGCCGTTGCCGTGCTTCTCGATGAACTCCTGGAAGGAGGAAGGTCCGCCGATGGGCTGGTGCAGCTCGATGACGAAGCCCTCCATGTGGATGTCACACACCTTCAGGTCGCAGGAGACGGGCTCGCCGCGGTAGGTGTAGTGCTCGTTGCCCTCCAGGTGGTTGATGCGGATCTCAGGCACCTCGATGCCCAGCAGCTCGGCCCACTTCTTCGCGGCCAGCTCGATGTCCTTCACCACGATGTTGATCTGGATGAAGCCCTTTTTGCTCACAGGATGTTCCATGTTTTACTCCTCCTCCGGAATGCCGATGCCGCGGATGGTGTAGGTCACATAGGCGAAGCGCTTGCTGTCGGGCGCCCAGGAGTTCACGTTGATGGTGCCCTGACCGCCGAAGAGCTTGACCACGGTGCGCAGGTTGGAGCCGTCGGCGTTCATCAGGCGGAGCTCCACGAACTTGTGGGGCACGTGCTCGCCGGGCTGGACGTCGCCCTTCTTGTAGCAGACCATGGAGACCAGCTTGCGGTCGGGGGAAATGTGGGGGAACCAGGTGTTCCAGTTCTCGTCGAAGGTCATCTGGGTCTGCTCGGAGCCATCGGCCTTCATGCGCCAGGCCTGCATCAGGCCGGAGCGCACGGAATTGAACCAGATGTACTCGCCCACGGAATCATACTCGGAGCCGTCGTTCAGGCCGGGGGCGTCGGTGAGGCGGGTCTCGATGCCGCCCTCGGCGGGGATGGTGTAGATGTCATACTCGCCGTTTCGCTCGGCGCAGTAGGCCAGGGTCTTGCCGTCGGGGGACCAGCCGTGGAGATAGCTGGGGGCCAGCGGGGTGATCAGCCGCGGCACGCCGCCGGTGATGGGCAGCGTGTAGATGCGGGACTTGCCGTCCTCGCGGGTGGCGTGGCTCACGGCAAGCTGCTTGCCATCGGCGGAGAGGACGTGGTCGTTGTTGCAGTCATCCACGAAATCGCTGTCGACCTCGGTGATGGACTTGGTCTCCAGGTCGATACGGAAAATGCGGCCTTCGCTGTTGTAGACCAGCTCCTTGCCGTCGGGCGTCCAGTTGGGGGCTTCGATCAGGTAATCCATCTCGGCCACCTTGGTGCTTTCGCCGGTCTCCACATCATAGATCCACAGGATGGACTGGTCGTCATCCCGCTGCCAGGGGTCATTCTTATCGTAAGGCATGGTTTTATCCTCCTTCAATCTTACCAGACGTGCAGCACGTTATGGGTCGCCTTGCCTTCCTTGGCGGCCTGAGCGCGTTCAAGGTTCCAGGCGATGTGCTCCTTCAGATCCTCGCCGCTGTCGAAGGCCAGGCCGAAGACGCGCTCCATCTTGCCCACGCCGTAGAGGGCGTGATGGCCTTCCTCGTCGGAGGCGATCACCTTGCTGGTGGAGCCGGGGGTCATTTCCTTGGCCATGCAGGCGATGTCATACCAGGAGATGAAATTCTTGCCCAGGGCCAGGAAGATCTCCTCATCCATGTCGCTTTCCACCAGCTTCACATACAGCTGGGCGATCTGGCGGGAGGAGAGGAACTGGGTGCCGTCGTTGCGGGAGAGGGTCAGATCCTGATTGTTGACGATAGCCTCGGCGATATTCTTGAAGCGCTCGTCGGACTGGGACGCGCCGCCGGGCACCGCGGGGTTGGAGAAGGTGTAGCCGGGGCGGATGATGTTGCGGCGGAGCTTGACCTTCTCGCCATAGCCGCCCTGACGGCAGTAATACTGGCGGAAGCCCAGCATATACAGCTCGGAGGAAGCCTTGGTGGAGCCGTAGAGATCCGTGGGCATACGCAGGTCGGTTTCATCCATGCCGTCGCGCAGGGGGCCCATGGCGGCGGTGGAACTGGTGTAGACGAAATTCTTCACGCCGGCGCGCTCGGCGGCGTCCAGCAGGAAGGCGGTAACGCGGGTATCGTGATCCAGCATCTCCACGGGATCGTTGCCCCAGCCCAGGGCGATGTGAACAACGGCGTCGCAGCCCTGCAGCGCTTTTTCCATCACGTCCAATTCAAGGATATTGCCCTTGATCACAGTGACGTTCTCCATGGTCTGATACGCGGGGATGCGGTCGGGGGTACGGGTCAGCAGGCGCACATGATGGCCCCGCTCCAGCAGGGCGAGGGTGACATACTGGCCGATATTGCCGGTACCGCCGGTAACGAAAATGTTCATAAAGAAACCTCCTGATATGTTTGATTGTGGAACGATGGTTGTTGAGACAACCATATCACGCTGGCGGCCCCGTGTCAATGGGCGAAAGGAAAAGAAGCCGCATTTTTCGGCGGCTTCCCGGGGGCGTCACAGCGTGGGGGCAGGGCCGTCGGATTCCTTGTAGTGGGGATGGCCGCCGATGACGATCCTGCTGGGGAGTGCGCCGCGACCGGTGCAGCAATCGATGATCAGCTGCACGGCGGAGCGCAGCATCGTCTCGTAATTGATGCGGAAGGAGGAGATGGCCGGCAGGGGCGGATGGGTAGCGGGATATTCGTCAAAGCCGACGACGGAGATATCCTCAGGTACGCGATAGCCGTGCGCCATCAGCTTTACGATGAGCTTTTGCGCCGTAACATCACAGTTGCAGACGAAGGCAGTGGGCATCTCCCTGGGAAGCTCCGGGGCGACCACATCGCCGTGCTCGTCGCGGTCGTCAAGGATCCACTCGTCGCGCACGGTCAGGCTGTTGGTCAGCATGGCGCGGTAATAGCCGAGGAAGCGATCCATGATGCTGCTGGTCAGGGAGGTCCGGCCCACGTAGGCGATGTCGCGGTGGCCATTCTTGATGAGGTGGCTGGTCAGGCGGTAGGAGCCGTAGGTGTTGTCACCCACGACGGCTGGGGCGCTGGCGCGGTCATCGTAGAAATCCATGAAGACGATGGGCGTGGACTGGGCGGTGATGGCCTTGATATATGCCTTGCTGGGCTCGCCCAGCAGGATCAGGCCGTCCACATGGCGCCGGCGGATCAGGTTGGGCAACTCCAGGTTTTTTTCGGCAGCCTCGTCCAGGGTTTCCAGCAGGCAGAAGTGACCGGCGTTGGTCAGCTCCTGCACCAGCATGGGGGAGAGCATGGAGTAGTAGGAATCCGGCTCGAAAAAGCGCATGGGAACCAGCACGCCGATGTCCAGCGCCTTGACGGCCTGGCTTCGCCTGGCGTTGGGGTTCACATATCCCATTTCCATGGAGGTGCGGATGATCTTTTCCCGCATCCCCTGGCTGACGCCGCTTTCGCCGGAAAGCGCCTTGGAAACAGTAACGACGCTTACGCCCACGACGTCGGCGATGTCGCGCATGGTGATTTTTTTCAAGGGGCCTACCTCCGATGCTTCTTGATTTGATCAACCGTGCTGAAAAAAACGCAACAACAAATGGCGATTGCGTTAAGAGGATTAACGCGTTACGGGGCTATTAGGTAAGCGATTAGGTAATCAGCGGATAAACTGATTATATTCATGTTGTATGTGGTTGTCAATCCTCCCAAATGCAAAGTGATTTTTACGCAAAGAAAAAACCATCAATCAAAAGGGACAAAAATATCCCGTGTAATTTTTATATTCTGGCAGGAGCGGCAGAAAATCGGGGAGCGGCGGAAAAGCCGAATGAGCATCAGGGGACGAAGCGTATCAAAAAAAGGAGCCGAAGCTCCAATAATAATTTTTTTATTGAACTTTTTCCAGGAAGCTGAGCATCACATATCCTTCGATCACATCGGTCCTGACCTTCACCCAGGCCGGATCGTCGCAGATCCCGAGCACGGCCAGCTGCTGGTGCTTGTACAGGCGCATCAGGATCTCCGCGGCGGTGTTGGGCTCGGCGCGAAGGTTCAGGCTGGAATCATCCTCGATGTTCTCCACGCTGGCCAGATAGGCGCCCTGGGGCATTTCGCCGGTGACGGGCATCAGGGTGGGGCGCGGCGTGGGGGTGGCGGGCGGAGCGGGCGTTTCGGCCAGCTCGGGCTGGGTGGTGGGTAACACGGCGGCGCCCGCGTCCACCCTGGAGAGCGTCATGCCGGGGTAATAAAAGGAAAGGATCTCCTCGCAGGTTTTGCCGTACTGGGCGGCCATCCACTGGGCGCCGCGCTGGCTCATGCCTACGCCGTGGCCGTAGCGACGGGCCTCCAGGGTAAAGGCTTCATCGGTCTCCTTCAGGGTAACGATCTCGTTATCGCTGCCGGAAATGGAAAGGTTCAGCGCGCGGATGACCTCCGGAAAGAGGGGCAGCGTCAGGGTGAAGGGTTCCTCCACGGGAATGAACTCGCTGTAGATGGGCTCCGGCTCAGGCGTGATCACCGGCTCCGGAGAGGGCGTGGGCGTCTGGGTGGGCTCCGGTGATACGGCGAAGAGGTAGATCTCCTCATCCGGATCGTTTTCCTGGCCGTCCTGGTGCCATTTGAGCAGCTTGCGGCCCGACCAGGTAAAGGTGATGGTGAGCTCGTCCACCATGCGGCTGGGCTCGGCGAATTTGCCGCCGCCCAGCTCAACGCCGGTGATGCTGTCGATGCGGAAGGCCCGGGGCAGGGGCTCGAAGCCCTGCTTGAGGAGCTGGTCGGTCATGTAGCTGGCCACCACCACGGAGAAATCCTGCGGGAGGTTCGAGGCGTCCTTATTCAGCTTGGCTTTGCGGACGATGCTTTCAGGGTTCTCCAGGTCAAAGGGATCATCCACCATGGCGTAGTAATCCCAATCGCCGCGGCCGCTCCACACGTTCTGCACCAGCTCGGTCTGGCCGCCGTTGGAGGCGCTGTAGTAGCAGTGGGCCAGCTTACCCTTGTACATACCCACCAGGCCGGCGGTCTCCCTGATGGCCCGGATGGCGTTGGTATCGCGAAGGTCGACGCCCTTGAACACCTGGTCGTTGGTGGTGTCCACCACATCGTGATCGGCGGATTCATCCACGTGGGAAAGGGCGTAGGTACGTGCGCAGACAGCCTGGGCCTTCAGGGCCTCCAGGGGGAAGGCGTTACTCATTTCATAGGGCACCACGCCCATCAGATAATCCTCGACAGAGAGGGTCATGACCGGCCTGAGCTGACCGCTTTCGATGGTCAGTCGCAGGTCGCCGGGATAGAAGTTGCCGCCCTGGGCAAAGCGGATGCCCTCGCTTTCGCTGGCGTCGGAGGCGTTGCGGGTGAAGAGCAGCTGCTTGCCGGCGTTCATGCTCATGCCCTCATAGAACAGATACAGCTCTCCCGCGCGGATCTGCACGGTGACCTCGCTGCCCTTGGGGAAGGCCATGCTGGCGCCCTTGCCGGCGGAAACGGTATAGACGCCGTCCAGGGTCAGATCGGCGCGGTCGGTGAGGTTCAGGCGCTGCAGAAGCACGCGGATGCTGGGGGCGGGGGCCTCGGCGGCTTCCTGGGCAAAAGTGGGAAGGGGCAGGAGCAACAGCGCCATCAGCAGGCAGATAAGTCGCTTCATAAAGTCCTCCTTAACGGATGGAGATAAGGCAGTATATGCTTCGCGGGACAAGCTATGCCGGAGCGGAAGGAGCCTGACCGCGACAATATGATAACGAAGGGGGCGGCCTTTTTCCTGCAAGGGAATGTTTACTTGCTCCGCTGCTCGTATTCGCCGGGGGTGAGCCCGGTATATTTTTTGAACACCTGGCAGAAATAGCTTTTGTTGGGATAGCCACAGGCCAGGCTGACCTCGGCCAGGGAATGCTCCCTGCCGTCGGACAGCAGGGACTGGGCCTTTTCCATGCGGGTGCGGGTCAGGAAGGTGGAAAAGTGCTGGCCTGTCTTTTCCAGAAAAAGGCGGCAGAAGTAGGCTGGGGTCAGGCCCAGGGAGCGGCTCAGGTTTTGCTGGGAGTAGGGCAGGGAGCAATCAGCCTGTATGCCGGCGATGACCCGGTCGATGGGCGCGGCGGTGGCGGCTGAGGGGCTCCGGCGCAGGGTGGAGGGCAGCACGTTCAGCCAGGCCAGCAGGGCTTCCCGGGGCCGGCGGGTCATTTCGTCCAGATTCAGCCCCGCGCACAGGGCGTGGAGGGAAAGGTCGGCATGCTGGCTCCAGATGGCCTCGATCACCAGTGGAACGAAGGCATAGCAGGCCAGGCCGGGCTCGGGGGCGACGCGGAGCTCCCGGCTGACGTAGCCGCCCAGCGTGTTGTACTGCCGGCGTTTGACGATGGTTTGCAGCTGGGTGCGGTGGCGGCGGGCCTGCGGGCCGGGAATGGGGGAGACTTCATTCCACCAGTCGGAGATCTCGCGCAGGGGCTGGACGCAGGCGGACCAATCAGCGTCGGAGGGGAGCTCACTGCCGATGAGCATGGTGCCGGCCTGGGCCAGCGCGATGGAGGCGGTCTCGATCAGGGTCTGCGCGCAAAGCCACAGGGCCATCCGGCGTTGGACGAGGGCGGGAAAACGGGCATGGCGGAGCCGCAGGGTGAGGGAATCGCCCTGCTCGTCAAAGCTTGCCTCCACAGGCCCGAGGGGCTGAAACGCATCCCGGGCGGCTGCGATCAACGCGGTCCGCTGGTCGTCCATAAGGGGTACGTCGGCCTCCCAGCGAAGGAGGCGGCGGGCGTAGGTGGTGAGCGTCATGCGTGTGCCTCCCTGAAAAAACGGACAGCCGATGCTGTCCGCAGATTAGGCTGATTCTATTGTAGCGGTTTCTTTGCCGTTTGAAAAGAGAAAACACATTGTTTTGCCGAAAAAACGCGAGGCTCAGCCCATGTCCCGGAAGAAATCCACATCGGTGGCGTGGATCCTGCATGAGCCGATTCCATCCAGCACGATGACCCGCAGCGTTTTACCGGCGGACTTCTTATCCATGCCCATGGCAGCGATGAGGTCGTCCGCGGGGATATCGGGCAGGCGCAGGGGCATATTCAGCGCGGCGAGCAGCGTGTCCAGCCGGCGGGCGGTGCCGGGTGCCGTCATGCCGCGGGCCTCGGTAAGCCGGGTCATGACGGACATACCCAGCGCGACGGCCTCGCCATGGCGGAGACCATCGTAGTGCTGGCAGGTTTCCACGGCATGGCCGATGGTGTGGCCGAAGTTCAGCGTCATGCGCAATCCGGTGTCGTGCTCATCCTGGGCGACTACATCGGCCTTGGCCTGGATGCAGCGCTGCAGGATGAGGTCGATGTGATCCATCAGGGCCCCGCGACCGCCGGAAGCACATTTCTCCAGCAGGGCGAAGAGCTCCTCGTCGCAGATGCAGCCGTATTTGACCACCTCGCCCATGCCATCCCGCCAGAAATCGTCGGTCAGGGTGTTGAGGGTCAGAGGATCGCACAGCACCGCGGCGGGCTGATAGAACGCGCCGACCAGGTTTTTGCCCTGGGGCAGATCCACCGCTACCTTGCCGCCCACGGAGGAATCCACCTGGGCCAGCAGGGTGGTGGGCACCTGAATGAACCGCACGCCCCGCAGGAAGGTAGCCGCTGCCAGACCGGCCAGATCGCCAATGACGCCGCCGCCCAGGGCGATGATGGCGTCCTTGCGGGTGATGCGGCTCCCGCAGAGGAAATCGTAGAGATTGCTCAGCTGCGCCAGGCACTTGGTGGGCTCGCCGTGGGGCAGCACGATGCTGGTGTGGCGCAGACCGGCGGCATCCAGGGAGGCCTGCACGCGCTGCAGGTACAGCGGGGCGACGTTGTCATCGGTGATGATGGCCAGGGCGCAATCGCCCAGGATCTCGCGGGCGTGGAAGCCGACGCGGTTGATCAGGCCGGCTTCGATGTGGATGGGGTAGGCGCGGTCGCCAAGAGCAACGTTGATGGTGGGCATGGGGAGGTCTCCTTTGCGCAAGCCCGGAGGCTTGGGGGATTTGCAGGCTGGACCAGCCTGGGGGGTGTACTTTCTCTCTCGCGAGAAAGTACCAAAGAGCGACCGGGGCCGCCAATTTGGTACAGCGGGAGTGGCGGCCCCGGACCCCCGCACCCACCGTGGGGCTGCGGGCCAGGCTCCGTCTGTCCCCCATGCTTCCTCGCGGGGGCGACCTGTTTCGCCGTGGTCGTCTTGTTACGCTCTGGGTCAGATCGCCCGCCTTCGCGTGACTCTGTGCACAAAGGTTTGTGGGCCTGTATGCACCGCCATGCCGCAGGCGTGCGTCGCGGCGCATCCGTTATGCGCCGTGACCCCTGCTGATATCAGTTGCGGTTGCTTTCCCCGCATGGGTGTCGAGAGGGCCGAAGGCCCTTCGCGGGAGTCCGGAGGGCAGAGCCCTCCGGTGGGGGATCCCTAAGGGGGCGAAGCCCCCTTAGGCCTCGCGGCCGACACAGGCGGCGATGGTGCGGATGTCCTTCATGACGTCGGCGAAGAGGTCGGGTTTGATGGACTGGGCGCCGTCGCACAGGGCGTGGGCGGGATCGTTATGGACCTCGATCATGACGCCGTCAGCGCCTACGGCAATGGCGGCGCGGGCAAGGGGTTCCACCATCCAGAACTTGCCGGTGGCATGGCTGGGATCGACGATCACGGGCAGGTGGCTCAGGCGCTTCACGGCCAGGACAGCGGAAAGGTCAAGGGTGTTGCGGGTGTAGGTCTCATAGGTGCGGATGCCGCGCTCGCACAGGATCACGTTGGGGTTACCGCCGGCCATGATGTACTCAGCGCTCATGAGCCACTCTTCGATGGTGGAGGAAAGGCCGCGCTTGAGCAGGATGGGCTTCCTGGACTGGCCCAGCAGGCGCAGAAGGTCGAAGTTCTGCATATTCCGGGCGCCCACCTGGATGCAGTCCACCTTTTCTTCGAAGATCTCGATGTCGTAGGGGCTCATGATCTCGGTAACGATGGGCAGACCGGTGACAGCGCGAGCCTCCTCCAGCAGGGTGAGGCCATCGTACTTCAGGCCCTGGAAGGCATAGGGCGAGGTGCGGGGCTTGAAGGCGCCGCCGCGCAGCACCGTGGCGCCGGCCTTCTTGACCTCCTGGGCCACGTAGGTGATCTGCTCCTTGCTCTCAACGGAGCAGGGGCCGGCCATGATGGCCAGTTTCTTGCCGCCGACCTCGGTGTTGCCCACCTTGATGACGCTCTCGCCGGGGTGGAACATACGGTTGGCCTTCTTGAAGGGCTCGGCTACCTTCATGATGCGCTCAACGCAGCGGAAGGACTCGATCTGAGCGGGGTCGACCTGGCTGGTATCGCCGATCAGGCCCAGGATGGTCAGGTCGGAACCGAACATGGGGTTCACATTGATGCCCTTGCTGATGATAATGTTTGTCAGCCTGTCGATTTCCTGTTGGGGCGTGCCCTGCTTGAGAACGATGATCATTGGTGAATGCCTCCTTCAAAATAAACCAAAAGGGAAGGCCCGTTAAGAGCCTTCCCTGATATGCGCCGCGTCATTGCGGCAACATAAGGCGCTGCTTCAACGGTACGCTCAAACACCCGGCACGGCAAAGCCGCCCGGGATGCTAAACGTAAAGTAGAAGCAATGGCGCATGGTATTTCCTCCTGCGGATACGGTCTGTATCCATGAGTGGATTATACGCCTGCGAATGATCGGATGTCAAGGGAAGTACACAAGGAGAACAATCGGATATGCTGAGTCACTTTTCTTTAGTCAACCCCAAGATATAATCAGAGCTAACATGATAATACCGGCAAAGCGCGAGCAGATGGCGAATGGGCATTTCGTTGGCGCCGCGCTCGTAGCGGGCGTACATTGTCTGCGATGTGCCGAGAATCGCGGCGATCTGCGACTGTGTCAGGTCGGCATCTTCTCGCAGATCGCGGATGATCCTGCAATACGCTTCCATGCCCTCGCCTCCTTTCAACACGATTGTACATAGTAAAGAAATTTACTGTTGACTTTAGTAAATATCTTTACTATAATGAAAAAAAGGAGGAGATCGACAATGGCATACTATTGTGGTGAATGCATCGTATGGCGTGGCTCCAGTGATGAGAACAAGTATGGTGAAAGATGGTGTTCCTATTCCCGGCGCTATGAGCGCTCTGATCAGAATACTTATGGGTGCAATGGCTTCATTTACGCAGGTCGTGCCATCCTGACTAAGGTGTGCCAGATACTGCAGCTTGATACGCAGGAGTGGTTTGCAGCTTACGATAAAGTGAAGGAAGCGTACCTTGTTCCTGCGCATATGGATATGCTGGTGAGCTATTGCGAGATTGGACCAGCGCTGGTGGAAAAAATAGATATGGATGAAGAGAAGGATTCTATTGCGTATCACTTGCTAAACTGTTATCTAACGCCAGCGATGCAAATGAGTCAAACGGAATGTTTTAAGCAAGCTGTAGAAAAATATAAGGACATGGTGTCCATGTTAGTACAACGATATCTAATGAATCATTATAAATAGAGATATTCGGAAAGGAAATGTTGAATCATGAAAGGGATTATTGCAATTATAGTTTTAATCTTCTGTGTGGTTAAAATTCCTAAATGGCTATATAGTGGTTATAAAAAAATACGGGAGACAAATATGGATAGTTCAAGTACTGGTGGAGGAGAACACAGCTCCTTGCATCTATCACAGGACGTATACCAAGCAATTGAAGAATTTGCGCGGATCTGCTGTAGCTGTAAAAAGGCGACTGGCTGGGCGTATGAGAATGATTATGCTACTATCCGTGTTGTGGACTCGGGCTATGGAACAAAACTGGAACTGAGTTGCCACGGAGATTGCATTGCATTAAGGCTTCCTGAAAAGAATAGGTGGCTTTACAGCAGTGACAACTCCATCGAATATTCAAGTAATAATGTTAGCGGCTATGTCAAGGAAAACTATGGTTCATCTGTACCAACAGAAGCTGATTCTCTATTCTACTTCTACAAAAAGGGGGATCCTCATGCTATTGGAAGATCTCTATCTGTAACCGATAATGGAAATCAGGTCTATATTCTTATTGATCTCAGGTGAGAATTGAAAACAGTATGCTATGCTTTCTCGCACGAGAAAGCAATTTTGCATTTTGAGCAAATAACATTATAGAAGAATAGGGTTGGCGAATCTCGTAGAAATTTGCGGTGTTCCCCTTGCAAATGCGAACAGGGCGTGATAGGATAAACCTATCTGGTTGAAAGGATGTGTTCAACATGGCAACGAAAAAAGCGGCGAAAGCCGAAAAGACTGCCCCCGTCAAGGATGGCGCGCAGGCAGAGAAGCTCAAGGCGCTGGAGCACGCGCTGGCTGATCTGGATAAACAGTTTGGCAAGGGTTCTGTGATGAAGCTGGGCGAGGCTGGCGCCCAGAATATCGAGGTGATCCCCACCGGCTGCCTCACCCTGGACGCAGCTCTGGGCGTAGGCGGTATTCCCCGCGGCCGTATCGTGGAGATCTATGGCCCTGAATCCTCCGGTAAGACCACCGTGGCCCTGCACATCGTGGCTGAGGCCCAGAAGGCCGGCGGCATCGCGGCCTTTGTGGACGCGGAGCACGCGCTGGATCCCGTCTATGCCAAGAAGCTGGGCGTGAATATCGACGAGCTCTATGTTTCCCAGCCCGATACCGGCGAGCAGGCCCTCGAAATTGCCGAGGCTCTGGTGCGCTCCGGCGCGCTGGACGTGGTGGTCATCGACTCCGTGGCCGCGCTGGTGCCCAAGGCCGAGATCGACGGCGAAATGGGCGACAGCTTCGTGGGTCTGCAGGCAAGGCTGATGAGCCAGGCCCTGCGTAAGCTGGCCGGCATCATCAACAAGACCGGCTGCGTGGCGGTGTTCATCAACCAGCTGCGTGAGAAGGTCGGCGTGATGTACGGCAATCCCGAGACCACTCCCGGCGGCCGCGCGCTGAAGTTCTATGCCTCCGTGCGCCTGGATGTGCGCCGCGGCGAGCAGCTCAAAAATGGCGCCGCCATCGTGGGCAACCACACCAAGGTGAAGGTCGTGAAGAACAAGGTGGCTCCGCCCTTCCGCGTGGCCGAGTTCGACATCGTCTACGGCGAGGGCATCTCCAAGGAGGGCACCCTGCTGGATATGGCCGTGGAGCGCGATATCATCCACAAGAGCGGCGCGTGGTTCTCCTACAAGGATCAGCGCATCGGCCAGGGCCGCGAGAACACCCGCCTGTTCCTGCGGGATAACCCCGAGATCACAAACGAGATCGACGCCATCCTGCGCAAGGAGCTCTTCGCCGAGCCCGCCCCCGAGGACGAGGCTGCCATGAAGCGGCAGGCCGAGGAGGAAGAGGACGACCTGGCCCTGCTGGAAGAGGAACTGGCAGACGAGTAAATACCATCAGCCGCAGCGCTTTTGCTGCGGCTTTTTTCTGTGAAAGGAGAAGGCACATGAAGAAATGGTATGACGAGGAATACGAGTGGACCATCGAGGTGGTGGGCTTCCTGCGGGGCGACAAGACCGAGCGCTATTGCCGTAATGGCGAGGAGATCGGCGACGTGTATACCTGCACCTACGGCTGCCCGGTGAACCGGCAGGGCCACGGCATCTGCTCCAAGGTGATGCTGCAGATGTTCCCCATCATGGAGGCGGTCCGTTCCGGGGGTGATCTGCGGAACATCGGCGGCGATGGACAGTATACCAAGACCATCGTGTGCCCGGACGGCTGCGTTCTGTTTCGCATGACGGCCAGAAAACTGGGTGGGGAGAATTTTCACACCGGTGGAGTCTGGAAGCCGTAAAAGATAAAAAAGTCTGAAAGTAGAACGGGAAATTACTATTGATTCATATCATTTTTGTGGTATAATATACACAAAGGATTGACAGGAAATTGTCAATCAAGAAATAAGGAGGGAAATACCATGAAGAAGATCCTGGCTTTCATCTTGGCCCTGGCCATGATGATGACCGCCGGTCTGGCCCTGGCTGACACCAGCTACACCGGCACCGGCAAGGGCTTCGCGGCTGATATCAAGGTCACCGTGACCCTGGGCGACGACGGCTCCATCGTGGACGTGGTGGTGGACGAGTGCTCCGATACCCCCGGCGTGTGCGACCTGGCCGTGGAAAAGATCCCCGCTGACATGAAGGAGCTGAACTCCATCAACGTGGATACCGTTTCCGGCGCCACCTTCACTTCCAAGGGCATCCTGGAAGCGGCGAAGAACGCTCTGGAGAGCAACAACGTCGACACCACTGCCCTGATGGAAAAGAAGGAAGTCGTGGTGGAAAAGGCTGATGACGCGACCCTCGAGGCTGACGTGGTCGTGATCGGCGCCGGCGGCGCTGGCCTGGCTGCTGCCATCTCTGCCGAGCAGAACGGCGCGAAGGTCATCGTGGTGGAGAAGATGCCCAAGGTGGGCGGCAACACCATCCTGGCCGGCGGCGCTGTGAACGCTGTGGAAGACCGCAGCGAGTTCGCCATCAAGCAGAATGACTCTGTGTACTGGCACTACACCCAGACCCTGTCCGGCGGCGACTATCAGGGTGATCCCGAGCTGGTCATGACCCTGGTGGAGAATGCCTACGACGCCATCCAGTGGACCAAGGAGCTGGGCATGGAATGGCTGGGCGAGGACGCTGTGTTCACCGTTTCCGGCGGCCTGTGGCCCCGTGCCTGGAAGCCCGCCATGGTGGCCGGCACCGGCTTCTTTGATACCTACACCAAGTACATCGACGCTACCGACAAAATCGACCTGATGCTCAACACCAAGGCCGAGGAGATCCTGGTGGACGACATGGGCGCTGCCTGCGGCATCGTCTGCACCGGCGAGACCGGTAACACCATCACCATCAATGCCAAGAGCGTTGTGGTGGCCACCGGCGGCTTCTCCAAGAACGTTGAGCTGCGCATGGCTTACGACGCCATCTGGGGTACCCTGGACGAGAAGGTTCTCTCCACCAACCACGAAGGCGCCACCGGCGACGGCGTGAAGATGCTCCAGCAGCTGCAGGCCGATTTCATCCAGATGGGCAACATCCAGCTGCTGCCCCTGGGCGATCCCGAGACCGGCTCCCTGTCCGGCAACATCGAGCACGGTGTTGAGTCCCGTATCTTCGTGAACAAGTCCGGCCTGCGCTACGGCGACGAGGGCGGCCGCCGCGACGACATGACCCGCGACCTGTTTGCTCAGGAAGACGCGCTCATGTGGATCGTGATGGACTCCGATACCTATTCCACCGGCGACGAAGTGAACAACTTCGGCGAGACTGCCAACCAGCTGGTGGCTGCCGGCCGCGCTGTGAAGGCCGACACCCTGGACGAGCTGGCTGCGCTGATGAACGTGGATGCCGAGAACCTGAAGGCTACCATCGATGAGTACAACAAGTACTGCACCGGCGGCGAGCTGGAGGGCCAGGCTGACCAGTTCGGCCGCACCCTGTTCGGCGCTCCCATCGATACCGCTCCCTTCTACGCCGGCGCCCGCGTGCCCACCGTGCATCACACCATGGGCGGCGTGCGCATCGACACCCTGTGCCGCGTTTACAATGAGGGCGGCGAGATCATCGAGAACCTGTACGCCGCTGGCGAGGTGACCGGTGGTATCCACGGCACCAACCGTCTGGGCGGCAACGCTCTGACCGACACCGTCGTGTTTGGCCGTATTGCTGGCGAGTCCGCCGCTCTGCAGAAGTAATTCAGGATTACACAAGAACATAAAGGCTGCTCAGTCCTTCGGGACTGAGCAGTTTTTTGTGGTATTGACCGGCGCGGCAACGCTGCTGTGGCGCCTTGCCTGAAAAAAATCCCCTTCCCTGGACGGATGTCTGCGGGGAAGGGGATGAATGAGGCGTCATTGACGGATGCCTGGTCAGGCGCGCTTTCTGCTTCGGAGAATGACCAGCAGACCCATCAGGCTGGCAGCAGCAAGAACCAGCCAGAGTGCGATGCCGGACTCATCCCCGGTGGCGGGGATGCTCTCCTCGGGGATGGCTTCCCCGCCACCGAGATACTCTTCTCCGGGTTGATCCTCTTCGGAAGGCATTTCTTCGAGCAGGATGTCCTCGGGGAGATCATCTTCAGGCTGATCCTCTCCGGGGGAAATATTCTCCGGCGGATCTTCCTCCGGCAGCTCTTCCTGGGGCGGATCTTCCTCCGGCAGCTCTTCCTGGGGCGGATCTTCCTCCGGCAGCTCTTCCTGGGGCGGGTCTTCCTCGGGTGGCTCTTCCTCGGGAGGGAGCTCCGGAGGCTGGTCGATGGTCGTGAAGGTTGCCGTGTCGTTTGCGAACGTAGGAGATGAGTAGGTTTTGAGCAACTCATCGCCAGCCATCACGGTTATACTCAATTCCGCCATGTCGAGATAATAGTCGGTGCTGTAAGCCAGCCCTTCATAGGGAATATCGACGTCAATGGTTATAGGATCGGTTCCCGTGATGGTGGCGGACATATCCTCTGCGTTTATTTCAAGAACCGGATCGTCCAGATCCAGCTGCTCGAAAACATGGATATGCACCTTGCCGGAAAGAATGATTGAATCAGCGCTGGTAAGTGTTTCGTTCGCCGGGTCCATCGAAACATTCAGCGTACCGGACACATCATAACCGTCCTCGGGCGAGTTCATCTGAACACATCCGGACATACACAAAAGACACACGATGAGCAGCACATACAGAAGGGCTTTTTTCACAGGATCACTCCTTCAGGGGAGATGTACTTACATATTATACCACATTGGTGCGTTCTGTAAAGAGGAAAGGCTGGCGGTAATGGTTTACAGATTCTTTTCGATGAAGGCGAAAATGATCTCCAGCAGCCCACGGCTCCAGAAGGTGTCCTCGTGGGGCGCGCCGGTGACGCGGACCAGGTCGGCCCGATGGCCGTTTTCCGTGAGCAGGTGATAGAAATCCTCGCTTTGATCATAGGCCACCAGGTCGTCGGCGTCACCGTGGAGAAGCAGGAAGGGCGGCAGCTGGCGCCCGGGGCGTACATAGGCGGCAGGATCCACCAGGGCCAGCTTTTCACGGCAGGTGGAGGGATCCTTTCCGGCAAGGGCGAAGAGCAGGTTCCCATCGCTGTGCTGCACTTCGCTGGGCTGATGATCGTACATATCCACCAGGGAGGCGGGGCCGAAGCAATCCACCACTGCCTGCACGGCGGTGGACTCGCCGGCGTGATCGCCGGTCTCAAAGGCGGGGTCGTCCGCTGTCAGACCCAGCAGCAGCGAGGTGTTGCCGCCGGAGGATGTGCCCCAGGCGCATACCCGGTCCTTGTTGATATCGAATCGCTGGGCATTGGCTTTCAAAAAGCGCAGCGCAGCCTTGACGTCCTGCAGGAAGGCTGGAGCCGGGGCGGTGAAGCAGGAGCGGTGCGTCACGCTGGCGATGACGTATCCACGCATGGCCAGCAGGCACAGCTGGGGGATCTCCCAGAACTGGTTGGGCTTTTGCCAGCCGCTGCCCTGGATGAACAGCACCAGAGGGAAGCCCTTCCCGCCGGAGGCCCACTGGGGCTTCACCAGCTGAAGCGAGAGCTCCTCCCCGTCGGGTGAGGCGAAGGGGATATTGGCCTGCATATCCAGCAGACCCTCATGGGTGGGATTGTGGTCGATGGTGATGATCGCCATGCCGATACCTCCGTGAAGGGATGGGTCGATTTACTTGTTCATCGCGAAGGGGATGAACTTCCTGATCTCGCGATCCCAGAAGCCCCACTCGTGCACGGCGTCGGGTTCCTCGTAGTGGGTCACGTCCCAGCCGTATTTCTTCAGCGCGGGGATGAACTTCTCATGCTGATCATACAGGAAATCCGCTGTGCCGCAGGAAACGTACAGCCGGGGAGCCTTCTCCGGCCTGTTCTTCATCAGGTGGAACAGGTCGTGCCGGCTGCCCTTCATTTTGCTCAGGGGGCCGAAGACCCGCTTGAACTCCATCAGGCGCTCCTCGCGCTTGCCGGTCAGGTCGCAGATATCCGTCGCGCCGGAGAAGCTGGCCGCCGCGCCGAAGCGCTCCGGATGGGTCAGCGCCAGCTTCATCGCGCCGTAGCCGCCCATGGAAAGGCCGGCCACGAAGGTATCCTCCGGCTTTTCAGACAAGCGGAAGAAACGGTGCATGGCCCGGGGCAGCTCCTCGCTGACGTAGTCCCAGTACCGCTCGCCCTGCACCTCATTGGTGTAGAAGCTGTGATTGACGGCGGGCATGATCACGGCCAGGTTATGCTCGGCGGCGTAGCGCTCCACCGAGGTGCGGCGCATCCAGATGGAGTGGTCGTCGCTGTAGCCGTGGAGCAGATACAGCACCTTGGGCAATTCGCCCTCCTGGGCGGCGGTGATGCCGATGCCCTGGCTGGGCTCGGGCATGATAACGTTCACGGTGGACGCCACGTTCAGCGTTTCGGAAAAGAATTGCACTTGCAGAAAGGCCATTTGATTGTACCTCCAACGATCAGTTTTTCTTAGTGTATCACCGAAGGGGAGGATTGGCAAGAGGTAGAGGATGCTTGAATACGCAAATACAGGGGGGCGATCGCAGATTGCCCCCCTTGCAGGTACTGATTTTTTACAAATGTGCCTGAACCCAGGCATCCACATTCGCTTCCGGCAGTTGCAGGGCAAGCCGGTAGATTTTGCCGTCCGGGCTGCGGTCCAAGAAGCGATAGTCATACAGCTCCCGGCGCAGGGTGGCGGGGTCGGCAAAGGTGTGCCAGTCCAGCAGGATGTCGTTGATCTCCCGCTCGGCGTATTCCCTGCCAGGCTCGAACTTCTGCGCCAGGTACAAAAGTGCGTAGAGCTTCATTTTCCGCTTGGCGGGGAATACGGTGAGCTTGCTGGATTCGTTCAGGAAGTTTTTGAGGATAATGTTCAGTTCCATAGGGCACCTCGCATGGGGGCGGGGACATCATTGCAGCAGCAGAGCCTCGGCCTCCTCCAGGGATTCGACGATATAGGTAGCCTTATCGCTCTGGCCCTTGCCGTGCCGGGTGAGCCAGATGCTGTCCACGCCGGCGTTCCAGGCGGCGGCGACGTCGGCGGAGTGGCTGTCGCCCAGGAAGACGGCCTCGCGTTTGTCGGTGCAGCCCAGCATTTCCAGGGCCTTTTCCACCATGAGCGGGTTGGGCTTGCTGACGCCGATCTCCTCGGAGATGACGATGGCGTCCAGCAGGTGGGTGAACTCGCACACGCTGAGGCGGCCGCGCTGGGTGGCGCTGACGCCGTTGGACACCAGGGCGATCTTCATCCTGCCGTGGACGGTCTGCAGCAGGTGCATGGCGCCGGGCAGCAGATCGGCATGGGTGGAAAGGTTGTCCTGGAAGACCACAGCCAGGTCTTTGGCGTCGATGTCGCTCCAGCCATAATGCCTGCACAGTTGGGCGAATCGCTCGATCTTCAATTCCGCCTGGGTGGTCTCGCCCCGCTCCAGGGCCTTCCACAGCAGATCATTGATGTGGTGATACACCTGGAAGATCTCCTCGGAGAAGGGTTTGCTGAAATGTCCCAGTGCGCCCTGGAGGGACTTCTTTTCCGCGGCATTGAAATCCATGAGGGTGTTGTCGTTATCAGCCAGAAGGTAGCGGTAACGCATGGCGCCTCCTTGTTACTTGGAGCTTTCGCGGGTGTAGTTCAGCAGGCCGCCGCAGAGGATGCAGCCCTTCTGACGCTCGGTGAGGGGCAGAAGCACGGTGTATTCCTCGCCCTTGGTCTCGTTGCGGAGGATGAACTTCTCGCTGCCTTCTTCCACCAGGGCGCGGACGCCGGGCAGGGTCAGCACATCGGCCATATCGATGCGGTCATAGTCCGCCTCGTTTTCAAAGGTCATGGGCAGGATGCCGTTATTGATCAGGTTGGCCTGGTGGATGCGGGCAAAGCTCTTGGCGATCACCGCGCGGATGCCCAGATACAGCGGCACCAGGGCAGCGTGTTCGCGGCTGGAACCCTGGCCATAGTTGCTGCCGGCCACCAGAATGCCGCCGCCCTCGGCCTTGGCGCGGGCAGGGAAATCCTTGTCCACGGGGGTGAGGCAGAAGTCGCTGAGGTAGGGCACGTTGGAGCGGAAGGGCAGAAGCTTGGCGTCGGAGGGCGCGATGTGATCGGTGGTGATGTTGTCTTCCATCTTCAAAAGCACCTTGCCGGACACATCGTCGGCCAGCGCCTTGCCCATGGGGAAGGGCTTGATGTTGGGGCCGCGCACGACCTCCACGGTGTCCTCCGCGCCGGGTTCCACCGGGGGGATCACCAGGTTGTCGTTGACCTCAAAGGCCTCGGGCAGGGGAATGTCCAGATCGATGTCCAGGCAGCGGGGGTCAGTCAGCACGCCGGTGAGGGCGGTAATGGCCGCCGTTTCGCAGGAGACCAGGTAGATGCCCGCGCTCTTGGTGCCGCTGCGGCCAAAGAAGTTGCGGTTGTTGGTGCGCACAGAGATGGCGTTGGACTTGGGCGCCTGACCCATGCCGATGCAGGGGCCGCAGGCGCTTTCCAGGATGCGGGCGCCGGCGCCCAGCATATCCGCCAGCGCGCCGTTGCGGGCCAGCATGGTCAGCACCTGCTTGGAGCCGGGGCCAATGACCAGGCTCACATCGGGATGCACGGTCTTGCCCTTCAGGATGCGGGCAACGCGCATCATGTCAGTATAAGAAGAATTGGTGCAGGAGCCGATGAACACCTGATCCACCTTGATAGGGCCGCATTCCTTCACCGTTTCCACAATGTCGGGCATATGGGGCTTGGCCACCAGGGGCTCCAGGGTGTTCAGGTCGATCTCGACGATCTCGTCATAGGTGGCGTCGGCATCGGGCTTCAGCTCGGTCCAGTCCTGCTCGCGCCCCTGCGCCTTCAGGAAGGCACGGGTCACGTCGTCGGAGGGGAAGATGGAGGTAGTGGCGCCCAGCTCGGCGCCCATGTTGGTGATGGTGGCGCGCTCCGGCACAGTCAGGGTGGCCACGCCATCGCCGATGTATTCCATCACCTTGCCCACGCCGCCTTTCACGGTCAGGCGGCGCAGCACTTCCAGAATGATATCCTTGGCAGCCACGCCATAGCTCAGCTTGCCGGTAAGCTTGATGCCTACCACCTTCGGGCAGCTGAGGAAATAAGCGCCGCCGCCCATGGCCACGGCCACGTCCAGGCCGCCTGCGCCAATGGCCAGCATGCCGATGCCGCCGCCGGTGGGGGTGTGGCTGTCGGAGCCCAGCAGGGTGTAGCCGGGCACGCCGAAGCGCTCCAGCTGCACCTGATGGCAGATGCCGTTGCCAGGCTTGGAGCAATAGATGCCGTGCTTCTTGGCCACCGTCTGGATAAACTGGTGATCGTCGGCGTTTTCAAAGCCGGTTTGAAGGGTGTTGTGGTCGATGTAGGCCACGGACTTCTTGGTCTTCACGCGATCCACGCCCATGGCCTCGAACTGCAGGTAGGCCATGGTGCCGGTGGAATCCTGGGTGAGGGTCTGGTCGATACGGATGGAGATCTCCGTGCCGGGAACAAGCTCGCCGCTGAGCAGGTGAGTGGACAGGATTTTCTGTGTCAGGTTCATATTCATTCCTCCGGAATACGTTATGATATCCGTATTGTATACAATGTTGCCCATCCATCATAGCGGCAAGAGGGCGGCCCTGTCAACCGCCTGACGGAGAAAGAACATCAAAAACGCATTCGGCAAAAAAACGAAAAAACCGCTTGACAAGCGGGATGCCGGGCAGTATAATAAATTCCGTTCTGCGGGAATGGCGGAATTGGCAGACGCGCTAGATTCAGGTTCTAGTGAGGGCTTTCTTCATGCAGGTTCAAGTCCTGTTTCCCGCACCAAATTAGCACGATGGTTTTGATACAAAGCCATCGTGCTTTTTCTATATACGAAAATCCTTGTAGCATAAGGGATTTCAGTACTTCGGCACAATAGATTAGTTTCATTGTGAATAGGTAAGTTTCATCGTTGAAGGAAAGCTTCATTGTCCTTTTAATCGGACAGATACTGTGATATAATCAGAAATACAAAGGAAAGGGTGATTGACTATGAAATTGTTCGATACTTTTGAGGCGGTAAAGTTCCCCGAGGAAGATATGATATTTATAACCTGCGGTGGGTATCTTTACTACATTTACAACCCCGAATATAAATGGTGGAGAAAACACAGCAATGCCGGAAATGATCACCTTACCGTTTCCAATTACCCCGATGTAAGCCGAGAAGAACTTGTAGATGCCATGAAGGGGCTGTTTCCGCAGAAGGAAACGGATTTCATGCGTCTGTGCAATTCATCCCAGCTGTGCATCAGAGATATGCTGGCTTTACTTAAAGAGGATTATGCAAAATATATGTCAGATCGCGTCCTCTACCATACGATTCATCACTTTTTGTTAGAGTCGGATATTTGCCACAAATCCTTTGAAAAGTTACAGAAGCTGTTGGATGATGCCACTGCCAATCAATATGATAATAACCAGGTTCTCACCCAAATAAAGAACCTTTCTTTTATGATCATCGGCAGAGACATTTTCAAGAAAGAAATCGGCATTGTTGATGGCCACGACAGTTCGTCTTATTTCTGGATTATGCCGGTGCGGGTCATCGAATATGAAAATACCGCTGATTTGGATAGCGTTGCAGAAATGAGAAGCGCAGAAATTTCAATTGAAGAAGACGATGTTGCCCAATACCTCACACCGTTTCTCTATCAGCATTTCGATGAAGAACTTGAAGAAAATAAGAAGAGAAAAGATGTTTCTGGCTTTGAATGGTACTTAGAGCATAACTTTTTCACATTCGATTCAATGGTACTGATCTTAAAGGACATTGAGGACACCGTTGATGCGTTGATTTCTGGAAGAGAGACCGAATACACCCAAAAACTGAAAATTAAGAGGGGCACCGCAACCTACCAGCTGGTATATGCGAAAAACCTAAACGAAGAAGAGATCGCAGAGTACAATGCCAACAGACCTACAGAGGATGATACCCAAGTGGCACTCATTGTTGATTTTTATCAGCGTTTCCTCTACCGGATGGAATATATGATGAAAGTCGGCAAAGAGAAGGGGTGCAATTTGATATCCTTTATGGGTCCCTAATACGCCCACAGAGGGTTTCACTTTTCGCTCTATGGTTTCATTTTTGAGTGAAACCATTTGAAACCAAATGAAACCGTATCATTTTTATCGACTGTTGTCAGAAAAGCACGATGGTTTTGATACAAAGCCATCGTTTTTTTTGTTGCTATAGTATTTTCCATAACTATATGGTATAGTCTATTTCGATCAACTTGAATTTGCGGGTGGGAAAATGATATACAGACTTCCTGAGATTGGCGACAAAAGCATTTTGCAAGCGTATGTTCAAGAGCACTACGATCATGAAGAGACCGGTATCAGTGCAAGCTTGGGCCTGACGTCCTCTGAATATTCTCAGTGGGCAGAAAAGATACAAAGAAATGCGTTGACGGGCGATGAAGCATGGGGCAGATCCTTGCTGTACCTTTGCTTTGATGATAACAAGCTTATAGGCTTATTAAGCATCCGATACGAATTGCCTGAGTCGCTCACAAAAAAATATGGTGATATAGGGTATGGCGTGCGACCATCTGAAAGAAATAAAGGATACGCGACTACCATGCTCAAATACGCATTGTCCGTTTGCAGAGAAAAGGGAAAGAACAGAGTCATACTTGGTTGCTATAAAGACAATCTCGCGTCTGCTGCGACCATCAGGAAAAACGGCGGGGTGCTGATCGAGGAAAATGACAATTATGAAGAAGGAAAGATCAGTCAGTATTATCTGGTAAAACCATAAGTGAGCTACACTCAGTCTCCGGGGCAACGGCTTCGGAGGCTTTTGTTATCTTGTGGAAAGCGGCGTGATGTGCTATGATAACATCAGCATCTGCAAAGGAGAACATCACATGACCACCAAACAGGATATCCTCCGCTTCCTGGAGGGAATGGGCATTGCCCATGATGATACCGTGACCATCCATGCCGCGCTGCGCAAGGTCGGCCCCATTGAGGACGGCGCCGACGGCCTGATCGACGCGCTGACGCAGCACCTTTCCGAGGGCCTTTTGCTGGTGCCCACCCACACCTGGGCCGTAGTGAACAAGGCTAACCCGTATTTTGATGTACGCACCTCCGTGCCCAACATCGGCACGCTGGCCCGTGTCGCCGCTCAGCGCAAGGACGGCGTCCGTTCGCTGCATCCCACCCACTCCATGGCAGCCTTTGGCAAGAATGCCCGGGCGTATATCCAGGGCGAGGAAAAGTCAGGTACGCCAGCGCCCATGGGCGGCGCGCTCAGCCGGCTGTATGACGTGGGCGGCAAGGTGATCCTGCTGGGCGTGGGTCATGAGCGCAATACTTACCTCCACGCGGTGGACGAGCGCATTGATGTGAAGAACCGCCTGGCTGCGGAGGGCTTTGACGTGACCATCACCGACTGGGATGGCAATACCCTCCGGTGTCCGGATTTCCATCCCCACGAGGTCCACGGCCTGCCCGCGGATGTCTCGGGCTGCTCGGAGTACTATCCCAATTACAAGAAGGCCTTTGAGATGGCCGGCGCGGTGTGGTATGGCAAGCTGGGCAACGCTACGGTCTATGTGTGCGATGTGCGCAAAATGACCGACATGATGATGAAGATCTGGTCCCGGGCTGACAGGGATATGTGCGTTTCCGATATGGAGATCCCGGAAAGCTGGTACATGGATTGATCGGGTGAATAAACGACCCCCTCCGCGGGATGAAGCGCGGAGGGGGTTGTTGATGGCCGATGGGATTACTGGATCTGGTTCTTGATGGCCTCGAAGGTCTTTTCGGAAATGTCGTGCTCGATGCGGCAGGCGTCTTCGCGGGCGGTGATGGGATCAACGCCGATCTGCATCAGGAAGGAGATCAGCACCTTGTGCCGCTCGTAAACGCGTCGGGCGATGGCTTCGCCCTGCTCAGTCAGGGTGATGAGGTTCTCCTCGTCCATGGTGATGTAGCCGTTCTCGCGCAGGCGCTTCATGGCAAAGCTGACGGAGGGCTTGGTGACGTTCAGGTGCGCGGCGATATCAACGGAGCGGACATAGCCCTTCTCCTCCTGCAGCATCATGATCGTCTCCAGGTAGTCCTCAGCGGATTCGTGTATATTCATGGATGAAACACCTTCTTTCTCCGGGTCTGTCTATATAGTAGCACGAACTGCGCAAATTTGCAAATCCCTCTGCGCTTGACAAATCCTGCCGGATTATATAGGATGAACGGGATTGCTATATTTTGAAAGGACTTGTTACCTTGCTGCCGCGATTGAAACCGATCAACTGTTTTCTCACCCTGCTGGGGGCGGCCATCCAGGCTGTGGGCGTGAGCAATATCCATGCTTACTCCGGTGTGACCGAGGGCGGCGTCCTGGGTGCGACGCTACTTATCAACCATTGGCTGCACATCTCCCCGGCCATCACCAGCCTGGTGCTCAACGGCGCGTGCTATCTGCTGGGCTGGCGCACCCTGGGGAAGGATTTCATCTGGTATTCCCTGCTGGCGGGGGGTGGCTTTTCGTTATTCTACGCCTTGTGCGAGCCCTTCGCGCCCCTGTGGCCAGAGCTGATTCAGTCGCCGCTGTGGAGTGCGCTGCTGGGCGCGGTGTTCATTGGCGTGGGCGCGGGCATGAGCGTGAGAGCCGGCGGCGCCGCTGCCGGGGACGACGCCCTGGCCATGAGCCTGCAGCGCATCCTGGGCTGGGACATCCAATGGGTGTACCTGATCACGGATTTTACCGTGCTGGCGCTTTCGCTGACGTACATCCCTCTGGGCAAGCTGGCGTATTCGTTCCTGACAGTGCTGCTTTCCGGGCAGATCATCGGGTGGATCCAACGGATCCCATCACGTAAATGAAGAACGGTCTCCGAGAAAATCGGAGACCGTTTTGCTTATTGCTTCACTTTGCCCAGGATCAACGTGGCCATGGGGGCGATCTGCGCCTTGCCGGAAATTGTCTCCGGCTTCTGCCACAGCAGGCTGCTCTCACCATTGGCCAGCACGTCCCAGTCGCCTTCGGGCAGGTTGACCTCCACCGCCTGCTGCGAGACGTTGTAGGCCAGCAGCAGCTCGGGATAAAGGCTGCCCTCGTCGTTATCCAGCAGGATGGCCGCCGCGCGGCTGTCCCACTGGCGGATAGCGCGGATGCGTCCGGCCGCGGCGGTGGATTTATCCCGCAGGCCGGGCTGCTGCTTGCGCAGGGCGATGAGGCCACGGTAGTATTCGGCCAGGTCACGGTTGTCATAGCTGCGCTGCCAGTCCATGCGGTTCAGCGTCACGGGGGCGTTGTAGGTATTCTTCACGCCCAGCTTGGTGCGGCCGAACTCCTCGCCGGAGAGCGTGAACAGGTGGCCCTGGCAGCCCGCCAGTATGGCGAAGGCCAGCTTGTTGGCCTGCACCACACGCTCGTCGCGGCCTGCGAAGTCGCGGCCGGGATCCATGGTGCAGACCAGCTTGTCCCACAGCGTCCAGTCATCATGGGAAGAGAGGTAGGTGATGGTCTGGGAGGGGGCGGCGAAATCGCCGTATTGCCCCGACCAGCCACGGACACAGTTGGCCAGGCTGTCGGCCCACAGGCCGCCGCCGTTGACAAAGCCCGTGGAGCGCTCGTCCATCACGCTGCCCTTCACCGCGTCGCGGGTGTTGTCGCAGAAGGCGCCGATGGCAGGATCCAGCTTCTTCATGTTGCCCTTATGGGCCAGCTCCACCCCGGCGCGGGGGCGGCACTCGCCGCCGGCCCAGGGCTCGCCGTAGAGCAGCTTTTCGTCCTTGCCAAAGCGCTTGTCCAGCTCGTGCTGGATGCGGTTCATCAGCGGCACGTCCAGCATGCCCATCAGGTCGAAGCGAAAACCATCGATGTGGTATTCCTCGGCCCAATAGAGGATAGAATCAAGAATGTAACGGGCGCACATACTGCGCTCAGAGGCGATCTCGCTGCCGCAGCCGGAGCCGTTGGAGGCGCTGCCGTCCTCCTTCTGGCGGTAGTAGTACCAGGGGGCGGCCTTGAACAGGCAGGATTCCAGCTGGTAGGTGTGGTTGTACACCACATCCATGATGACCCGGAAGCCACACCGGTGCAGGGCCATGACTGCTTCCTTCATTTCGCGGATGCGAACCTCGCCGTGATAGGGGTCGGTGGCGTAGGAGCCCTCGGGCACGTTGTAGTTCACCGGGTCATAGCCCCAATTGAAGGCATCGGGGTCGCCGGCCTCGTCCACGGAGCCGTAATCGTAGACGGGCATGAGCTGGATGTGGGTCGCGCCCAGGCACTTTGCGTGGCTCAGGCAGGTGGGATGATCGCCCTTGTCGTCCAGGGTGGTATCCGTGAGGGTCAGGGCGGCGAACTTGCCCCGGAGCTTTTCCGGCACGCCGCTGTGGGGATCCCAGGTGAAATCCTTCACGTGGATCTCGTAGATCACGTCCTCGGCGGGCCTGGCGGGAGCGACGTCCTGGGCCCAGCCCTCGGGATCGGTGCCGGCAAGGTCGACGACCATGCCGCGCAGGCCGTTCACGCCGCAGGCCCTGGCATAAGGATCCTGGGTGCGGCGGGTATGGCCGTCCACAGTCACGTCATAGTCATAATAGACGCCGGAAAGGCTGCTGTATTCATCGTGAAGCCATAGGCCGCGTTCGCCCCTGCGCATGGCGACGCGGCGCAGCTCCTGGCTGCTACCGCCGTCGGGGTACAGGTTGAGCCGCACCTCCTGCGCGGTGGGCGCCCACAGGGCGAAGTGCGTGCCATTGGCGTCCGGCCACGCGCCCAGGGGAGCATCGGTGTGGTACTGCTGTTCGAATTCCTCGGAATCGAACCATTTCTTCAGCTGACCGGGGGTCATCTGCTTTTCCATATGTGTTCCTCCAGCGCTGTTAATCTTCCCAGATCTCCTCGCCCAGCGATTCGATGAACGCGCTCAGCTCCTGAGCCATGACCTCCGCCTCGGAGGCGCGGATGTGGCCGGGGGTGCCGCGGCCGTTGTTGGAATACAGGAAGTGGTGGATGCGGGGATCGGTCTGGCGCAGCTCGTCGCATACAGCGTCGATGGCGTCATCCCAGGCCTTGTGATGGTTGAGGATGGTGGTGGTCAGCACGAAGGTGGCCCGGGGGTATTTTGCCCGCAGGCTGCGGATCCATCCGGCGTACTGCTCACGCCAGAGCCGGGCGGCCTCGCCCTCGTAATCCTGCTCCATGATGTTCACGGGGTTGGCGTCGTTCTGGCCGATGGCCAGCACCACCACATGGGGCGTGTAGCGGCTGAAATCCCAGGGCTTCACCGGGCCGTAGCAGGGATTGTAGCGAACCTTGTCATAGCTGGAAAGCATGCCCACATAATCCGGGCCGTTGAAATAGCCCGTCCTGTCCATCAGAGCGATGCCGCCCTGGGCGATATCGTGCAGCTCCGCGCCCAGCTTGCGGGCGGTGAGCCAGGAGTAGCTCCACCACACGTTGGAGTATTCGCCGTTGTGCTGGGGATCGGGCTT
>SVGJ01000064.1 GCA_015056415.1 Clostridiales bacterium
GCGTCTTTAGATGCTTGCCGGAACTAATGCCTTGAAGGCACGGTGCATACCACCGGCTAAGCCGGTGGTTTTGATTGACAAAATGCCGCTCCGGCGGTATGATATGTATACCCCGTGGGGGTATATTGAGCGGAGGTGCAGCCATGGATTGCTGTCATAAAACAAAGGAACGAACGCCGGAGGAATGCAAGGCCCTGATCCACCGGCTGAACCGCATTGAGGGGCAAATCCGGGGCATTCGCGGCATGGTGGAGAACAGCTGCTACTGTGTGGACATACTTAATCAGGTGGCAGCCGTCAACGCCGCGCTGAATGCCTTCAGCCGCGAGCTGCTCTCGGATCACATCCATACCTGCGTGGCGGAGGATATCCGCCAGGGCAGGGACGGGACCATTGACGAGTTGGTACAGACGATTCAGCGCCTGATGAAATGAGGGAGCAAGCATGAAGCAATACAACGTTACCGGTATGAGCTGCGCTGCCTGCGTGGCTCGTGTGGAAAAGGCCGTGAACAAAGTGGAGGGCGTCACCGGTTGCTCGGTGAGCCTGCTGACCAACTCCATGGGTGTGGAGGGCTCTGCCGGCGAGGCGGAGGTCATCCGCGCGGTGGAGGAGGCGGGTTATGGCGCATCCGTAAAGGGAGCGGAGCAGGCACGCTCCGGCGCTGTGAATGAGGACGCCCTGGCGGATAAGGAAACACCGGCGCTGAAACGGCGGCTGTGGTGGTCGCTGGGATTCCTGCTGGTGCTGATGTACGTCTCCATGGGTCATGTTATGTGGGGATGGCCCGTGCCGGAGCTGCTTAGCCGCAATCCTGTGGCCATCGGCCTCACGCAGCTGCTGCTGACGGGCGCGGTGATGGTCATCAACCAGAAGTTCTTCATAAGCGGCTTCAAAAGCCTGTGGCACCGCGCACCCAATATGGACACGCTGGTGGCGCTGGGCTCGGCGGCTTCCTTCCTTTACAGCGTGTATGCGCTTTTTGCCATGGCGGACGCTCAGGCGCTGGGCAATATGGAGCACGCGGGGCATTATCTCCATGAGTTCTATTTTGAATCCGCCGCCATGATCCTGAGCCTGATCACCGTGGGCAAGATGCTGGAGGCTCGCTCCAAGGGCCGAACCACCGACGCGCTGAAGACGCTGATGAAGCTGGCGCCTCAAACGGCGACCCTGCTGGTGGACGGCGCGGAGCAGACTGTGGCCATCGGGCAGGTGCAGGTGGGCGATGTATTCGTGGTGCGTCCCGGCGAGAATATTCCTGTGGACGGCGTCGTTCTGGAGGGGCACACCGCCGTGAATGAATCCGCCCTCACCGGCGAGAGCATCCCCGTGGATAAGGAGGTGGGCGATCAGGTTTCCGCCGCCACGGTGAACCAGTCCGGCTATATCCGCTGCCGCGCCTCCCGGGTGGGGCAGGATACGACGCTCAGCCAGATCATCAAAATGGTCAGCGACGCGGCAGCGACCAAAGCGCCCATCGCCAAGGTGGCGGATAAGGTCAGCGGCGTGTTCGTGCCGGCGGTGATCACCATCGCTATTGTGACCATCATCGCGTGGCTGCTCCTGGGCGAGTCCTTCGGCAACGCGCTGGCCCGGGGCATCTCTGTGCTGGTGATCAGCTGTCCCTGCGCGCTGGGCCTGGCCACGCCGGTGGCCATCATGGTGGGCAATGGTATGGGCGCAAAGAACGGCATACTGTTCAAAACGGCGGCGTCCCTGGAGGAAACCGGCAAAACGGAGATCGTCGCGCTGGACAAGACGGGCACCATCACCCAGGGCGAGCCCCGGGTGACGGACGTACTGCCCGCTGGCGATGCGGAGGCCTCCGCGCTGCTGGACGCCGCCTGCGCCCTGGAGGCGAAGAGCGAACATCCCCTGGCCAAGGCGATCATGCGTTACGCGGCGGAAAACAACATCCACGCGGCAGAGGTCAGCGGCTTTGAGGCCATGCCCGGCAACGGTCTCGCTGCCGTGCTGGAGGGCGAGGCGATCCACGGAGGCAACCTGAGCTATATCAGTCAGCAGACCGTGGTTGACGAGAGCGTCCGCGCCCAGGCCGAAAGCCTGGCCGGCGAGGGGAAAACGCCCCTGTTTTTCAGCCGGAATGGTCAACTGCTGGGCATCATTGCCGTGGCGGATACCATCAAGGCGGACAGCCCCGAGGCCATTCGCCAGCTGCGGAGGATGGGCATCCGGGTGGTGATGCTCACGGGCGATCATCAGCGCACCGCTGAGGCCGTGGGCAAGCAGGCCGGCGTGGACCAGGTCATCGCAGGCGTCCTGCCCGAGGGTAAGGAGCGAGTGATCCGCGAACTGAAGGCCAAGGGCAAGGTGGCCATGGTGGGCGACGGCATCAACGACGCTCCCGCCCTGACCCGGGCGGACGTGGGCATCGCCATCGGCGCGGGTACGGACGTCGCCATCGACGCGGCAGACGTGGTGCTGATGAACAGCAGGCTTTCCGATGTGCCGGCAGCGATCCGCCTTAGCCGGGCTACGCTGAGGAATATCCATCAGAATCTGTTCTGGGCGTTCTTCTACAACAGCATCGGCATTCCGCTGGCGGCGGGCGTTTTCATTGGCCTGCTGGGGTGGCGGCTGAATCCCATGTTTGGCGCCGCGGCCATGAGCCTTTCCAGTTTCTGCGTGGTCAGCAATGCCCTGCGGCTGAACTTCCTTGATCTGCACAGCGATAAGCATGATCACAAGGCACGGCACAGGAAGCGCAAGACCATGACCCGCATCATGACCATCGAGGGTATGATGTGCCCCCACTGCGAAAAGCGGGTGCGGAAGGCACTGGAGGCGCTGGAGCAGGTGGTGTCAGCTGAACCGAGCTTCCAGGAGGGTACCTGTGTGGTGACGCTCGCCGCGAAGTGCGATGACAGCGTGCTGAAAAAAGCCGTGGAGGACGCGGATTACCCTGTGCTGAAAATCGAATGACCCCAAGGCGTCCGGAATCCGGGCGCCTTTTGATATGTGACATTATTCGCGTCGCTGTTCGACAGCATAATGAAAAAACGCAGGATATGCTTGTCCAAAGGAAGGATGTGGACAGCATGAGCGATGTGCAGGCGATCCTGCGGAAGAAAAAGCGGACAAAGGATCGGTGGATGCCGGGGGAAAGGACACGAAGATTACAGGAAACAGCAGTCAGGGCGGCGCGGATCGCCGGGCAGATCCTGCCGGGATTCCTTTTGAGCTTCGCGGATGTGATGGGTATACCATCGGGGTTCCACGCGGCGTGGATGGCCGCGCTGGCCGTGATGGGTGAGAGCGTTCTGTGGCCCTCGGGCGGCTGCGTGCTGGCGTTCATCATGCGCCTGATATGGGGCTTGCCGCTCAGACCGGAGATGCTGATCACGCTGGGCGTGATGCTGATCGCGCCCGCGGTGATCTTCCGTCGGGGCGCGTGGGCCATGATGAGCTGGACGGTGCTTTCGCTGCTGCCAACGGCGGCGATAGGGGTGTTTGCCGGTACTGCGGCGGACGGTATGCGTGGTGTTGCCTGCGTGGCGGTGAGCGCCATGTCCGCCCCGGTGATGCTCCGTGGCCTGCGCGCGCTGAAGGGCGGTAGAGCCATCGACGGCATGGAGGATCGGGTCGCCCTGGGGTATGCCGTGGGGATGCTCCTGTGCGGCGGAGCGCGGATGCTCATCTTCGGGCTGAACGTGGGTATGCTGGGCGCGGCGTGGATCACGTTGTGCATGGGGCTGTATCTGGGTGTGGCGGCAGGCGCGGTGACCGGTATGGCCGGTGGGCTGGTGCTGGCGTTTCAGGGGATGCCGGTGGATCTGAGCGTTGCGCTGGGCGTGGGTGGGTTCCTGGGCGGCATGGTGCAGGGACTGGGCCGCCGGTGGCTCACCTGCCTGTGCTTCGCCATGGGCTGTGGCCTGACGATGTTGCTCTCGGGCACGGGGGCTCAGGGCAATCTGTGGGCGGTGCTGGGGGCTTCGGCTGGCATGGCGCTGCTGGGAAGAGCGCCTGCGGAGAGTATTCAGCAGCTTTTCAGGCGATTCGCACCGGAGAGGCCTTCGGCAGGGGATGCCTACGCTGCGTCTGCCCTTGCCAACTGGGAAAAGACGGTGGAAGCCATGGCAAGGGCGGTACCCTCGCCTGTGGAGGGCGAGGAAACCCGGAATGCCGACTGGTGGAAAACACGCCTTTGCGCCGGTTGTCCGGAGGAGGCGGAATGCACCTGCATGCTTGAGGAAAAAGCGGCGCAGCGGGCGGAAATGGTTTGGGCCTCACGGCACGCGGAGGAGGAAAAGTGGAGCCTCGCACTGGATCAGCTGCGGGGTTTGGGGTGCGGACGGCTGTACCATTTGTGGCAGGGCATGGAGGAATTGCGTGGGGAGGACGCCGCGCATGAGCGGCAGGTCCAGCGGTCGTGTCATCAGCGGGATATGCTGGTGACCCACATGCAGGCCATGGCGGGGGCGGCGAGGCGCTTCGCGCAGCTTTCCGCGGGCGAGAGCTGGTGGGATGGCGTTTCGGCCAGGCAGCTGCGCAAACGCCTTTCGGAGCTGGCGTTTCCGGCTACGCTGATCTACGCCCGACGCGTGCAGGGACACGCGCAGGCAGCCTTTGAGCTGCAGCGGAGCACGGAGGCTGACGTTCAGGCGGAGGAACTGCGGCAGATCGCTTCCGCCGCGCTGGATGTGCCCATGAGCGTGGCCGGGGTGGAAGAAGACCGCGTGCTGCTGGCGGAAACGCCGTTGTGGACGGTGGAGGCCGGCATGGCGGCCTGCGGCGTGGATGGAAGCCGTGAGAACGGCGATACCCACTGGCTTGGTCAGCTGGCGGACGGGCGATATCTGGCGGCGCTGTCCGACGGCATGGGCCACGGCGCGCTGGCCCGACAGGAATCCGGCCAGACGGTGACGCTCCTGCGGCTGTGCCTTGAGGCAGGCTACACGCGGGCGCAGACGCTCACGGCCGTGAACGGCATGATGCTGCTGGCCAGCCGGGGCGAAAGGTTCTCAACGGTGGATCTGGTGACTATCGACCTGTGGACCGGACAGGCGACGCTGGACAAGCTGGGCGCGGCAAGCTCAAGGCTGCTGCGGGGCCACAGTATGACGGAGCTGTCCGGCGACGCGCTGCCGCTGGGCATACTGGAAACGGTGGAATCCCGCGCGTGTGTGCTGCGCCTGCACGCGGGCGATGAACTGGTGCTGATGACCGACGGCGTGGAGGACGCCTTTGGCAGCAGAACGGAGCTGGACAACGCCATTCGTGAAGCTGCCAGCGAGCCCACCGCCCAGACGGCAGCCGACCGCCTGCTGCGTACAGCCCGGGACGCGGCCTGCGATGGCAGAAAGGACGATATGTCCGTGCTGGTGCTGCGGCTGGGTAAAACGGCATAAGTTTACAAATGAGAAGGATTGTGGTATGATGGTTCAAATGAGAATCGTCAATACTATTCAAGGTGGAGGGGAGCCTATGCAAAAGCGCGCGGAAGTCGACTTTTCCATGCCGCAGTGCCAGCCTTTTTTTCTGCAGGGCGGCGAGCATGGCGTGCTGCTGATCCACGGATTCACCGGTTCTGCGGCGCATATGAGGCTGATCGGCGAGGAGCTCCATGCCCGGGGCTTCACGGTGCAGGGGATCAATCTGCCCGGTCATGCCACCACAATGATGGATATGCTCAACTACCGCTGGTCGGATTGGCTGAGCGCCGCGAAGACGGCCTTTCTCGAGCTGAAGGAAAAGTGCAAATATGTGAGCGTGGGAGGCCTGAGCATGGGCGGCGTGCTGACGCTCCTGCTGGCCGAGCAAATGGATGTGACCGCTGCCGCTCCGATCTCCGCGCCCATGGAGGTTCGAAATGGGCTGCTGGCGCTGGCGGGGCCTGCCTCGCTGTTTATCAAAACGATCATGTGGCGTGATGACAGCCGTCGGGCCAAGCTGATGAACATGGAATACCACTATGGCTATCCGGGATTCCCCACCCGCAGCGGCGCCGACCTGCATAAGCTGATGCGCATGGCCCGGCAGGATCTGCATGCCGTGACCTGTCCGGTGCTGGCCGTGCAATCCCACGCTGATGAGACAATATCCGAGGACAGCGCCGAGATCATCGTGGAGGGCGTAAGCAGCGAGAAAAAAGCTGCGCTCTGGCTGGAGATGGTACCTCACGTATGCACCATCTCGCCGGAATACAAGAGGATCGCCGAGGCGATGGCAGAGCTTTTCCGCGAAGCGGAAGGATAAAAAAGAAGCAGCTTGTAAACCAAGCTGCTTCTTTTTACGCCGCAAGATGACATTGCGTCTGATTTCCAAAACTCCATGCAACCTAAAACGGGTTTCGAAAGGGCCGAAGGGCCCTTCGCGGGTTGTCAGGGCAGCGCCCTGACCGGGAGCCCAGCGGGCAGAGCTCCCTGGTTACCGGGCGCTTTTGACAGTGATGAGGTGGATCTGGGGCCGGTTGGCGATGCGGATGGGCAGAATGGAGGTGCCTACGCCGCGGGAGATCAGCAGGTTGGTGCGGTTTTCCACCAGCCAGCCTTCCTCGTAGCGATCCTCGATTTTGGAGATGTTCAGCAGGTCGCCGACGAGGGCGATCTGTCCGCCGTGGGTGTGGCCGAAGAGCCCCAGGTCGAACCACATGTTGCGGCCGTGGGCATCTCTGGCTTTGTGCGCCTCGGGGATGATGGCGGGGCTGTGGGAGAGGAAGATCACGTAATCCTCCTGGCGCACCCGGGAGGCGACATCGGTCAGATCCGGCCAGCCGTTATCCACGTCATCGATGCCGGCCAGGTAGATGTTGCTGGCGCCGATGCGCACGCTGGTCACATCGTTGACCAGGGGCGTAACGCCTGCGGAGATCATGGCGGATTTCAGCTGGATCAGGTTTCCTTCGGGGATGGTACGGTCATGGTTGCCCATAACGGCATATACGCCGTAACGGCTGTTGATGCGGGGCATATCCTTGAAAAACGCCACGGCGCTGTCGCTGTCCACGGCATAGTCGCCGCCCAGAAGCACCAGGTCGGCATTGAGGCGGTTCACGGTATGGATCAGGTTCTCTACCCGGCTTTCCGAGAAGAAGGAGCCGGCGTGGATATCGCTGAGGTATACCAAACGCAGCTGGCCGATATCGGAGGGCAGGTCAGCGCTGGAAAGAGAGACGGACTCTGTTTCCAGCATGAAAGGCTCTGCAAAGGGATAAGCCAGCAGCACGATGAGAAGCAGAAAGGTCACGATCCGGATGAGGCAGCCGCCACGTCTGCGGCGGCGGTGCTGAGGACGATAGAGCATGGGCGCCTCCTTTTTCAGATCAGCATGAGCATAAGGGGAACGGTGAGCATCGAAAGCGCGGTGGAAAGCGCCACGCCGCGGGAGGCGAGAGACCGGTCGGAATCATACATCTCGGCCATCATGGCAGTCAGGGCGGCGCAGGGCATGGCGGTGCACAGGTACAGGGAATTGACCACCATCCTGGGCAGGGGCGTGAAGGAAAGCAGCAGGACCACCAGGGGGAACACCAAAAGCCGTAATCCACAGGCGCCCAGCAGGGGAATGTCGGACAGGTGATCGCGCTTCAGGCTGACCAGCCGGGTGCCGATGACGAACATGGCCAGAGGCGTGGTGGTATCACCCAGCATGGACATGGCGTTGTTGATGAAATCAGGCAGGCGCCACCCGGTGAGGAACAGCACCATGCCGAAGACCACCGCGAACAGGGAGGGGCTTTTCAGCAGCTGGCTGGGACGCATGGCCTCTCTGCCACCGTAATAATATGCGCAGAGCGTCCAGCTCATGAGGTTGAAGGCGGAAACATACAGCGCCGCGTAGATCAGCGCCTCTTCGCCCAGGGCGGCGGTGATGACGGGATAGCCCATAAAGCCGCAGTTGGATACCATGGCCATATTCGTCAGCACAGCGCGGCGGTCGGTCCCTTGCTTGCGGAAAAGCCGGTGGGAGATGATGCCGGATACGCCGATGATGACGCAGGCGAACACGAACACCAGCATCAGGTCGCGGATGAGATCAGGGCTGCGGTCGCGCTGCATGGAGGAAAGGATCAGGCAGGGCTGGGCAAAGGAGAGCACCAGCGTGTTCAGCCCGGCGATCTGCTTATCGTCCAGGAGTTTGCCTTTGGCGGAGCCGAAGCCGCAGAGCATCAGCAGGAAAAGAGTCAGCACCTGCATGAGTACCGGCATGGAGAAGCCTCCCAACATTGACACGATTTCCAAATCATTGTACACTATTCCTGTGATTCCTTCAAGAATGGAGATGCGATTTATGAACAAGTTCCGCACGTTTGATCCCTGCACGATGCTCGCGCCGGTGCCGGTAGTGATGGTCTCCTGCAAGGGCGTGAAGGCCGACGACAAGCCGAATATCATCACCATTGCCTGGGCGGGCACGGTGAACTCACAGCCGCCGATGGTATCCGTCAGCGTGCGCAAGGAGCGCTATTCCCATAAGCTGATCAGCGAAAGCGGCGAGTTTGTGGTGAATCTGGTGGA
>SVGJ01000025.1 GCA_015056415.1 Clostridiales bacterium
GCCCATAACAAGACCCTGGCAGCCCAGCTCTGCTCCGAGCTGAAGGCCTTCTTCCCCGACAGCCGCGTGGAGTACTTTGTTTCTTATTACGATTATTACCAGCCTGAGGCCTACATCGCCTCCTCCGATACCTACATCGAGAAGGACGCCTCCATCAACGAGGAGATCGACCGGCTGCGCCACTCCGCCACCGCCGCTCTGCGTGAGCGCAAGGATGTGATCATCGTAGCCTCGGTCAGCTGCATCTACTCCATGGGCGACCCCAGCGAGTACGAGGGACAGATGATCTCCCTGCGGCCCGGTATGGAGCTGAGCCGGGACAAGCTATTGCGGGAGCTGATCGACATCCAGTACACCCGTAACGATGTGGATTTTGTCCGCGGCACCTTCCGTGTGCGGGGCGATACGGTGGAGATCATCCCCGCCGGCGAGCATGAGCACGCCCTGCGCATCGAATTCTTTGGCGACGAGATCGACCGCATCAGCGAGATCGAGGCCGTCAGCGGCCATGTGCTGGCCAAGCTGGAGCACGTGAGCATCTTCCCCGCCACCCACTACGCCACCGACCGCACCCACCTGGAGGAGAACATCGCCGTTATTGAGCGTGACCTGCAGGAGCGCATCGCCCAGTTCGAGCACGACGGCAAGCTGCTGGAGGCCCAGCGCATCGCCCAGCGCACCAATTACGATATCGAAATGATGCGGGAGATCGGCTACTGCCAGGGCATCGAGAACTACAGCCGCTACTTCGACGGCCGCCAGCCCGGCGACGCGCCCTACTCACTGCTGGATTACTTCCCCAAGGATTTCCTCTGCTTCATTGACGAGAGCCACGTCACCGTGCCCCAGATCCGCGCCATGTACAACGGCGACCGCGCCCGCAAGGACACCCTGGTGGAGTACGGCTTCCGCCTGCCCTCCGCCTATGACAACCGCCCGCTGCTCTTTGCTGAATTCGAGCAGCGCATCAGGCAGACCATCTTCGTTTCCGCCACCCCCGGCCCGTACGAGATGGAACGTACCCAGCAGGTGGTGGAGCAGATCATCCGTCCCACCGGCCTGCTGGATCCGCAGATCGTGCTGCGCAAGGCCACCGGTCAGGTGGACGATCTGGTGGGCGAGATCCGCAAGGTCGTCTCCCGCAAGGAGCGCATCCTCGTCACCACGCTGACCAAGCGCATGGCCGAAAGCCTCACCGATTACCTGAAGGAGCTGGAGATCCGCGTACGCTACCTGCACAGCGACATCCAGACCATGGAGCGTATGCAGCTCATCCGTGATCTGCGCCTGGGTGAATACGACGTGCTGGTGGGCATCAACCTGCTGCGTGAAGGTCTTGACCTGCCGGAGGTCTCGCTGGTGGCCATCCTGGACGCCGACAAGGAGGGCTTCCTGCGCAGCGAGACCTCGCTGGTGCAGACCATCGGCCGCGCCGCGCGTAATGTGGACGGTCGGGTCATCATGTATGCCGATACCATGACCGACAGCATGATGCGCGCCATCACCGAGACCAACCGCCGCCGCGCCCTGCAAACAGAATACAACCGAATCCACAGCATCACCCCGGAATCCGTGCGCAACGCCATCCGGGACGTGCTGGAGATCACCAAAGCCGCCGAGGCCGCCTCCCCCGCCGCCCTCACCGAGGACGAACGCGCCGCCCTCATGCGCCAGATCGAGGATCAGATGCTCACCGCCGCCAAGGACCTGGAATTCGAGAAAGCCGCCAAGCTCCGTGACCAGCTCCTCACCCTCCGCGGCGAAGCCCCCCAGAAGCCCGACGTCCAGCAGCGCCGTTCCCGCGCGCCCCGGGCCCGAAAATCCACCAAGAAGTAGAAGGGGGCCCCGCCAGAGGCTCTGCCTCTGGACTCCGCTCAAGGGATTTCATCCCTTGAGAATCCCTTTCGGGGGGCGAGCGGCGTACGCCCCATCAGTTGGGATCACGGCGCGCAACAGGCGCGCCGCGACGCGGGTAAAGCAGCTTGAAGGGATACCCGATTCGCTGTTTGTGTCCTGTACTTGTCAGCGGAAATTTGCTATGCTGGAAGCACAAAGGAGGCTTCTTCATGGATCTGCAACGTATTGGTTCTTTCCTGGCGCAGCTTCGTAAGGAACGCGGATTGACGCAGGAGCAGCTTGCCCAGGAGCTGGGCACATCCAACAAGACCATCTCCCGCTGGGAGACCGGCGTCTATCTTCCCCCGGTGGAGATGCTGCAGCTGCTCAGCGATATGTATGGCCTGACCATCAACGAGCTGATCGCCGGCCAGCGTATCGCGCCGGAAAATCAGTTGACCGTAGCCAACGAGAACATCGCCACCGTCATCCGGGAATCACCCTTCCTGTTCAAGGAGCGCCAGGCCTACTGGCAGCGCAAGTGGGTGCGTGATCATCGCCTGGATCTGATCCTCATCGCCGTCCTCGCCCTGAGCGTGCAGCTTCTCGCCATCCTTCTTGGCAAACCCGCATGGGCCACTGCCGGCGCGTTCCTTACCATGGGTGCCGCGATACTCCTGAACAACCGCAAAGCCGGCTACGTGGAGCACCACCTCTACGACGAAAACCTCCCGCAGGACTGACCTGCGGGAGGTTTCTCCAAATGCACCAATTCGTTACCGCCATGCGCCGCGCCCCGCCCTCTGCGAGGCGTGACCTCTGCAAAAGAAACTCCCCCCTTCATTACTGAAAGAGGGAGTCCA
The DNA here is from genome assembly GCA_015056415.1 of Clostridiales bacterium. Classification (GTDB taxonomy): domain Bacteria; phylum Bacillota; class Clostridia; order Christensenellales; family Aristaeellaceae; genus UBA11524. Next base: position 2,700 of record SVGJ01000025.1, read on the forward strand.
GGGGGCCGAATGTCCCTTTGGTGATGGGAATCCAGAGGGAGGCAACGCCTCCTTCTGGTCAGTTTTTGAGGCGTTTGTCGCACTTGATGGAAATCTTTGTACCAACGCTCTGGAAAACCTGCACCAGGATCACCAGCACCACCACTGCAAGATACAGCACATACTGATTATACCGGTTGTAGCCGATCTTGATGGCAAGCATACCCAGGCCGCCGCCGCCAATGGCACCGCTCATGGCCGTGTAGCCCATGATCGTGGTAATGGCCAGTGTGAAATTGCTGATCAGGGAAGGAACACTCTCCGGGAGCATCACCCGCAGAAGGATCTGCATGGGGGTCGCACCCATGGATTGAGCAGTCTCGATTATATTGGGATTCACCTCACGCAGGCTGCCTTCCACCAGGCGGGCCACAAAGGGGAACGCCGCCACCACCAGAGGCACAATAGAGGCTACCGTACCCACCGAGGTGCCGATGATCGTACGGGTCAGCGGAATGACCATGACGATCAGGATCAGGAAAGGAATAGAACGCAGCAGGTTGATGATAACGTTCAGGGTCTTCATGATCCACCTGGGTAGGGGGCGAATGCCTTTTTCCTCGCCCGCCACCAGGATCATGCCCAGAGGCAGGCCGATCACGATAGCAAAGAACGTGGATAAAACAGTCATATACAGCGTATCCCACAGCGCCAGCGGGAACTGTTCATAAAGAACCTCCACAGCTTCCTGCATCTTCTTGGGAAGATCGTGTTTCTGCATGACCTCCAGTACTTTTTCGAGGGAGAATAAATCCTGAAAACTCATTTACTCTGCCTCCTTTGCTGCATAGTTAACTTCGACCGAGACGGTCACATCCGGGGTGGCCCGCAGGAAGTTGACCGCCTTGGCCAGCTCGTCGGGGCCGCCGGGGATCTCCAGCAGGATGTAGCCATAGGCACGCTCGCCCACCGAACGGGTGGAGGCGCCCAGAATGCTGGCCGCCACGCCCACCTCCATGGCCATTTGGGCAATGAGGGGCGTTCTGGCAGCGGGACCGCCATTGAAGATGATGCGCACACGCTGACCGTGCTCGTCGCTGATAGCCGCGCTGTCCGCCATCTCGGGGTAGACCAGGTTACGGGTCGCCTCCGCCTTGGGATTGGCGAACACCTGCGCGACCTCGCCCTCTTCCACGACCTCGCCGTGCTCCAGAATAGCCACACGGTTGCAGATCTCCTGCACCACGCTCATCTGGTGGGTGATCACGATCACGGTGATGCCCAGCTTTTTGTTGATATCGCGGATCAGGTCAAGGATCTGATGGGTGGTCTTGGGGTCAAGGGCGCTGGTGGCTTCGTCGCAAAGCAACACCTCCGGATTCGTAGCCAGCGCACGGGCAATGGCTACGCGCTGCTGCTGGCCGCCGGAAAGCTGCGCGGGATAGGCATTGGCCTTATCCGGCAGGCCGACGATCTCCAGCAGTTCGCGGCCGCGCTTCTCCGCCTCGGCCTTGGGCACGCCGGAAAGGCGCAGCGGCAGGATCACGTTCTTCAGACAGGTGCGCTGCATCAGCAGGTTGAAGCCCTGGAAGATCATCGTCACCGTGTGGCGCACCTCCCGCAGCTCCTTTTTGTTGAGCGCGCCCAGGTCACGGCCATCCAGCAGGATATTGCCCTCGGTGGGGCGTTCCAGCATATTGATGCAGCGCACCAGCGTGCTCTTGCCGGCGCCGCTCATGCCAATGATGCCGTAAATATCGCCGTTATTGATGGTCAGGTTCACGTTTTTCAGCGCGTCCACCGGGCCATCGGAGGTGACGAAGCTCTTGGACAGGTTGCGAATCTCGATCATGGGGCTTTCCTCCGTAAAGGCAAAGGCACACCGGCTATCCGCACAGGGACAGCCGGTGTGTCTGCATTAGCAAAACTTACTTGACGGTCAGGGCAGTCAGGTCGGTCTGCTTGCCGCCGTACAGGCCCATGGGCTCCACGTGGATGGGAGCAACCACCACGATGTTGGTGCCGTTCTCGGCATTGAAGTTATCCTGATAGGGGATGTGAGCGAAGTAGTTGGCAAACACCTCGCCGCTCTCCACCACCATGTTGGGCTGCACATAGTCAGAGAACTCGATGACATCCAGGGTGATGTTCTTCTCGGCCAGGATCTCGGCGGCCACGTCCAGGATCTGGGCATGGGGGGTGGGAGAAGCAGCCACGGTGATGGTCTTGCCATCCAGAGCGGCGTAATCCACGGTGGCGTCGAAGCCATCGGTGGGATTCTCCACAACGGACACGGCGGCGCCGGCATAGGTGGCGGTGATGTAATCAGCGACCTTCTGGCTGTACAGAGCGGCGGCCAGGGCCTTGGCCTCGGCGCTCTCCTCGTTGCCGGCCTTCACGCACAGCACGTTGGAGTAGGGGGAATCAGCGTTCTCGATCACCAGGGAATCCGCCACGGGATTCAGGCCGGCGTCCAACGCGAAGTTGTTGTTGATGATGGCATAGTCCACGTCCGCGCGAACGTTGGGAACCATGGCAGCCTCAACCTCCTGGAACTCGATGCCCAGGGGATTCTCGATCACGTCGTCCTTGGTGGCGGTAACGCCGGCCTCGGGCTTCAGCTTGATGTAGCCGTTGGCTTCCAGCAGCTTCAGGGCGCGGCCCTCGTTGGTGGGATCGTTAGGCACGGCGATGGTGATGGTCTTCTGGGCGGGCTTCAGGGCGCCGGTGGCGACGATGACCACAGCAGCCGCAACTGCGATGAGCGCGATGATGATGAGCAGAGTCTTTTTCTTCATGGTGATCTCTCCTTTGTTAATATGTATAGATACCTATGAACCATTTCAGAACCCCGGTGCGCAGTCACATTCGTCTGCTGCATCGGTTTGTCCGAATCACGAGCCACGCCATATTGTTCATGGCATTTACTCCTTTCACCTTAAGGGATGAACCCGATAAAAAAGAGGGAGCCTCCGATGAAGCTCCCTTCTCGACCGGATGCCTGCCGCAGGATTCAGCGGTGCGTCCGTTTATCTGAAAGCCCATCGAAGATTGACACGCGAAGCCATGCACATGCTGCACATGCGCATCATCATGGACATCGTCGCGGTGTTCTTCATGGTGCTTTCTCCTTCCCTCAGATGATATGGGAATCATACCACATTTTTGCTCAAACTGTCAACCAATTTGCTTGTTTTCCGCTTGTTTTTCTCTCCTCATGACGAACCGCCCGCCAAAACATAATTTTGTAAAATTTTCGCAAAACCCTTGCAACATATATCCATTCCTACTATAATAGAATGGATAAGATATACAATGGCGTTTTTCCGCCGGGGTGATGATTGATGAAGCAATTCCTGTGTATGCTGGCGCTGGCCCTGCTGCTCCCCTGTGCCGCCCTTGCCGAGGGGGAGATGGTGCTCATGGATGAGAACGGCAACGTGGTGATCGAGGCTGTGGAAAGCCGCAGCCTGGAACTCGGCTCCCAGGGCGAGGATGTGGCCGAACTGCAGCAGCGCCTTGCCGACCTGAGCTACTACGATGCCGACATTTCCGGCAGCTTTGGCGAGAACACGCAGGCCGCCGTGAAGGCCTTTCAGCAGGATTTCGGGCTGGAAGCCACCGGCAAGGCCGATGCGCAGACCCAGTCCCTGCTGTTCGCCACGCTGTACCGCCCGCTGCAGTACGGCTCCTCCGGCGAGGACGTGAAACGCCTGCAGACCCGCCTGACCGAGCTGGGCTACTATACCGGCAAGATCTCCGGCAACTATCTGGAGGCCACCCGCAGCGCCGTGGAGCGCTTCCAGGCGAAGGTTGGTGAAGACATCACCGGCATCGCCGATCCGGACGTGCAGACCCTGCTCTACAGCGGCGAGGCCATCTCTGCTCACGCGAAGACAGAGGTCACCGCCACCCCCGCACCGGATCTGGACAATATATCCTTCCTCGTCATTGAGGATGAAAGCCTCATCACCCCCACCCCCGCACCGCAGGTCGCATTCACCAAGCGGCTTGCCCGCGGCTCCACGGGCAAATCAGTCAAGCAGCTCCAGGAGCGCCTGACCGAGCTGGGCTACTATGAAGGCCCCGTCTCCGGCAACTTCCTGGGCCATACCGTCAACGCGGTCAAGGCCTTCCAGACGCAGAACGGCCTGAAGGGCGACGGTATCGTGGGTGAGGACACCTGGAACATGCTCTTCAATACTGCGGACATCATCATGCCTGATGAAACGCCCCGACCCACCCCCACGCCCACGCCGGTACCCTTTGCCATCACGGTGGACGTGGCCAACCAGGTCACCACCGTTTACGGCCGCGACGAGAACGGCGAATACAACGTGGTCATCCGACAGATGCTCTGCTCCACCGGTACCAAGGCAGCCCCCAGTGATGTGGGCGAATGGGTGCTTTCCGGCCGTACTGCCCGCTGGTGCTACTTCCCCAAGTGGGGCGGTCACGCCCAGTACTGGACAAAGATCAACGGCTCCATCGCCTTCCACTCCGTGATCTACAACACCGTGGACACCATGGATCTTTCCGTGAAGAGCTACAAGAACCTGGGCAAGCGCGCCTCCCACGGCTGCATCCGCCTGACCGTGGCCGACGCCCGCTGGATCTATGAAAACTGCGGCAAGGGCACCGTGGTCACCATCACCGAGAAGCTGCCCAAGGATCCCGAGCTGGTGGCTTCCCTGAAGCTCCCGGCACTGAACTACGGCAATATGCTCCCCAAGGAGACCCCCGAGCCCACCGCCGAACCCAACTACATCTCCGGTGGACAGCCTCCCCTGCCCCTCAAGAAGCTCCAGAAGGGCGATTCCTCCGAGGCCGTTTACTGGATGCAGAAGAAGCTCACCGAGCTGGGCTACTACTCCGGCAAGTGCTCCGGCACCTACCTGGAAGGTACCGTGGCCGCGGTGAAGGCCTTCCAGAAGGACAATAAGATCAGCGCCAACGGCACCGCCTCGGTGCAGACGCTGGAGAAGCTCTACGAAAAGGAGCTGGCGACCCCCGTCCCCGCCCCCACGCCCAGCCCCGAAGCAAAATAACCTCAAAGGCACGGACACACTCCGTGCCTTTTCCTTTTCTTGCATCCCGCAAGCCGGCATGAAATAATCATTTTGATATTCACATTCTCTTGGGCGGCCATTCCATGAGTTATACCAATGCCGAGCAGAAAACGATCGATGAGATCCGCGTGCTGTGCGTGGGCCTGTTTACCTATATTCTCGATGATATGGACGCCCATTTCAAGCTCGTCCAGCGCCGTGCCGAGCATTACGACAGAACAGGGCAATTCACAGACGATGGCAGCCAACCGAAAAGAAACGTTACTGCGGGCTCATCCAAAGCGGGAGGAATCTTCTTCTGGCTTTTCTCGACCATCGGTAAGCTCCTGGCCATCTCCTTTCACGGCGTACAGCCGGAATGGATCAGCTTCGACCTTCCCAACGACAACGAAAGTCCCCTTGTTTTCTCCACCGCCGACCCGGAGGTTCTGGAGAAGATCCACTCCCGGATCCTTGCTCTGAAGGGCATCCACACCCGTGTGGCGATATGCATCAACGCGCTGATCGAGAAGATCCAGGCCAGCGACCATGCCCTGCTGAAGTGCTACCAGCACCTGAAGACGATCCCCACCGTCTGACCAGAAAAGATATGAAGCTGCTGGTCAAAATTCTGAAGGCCAACGACATCAGGCTGAATTTCTCCCTTGACGAGGTCACCAACGACTTTCCCCGGTTCAAATTCCGCAACAGAAAGAAAATCAAAGCCTGGCCCGCTGTGCACATCACCCCGGAGCTTATCAGCAAAGCACAGGCGCAAAACCATTAACACACAACAAACCGCCGCCTGCATCCTCACAGGCGGCGGTTCATTTTATTTGGTGAACAATCGTTTCTTCTGCGGTATGAAGGCCCGCGTCAGCAGCAGGCGCAGCTGCTGCCAGCGGCTCAGCCGGCTGGTCAGAAGACGATAAGTCTCGGCAGCCATGGCAGTCTCCTCCGGCTCGGGTTCCACTCGGCCGTAGAACACCAGCGCCATGCACTCACCCAGGGGCAGCAGTTTCACCGGGAACCGGCGCAGGCCGTCCACACGGCGCATGTAGGCCATGGGCGATTCATTGGCTTCCCTGGGCAGTCCGGCTACCCGCAGTCCATCGCCGACGGCCTGCATCCACGCGGACCAGCGGCCCATTTCATCCTTGGCACGCCTTGCGCAGCACTCGGGCAGCGTCCACCAGATGCGGAGCCCGCAGGCTGCCGCAAGCAGCAGCGCCAGCAGCCACCACAGCCAGCTCCAGCCCATCCGTTCATCCTGATCAGGCTGTTGGTCGGGCGCGATGGGCGGCTCCGGTGTGGGCGTAGGCTCGTTCTCCATGGCGGGCGGCACGTTTTCCGGCTCGGGCGACGGGGTCGGTTCGTCCGTCGGGGGCTGCTGAGAGGGCTCGGGCGTCTGTTCGGGCTGTTCCGGTTCAGGCGGGAGCATTTCCTGCGGCGTTTCGCTCACGCGGTTCTGGGCAGGCGTGGCATCAAAGGTCAGCCAGCCGAAGCCCTCAAAGTACACCTCTGTCCACGCGTGGCCGTGCATACCGGTCACATAGGCATGGCCATCTCCGTCCGGCTCTGCCAGGTAGCCCTCCACATATCGCGCGGGCAGGCCCACCATGCGGCACAGCACCGTCATGGCCGAGGCAAAATACGTACAGTAGCCCTCCTTGGTGTTGACGAGGAAATTGCTCACAAAGTCGATATTCTCCGGCTGGGGCTCCACATCCAGGGTGTAGCGGAAATTGCGGGAAAGGTAATTCTGCAGGGCGAACGCCTTGTCATAGGGGGTAACAGCGCCCTCGCAGGCCTCCTGGGCCAGGCGGAACACCTGCTCCTGCAAATGGTCAGGCAAAGCGGTGTAATCGTGCAGGATCTGCGGATAGAGCGGATCCTCAGTGCCTTCGCAGGCCTGGATCAACGTGCTCAGGCCCGCGTCGCCGGCCAGCATCAGCGGGGCGGTGACGGTATAGGTATCCTCTGGCTGCAGGTCACGGGTAACAAAGACCTCGCTGCCGGAATTGAAGTAAGGCACCAGCTCGCCGCCGGGGTTCAGGCTGCGGATGCGCTGGGGCACAAACATACTGGAAGCGCTGGAGTCCAGCATCCGTACGCTGACCGTCTGATAGGCCGTCAGGCCGCTGTCCTCCCCCAGAGCGCCCTCGGGGAGCCCCATGTTGAAGGCGGCGCTGCGTTCCTCCCGCCACTGCAGGCTGGACCACAGGTAACGCCGGCCCGCCAGGGTATCCACCCACATACGGCCGGTGTATTCATTCTTCACGCTGCCCCGCAGATACGTCTTGCGCGAGGTCTTCACCAGCATCACGGGATCATCGTTGGGCTCGGCCTTGCCGCCCAGCTGATACTGGCCCTGGGGATAATAACCCTCGCTGGCCAGGGTGAATACATTACGGGGCTGGGTAAACATGAACCGGGCGAAGATCTGGTCACGCAGCTTATCGGCCGCGTCCTTCATGGGCTGGATGGTCACGCCCTCCGCCGGCGTCAGCAGCAGCGCCAGGCCGGCCACCACTGCCGCGAGAGGCAGCGCGCGGCGCATGGCGAGGCTCTCGTGATGGGTGAATGCGACCTGCAGGATCACGCCGGCAAAGGCAGGCGCCAGCCAGGGCAGCACGCGCGGCTGATCGCTCAGCCACAGCAGCACCGCTGCCAGCACCGTGATCGTCAGCGCCGGGGAAACGCCCATGCCGCGGTTCGTCAGCATAAAGCACGCGACACCCATCAGCACCGCCAGCAGTATCGCGACCTCCCGGGCCACCATGGGCAGCGCCCCGTTCAGCCCGGTAAAATGAAGGGTCACGGCACGCAGGATCTCCGTCAGCGTATCAACGCCGCCGAGCAGAAGCCAGAGCGCTGCGCCGCCGGCCAACACACCGGCCATCAGCAGCCGGGTGAGCTTCCTGACCGAGGTCAGCGCCATCACCAGTGTTACGCCAGCCAACAGCAGCGCCGCCAGCCAGCCGTAGGCCAGCAGTTCCATGCAACCCAGCATGCCCAGCGTCAGGCCCAGCGAGAGCAGGAACGCCACCGCGCCGTGTCTTGCCGCCTCCTTCATGCCATTCCCTCCTTTCGCGTTTCTTTTCATCACGCCGGCACAGGCGTGACGTAGCACACCTCGATCTCCCCCTGCTGAAGCTTGCTGATCAGCGGCAGCACCAGCGGGTCATCAGGCGTAAAGGTCACCAGGTACAGGCGCATCATGGGGCCCATGCGGCGCATGCGGATCATCACGTCCACCATGTGGCTGGAAAGGCGCGCGGAGATCACCACCGTAGCGCCCACCTTGCGCATACGGCGGGTTTCCAGCAGCAGCACGCGCTCGAAGCGGTCCGTTTCGGAAAAATCCACCCGGGCAAGATTTTCCAGGATCATGGGCATGCCCATGGCCTTGTCCAGCTCCACAGGATGCGCGCCCAACAGCGGCAGGCGCACGGCATGATCCGTTATCATCTGGCTGTTCATCACGGAGGCTGCCGTCTCCAGCAGCGAGTCCCGCACATCCGCCTCCGCCTCGGGGTGACCCCATGAGGGGGGCGGCGAGCAATCCATCAGCACCAGCGCGTCGGGCAGCACAGGCTCCTCAAAGCGGCGCACCACCAGTTCACGCTTACGCGCGGAAAGCTTCCAGTGAATCTTCTTCAGCGCGTCGCCGGGCATATAGGCGCGGATGTCGCTGGGGTTGGTCACGTCCTCGGTGGCACGGGCCATGGTCTCAAGGCCGGAATCACCGGGCGCGAAGGCCAGCGGCTCCACCTGAAAGGGCAGGGGCAGCACCAGCAGCTCGCTTCGGGCGGCGGTTGGATCCTTCGTAATGGAAAACAGTCCGAAAAGATCCTCCACCGTGCAGCGCTTCACACCAGGGCTGCTAACGCCAACGTGCATGGCGTGAAAGGGCAGGGTCAGCTTCTGCACACGGCCGGGAGCGTCCTTGAGCCGCACGGCGGTCTCTGGCGTGTCCGGCGTAGCGAAAAGCTCCAGCTGCACCGGCGCGATGGGAATGATCCCCCGGTGCTTCACCGTCACAGTGAGCATCACATCCTCGCCCCGCTGTACGCTCCGGCCGCTCATGCTGCTGGATATCTCCAGCGTGCGGGCGGCGTGCCACACGCCAAGAAAGCTGAACACCACGATCAGGGTGATCAGCACGGCGCCGGCAAGAAAGATGGGGCTGCCCGTGGAGAACGCCGCCAGCAGCAGCGCCGCCACGATCACGGCAGGTATGGTCAGATGCGTTCTCATAGCTTGACAGGAACCGCCACGTTCTTGAGGATCTTCATCAGCACCTGCTCGGCATTGACGCCCTTCATGCGGGCCTCAGGGTTCAGCACCACACGGTGGGAGAATACCGGCAGCAGCATATGCTGCACATCCTCGGGCAGGATGAAATCGCGACCATCCAGCAGCGCGCAGGCCTGGGCGCCGTGGATCAGCGCGATGGCCGCGCGGGTGGACGCGCCCAGCGTCAGCGCGGGATCCTGACGGGTCGCCGCCGCCAGGGTGGCCACATAAGCGCGCACCTCCGGCGAGCAATAGACGGTGGTCACCATCTGCTGCAGGGCGATGACGTCCTCCGCGGCGCATACAGGCTCCAGCACAGCCATAGGCTTCACCGTGCCGGAATAGCGCTCCAGCACGTCCATTTCCTGCTCGATGGTGGGATAGCCCATGGCGATGCGCAGGAAGAAGCGGTCCATCTGCGCCTCAGGCAGAGGATAGGTGCCCACGAACTCGCCGGGGTTCTGGGTAGCCAGCACGATGAAGGGCTGGGGCAGCTTGTGGGTAATGCCATCCACCGTCACCTGCTGCTCCTCCATGACCTCCAGCAGGGCGGACTGCGTCTTGGGGCTGGTACGGTTGATCTCGTCCGCCAGGATGACCTGGCTCATCACAGCGCCTTCCTTGTACTCCATTTCGCCGGTTTTGAAGTTCACCAGCGTGAAGCCCGTTACGTCGGAGGGCATCAGGTCGGGGGTGAACTGGATGCGCCGGAAGGAGCAATCCAGCGATTTGGCCAGCGCGCTGGCCAGAGTGGTCTTGCCCACGCCGGGCACGTCCTCGATGAGCACATGGCCCTTGCACAGAAGGGCGATCAGCGCGTACTCGATGGCCTCGTCCTTACCGACGATGACCTTGGCAATATTCTCCTGCAGGGCCTGAATGATGCGCCTGGGCTGCATACAGACTGCCTCCTTGATTACAAAACTTTTCATTTTATTATAAACAACATTTCATATTTTTTCAAGTATTTGTTGATTTTATACTTGAAACACGCCTCTCCATACTGTAAAATATCAGTGTACGCAAGGGTTTACGCCCGTTATTGCATTTGTAACAATTTCGACACGAAATGGTGCTGAGCGATGTCAAACCATCATGATTCACTTTCCGCGGAAGAATGGCTCCCCTTGTTGAGCACCCGCCGCATGGGCCGGGAAGAAGCCCTGGTGTTGGCTGAAACCGCCTCCACCAACACGCTGCTCAAGCAGCTGGCCCTGGCCGGTGCCCCCGCTGGAAGCCTGTGCCTGTGCGAGACTCAAACCGCCGGCAAGGGACGGCTGGGCCGTTCCTGGCACTCGCCCGCCGGCCAGGGGCTGTGGCTCTCTGTGCTGCTGCGGCCGCGTATCAAGCCCGAAGTCGCTCCCCTGGTCACCCTGTGCGTCGCCATGGCCATGGCTCAGGCCGTACGGAAGGTCACCGGTCTGGACGCGCAGATCAAATGGCCCAATGACCTGGTGCTGCGCGGTAAAAAGCTCTGCGGCGTCCTGCTGGAGATCGGCTTCGGTCCGCAGGGCATCGACTATATTGTGGCAGGCACCGGCCTGAACGTGCGCAAAGGCGCATATCCAGCCGATCTGGCCCATCAGGCCACCTCCATCGAGGATCACATCTCCCCCCCGCCCCGCAGGGAATTGCTGGTTCACTACCTTGCGGCGCTGGAGGAGATCACCGATCGGTTGGAGGAAAGCGACTTCGCCGGTATCGCCGGGGACTACCGCGTCCACAGCTGCACCCTGGGCAGCCAGGTAAAGGTCAGCGGCAGCATGGAATTCACCGGAACTGCCGAGGACATCGACGAGACCGGCGCGCTGCTGGTACGGGACGAATGCGGCGAGCTGCGCCGTGTGCTGGCAGGCGATGTATCCGTGAGAGGAGTGATGGGGTATGTGTAAGGTGCGCGGCGTAGGGATCGACCTGTGCGACATCAGCCGCATGGAGCAAAACCTTCGGGACGACCGCTTCCTGAACCGCTTCTTTACCCCGGCGGAAGCAGCGTATATCCGTGGCCGTGGTCTCAGCGCCAGCCAGAGCATGGCGGGCATCTTCGCCGCCAAGGAGGCGTTCCTCAAGGCGGTGGGCGTGGGGCTTGCGCTTCCCCTGCAGGACATCGAGGTGCTCCACACCGAGCCGGGGCAGCCTTACTATCATCTGACCGGCAAGGCCCTGGAAGCAGCCGACGGTGGTGAGGCGCTGCTTTCCATCACCCATGAGGGGCTGATGGCAGCCGCAGTGTGCATCTGGCAGAAATAAAGCAAGAGCTGTTGCAAAACGCAGCAGCTCTTTTTCTTATCGCTATAAAATCATTATTATAATCTTACCAGTGTCGCCACCAGGTGACATATCGCAAACGCTGCTCCCGCTACGGTGCCCGGCACATTGCGCCGATCCGCGCCATACAGCAGAAAAGCCGCGCTGGGAAACAGACAAAGCGCCAGCAGCACCGGCGCGTTCATGCTCCCGCGGAAATACGCTACCCAGAACGCATAATAGATCCCGCAGCAGATCAGCGCTGCCGCCACCATCGGATTTTTCAGGCCGAAGGGCTTGGCCTGCGGATTCTCCAGCATGCACAGGCAGCCGATCATCATGACCTGAAACGTCATCTGCACCGTATCCAGCCAGGGCAATTCCGCCGTTTGCTTCAGCGCGTCGCTTTCCGCAGGCAGGGCGAACCAGAACATATTCGGCAGCATGATGATAACAAACAGCGCCAATGCCCAGGGCATGAAGCGCACACGATAGCGCCTCATCCCTGCTTCACCCATTCCTCCCACACATCGGGCTGGTAGCCCACGGTGGCCTTGCTGCCATTGCGCAGGATGGGCGACTTCAGCAGCCAGGGCGTTTCCAGGATGGCCGCCAGGAGCAGGCTGTCCTGATTATAGTAGCAGGCGGGATGCTCCTTGACCTTCTTGTCCTCACGGTCGATGAGGTTCTGCAGGCCGCCGGCACGGGCCATCACCTGCACCTCGCGCTCGCCCAGCCTGTGCTTTTTCAGATCCATCACCTGCACGCTGATGCGCCGTTCCTTGAAGAACCGCTCCGCCTTCTGCACGTCAAAGTTCTTTTTGCTCACATACATCTGGATATTCATTCAGACTCTCCTTATATCCTCGCCCATGAACACCACCTGCGTGCACTGGCGCTTGTCCGTCAGGCGGGAGGCGATGCGCTCGGTGTAGCGCTCCCGCAGCTCACGCACGTTCAGGTTGGTGCTGATGACCGTGCCCCGGCCCGCCGTCTGCCGCTCGTTGATCAAATTGAACAGCTGCACAATGGTGATGTTTTCCATCAGGGGTTCGCTGCCCAGGTCGTCCAGGAGCAGTACGTCAGCCTCCATGATGCTGTCCAGCTCCGTCATCTGCCCGGAGAAGTACGCCTTGCGCGCCACATCCAGAAAGCGGTAGGCGCTCATCATCAGCACATTGAAGCCCCTGTCCAGCAGGCGCTTGGCCATGGCATGCATCAGAAAGGTCTTGCCCAGGCCGCTGGGGCCCATGAGCAGCATATCGCTGGTGGCGGCCCCGGGATACTGTTCCGCCCAGTTCCGGCATTGCTCGCGGATCATGTCCATCAGCTGGCGCTGGGTGAAGGGCTGACCCTCCACCCTCCTGTCAGGGAAGACGTTCAGGTCAAAGGATTCAAAGGTTTGCCTGGCTTTTTCGCCCAGGCCCACCCGCTGGTACAGCCGGGCGTAGAAGGCGCCGCGCAGGCACTCGCACATTTCCTTCACCGGCTCGCCCACATAGCCTGTATCCTTGCACCTGGCGCAGCGGTACACCGGCTCCAGATAGTTCTCCGCATAGCCGTGCTGGCAAAGAAGCTGCGCGATGCGCTTATTCATCACATCCATGCGCCGGGGCAGCTCGTCGCCCTGCACCCGTCCGTCCAGGATCCCCCGCAATCCGGCGAAGATCATATTCTGGCGTTCGTCCATCAACGCGGCGATCTCCGGGCACTTGGCCGTGACCTCCGCCAAACGGCGCTGGTTTTCCTGATCGTTCCGCATCTGCTGCTGGTCATATTCGGCCTGCAGTTCCCGCAAAATGGCATTACGCATCGCCGTTCATCTCCTTCAGCCGCTGCTGCATCCATTCGGGCAGAGCCTGTTCATCGTCGTAGGAACGCTGTTCATACTGCTGCTCCCGCACCACCTTGCCCGGCTTGGCGGCAGGCTTGTGCTCGGCATGGGCGGCCGCAGCAGCCTCGGGCGTGAAGATTCCCTGCTTACGGAAATTATCCAGCACGCCGTTGAGATACGGCATGGGGCGTTCCGCCTCCCGGGCATAGGCCGCGCAGGCCACGATCATCTCGCGGGTGAAGTTCCATTCCTCCGTCCATTTCCGGACCAAAGCGCGGTTGGCAGCGGAAGAACGCGAGGTCTTGCCCCACACGGTATATAGCTGATCCACAAACTCGTTATACTGGCCCACCTGCTGCATATATTCGCCGATCTGCTCAGCGGTGCGCAGGCCGTTCTTGTTCCAATTTTTGAGGGTCTTGAGCACATCCTCGAACTCGCACTGGCGCTTGGCGCACTCCTTGCCCGCCAGCAGGATGATATCATCGGTATACAGCGCGCGCATCTCGGCATAGATGGCCAGGGTGCTCTCGTTCACGGTGACGCCCGGCTTGTTCAGGGCGCCCAGCAGCCTGCGCAGGGGAGCTTCCGTAGCCTCGCGGGTCTGCTTGCTCTTTTCCAGCTGGGCAGCGGAGATCGTCTTGGCAGCGATCTTCTCCCGCTTATCCCGCAGCACGCCATCCAGGTATTTAAAGGAGGGCTGCTTGCTGTTGGTGGTCTCGCCACAGGCAGCGGTGATGGCTTCGGGCGTGTAGCCCCATTCCTTCATCCACTTGCTGTACAGGTTCATTTCGGCCTGGGTGGGCTCGCGGAAAATGCTGAACTGCCGCAGCACCGCGCGGCTGCCCTCCAGCACCTTCTTGTCCCTGTCCAGCACCACGTCCACATCTTCGGCGCACCGGGCCCCGGCCTCGGCCAGCTCCACTGCCCGTTTTTCGGCAGAATCGAAGGAGAACTTCGGCCCGCGCAGCTCGATCATCCGCTCCAGCAGACGCAGCACCACCTCCTGGGGCAGGCCCATCTGCTCCACCCACTCGTAGCAGCGGCTGACCTCCTTGCCGTAGAGCTTACGCTTGTTGTCGAACATACTATGCACCGCCTGAGCAAACGCCTCATAGGCCGGGTCAGCCTGGTTATCCATGAACATGAGCTTCTTCGCGTTCACATAGCGGAAGGTGGGCGGCCTGTCGCTGACGCGGTGCACCAGTCCCCTGCGCTCCCAATAGCGATAGGCGGCGAGAATCTCCTCCTCGGTCATGTTCAGCTCCAGCCCCATCTTTTCGATGGAGGATTCCTGCGGGTGATAGCACTGCATCAGCCCGTACAGGTACACCTTCACATGATCGCCCTGCGCGCCGGGCATATGCTCCAGAATGAACAGATTGTCCACCGGCGTGACATCAAACATCGTGTACTGATCCTCAAAACTGAACAAACCGCCCACTCCCTTCTTTCGTAAACTTGATTATAACATATCTCTACAAATTTCGGAACCCCCAATTCCCCGGGAACGCAAAAGGCGGCACGGCCTTGGCCGCACCGCCTGCGCGTTATTGATTGTCCTCCAGGATGGCCTTCGCCGCTTTTTTGCCGGCGCCCATGGCCAGGATGACCGTGGCAGCGCCGGTCACAGCGTCGCCGCCGGCGTAGACCCTGGCCTTGCCGGTGCGGCCGTTTTCATCGACGGTGATACCGCCCCACTTCTCTGTGGGAAGGTCGGGAGTCGTCTTTTTGATGAGGGGGTTCGGACTGTTGCCGATGGCCACGATCACCGTTTCCACAGGCAGCTCAAACTCGCTGCCGGGCTTGGCCACCGGGCGGCGGCGGCCCTTGGCGTCGGGCTCGCCCAGCTCCATCTCCACACAGGTCATGGCACGGACGAAGCCGTTTTCGTCGCCCAGGATGGCGGTGGGGTTGGTCAGCAGGCGGAAGTTGATGCCCTCCTCCTTGGCGTGGTGAATCTCCTCGTTGCGGGCAGGCATTTCCTCCTCGCCCCGGCGATAGACGATGGTCACATCGGCGCCCAGGCGCTTGGCGCAGCGTGCGGCGTCCATGGCTACGTTGCCGCCGCCGATGACCGCCACACGGCTGCCCACCTTCACGGGGGTATCATGCTCGGGGAAGGTATAAGCGCGCATCAGGTTGATGCGGGTGAGGAACTCATTGGCGGAGTACACGCCGCACAGGCTCTCGCCGGGGATCTTCTGGAAATTGGGCAGGCCCGCGCCGCTGCCGATGAACACAGCGTCGTTGCCTTCCTCCAGCAGCTCGTCCACGGTCATGGCGCGGCCAACAACGGCATTGGTAACGATCTTCACACCCAGGTCACGGATAGCGTCGATCTCCTTCTGCACCAGGGCCTTGGGCAGGCGGAACTCGGGGATGCCGTACATCAGCACGCCGCCGGGGGTGTGCAGGGCTTCATAGAGGGTCACGTCCCAGCCGGCGCGTGCCAGGTCGGCGGCGCAGGTCAGGCCTGCGGGGCCGGAGCCCACCACAGCGGCCTTTTTACCGCAGGCCGGCTTGGTCTCAACAGAGACCTTGCCCTCGTTCATGGCATAATCGGCGGCAAAGCGCTCCAGGCGGCCGATGCCCACCGGATCGCCCTTGATGCCCCGGACGCACTTGCTCTCGCACTGGGTTTCCTGGGGGCAGACGCGGCCGCAGATAGCGGGCAGGCCGTTCTGGGTGCGGATCACCTCATACGCGCCCTGGAAGTCGCCTTCCTTGATCTTGGCAATAAAGTTGGGGATGGGCACGTTCACCGGGCAGCCGGTGACGCAGGGGGCATTCTTGCAGTTCAGGCAGCGGTCGGCCTCCTCCATGGCGATCTCCCGGGTGTAACCCAGGGCAACCTCCTTGAAATTACCGGCACGCACCACCGGATCCTGCTCCGGCATGGCGTTCTTGCGCAAAGACATATTAGGCATGGCTTCTGACCTCCCCTGTCAAGCGGCACTTGTGCAGCTTTTCTTTGGCTTTGGCCTCCTCGGGCCGGAACATCCGGCTGCGGGCGATGGCCTCGTCCCAGTCCACCAGATGGCCGTCAAAGTCCGGGCCGTCCACGCAGGCGAACTTGGTCTCGCCGCCCACGGTAACGCGGCAGCCGCCGCACATGCCGGTACCATCGATCATAATAGGATTCATGCTCACGATGGTCTTCACGCCGAAGGGCCTGGTCAGGTCGCAAACAGCGCGCATCATGGGCAGCGGACCGATGGCGATGACCACGTCATACTGTTCGCCGGCCTGGAGCTTCTTCTCCAGCGCCTGGGTAACAAAGCCCTTGTTGCCATTGGAGCCATCGTCGGTCATGATGGTCAGGTCGGTACAGGCGGCGGTGAGTTCCTCCTTGAGGATGATGAGATCCTCGTTACGGAAGCCCACGATCAGATCCACCTTTGCTCCGGCCTCATGCAAAGCCTTGGCCTGGGGATAGGCAATGGCCACGCCCAGACCGCCGCCAATGACCGCCGCGCGGGTGATGCCCTCGGTATGGCTGGGCTCGCCCAGGGGGCCGACGAAATCAAGCAGGGAGTCGCCCTCATCCAGGGTATCCAGCTTCTCGGTGGTATAGCCGACCTTCTGGAAGATGATGGTCACGGTGCCCGCCTCACGGTCATAGCCGGCGATGGTCAGGGGCACGCGCTCGCCCTGCTCGTCAATGCGGAAAATAATAAACTGGCCAGGCTGGGCCTTGCGGGCCACCAGGGGGGCCTTGATCTCCATCAGGGTGACGGTTTCGTTCAGCACACGCTTTTTCACAATAGGAAACATGGTGCTACCTCCTTCAACTCTACGAGCTACTATTTTACATCATCCGGCTAAAGTGCGCAACAGTTTCTCTTGTTCAATTTATGTTCGTAATTTGCCGTTTCTTAGGTTGACATATTTAATAGGAAGGACTAAAATGGGTACGCCGTGTTTCGACATGGTTTTTATGCTTGAAGGAGGCTCTGCCATGTTCTTTCTTCTGTTTGCATTCTGGATCATCCTCAACGGCCGCTGGACGACGGAGGTCGCCATCGTGGGCGCGGTGGTCAGCGGGCTGATCTATCTGTTCATCTGCAAGTTCATGGATTATTCCCCCCGGAAGGAATGGGCCTGCGTCCGCCGCCTGCCCCGGGCTGTCGCCTATGGCGTGTTTCTCATCGGCGAGGTGTTCAAGTCCGCCTGGCAGACCATCAAATTCATCTGGTCGCCCAAGGTGATCGTCCAGCCGGAGATCACCTCCTTCCACACGAAGCTGCGCACCGACGCGGGCAAGGTGATCCTGGCCAATTCCATCACCCTGACGCCCGGCACCATCACCGTGGACATCCGCGATGACCTGATGCTGGTGCACTGCCTGGATGAAAGCCTGGATGAGGGGCTGGAGGGCTCCGACATGGAGCAGCGCATCATGAAGCTGGAAGGAGGCCACGGCAATGACTGAGGCATATTCCATTCTGTACAACATCACGCTGGGCATTCTGGGCCTGTTTCTGCTGGCTTGCCTGACCCGCGCCATCATCGGCCCCCGTATTGCCGATCGCCTCATCGCCATCAACATGATGGGCACGCTGATCGTCATCATCATCTGCATCCTCGCCTTCCTGATGGGCGAGGGCTATCTGGTGGACGTGGCCATCATCTACGTGATGCTGTCCTTCCTGGCCGTGGTGCTGCTGACAAAGATCTACATGGGCGTTTACCACGAAAAACACCGCCGGGAGGAGGGCAACGCCGATGCTTGATACCATCCGCTTTATCGCATCCCTTTTGTTGACGCTGGCAGGCCTGTTTGTGATGCTCTCCGGCGTGGTAGGCGTGTTCAGGTTCAAGTATTCCCTCAGCCGCATCCATGCCGGCGCCCTGTTTGACACCGCCGGCATCGTGCTGATGGTGCTGGGCGTCATCGTGGGCGAGGGCTTCACCCTCACCTCCCTGAAGATGCTGATCATCGTCGGCATCCTGTGGCTGACCAGCCCCGTTTCCAGCCACCTGATCGGCCGGCTGGAGATCACCATCAACGATGATCTGGAAAAGGACATGATGGTGCTGGACCAGAGCATGGTGCAGCACGAAAAGGAGGGCGACTGAGCATGGAATTCCTGAATATCCTGCTGCTGGTGTTCATCATCGTGTGCGCCGTCGCCGTTTCGCTGACGAAGAACCTGTTCACCTCCATTGTGATCTTCATGAGCCAGTCCCTGGCCATGAGCATCATCTGGATCATGCTGGAATCCCCCGACCTGGCCGTCACCGAGGCGGCCGTGGGCGCGGGCATCACCAGCCTGCTCCTGTTTGTGACGCTGAAGAAGATCCACGCCATCGACCAGCAGAAGAAGGGAGCGACCAGCCATGGCCAAGATCAGGAATGATTATGAACGCAGCTGGTGGCCCCGGCTCCTGCAATGGCTGGAGGACGGCTCCACCCGCCTGGATGACGAGCTGACCGCCGAAATGGAGGAATCCCGTGAGGGACACCTGCTCCCCTCCCACGAGGATGTGGCCGCCCACGAGACCCGGCTGGAGGAGCGCCGCCGCCAGAAGCTGGCGGACGAGCAGGCAATGTATGACCATGCCCACCAGTGGAGCCGCACCAAGGGCGCGAAGCTCGCCAACTGGCTGTACCGCATCATGGCCGTGGTGGTCTGCGTGAGCATCATCTGGGTGCTGCTGCAAACGGCCTCCTATCTGCCGCCCTTCGGCTCGCCGGATAACCCCGTGAACAACGAGGTCAGCAGGCGCTATATCGAAAAGGGTATGGAGGAGACCGGCGCGGTGAACATCGTTGCCGGCATGATCCTGGACTACCGCGCCTTCGACACCCTGGGCGAGAGCAACGTGCTGTTCATCGCTGCCTGCTCGGTGCTGATCCTGCTGCGTGTCTCCTCCGACAAGCATGACCCCACCTCCGTTTACCAGTTGGAGGTAGAGGCGGACGACCGTATGTACGAACCCAAGAACGACGTGATCCTTCAGCACATCGCCGCCTTCCTGGTGCCCATGATCCTCCTCTACGGTGTGTACGGCGTGATGAACGGTCACATTTCCCCCGGCGGAGGCTTCTCCGGCGGCGCGGTGATGGGCGCGGCGCTGATCCTGTATCTGAACGCCTTTGGCTTCAAGCGGACCCAGCGGTTCTTCACCTTCAAGACTTTCAAGACCGTCTCGGTATGCGCGCTGAGCTTCTATGCGCTCAGCAAAGCCTATTCCTTCTTCACCGGCGCCAATCACCTGCCCTCCATCATCACCCCCGGCAACCCCGGCGACCTGTTCTCCGCGGGACTGATCCCCTACCTGAACATCGCCGTGGGCGCGGTGGTCTGCTGCACGATGTACGCCTTCTACACCCACTTCCGGAAAGGAGATATGTAAGCCATGAGTCTTCATAATTATCAGGAAATGGCCGCCATGATCCTCTTCGGCATCGGCTTCACCACCCTGCTGCTGCAGAAAAACCTCATCAAGAAGATCATCGGCTTTTCCATGATGGACGCCGCGATCTACCTGTTCCTTGCCGCCAAGGGATACATCGAGGGCCGCACCGCACCCATCGTAGTGGACGGCGTTACCTCCATGGAGAGTTACATCAACCCCATCCCCGCCGGCCTGGTGCTGACGGGCATCGTGGTAAGCGTTTCCGTCACCGCGCTGATGCTGGCGCTGACGGTGCGCCTCTACCGCCGCTACCATACCCTGGACATAGACCGCATTACCGCGCTGGTGCGAAGGGAGGAGCAGTAAGCCATGGAGATCTGGCAATCCATACCCTTCGCCTGCATCCTGCTGCCGCTGGGCTCCGCCGCCCTGACCAGCGCGATGAAGCGCCGCTGGGCCAAGTACTGGACGCTCTTCGTCATAACTGCCGTAACGGCGCTCTCCCTCATTTTTGTGGTGCTGATGAACCGCTACGAGGGCAGCTTCACCTACATGATGGGCCACTACACCGCGCCCTGGGGCAACGAGATCCGCGCCGGCATGCTGGAGGCTGTCACCGCGCTGTTCTTCAGCATGATCATGCTGCTCTCGCTGCTGGGCGGCCTGAAGAAGGTGGAGGAGCACCTTCTCAATGACAAGCAGCCCCTGTACTATGTGATGCTGCTACTGCTCACCGCCGCGCTGATGGCGCAGATCTACACCAACGACCTGTTCACCGCCTATGTCTTCCTCGAGATCATGACCATCGCGGCCTGCTCGCTGATCACCGCCCGCACCAAGGGCCGTACCCTGGTGGCAGCTACCCGCTACATGATCATGAACCTGCTGGGCTCCGGCCTGTTCCTGCTGGGCATCACCCTCCTCTACGACCTGACAGGCCACCTGCTCATGAGCAATATCAAGGAAGCCGTGGCCGCCCTGGCCCGGTCCGGCGAATATCAGATGCCCCTGACGGTGGTTATCGCCATCATGAGCATCGGTCTGGGCATCAAGAGCGCCCTGTTCCCCTTCCACACCTGGGTGCCGGACGCCTACGGCTACTCCACCCCCACCTCGGCGGCGGTGCTTTCCTCGCTGGTGAGCAAGGGGTACATCTTCCTCCTGCTGAAGATCTTCTATCGCGTCATCGGTCTGGATGTGATCGTCTCCACCGGCATATTGGATATTCTCTTCGTCTTCGCCCTGGTGGGCATGGTGATGGGCTCCATCTCCGCCATCCGCCAGAGCGACATCCGGCGCATGATCGCCTTCTCCTCGGTGGCGCAGATCGGCTATATCTTTATGGGCCTTGGTCTGGGCAACGAGCAGGGCATGACCGCCGCCGTGTTCCACATTTTCGCCCACGCGGTGTGCAAGGCCATGCTGTTCCTGGCCGCAGGCGGCCTGGCTGACGCCTCCGGCAACAGCAAGCAGTTCCGCGACCTGCGCGGCTCGGGCTTCCGCAGCCCCATCGCCGGCGTGGCCTTCACCATCGGCGCGCTGAGCATGGTGGGCTTCCCCTTCCTGGGCGGCTTCACCAGCAAGATGAACTTCGCCATGGCTGCCATGGGCACAGGCGACACCCGGATGATGCTGGTGCTGATCGTGCTGGTGATCTCCACCTGGCTGAACACCATCTACTTCCTCAAGACGGTCATCACCCTTTACCGCAAGCCCCTGCCCGACGCAAGCTACCCCGTGGAGCGGGGCAAGCGCGGCTTTTGCTTCAATGCGTCGCTGGTGCTTTTCTCCGTGGTGAATGTGGCGCTGGGCCTGTTCTCCCAGGGCATTATCGAGGCCATCACCAACGGCCTTACCAACTTTGGCTAAAACGATCTGATCGTAGGAGGCATTGCCATGATCGGTTCCTGGTATCTGCTGATTCCCGTGCTGCTGCCCATTCTTTCCGGGCTGGCTGTCTGCTTTGTCAAACCCTTTGAAGACGCGAAGAAGCGCAACCCGTTCACCCTGTGCGTGATGGTTGTGAACGTGCTGGCGCTGCTGCCGGTGATCTTCTCCCCCAGCATGACGCTGACCCTCTTCACCCTGAGCGATTCCCTGCCCATCTTCCTACGCACCGACGCCCTGGGCAAGATCTTCGCCGCGGTGATGGCCTTTGTGTGGGCCGCCGCCGGCGCCTACTCCTTTGAGTACATGGTCCACGAGGAGAACCAGAAGCGCTATTACAGCTTCTACCTGTGCACCCTGGGCGTGCTGATGGCGCTGTGCTTCGCTGGCACCATCGTCACCTTCTATATGTTCTACGAGTTCATGACTCTGCTCACCGTGCCCATGGTCATGCACACCGGCAAAAAGGACGCCGTGGCCGCAGGCATCAAGTACCTGATCTACTCCGTGGTGGGTGCTTCCCTGGCGCTGCTGGGTATCTTCCTGCTGAGTCCCTATGCCTCCACGCTGTCCTTCACTGCGGGCGGCGTGCTGGATGCCGCCAAAACCGCCGGACACGAGGGCTTCATCCTCACGGTGACCTTCCTGATGATCATCGGCTTTGGCACCAAGGCCGGTATGTTCCCGCTGCACGGCTGGCTGCCCACGGCCCATCCTGCCGCGCCCTCCCCTGCCAGCGCGGTGCTTTCCGGCATCATCACCAAGGCGGGTGTGCTGGGCGTGATCCGTCTGATGTACTGCTTTGTGGGCGCTGAGTTCCTGCGTGGCTCCTGGGTGCAGACAGCCTTCATGTGCCTGACGCTGTTCACGGTGTTCATGGGCTCGCTGCTGGCCTTCAAGGAGGGCGGCTTCAAGAAGCGCCTGGCCTACTCCTCCGTATCCCAGCTGAGCTACGTGCTGCTGGGCGTGAGCACCATGCATCCCCTGGGCGTGGTGGGCGCGCTGCTGCACGTGATCGCCCATTCCCTCATCAAGGACACCCTGTTCATGTCCGCCGGCGCCATCATCCACAAAACCGGCAAGACGCAGGTGGCCGAGCTGGAAGGCATCGGCAAGCAGATGCCTGTGACCATGTGGTGCTTCACCCTGGCCAGCGTGGGCCTGGTGGGCATTCCGCCCTGCCTGGGCTTCGCCAGCAAGTGGTACCTGGCCCAGGGCGCGCTGAACATGACCGGTGTTTCCGCCGTACTGAGCTGGCTGGCCCCCGCCGTGCTGCTGATCTCCGCCCTGCTGACCGCCGGCTACCTGCTGCCCATCAGCATTCGCGGCTTCTTCCCCGGCCACGATGAGGCGGGCAAGCTGAAGTTCTTTGACAAGTGCGAGGTCACCCATGTGATGCTCATCCCCATGATCCTTCTCACCGCGCTTTCCATTCTGGCTGGTATGTTCCCCGGCAGTCTGGTGGAGCTGTTCACCGCTGTGGCGAACGTGCTGATGTAAGGAGGCGCACCCATGCTCTTGTACCTTACGCTGTTTATCCCGCTGCTGTTCGGCGCGCTGCTGCCGCTGTTCCGCTTCAAGTCTTTGAAGAGCCGCGGCATTTATGTGGAAGCGGTGGTGATCCTCACCTCCGTCCTTGCCTGGATGCTTCTCCTTAACCGCACCGAGACCCGCTATGACCTGTTTACCGTGATGGATGGGCTGACGCTTTCCTTCAAGGTGGACGGCATGAGCTGTATCTTCGCCGGACTGGTGAGCATCCTGTGGCCGCTGGCGTCGCTCTACGGGTTTGAATACATGACCCACGAGGAGCGCCCCAATACCTTCTTCGCCTTTTACACCATGACCTATGCCGTCACGCTGGCGGTGGCCCTGGCGGCGAATCTGTTCACGCTGTACGTCTTCTACGAATGTCTGACCATCATCACCCTGCCCCTGGTGACCCACAAGCAGGACGCCAAGTCCATCCGGGCAGGCCGCCGCTACCTGTATTATTCCATCAGCGGCGCGGCCATGGCGTTCATCGCGCTGGTGTTCACCCTGCACTACGGCGCCACCACCGATTTCACCCTGGGCGGCATTCTGGATATGTCCAGGGTCGCCGGGCACGAGCACGTGCTGCATCTGGTGTTCCTGCTGGCCTTTGTGGGCTTCGGCACCAAGGCGGCGGTATTCCCCATGTATGCCTGGCTTCCCTCGGCCTCGGTGGCTCCCACCCCCGTCACCGCCCTGCTCCATGCCGTGGCGGTGGTCAATGCCGGCGCCTACGCCGTGCTCCGCGTGATCTATTATGCCTTCGGCGCTGATTTCCTCTATGGTACCGACGCGCAGACCATCGCGCTGTGTATCGCCTGCTTCACCATCGTTTTCGGCTCCGCTATGGCCGTAAAGGAGCAGCACTTCAAGCGCCGCCTGGCCTATTCCACCATCTCCAACCTGAGCTATATGCTCATGGGCGCCGCCCTGATGACCCCCGCCGGCATGGTGGGGAGCCTGAGCCACCTGATCTGCCACGGCGTGATGAAGATCACCCTGTTCTACTGCGCCGGCGCGATCCTGGTGCGCACCGAGCAGGAATACGTGCAGGATCTGCGCGGCTTCGGCAAGGTGATGCCCTTCACCTGCGGCGTGATGCTCATTTCCAGCGTGGCCATGGTGGGTATTCCCCCGCTGGCGGGCTTCGTCAGCAAGTGGAACCTGCTCACCGCCGCCGCCGCGACCGGCCGCATCATGGGCACGGTGAGCGTGGCAGCGCTGATCATCTCCGCCGTGCTGACGGCCATCTATCTTTTCACGGTGGCCATGCCCATGTATTTCCGCCCCCTGAACGAAGGCGTGACCTTCACCGAAAATCGCGACCCCGGCTGGATGATGAAGCTGCCCCTGGCAATCCTGACCCTTCTGGTCATCAGCCTGGGTGTTTGGTCCCAACCGCTGGTGACCTTCCTGCGCCAGATCGCTTCCGGCGCCATTTTCTGAGAAAGGAGGCTTCCCTATGGTACTTCTCCCCATCCTGGTCTTTGGCCCCATGGCGATGGCCGCCGTGTGCTATCTCATTGGCCGCAGGTCCAAGACCGGGCGCGACGTAGCCGTTGGTCTGACGGGTATCGCGACCTTCGCCTTGTGCGTCCTCGCCTGGAACAGCGAAGCCTCCTTCACGCTGGAGGGCTTCTGCGGCCTGGGCCTGCACCTGAGGGTGGATGGCTTCCGCAGCCTGTACGCCTGCATCGCCGCTTTCATGTGGATGATGACCGGCCTGTTCTCCCACGAGTATTTCGGCCACTATCACAACCGCAACCGCTACTATTTCTTTAACCTGATGACCCTGGGCGCCACCCTGGGCGTGTTCCTCTCCGATGATCTGTATACCACCTTTATCTTCTTTGAGGTCATGTCCCTGACCAGCTATACCTGGGTGGCCCAGGAGGAGACCCCCGGCGCCATGCGCGCAGCCGGAACCTATCTGGCTGTGGCGGTCATCGGCGGCCTGACCACGCTGATGGGCCTGTTCCTGCTGTGGCACCAGCTGGGCACGCTGTCCTTCACCGGCATCCGTGAAGCCATGGCTTCCCACCAGGGTAATGTTTCCCTGGCTGTATGGCTCACGCTGGTGGGTTTTGCCGGCAAGGCGGGTCTGTTCCCGGTGCACATCTGGCTGCCCAAGGCCCACCCCGTGGCGCCTGCCCCGGCCAGCGCCCTGCTCTCCGGCATTCTGACCAAGAGCGGCGTCTTCGGCCTGATCGTCCTGTGCGCGAACCTTATGCCCGGCAACGCTGCCTTTGGCAATGCGCTGTTGGTGCTGGCGGTGGTCACCATGTTCCTGGGCGCGCTGCTGGCGCTGTTCTCGGTCGATCTCAAGCGCACGCTGGCTTGCTCCTCCATGAGCCAGATCGGCTTCATCACCGTGGGTCTTTCCATGATGGTGCTCCTGGGCGAGGAGGGCTCCCTGGCCGCCTACGGCACCGTGACTCACATGATGAACCACAGCCTTATCAAGCTGGTGCTGTTCATGGCTGCCGGCGTGGTGTATATGAACCTGCATAAGCTGGACCTGAACGAGATCCGTGGCTTTGGCCGCAAAAAACCAGTGCTGCACATTTCCTTCCTGCTGGGCGCGCTGTCCATTGGCTGCATCCCGCCCATCGGCAGCGGCTACAACTCCAAGAGCCTCCTGCACGAGGCCATTCTGGAGCTGATCCATCACCTGGAGGCCCACGGTCATTCCGCGCTGCCCTACCGGTTTGTGGAGATCCTCTTCCTCGTCAGCGGCGGCCTGACCGTGGCTTACATGACCAAGCTGTACATCTGCATCTTCTGGGAAAAGAACCCCGTTCACCAGGAGAAGTACGATGGTATGCGCAAGTACATCAGCAAGCCCTCGGCGCTGGTGCTGCTGCTGAGCAGCTTGATCCTGCCCTTCCTGGGCGCGCTGCCTGAAATGTTCATGACCCGTGCTGGCGTTCGCTCCGCCGCCTTCTTCGGCCAGGAAGTCCTCCACCACGAGATCCCCTACTTCGGCTCCGCCAACCTGATCGGCGCGGCCCAGAGCATCAGCATCGGCGCGGTGATCTACCTCGCCATCGTCCGCCCCCTGTTGATGAAGAAGACCGAAAGCGGACGCGTATATGTGAACCGTTGGCCCGCCTGGCTGGACCTGGAGAACCTGGTTTACCGCCCTGTGGTCACTCAGCTGCTGCCCAATGTGCTGGGCGCCGTGACAGCGTTCATCGCCCGCATCCCCGAAAGCTTCGCCATGCTGAAGGTGATCCCCAGCCTGATCGTCGGCGCGGTGCGCTTCCTTGCCGAGCTGCCGGAGAACATCGTCCTGCTGCTGCAGGGCAGCGTCTTCCAGAAGCGCAAGAAGCGCCGTCCCGTGCCGGTGGGCAACCGGTTCACCTACGGCTTTGGAACGGCTCTGAACGGCCTTGCAGCAGCTCTGAACGCCACATTCCTGCGCAACAGGCCCATGCGTACCGATTTTGAGTACGTGCTGGACGCCTCCTGGCGCGAGCTGACCCAGGGCACCCACCGCATCACCGCCAGTATGTCCTTCGGTCTGCTGCTGATGTGCATCGGCCTGTTCATCACCTGTATGTATCTCCTCCGGCAATGATCCGTGAAGACCATAACGCCATTTTGCCCCGCCCGCAGCATTGCAGGCGGGGATTTTTATGCTGAAAAAAAAGACCATCCGCAGATGGTCAGAATTTCTTGACGAGCTTTTTCCAGTCGTAGCCTTCAAACTCGCGGTGACGTCCGCGTTTTCTTGGGTTAGCGATCGCCTGGTGTGAAGGCGTCAGGTTGGTGTGCATATACAGCGTAGCAAGACCCGCGGCCTGAGCACCGGCAATGTCTGTCTCCCGGTCGTTGCCGATCATCAGGCAGGCTTCAGGCGCAAGGCGCCTCTCCTCCAGCAGCGCACGGAAAAAACGCACGTCCGGCTTGCGGCAGCCATAGTCCGAGGAGATGTAGATCCCATCGAACTCCCCGCCCAAGCCCAGGTGCCGCAGCTCATAGGCTGTAAACACCCGCTGGGCGTTGCTCAACAGCCAAAGGCGGTAGCCCTTGCCGCGCAGCGTAGCCAGGGCTTCCTTGACGCCGGGGTAAAGGCGGATGTACTCAATGGACGCGATGCGGAACAGCTGCGCCGCGTTAACGCCCAGCGCGTCGGCGTCGGCAACGCCCTGTTCCCGGAAGAGCTGGGCCATCACCTGCTCAAAGGGGATATCCGGAAAGCACTCGTAGCTTTGTCCGGCCTGGGCTTCACGCCGGGCCATGGCGGCAGCAAAGGCCGTGCGCAGCTCCTCCCCTGTAAAGTGCGCGCCGTAAAAGCCGAAATACAGCGCAGTCTTCTCCCAAACGAGCGCGTTTTCATCAGTGTGGATATCCACCAGCGTGCCATACAGGTCAAAGATCAGATCAGTATACATCAGCATCCCTCCGGGGCAATTATACCATAAATCCTTGCAAAAAGCCGCCGTTCGGCTTATAATGACAAATAAATCCCTGGAGGTATACGATGAAAATCGTCTTTACCCTGCTGCTTTGCCTATTGCTGATTCCCACTGCGAATGGAGAGACCGCTATGAACACCTTTACCCCCACCTGGGAAAACGTAAAACCCCTGGGCCGCACCCAGCAGCTTGAGGACTCCCTCTGGCTTTGCTTCTCCGGTACCGGCGCGGAATTTACCGCCGAGTGTACCCAGCTTTCCATCACCATGGCCGGCGATTCCGCCGTGAGCGCCCCCGCCAATCGCACCCGCCTGGCCATCGAGGTCAACGGCCTGCGTGTGGTGGACGATATGCTGGACGCCGCCGAAAAGACCTATGCCGTCTGGGAAAGCGACGCTCCCCAGAACCTCACCGTGCGCATCATCAAGCTGAGCGAGACCGCCATGTCCACCTGCGCCATCAAGGCCATCACCACCGACGCGGCGTCCATCCAGCCCACGCCCGCCAGGAGCCGCCGCATCGAGTTCATCGGCGATTCCATCACCTGCGGCTACGGCGCCGATGACGAGGTGGCCGAGCACAGCTTTACCACCGCCACCGAGAATGTGACCCACTCCTACGCCTACAAGACCGCCCAGGCCCTGGACGCGGATTACAGCATGGTATCCATCAGCGGCTACGGCATCATTTCCGGCTATACCGGCACGGGTGAGAGTAAGGTCACCGCGCAGCTGCTTCCCACCTATTATGAAAAGCTGGGCTTCTCCTATGCCTGGTATCAGGGCCAGACGCCCGCCAACGTAGCCTGGGATTTTGCCGCTTATACCCCCGATTTGATCGTCGTCAATCTGGGCACCAACGATGACAGCTACACCCGCGACGACCCTGAACGCCAGGAGGACTACCGCGCCCAGTATACCGAGTTCCTCAAGGTCATCCGCCATAACAACCCCGAAGCCAGGATTCTCTGCACACTGGGCATCATGGGCGACCGACTCTATCCCCAGGTGGAAAAAGCCGTTGCCGCTTATTCCGGCGAGACCGGCGACACCAACATCTCCTGCATGAAGTTTGACGTACAGCTCTTCTCCGATGGCTATTCCGCCGATTGGCATCCCAGCCAGAAGACCCATACCAAGGCCGCCGACAAGCTGACCAGGCACATCACCCAGCTGATGGGCTGGTAAGTTCCATCCAAGCAAAAAAGCGCCCCGTATCCGTTATGGATGCAGGGCGCTTTCTTGTTGCTTACCAGTCCTCGAAGATCTCTTCGCCTTCGTCCAGCTCAAGCTCTTCGTCTTCCAGGCCAGAATCCTCCTCCAGCTCCTCTTCCACCTCAGCGGGGTCGCTCAGGTAGGCCTCCACAATGGCCTGAGACCAGGTACCATTGGAGCCAATGAGGTAATTCTGCAGGGTGTTGGTATAGAAATCGAAATACGCGTTGGAATACACGGGGATCGCGGGAAGCACCTCGGCCCAGCGTTCCTGGAAGGCTACCCACTTCTGGCAGTAGCTCAGCACGTCGCCGGGTTCGGTCATGCGCATATCCCTGGCCAGCTCATAGAGCTTTTCGTCATTGATGGCCTGATAGTTGCTGCCCACGAATTCGCCATCGGGTGCGACGAAATTCAGCGTGGGGTCGAATACCTCGTCGAAGTTGGAGGCGAGATACATCATGTCACAATCACGCTCTGCCTGGCGGTAGTACTGATTCAGCAGTTCCGCCATGGGCAGGGGCTCCAGGGTGACCCGGACGCCTACCTGGGCGAGATTTGCGACGAAGGTAGTCTGCAGGCTGTCGGCAATGGTGTTGCCCTCAGGGTAGACCAGCTTCAGGTCAAGAGGAACGATCTGGCCGTCGATCTCGGCACAGCGCACATCATCCTTGGCGGGATCAAAGGCAGCGCCCTCACGGTTCAGCTTCCAGCCATCCTCCTCCAGCAGCTTTGCAGCGGCTTCCAGGTCCATTTCGTATACAGGAATGTTATCCATGGTCAGCTCATCCCAAGCCAGGAGCGCCTCGTTATAGGCATCCTTATCGGCCTGGGGCGCGGTTTCCTCGGGCTCCTCCAGCGGGGGCTCGATGGCGCCGGTGAGCATCTGGTACATCCACTGGCCGATACCGTAGTAGCCATCCACCCGCAGGCCAAAGTTGCCCACGTAGTCGCTGACCAGGGTATCCTTGTCCAGGCAGGTGGCAAGGGCCTGACGCACAGCCTGACTGCTCATGGCAGGCTTCTCGCAATTGAAGGAGATAAAGCTATAGCCGATACGGCCATAGTTGCCCATCATGACGGTTCCCTCTCCTACGCCCGCGATGCCCTGCATGATGCTTTCGGTGTTAACCACCTTGTTGATCAGCCCCAGCTCGCCGGAGAGCAGCTCATCGATCATGGTATCGTTGGTCACGGTTTTCAGGGTAATGTACGGGATCGTGGGCGTAAAGCCCATGCTGTTGCCCTTGAAGTACTCGTTGATCTCGAATTCAGCCACAGCGCCGTCAT
Source organism: Clostridiales bacterium (assembly GCA_015056415.1). GTDB lineage: Bacteria > Bacillota > Clostridia > Christensenellales > Aristaeellaceae > UBA11524. The sequence goes on from SVGJ01000025.1 coordinate 32,818, forward strand.
AGGAGATCAGCTTGTAGGGGCCGCTGGTCACGCCGGGATGGGACATATAGCCCGTTTCCGGGTCCAGCATGGTCTTCTGCAGCGATTCGGCCGTAAAGGTACCGGCAGCCTTGTCAATATAGACGCCGTTGCCATCGTCCTTCACCTGGCAGCCGGGAGCGATCACGCTGATGGGCAGCGCATAGCAGCGCAGCAGGCCCATTTCGTAGAAGTACGGGCGGTATTCCTTGGCCACGGTAAAGGACAGCATCGTATCGGAGGTCACCTTCAGGCCGGCCAGGGTATCAGCCTCGCCTTTTTTGTAGGCCTCCATGCCCAGGATGCTCTCATAGCCGTTGGTATTGCCGCCGATAGCAGCCACTTCAGGCGCCACGGAGAGCAGCACAGTGAAGGCGTAATCCCAGGCCGTAATGCGGGTGCCATCAGAGAAATACAGGTCATCCGCCAGGGCCAGCGTGTAGGTACGGTTGCCCTCCTCGTCATCATAGACCACGATGCCGGAAACAACCGTGGGATCCACAGCAAAATATCCCTGATCGTGCTCCCACTGCACCAGGTTGTAGCCAAAGAGCAGCTCCTTCACGTCCAGGTCGGTGGTGTTGTTGCCCCACAGCTGCGTGGAGAAATTGCCGCTGAAGGCCGTGGTGTTGCCCACCGTCAGGTGATCATACGCCACATCCTCAACATCTTCCGCCACCGCGGCGATCTGGCCAAGGGCCAGAATCAAGGCGAGAATCATCGCCACCCATTTTTTCATTCAGATCATCCTTTCCGTTGCGCAGGTTCCAAGGCTTGCGCCCGGGTTAATCCGGAATGCCCGACATGTGGCAAGCACATGCCGGGCGGAAATCATTCCGGATTAAGTTTTACCTTGGTATGGATTATTCGAAGCACTCGCCGGCATTCAGGTTCACGTTGCCGAGGCCGAGAGGCGTCTCGTAGTCATCGATGAAGGTGTAGTTGCCCGTCTTCATGTAGATGACAGTGACCTTGATGTCGTGCGGCGGCATCTTGCCGTTCACCACAGCCTTGTTGGGACGGTAGCCCTCGATCTCGGGAGAATCAACGGAGTACTCGTCACCAAAGACCAGCGAATCGGTGTAGTCAGGTGCAGCCGGCGTGCCATCCTGGTAAATGTACTGGATGGTCAGCTTGTGCTCGTTGGCGGTGTAGATCACGTCATACACCACGTCGGCGTCTTCCACCACGCCCTTGACCTTGCTGATGTCCACCGTGTAGCCGGGGATCTTCGGGCTGACGACGTTGTAACGATCGCCAGAAGCATACTGCTTGGTGAAGGTATCGGCTGCGGGCTTACCATCAACCTGATCGTACCAGTAGCGCACCGTCACACGATACTTGACAGGCAGCGGATCAACCGCGTCGAGCTCATCATCGCTGTCGGTGGGAACCTTCGGGTTGGTGGGATCGGCGGGATCGATGACCGGGTCAGCCTTGGCAACGGCCACATTCAGGATCTGACCGGCTTCGGCATGGGCTTCAGTCACCACGTACCTGGTCGTGAGAATCTTGGTCTCACCCACTGCCAGAACAGGAATGTTCGTGTGCAGGCCGGTCAGATCGTCATCAACCTTCACATTGGTGTAAGGAACATTGCCCTCATTGGTCACCTTGATGGTATAGGTGATGATGTCGCCCACCTTCGCAGTGGTTTTCACATTGGAGGTCTTCACCACGACCAACGTCGTGTCGATGGGATCAGTATCGTCCTCGACCTCGTCCCCGCCCTCGGGAATGTGCGGCGGCTGATCGGGATCGTCGGGATCCGGGATCGGGTCGCCCTTGGCGGTGACGCTGTTCAGGATCGTGCCGGCCAGG
>SVGJ01000026.1 GCA_015056415.1 Clostridiales bacterium
CTGGAGAATCCCATGACCATCGACTCCAAGGAGCCCACTGGCGACTATCAGGAATTCCTGAAGGGCGAAGTGCGTTACACCTCCCTGGCCAAGATGTTCCCCGAAGCCGCCGAGAAGCTCTTCGCGCAGGCTGAGGAGGATGCCAAGTATCGTCGTGAAGCCTACAAGAAGCTGGCTGGCCAGCAGTAATCGCTGCTAAATAGCTGACTTGCGCCCCCTGTCGAAAGACAGGGGGTTTTTGTGTCCTTGTGGAGATGCTGCCCGGTGGCTGATGTAAAACCCCTCTGCACGATCTTACCATCATGCAGAGGGGTTTCATTCGGTTATGGAGAAGGGCCTTACCGCTGCTTGAAGAGGACAAGCTCCGGGTTTGCGCCGTTTGCCTCGTAGGTGCAAACCAGCAGGAACTGCATATTGGCGGCAATGCCGAAGCATCTGCTGCCGCCAAAGGTGCAATCCAGCTGATTGCCCAGGTAGGAGGCCTGGTCGTTCAGCAGCTTGACCTTTTGGCCGTTGGGCAGGGTATATTCCAGGTTGATGTAGCTGCCCGTAAGCACGTTCAGCTGCTCCACCCTGGGCATTCCATCGATTTTCAAGGCGTTGAATTCATCCATCAGCTGTGCCTTGAACCGGCCAAAACCCTCGTCGCCGCCCAGCTCGGCATAGCGCTTCCAGAAGTCCAGCGTGAATTCACCCTCGCGATAGCACCACTTGCAGTAGTTTTCGTTGTAGTTCCCGTCGGTCTCCCGGCTGGTCGTGGCCTCGTCCAGGGTCATGCCGCAGCAATGGCACACCGTGGGACGCGGAGACCCCAGCAGCGTGTTGATGGAAACGTCAAACAGCCTGGAAAGCAGCTTCAGCGTTTCGGTGTTGGGGGTCGTTTCGCCATTTTCCCAGCGGGAAACCGCCTGGCGGCTTACAAACACTTTTTCGGCCAGCTCCTCCTGGGAGAAGCCCTTCATGGTTCTCAGATCAAGAAAAATGTTTTTCTCACCCATGCCTCTCACCTCCATCAGCATTGTAACCGGGAGGCATCGCTCTGCGCAAGCAACCCGCTGTTGCTGTGCAAAAAAAGCCAGCCGGAAAGGCTGGCTTGACAAGGGTGTGGCTTATTCTTCGTCGCCGTTTTCCAGGGCGACACGCAGGCGCAGGACGCCCTCCTCAATATAGCGGCGGGGGCAGCCGATGTTGATGCGCAGGTGACCCTCGCCAATATCGCCGAAGAAGGTGCCGATGGTGAAATATACCCCGGCCTTTTCGGTGCGCTGCATCAGCTCGTCGGTGGTATAGCCGTAGGCCCGCAGATCCAGCCAGCCCAGATAGGTGCCCTCCATGGGGGTGAGCACGGCCTTGGGCAGGTGAGTCTTCACCAGGGAATCCAGCAGGGTGTAGCTGCCCTGCAGGTAGCTCACCAGGCCGTCCAGCCAGGCGTCGCCCTCGTTATAGGCGGCGCGGGTGGCCTCCAGGGCGAAAATGTTGCCGCTGCGCACACCGGCCTTGTCCATTTCATGGCGGAAGGCGGTGCGGAGGGCTTCGTCCTTGCAGAGGCAGTCCGCCTGCTGAAGGCCTGCCAGGTTGAAGGTCTTGCTGGCGGCGCACAGGGAGATGACGTTCTTCTGCTGCAGGGTCAGCACAGGCACGAACTTCCTGGGCGCGAAGACGAAATCAGCGTGGATCTCATCGGAGACCAGCGGCACGTTATAGCGGTCCAGCAGATCCAGCAGGGCCTGCAGCTCATCCCTGCTCCACACGCGGGAGACGGGGTTCTGCGGGTTGCACAGGAGCATCAGCTTCGCGCCGGCCTGGAGCTGATTTTCCACGGCGGCCAGATCCATGTCATAGCTGCCGTTCTCCTTGCGGACGAGGGGCGCGTCCATCACCTTGCGCCCGGTGCCCTCTACCGACATGCGGAAGGGGCCGTAAACCGGAGACTGAATGATCACGCCGTCGCCGGGCTGGGTCAGGGCCAGGATGGCCAGGCGTAGGCCTGTCACCACGCAGGGGATCATGGTGATATCCTCCCGGGCGATGGTCAGGCCGTGGCGGCGCTGCCAGAAATCCATCAGCGCCTGATCGTCATCCTCCATGATCTCGGTATAGCAGTAGGTGGGGTGGGCGGCGCGGGCCAGGATGGCCTGCTGCACGGCGGGCGGGCTGGGGAAATCCATATCCGCCACCCACAGGGGCAGCACGTTCTCGCCGTGCTCCTTGCGGCAGGCGTCCCACTTCTCGCTGCGGGTACCCATGCGGTACAGGCCTTCGTCGAAGTATTCCTCGTTAAAGATCATTGGTATTCTCTCCTTCAAGGGGCTCCGAGGCCTTCAGCACCCAGAAGCCGCCTGATTTATCCAGCTTTTCCACCTGCGCGAAGAGGGTTTTGAGGTACTTCACGCAGCTTTCGGCGCCTTGCTGCTTGCGGATCACCAGGTACAGCGCGCCGCTCTCCTGCAGGTGCGCGGCGGCGTCGGCGAACATTTTGTAGATGACCTGCTTGCCGGCGCGGATGGGTGGGTTGGTGATCACCGCGTCGAAGCGGCGGTCGAGCACGGCAGCCATGCCGTCGCTCTCGATGACCTCGGCGTCGGCGCTGTTGCGCGCCAGGTTATCCCGGCTCAGCTGCAGGGCGCGGCGGTTCACGTCCGCCATCACCACCCGGCAGCCGGGGTTTGCCTTGGCCACGCTTACGCCGATGGCGCCCCAGCCACAGCCCAGGTCCAGCACGTCGCCGGTCAGGGCGGGCAGCGCGTCCAGCAGGAGGCGTGTGCCCTGATCCAATTCGCCCTTGGAAAAAACACCGGCGTCCGTCATGAAATTCAGTCCATGCCCCCGGTAGGGAAACGCGCAGGGGACAGGCCTGGATTCGCTGGAGGGGTCGGCGGTGTAGTATTGATCGTTCATGGTGCCTCCATCTGCGCGTCGGCATAGAGCCCGCGCAGCTCTTCGTCAGTCAGTTCGCGCCACTGTCCCTCGGGCAGGGTAGGGTCCAGGCGCAGGGAGCCGAAGCTCTCCCGGTGCAGGGCGGTGACCTCCCGTCCCACGGCGGAGAACATACGCTTCACCTGGTGGAACTTGCCCTCCTGCACGGTGACACGCCCGCTGGCGGGGCCGGTGATCTCCAGCAGGGCGGGCTTGGCATCGAAATCGCTCAGGTGAAGCCCTTCGGCGAAGGCCGCGACTTCCTTTTCGGAAAGGGGGCCGTCCACCTGGGCCAGGTAGGTCTTGTCCACGTGGCGGGTGGGGGAAAGCAGGCGGTGGTTCAGCTCGCCGTCGGTGGTGAGGAACAAAAGCCCGGTGGTGTCCTTGTCCAGCCGGCCCACGGGCATACAACCGATGGAAGCATAGCTTTCCGGCAGCAGATCCATCACCGTGGGCTGCTTTTTGTCACGGGCGGCGGTGAGGAGCCCCGCGGGCTTGTGGAGCATCACGTGCCGGGTGAGCCGCCCGTCCAGGGGCTGGCGGTGCAGGGTCAATGCGGCGCCGGTGTCGCAGGCGGCGGAGGGGTCGGTCACAGGAAGGCCGTTCACGGTCACCGCGCCCTGGCGGATCAGCTTCTGCACCTGGGAGCGGCTGCCCACGCCCAGCGTGACCAGCCAGCGATCGAGCCTCATCATTGCTTCAGCTCCCGGACATACGCCGCCGTCAGCAGCTGCTTGAAGGGCAGCAGGGGCAGGAACAGCAGCACAAAGGCGATGGCCAGCGTATAGGCCTTATCGCCAATGGAGGGCAGGGCGATGGAATCGAAGCTCAGGCTGCTCAGGGCGTTCACCAGCGCGGAAACGAAATCAGCGCCGATGCGGTACACCGCCACGGCGAAGGGAACCAGCGCCACGAGTCCAACAAACCAGGCGAGGACCACGCCCGGGCGGAACCAGGAGAGCTTCCCGCGCTCCAGGGCGATGGCGTGGCGCGCGCCGCTGTGGAAGGCGCAGCCCAGCACGATGGGCAGCAGCGTTGCGGCATAGATCATCAGCACCCGCTTGACACCTTCCATAAAGGAGCCGCCGCCCAGCTGCATCAGCACCCGCAGCAGGGTAGCCACGTCCACCTGGCCCTTATAGGCCCACACGGCAACCACCGTGGCGGCAATAAAGGGCAGTGCCCACAGCGCCAGCAGGATAGCCTGCTTCAGGCCCCGGCGGAACTTCCGGCCGTAATCCTCCATAGAGACCAGCTTCACGCTCATGAGCGGGCCACCGCCGATGGCATCCTGCATGGCCTCGGCCATATTCTGCCTGGCCACGGGGATGATCAGCAGATACAGCGGGATGCTGAGCAGCGCCAGCCAGCGGATCTCCGTGGTGACAAGGCTCAGAAGCGGCGCGGCCACGATCAGCCGCAGCACCAGCTGAAAAAGCACGCACAGCGCGCCCTCGAAGAACTTGGAAAAATATACCCGGGCCGCAGCGCCCATGGCTCTGAACAGTTTCATACAGCTTCCCCTTTCAGTTCCCAATATATCCATTATACAAGACAGGCGACGTAATTGCAAATACTTCGCCGGATATGGTACAATGTTTCAGAAACTTGTCACAGGAGGGAGAACCATGCGCCTGACCCTGACCGGCCTTGCCAGCCAGTACATCCATATGCCGCTGGCCCCATTCTGCCTGAAGAAGGCCGTGGAGGAAGCCCTGTCCATTCCCGTGACCATCTGCGATATCAACATCAACGAGCCCGTGGAGGATTCCCTTGCCCGGCTGATGGCGGACGAACCTACCCACATCGGCTTTTCCGTCTACATCTGGAACAGGGAGATGACGGCCCGGTTGGTGCGGCGCATCAAAGCGCTGGATCCGGGGGTGTGCATCCTGCTGGGCGGGCCGGAGGTGAGCTTCTCCCCGGAGGCGACCTTCGCTGAGATGCCCTGCGATTTTATCCTGCGCGGCGCCGGGGAGGAAAGTCTGCCTGCCCTGCTGCGCTGCCTGATGTCCGGGAGCGACCCGGCGGAGATCCCAGGGATATGCACTCCCGGAAGGATCGTTGATCCCGCGCCCACGCCGCCGCCCCGCTCTGACCTCTACGATGATGTCTGGCATACCGCGCTGAACGGACGCATGGTCTATGTGGAGACCAGCCGGGGCTGTCCCTTCTCCTGCGCGTTCTGCCTGAGCGGCCAGAAGGAGCGGGTGCAGTTCATGCCCCGGGAGGAGGCGCTGGCGCTGCTCATCCGGCTGGGAGATACCGGCACGGACACGGTGAAGCTCATCGACCGCACCTTCAACTGCGACCGGGACCGGACGAGATTCCTGCTGGGCGGGCTGATGGAAGCCCGGGCTGCAGGAAGGATCGGCGATGTTTGCTACCATTTTGAAGTCGCCGCGGACCTCTTTGACGACGAGACCCTCGACCTGCTGGCCAGGGCTCCGGCGGGACTGTTCCAGATGGAGGCGGGCCTGCAATCCTTCCACGCCCCCACGCTGGAAGCCTGCCGCCGCCACACGGATATGCCCCGCCTGGTGGATCGCCTGCGGCGCATCCTGGCGCCGGGAAATGTGCACCTGCACATCGACCTGATCGCCGGCCTGCCCCGGGAGGACTTCGATACCTTTGGCCAGTCCTTTGACTGCGCGTATGAGCTGCGCCCCCATCAGCTGCAGCTGGGCTTCCTGAAGCTTATTCACGGCAGCCATCTGCGGGAGACCGACTGGGGGCAGCGCTATGCGCCGGATCCGCCCTACGAGGTGCTGTCCACGCCGTGGATCACCTACGCCCAGCTGCGCCGCCTGCATGGCTGTGCCGAGGCTGTGGAGCGCATCCACAACTCCGGCCGCTTTGCCGGCACGCTGCGGCTTGCGCTGGCCCATACCGGCATGCGCCCCTTTGAACTGTTCCTGCACCTGGGCGACGTCATGGCGGAGCGGCAGGGCCGCTGGAGCCTGGACGCGCTGACTGCCATGGTACACGATACGCTGCTTGCCCTGGGCGTGCCCGCCGATGCGCTGCGGGACGCCATGATCCTCGACCGGCTGGCAACGGACAACACCGGCTATCTGCCTCCCCTGCTGCAAAGCGCGCCGGAGAAGCTCAAGGCTGTCGCGCGGCTGTACAAAGAGGCGCACCCGGAGCATCGCCATCCCCGCTGCGCGCTGCTCAGCGACGGACGCCTGGCGGTGGCCGTGTGGAAGGACAAGCACCCGGTTACCCAGCGGGGAAAAGTGGAGGAACTATCGGTTGCGGCGGAGGATTAAGACCTTCATGCTGCCTGCAACTATTGGTTGCGAGCCAAATGCAAGCCAGATTTGCTGGCGCAACCGCGCCGGATATGCTATGCTTGGATGGAAAAAGGAGGAATGACCATGACCCTTGAGACCGCCAATCGCCTTGTGCAGCTGCGCAAGGATCACGGCCTGAGCCAGGAAGAACTGGCTGAACGCCTGAGCGTGAGCCGCCAGGCTGTGAGCAAATGGGAGCGGGCGGAATCCTCGCCCGATACGGATAACCTGATCGCCCTTGCCAGTCTGTACGGCGTATCTCTGGACGAGCTGGTGCGCGGCACGGCAAGTCCCGTGGAACCCGGTAACGTGGATGATCCCCTGCCTGAGGGAAGCTATTTCGAGCACAAGGCCGCCCAGGAGGAAAAGGAGCGGGAGCACAAGCGCCGCGCTTTCCCTTATCCGGTGCTGGTGGCCATCGCTTATGTGGTGCTGGGCGCATGCTTTGATCTGTGGCATCCCGGCTGGCTGCTGTTTCTGACGATCCCGCTGTATTACCTTCCCGCCAGCCAGCGCAGCCCGCTGAAGCTGCTGGGAAATCCGGTGATGATCACCATCATCTACCTGCTGCTGGGCTTCTGGTGCAACCTGTGGCATCCCGGCTGGGTGGTGTTCCTGATGATCCCCATCCTCAACGCCATATCCTTCAAGTAAAATCAAAACCACCGGCTTAGCCGGTGGTTTTGATTTTACAGCAGCTTGTTTATCCAGTCTGTTACGTCCTGCCAGACCTCCTGGCGGTTCTCCTCGTTGAACATTTCGTGCCGACCGCCGGGGTAGAGCTTCACGTCCACCGTGGTCAGGCCCGCGTCGCGGAACTCCTGGGCCACCTTGTTCACGCCGTCACCCGCGCCCACCGGATCCTGATCGCCGGAGAAGAACAGCACCGGCAGCGCTCTGGGCATATCGTGGAGCTTTGTCAGTCGGTTCAGGCCGCGGAACATATCCCGGTAGCCCGAGCCGGTGAACAGGAAGCCGCAACAGGGATCAGCGATGTACTTGTCCACCTCCGCCTCCACCCGGGAGAGCCAGTCAAAGTCCGTGCGGGCGGGGGTAAAGATCTTGTTGTTGGCGCCAAAGGCGATGCTGTTGATGAGCTTGCTGGGTTTCTTTGCGCCGCCAAAGAGGCATACCAGATTGGCCAGCCCCAGACCGGCCATCACGATGACCTTGGGGAAAAAGCCGGTGCCGGAAAGGATCGCCCCGGCGAGGCCCCCGGCATACTGCATCAGGTAGCAGCGCACCACAAAGCTGCCCATGGAGTGACCCAGCAGGATGTAGGGCACGCCGGGATACTGCTGCTGGGTCTGCTGGCGCAGGCGATGCACATCATCGATGAGGTGCTGCCAGCCGTCCTTTTCGCCGAACCAGCCCTTGATCTCCGCCGCCGGGCCGTGGCCCAGATGGGTGTGGCCCACCACGGCAAAGCCTGCCGCGGCAAAGGCGCGGGCTGTCTGGTCGTAACGGTCGATGTGCTCGGCCATGCCGTGCACCAGCTGGATGACGGCCCTGGGCTCACCCTCGGGCAGCCAGAGGCGGCAGTCCAGCTGCGCGCCGGTGCAGGAGGAGAAGGTTCCTTTGATGTCGCGTTCGTCTGTCATGGGGTGGCCTCCTTTCAAGGGCGTCACAGGCAGTAAAGGGAGTAGGGAGCGTACTTTGTACTGGCTTCGTAGGGCTCGGAACGAAGGGCGGGGCGGGACTCCAGGGCGCTGGCGATGAGCTTCCTGGTCAGCATGGGCACATCCTCACGGGCAAGGGCCTCGTTCACATCGATCCACAGCACCTCGCTGTTTTCACTGTGGTCGGAAACGGCCTCGCCACCGACGTACGCCGCCCGGAAGGCGATGTACCAATCGTGCATATTGAACCGGACGCCAATGATATCCAGCGGCTCCACCACGATGCCGGTCTCCTCCAGGTATTCACGCTTCAGCGCGTCCTGGGGCGTTTCGCCCACGTTGACGTAACCGCCGGGGATGATCAGCTTTCCGGCGCCGCTGCCATAGGTATGCCTGGCCAGAAGCACTTTGCCGTTGTGGATGACAACGGCGGTGACGCTTTGGCCCCAGTTGGTCTGTGTCTGTTCCATGGGGATCCCTCCGATGATCGTTTCTATCTCTATTATAGCAAGATATGGGCGAAAAACAAGTATACAGCCGGAAATCACGATTCCCCCCATGACAAGCGGGCCTGATGCGTGTATAATAGAGTCGCCATCCATCACGGAAGAGAGGTCTTTTGTGTGCCTTCCAAGAATGTCGTCAAGGATTTTCTGATCATCACCTTCGGCACGGTCATCGTGGCGGCGGCGGTGTATTTCTTCATGCTGCCCAGCCATGTGTCTGTGGGCAGCGGCGCGGCGCTGGCCATGGTGCTGAGCAACTTCATTCCGCTGCCTGTTTCCACCATCACGCTGATCATGAACATCGGCCTGCTGATCATCGGCTTTGTGCTGGTGGGGCCGACCTTTGGCGTGAAGACGGTGTATTGCTCGGTGCTGATGCCCATCGTCATGGGCGTGTTTGAGCGGATCTTCCCGGATTTCCAGTCCATCACCCAGGATCCCCTGCTGGATGTGATCTGCTACATCCTGGTGGTGGGCATCGGCCTGGCGATCCTCTTCCCCAGGGACGCCTCCTCCGGCGGGCTGGACATCGTGGCGAAGATCATGAACAAGTATCTGCATATGGATCTGGGCCAGGCGATGTCGGTTTCCGGCATTGTGGTGGCGCTGTCCTCCGCCCTGTGCTACGATGCGAAGACCGTGGTACTCAGCGTGCTGGGTACGTATTTTGGCGGGCTGGTGGTGGATCACTTCATCTTCGGCATGAACATCAAGCGCCGGGTGTGCGTGATCTCCACAGAGCTGGAGAAGATCGTGGAGTTCGTCATCCATGACCTGCACAGCGGCGCCACCCTGAACGAGATCATCGGCGCCTATGATCAAACGCCCCGCCGGGAGATGATCGCCATTGTGGACAACCAGGAATACCGGCAGCTGATGGATTTCATCCGGGAGACGGATCCCAGGGCCTTTGTGACGGTTTATTCCGTCAGCGATATGCGCTATATGCCCAAGAAGTAACAGATGAAAACAAAAAGAGCAGGCTGTTGTACAGTCTGCTCTTTTTTGCGCGGCGTTAGCCCTGCAGGCCCTGCTCCTGGCGCTCCATGTTCTCGATGACCACATCGTAGATCTCGCCCAGGGAAGCGCAGTACTCCAGCACCTTCCAGGGCTCGTTGGTGTGATAGTGGATCTTGATGAGCTCGTCATCGCCCACGGCCAGCAGGCAATCGCCCTTGAAGTTCTCGCAGAAGTAATCGTTGATAGCGTCCTCGTCCAGGTCATGGCCTTCGATGAGGAGCTGGGTATCAAACTTGAATTCCAGCATGGTGAAGCCTCCTTAAGAATTCTCTTTTGTTTTTAACAAAATGGTTCCTGTTTGTTGCTCGCAGTTTTCAACATATTGCTGGAGGATACCTTCAATCATGTTATTGATTGAACGGCGATCTCGGGCGGCAAGAATACGAATCTTCTCATATACTTCTTCGTCAATGCGAAGAACGGTTTGCAGACGATTTCCCGCCATGTGATATCACCTCCATAGCATAATGATAGCACATTGTTGCTTGACAGTCTATTTTCACTCTGATATCATAGTGATATCATCATGGATACAGGAGGTCTATCATGAAGCCCGAAGTCATGAACCGCATGCGTCTGTATATGCTCAAAAAGCACAAGGACATCCCCATGTGCGTCAACTGTGAGCATTTCCGGATGCACTATATCCGCTGCGGGAACAGATATCTCCCTGTTGATGGAGGCCACTGCGTTGATCCCCGCATTAAGCCCCGTGACGCCTGGGATCTCTGCGATTGCTTCACGTCCACAGAAGCATTAGCCCCAGTGCCAGCACAAACGAGATCGCCCCGTGAAGAACCTGCCACGCCGCCTGCTCCGGCAGAGGCATGAACCCTTCGGGGTAGCAGGCCCTGTTCTGCATCAGGATGGCCGCGCCGCCCATGCCTGCGGCCCCCGCCATCAGCGCCGTGCGCAGGGGCAGCGGCAGGGGAAGCTCCGCCATGACGTATGTGCCGGTGGTCACCTCCAGCAGGGTGGTGAGGGGCAGCGTCAGCCATGGCAGCAGGCCATTGGTGACTTCTGTGGCCAACGCCGCCAGCACCCGGAGCATCACCATCGTGCCGCAGACCATTAGCATGGTTTTGGCGGCGGCGGTCACGGCCTCGCCAAAGGACAGGGGCGTGGAACGCCGCATGGCAACGGCTGTTCCGCCGCCCTGTACCATCAGGCCAGTGAGCCATCCTCCCAGCACTACGGAAGCAAGGATGCACACCCCTGCCGCCGGGCTGCGCAGCCACGAGCCCAGCGTCCCCAGCAGGAACATGGGGCTCATGGTGGCGCAGCTCACGGCGAGCCGCTTGTCCCGCAGGCCGCGTTGAGCCATCAGCCGCGCTCCCGTGGGCGAGCCGCCGCACCACCCCAGCAGCATCAGGAGCCATCCCGGCAGGCTTCCGTCCATGCGGCTCACCAGCATCAGCGAGAAGGTCATATAGGGGAAAAGCCCAGGCAGCACGCTGGTCACAAACAAATGACAGGCTGCGCCGGCCGCGTCCATGGCGGTGCCGGGCCGCAGGAGCATCCAGCCCATCAGCAGCAGGAGAAACACGCGCATACCATCACCTCACGGAAGGATATGCGGGGAAATTCACAGTGATCGCTTTGTAGTGCGGGGAAAATGTGGTATACTATGCTCAGACCGCAAAGGAGGTAACTCCCATGAAAGATACATTCCTCATCGTGGACGGCAACAGCCTGATGCACCGCGCCTTCCACGCCCTGCCCATCATGGACAACCAGGGCGTGTATACCAACGCGATCTTCGGCTTTCTGAATATGCTGCTCAAGGTCATCAAGGAAGAAAACGTGCGCTATCTGGCCGTTTGCTTCGATGAGCACGGCCCCACCTTCCGCCACACCGTTTACGCGGATTACAAGGCGGGCCGCTCCGCCACGCCGCCTGAATTGCGCCAGCAGTTCGAGACGATCCGTACCCTGCTGACCGATATGGGCGTGAAGTGGTATACCCTGGCCGGCTGGGAAGCCGACGATCTGCTGGGTACGCTGAGCCTTCGCGGCGCCGATGCGGGCGTGGCTCCGCTGCTGCTCACCGGCGACCGTGACGCCCTGCAGCTGGTGGGCGGCGGCACCGAGCTGATGTTCACCCGCAAGGGCATCAGCGAGACCATCCGCTTCACCCCCGCCCGGGTGCACGAGGAGTACGGCTTCTCCCCCGAGCAGGTCACTGATTGGAAGGGCATGGCCGGCGACAGCAGCGACAACATCCCCGGCATTCCCGGCGTGGGCGACAAGACCGCCGTGAAGCTCCTGCAGCAGTACGGCACGCTGGAAAACGTGCTGGCCCACACCGATGAGATCAAAGGCAAGCTCCGCGAGAAGCTCGAGACCTGGGCCGACCAGGCCCGGCAGTGCAAGGAACTGGCCACCATCCGCCGTGACGCGCCCATCGCCTGGACGCTTTCCGATTGCGCCATGCCCGACCTGACGCAGGGCATTCCCGCGCTGCAAAAGCTGCGGCTGAACAGCATCATCCGCCGCCTGGGCGAGGAGCCCGCCGAGGCCGTTCCCCAGAGCGCCGAGGCAGCGCCCCTGACGCTTTTGCCCTATCAGGATGTGCAGGTGATGTCCACCGGCGAGGAGCTGGAAAGCTGGCTGCCCTCCGCTGTGCGGCCGCTGGCGGTGTACATCAGCGATGTGAGCATCTCTGTGGCGGATTCCGCCGGCAAGTGCTGCCTGGTGACCCTGGGCGGCGATCTGCTCAATCCCGGCGCCGACCCTGCCGAGGTGCTGGCGGTGATCGCTCCTGCCCTGCATGAGCCTGCCGTGGTGCACGATGGCAAAAAGCTGCTCCACACCCTGCGCAAAGCTGGCCTGCCCCTGCCGGAGCAATTCCACTGGGACGCCATGCTGGGCGCGTATCTGCTCAATCCCCAGGAGAAGAGCTACAGCCTTTCCGCCCTGTGCCCCGGTATGCCCGAGGACGCCCGGGCGCTGATGAGCCTGGCCACCTGGCAGCAGGGGAGAGTGGAGCAGGACGGCATGATGCGCCTGATGCGGGAGGTGGAGATGCCCCTCGCCCTGGCGCTGCACCGCATGGAGACCATCGGCTTCACGGTGGATACCGCCTTCCTGCGAGGCCTGGGCGAGCGCTACGTGAAGGAGATCGAGGAGGCCCGGCAGGAGATCTTCCGCGCCTGCGGCACATCCTCCTTCAATGTAAACAGCACTCAGCAGCTGGGCGAGGTGCTCTTTGAGAAGCTCCAGCTGCCCCACGGCAAAAAGACCACCCGGGGCTATTCCACCTCCGCCGAGGTGCTGGAGAACCTGCGGGATATCGCCCCGGAGGTCATCGATCCCATCCTGCGCTACCGCCAGCTCACCAAGCTGAACTCCACCTATGTGGAGGGCCTGCTGCGCCTGGTGGACGGCGAGGGCCGGGTGCATTCCTATTTCGACCAGGTAGCCACCGCCACGGGACGCATTTCCTCCTCGGAGCCGAACCTGCAGAACATTCCCGTCCGCACCGAGGAGGGCCGTGAGATCCGCCGCGCCTTCCTGCCCCAGGAGGGCTGGGTGCTGCTGGACGCCGACTACAGCCAGATCGAGCTGCGGCTCATGGCGCACTTCTCCGGCGACGCCGCCATGGTGGAGGCCTTCCGTACCGGGCAGGACGTTCATGCCCGCACCGCCAGCGAGATCTTCGATGTGCCCCTGGGCGAGGTGGATTCCACCCTGCGCTCCCGGGCCAAGGCTGTTAATTTCGGCCTGATCTATGGCATCAGCGGCTTCGGCCTGGCCCGCAACACCGGCGTGAGCCAGAAGGAGGCCCGGGAGTTCATCAGCCGCTATTTTGCCAAGTATCCCGGCGTGAAGCGCTTCATGGACGACGCCACCGCCGACGGCGAGAAGAACGGCTACGCTGTGACCCTCATGGGCCGCCGCCGCTACCTGCCGGAGCTGAAATCCCCCAAGAGCGTCATCCGCGAATTCGGCAAGCGCGCCGCCATGAACACCCCTGTGCAGGGCACCGCGGCGGATATCATCAAGCTGGCCATGGTCCGTGTGGACGAAGCGCTGCGCCGGGAGAAGCTGCGCTCCCGCCTGATCCTCCAGGTGCACGACGAGCTGTTGCTGGAATGCCCGCCGGAGGAAGTGGAGCCGGCTGCCGCGCTGCTGAAAAAGTGCATGGAAGAGGTCATCACCCTGGATGTGCCGCTGCTGGCAGAAGTGCACCAGGGTTCCAACTGGGCCGGGGCGAAGTGACCAGAGGCGCTGCCTCTGGACTCCGGTCAGGGCGCTGCCCTGACAACCCGCCAAAGGGGCGCTGCCCCTTTGGATTCCCCGCGAAGGGCCGTTCGGCCCTTTCGAAACCCGTGTGGGGTGGCGTGGGTGTGAAGTGTTTTTTTGGAGAGTGATTGAATGGAGCAGTTCGCGCGTACAGAGATGCTGATTGGTCCCGCTGCCATGGAACGGCTTCATGCCGCCAGGGTGGCGGTGTTCGGCGTGGGCGGCGTGGGCGGCTTTACGGCCGAGGCGCTGGTGCGCGCGGGCGTGGGGAGCATCGATATCATCGATAATGATACGGTGGCCCTCACCAACCTGAACAGGCAGATCATCGCGCTGCACTCCACCCTGGGCAGGAGCAAGGTGCAGGTCATGGCGGAGCGGCTGCGGGACATCAATCCGCAGGTGAATGTGGTCTGCCATGAGATGTTCTATCTGCCGGAGAACGCGGACAGCATCGATCTTTCACAGTATGATTATATTGTGGACGCGGTGGATACCGTGGCGGCCAAGCTGGAGCTCATCTCCCGGGCGGACGCGCTGGGCAAGCCCATCATCTGCGCCATGGGCGCGGGGAATAAGCTGGATCCCACGAAGATCGTGGTCACTGATATTTACAGGACGGATACCTGCCCCCTGGCACGGGTGATCCGCGCGCAGTGCAAGAAGAGGAACATCCGCCGCCTGAAGGTGGCCTATTCCACCGAGCCGGCCATGAAGCCCGCCGATGCGCAGGAGGAATCCTCCCGCCGGGCCACGCCGGGAAGCATGAGCTTCGTTCCCTCGGTGATGGGGCTCATCATCGCCGGGGAAGTGGTGCGGGAGCTGATCAGGGAGGCGGCGCCATGAGGTTTCCATCCTGCGAGGCGTATGTTTATCCGGGTGAGGCGGACATGGCGGTCTATCTGCCTCTTTCGCCGGAGCGGGCGGAGGAGCTGGCGGCGCTGCTTCCGTCGCCCCGGCCCACGCTGGTGGCGCTGCATGAGCTTGACTGGAACGGAGCGCTCTCGCCCTGGGCGGCGGAAAGGGTGTTCCGCGACGGCGGGGATTTCTCCGGCGGAGGGCCTGCGTTTCTGCGGGAGCTGACGGAGGTCATTATTCCCGCGATGGAAGGGGAAGTGCCGGCACGCCGCATGATCGCGGGGTATTCCATGGGCGGGCTGTTCGCCCTGTATGCCGCGCTGAACACGGACGCGTTTGAATTGGCTGCTTCGGTTTCCGGGTCGCTGTGGTTCGACGGCTTCGCAGCTTATGCTCTTCAGCGGCCATGCAGGGCGAAGGCGGTCTATCTCTCCCTGGGGGATAAGGAAAAGAACACACGGAATCCCCGCATGGCGGTCATTGAGGATTGTACGCGTGCCATTGCCGCGCATCTGGGCTGCCGGGTGGAGATGAATCCCGGCGGGCATTTCCGGGAGGAGCTGCCCCGGCTGGCCAGGGGGATCACGGCGCTGATGAACAAAACCGGCTCTGCTTCATAACGAGGCAGAGCCGGTGCTTTATTTTCAGATCTCCCCGGCGCTTTCGGCAGCCAGCAGGACGTTGCGTACCTTCCGCATGGCGGAGGAGGTGCCGGTGTCGGTGGTGTTCTGCATGGAGAGGATGGTGAGCTTCTCGCTGGGCAGGTTGGCGAAGTAGCTGCCCAGCCAGCCGTCCCAGCCATACTCGCCCAGGCGGGTCAGGCCGGCCCAGCGGCCCTCCTCCACACACACCCGCATCAGCTTGCCGTAGCCGTAGCCCGTCAGGCTGTCCCACATTTCGGCGCGAACGCTGTCGCTCAGCTGGGATTTGGTCATGTATCGCACCGTTTCGGGGCGCAGGATGCGCTTGCCCTGATACTCGCCCTCGTTCATCAGCATATCGGCGAAGGCGGCATAGTCGTCCAGGGTGGAGACCAGTCCCGCGCCGCCGGAGCAGAAGGCGGGCCTGCGGGTGTAATCGCCCACGGCCAGGTGCAGGCTGCCGAAGGGCTCCACGCCGCCGGGCACGCGCTTGTAGCAGGTCACGAAGCGGTCACGCTTATCCTCGGGCACCCAGAAGCCGGTATCCTTCATGCCCAGGGGGATGAAGAGCTCCTCCCGCAGGAACTCGTCAAAGGGCTTGCCGCTGACCACCTCGATCACCGCGCCCAGGATGTCCGCGCAGGTGGAGTAGCGCCAGTGGGCGCCGGGCTGGAACGCCAGGGGGATCTGGCCCATGCGGTCGCAGAACTCCACGGTGCTCATGCCGCCGCCGGCCAGGATCTTTTCGTGATTTTCCATGAAGAGCTTCGCCGTCTGCCGGCCCACCTCGTCAGCATCGGGATAGGCCACGCCGGCGGTCATGCCCAGGAGATCCATCACCCACACGGGGCGCGTGGCGGGCTTCAGCCCCTCGGGGGTGTACACCTGCTGGCCCTGGAAGCCGGGCAGGAAGTTTTCCACCGGGTCCATCAGATCCAGCAGGCCGCGCTCCACGAGGATCATGGCCGCGGCGGCCGTCACGGGCTTGGACTGGCTGTACAGCCGGAAGATGTGATCCCGCTGTACTTTCTTGCCGGAGGCCACGTCGGCATAGCCGGCCCCGGCGTAAAGGGCGTCCTGACCGTTTTTGCGCACCAGCACCGTCATGCCGGCGCACTCATGATTGGCAACGGCCCGCTCCAGGCAGGCCTGAACACGCGCTTGAATATCCATATGAACGATTCCTCCTTGTTACGCCTATGATACGCCTTTTTTCCGGGATTTGCAACAAAAAAGGCCGCCGTTTCGCGCGGCGGCTGAGGGGATCATTTTTTCACGTTTTTACGGATGGTGGCATCAGGCTTGGCGGCCTGCTTCATAAAGGCGGAGGGGCTGATGCCCACGATGTTTTTGAACTGTTTGGAGAAGTGGTAGGGATCCTGCATGCCCACCTCCACACCGGCCTGGCGGACGGTGTAGTCCTGTTCGCGCAGAAGCTCCTTGGCGCGCTCCATCTTGCAGTGCAGCACATAGGAGAGGGGCGGCATACCAACCTCGCTGACGAAGCGCTTGCGGAAGGTCTCCATGGGCATACGGGAGATGGCAGCCATCTCGGCCAGGGAGAAGTTATCCTTATACTGGTTGGCGCGGAGGGTGTCCACCACCTTGGCGATCTCGTGGGAGAGCATGGCGTCCATGGCCACGGGCTGGCCCCAATGGCTGGCCAGCATGCCGTACATCAGGTGCTGGAGCTGGTAGGTGGCGTCGCCCGTGCCGGAATGGCGCACCATCACCTGCACGATCTGCTTGGCCAGGTACATCTGGCTGGGCAGCGCGCCCTGCTTGAGGGGCATATGCAGCAGCGCGCCCATCTTGCGCACCACCATGGGAGCCAGGGGGCCTTCCAGGGCGATCCACAGGCAGCGGGCTTGCCCCTCGATCTCCAGCAGGCCTTCCTTGTCGCCGGCGGGGAGGAAGCAGGTCTGCTCGGTCTTGAGGAGCAGCTCGGCGCCGTCCCAGGTGAGCTTCATTTCGCCCTCGCCCACGGCAAGCCAAATCCACTGTTCGTGGGACCTGATGGTATACTTGCCTGCCTCCAGCATGGCGCTGCCGGCGGCGTGGATCCACGCGCCGCTGGACCGGGTCAGGCTGCCGGGCTTATGCCAGCCTTCCACGACCAGGGTATCAGCCGCGGCCTCGACACCTGCGAACAGATAGGACTTCATGAAGCTTCCCTCCCAGAAGATACATTTTCCATTATGTCCATTATAACGCCCAGACAGCACAGTGTCAACCCGTCTAACAAATGAAATCACAGTTTTTCGCAATTTTCGACAGCGGAAAAACAAGGGCTTCTCCTGAGCCGCGGAGGTAACGCCTGATCCCCGCGAAACAAAAAACCGGCGGGTCAGCCCACCGGCTCAAGGAGCATAACGTTCTGATAAACCGTTTCGTAAACATCCTCGCCGATATAGGCCCTGACGCGGATGGTATAGGCGCCGGGCTCGGCCGTGTCGCCATTGGAGCGACGGCCGTTCCAGCAGAAGGTGCTGCCCTTGGGGGCGAGCTGCTGGGGACGGCTGGCCTGGCGGGAGGCAAGGCGGCGGACGGTTTTTCCCTGGGCGTCCTCGATGGTCACGGTCAGCTCGCAGGGGTAGAGGTGCTGCACCACGAAGCCCAGCTCCTCCTGCTGGCTGGGGCAGAAGCCCTCCTGGGCGGTGATCTTCAGCTGGGGATCGCCGGAGGCGGGCGGCACGCACAGCACCCGGGAGGAGGCCAGCTCGGGCACGCCGCCGGATTGGGTGATGATCTGCAGAAGGGCGTAGCCGTAGCTTTCCGAATCGGTCAGATCCAGGGTCACGGCGCGCTGCTTCATGCCGGGGGAAAGCGCGCCCGGGGCGTCACCATAGGAGCCGAAGCGTTCGGCGTCGTCATAGGTCAGCTGGCCGTTGTCGAAGTCCCAGCGGCCATTCTGCTGATAGATCATCTGGTAGGCCACCTGCACAGAGCGCTGCACCGTGAAGGAAAAGGCCACCGTGGGCTCCTCCAGGCTGAGGACCTCGCCATCGAAGCTCAAGCCCTCGATGGCGCTGTGGCGGAGGCGGCCGGTGTAGCTGTCCGCGTCGTAGGTCATGATGGGGAAATCATCTTCCTCGGGGTAGGTCTGCACGGTGGAGGCGCCGTGATGGTCGTAGAGGTAGCGCTTCAGCTCGGTAAGGGTGATGGAGCCATCCCGGTTGGCGTCGGCGCCGTAGCCGCCCTTGGTGGAAAGGCCCCGCACCATCGCGCCGGAGAAGTAGCCCGCGCCCACCATGGCCTCGCCCTCCTCCATGCCGGACCAGAACCAGCTTTCCTCCGCGCCGCCGGAGGAACAGATGACCTTGTATTCATCGCCCTGGAACACATTGGTGAAGGGCGCGTGCACACCCTTGCCGATCATGGCGCCGGCATGGCAGGCGTCGATGATCAGTACCTTGGTGCCTTTGATCTGATCGAACATGGCGCGGAGCATATCGGCGGTGACAGCGTTTTCGCGGCGGCCGTCGGAGAGCAGCAGGGTCATGTCGCCATTGGGCTGGCCCTGCGTCCACAGGCCGTGGGTGCTGATGTAGAAGTAGCTCACATCGTCCTCATCCGCCTGGGAAAAGGCGGCTTGGATCAGCCGTTCCAGCTCCGCGGCGGTGGCCACGTTGTTTTTGCGGGTGATGAGCCTTTCCAGGTTCATGCCGCCGCCGGAAAGAGCCTCGGTCATCTGGGTGACGTTGTTTTCGGAGGAGGGGGTGGTGTCCTCCTGGGTAAGGAAGCGGTCGCAGCCCACCAGCAGGGCGCGGTTGACTGAATCCCCGGCCATGGCGGCAGGCATAAGGAGGCACAGCCAAAGCAGAACCAAAGCAAACAGCCTTTTGCCCATGGCGGCGCCCCCTTCCTTTATGATGATAAAACGATTGTACACCTAATTAGACGGTTCAGCCACCGGAAATGTTCACAAGAAAATGTATTTTCTGCGATTTTATGCTGAAAAATGTAAACGGCGCAGCAAATTCCTCTGCTGCACCGTTGTTATGGATGATTTTATTTTTTCCACTCCACTCCGCCGGAGATGATGCGGCAGTCCGCGCCGGGACGCTGATGTTCGTCCCAGATGATCTCGCCGATGCTGTCGGCCGTGATGCAGCCGTGGGTGGGGTTTTTCACACTGATGATGTGTCCCTTCACGCTGGCGTTGACGGTGCAGTTTTCAAAGGCGAAGTCCGCGTCGATCATCTCGCAGTTTTCCAGCGTCAGGTCCTCGCAGTAGCACAGGGGCTGGGTGCCGATGATTTTGCAGTTCACCAGCCGCAGCCCCTTGGAGTACCAGGCAAGGTATTCGCCCTTGACCACGCTGTCGTACACGGTGATGTTCTCCGCGTGCCAGAAGGCGTCCTTGGTGTCCAGGTAGCAGTTGCGGAATTCCAGATTCCTGGCGTACTGGAAGGAGTATTTGCCCTTGAGCCGGAAGTTGGTGAAGACCGCGTCCTCGGTATGGAGGAAGGGGTACTCGCTGGTGAGGGTGAAATCCTGCACGGTCAGGCCGCGGCACATCCAGCCAAACTCGGAGGAATTGGCGTTGCCGCCCTTCAGGCGGATGTCGCGGCATTCACGCAGAGCCTTGATGCCGCCCAGATCGCAATTTTCGATCAGCAGCTCGTCGTCATACCACAGGGCGGCGCGGCAGGTCTCGGTCATGCGGCAGTTGCGCAGGGTGGAGCGCTTCACATGCCACAGGGGATAGCGCAGCAGGAAATCGCAATCATCGATAAGCAGGTCGCCGCACTCCTTCAGGGCGGATTCGCCGTCGGCGGGGCCTTCAAAGCGGCAGGCGTGGACGTGGGCGTTGTGCAGGCCGTAAAGCGCGCGCTCCTGGTCCAACTGCTGTCCGGAAATGATGGTCATAATGGGGAAAACCTCCTTTGGATCGTACGCTAAAATCATAGCGGCATTTCCATTGATTGTCAAGAGAGAACAATTTCCCCATTGCTTTGACAAGCACAGGGTTTGCATGTATAATAGACTATGTATCAGTATGTTCATAATGCTTTCGAGGAGGCATTGCCTGTTATGAAGATTTTGATCCGCATTCTGCTGCTGTTGGCGCTGCTGGCGCTGATGGTCGTGCTGGTGCCCTCCGCCGTGCCCATGGCGCTGGCCGAGGATACGGTGGCCTATCCCGCGTATGAGCCCGTGGAGCTGGAGGCCGAGATCGTCATCCCCATCTCTTATGAGGATAAGGTGCCCTATGCGCCCATTCCGGAGAAATTTCTGCCGGACAATGCCGGCTATGTGGATCCCACCATCTCGGTGCGGGTGGAGGAGATGCGCGTTTATGATACCGACGTGACGCTGGTCTGGGTGCAGATCGCCCATGCGACGCAGCTGCGCACGAAGCAGGCCAGCCCCTATCCTTCCAAAAAGGAGGTCCGCCCGGATGTGATCGCCCGGCGGGTGAGCTCTGTGCTGGCCATCAATGACGATTGGTTCATGCACCGCAAGGAGGGCTACATCGTCCGCAACGGCGAGGAGCTGCGCACCAGCTACAGCGAGAAGTACGATAGCCTGATCATTGATGATAAGGGCGACCTGCACATCATCCAGAAGCCCACCGAGGAGAAGATCAGGGCCTTTGAGGGCACCATCATCCAGGCGCTGGCCTTTGGCCCCGGCCTGGTGGTGGATGGCGAGATGGTGGAGCTGAATACCTCCGATGAGTACGCCCCCAACAAGCCCACCCAGCGCCTTGCCCTGTGCCAGATGGACAGCCTGAGCTATCTGGTGGTCGCCACCGCCGGCGGCAAAGAGACCCCCGGCTCCACCGGATTGACCATCCCTCAGATGCAGCAGCTCTGCTACGACCTGGGCGTGAAGCAGGCCTATAACCTGGATGGCGGCAACTCCTCCTCGGTGATCCTGGACGATAAGAAGATCAATTCCATGGGCATGAAGAGCGTCCGGTCCATCGGCGGCATTCTGTATTTTATCACGGCCGATCCCACCGTGCCCCGGGAGGAATAAGCCATGAATGAAATGACGATCCTGTTTATCGCAGGCCCCTTCAGCGTAACGGCCTTTGGCCTTTGCCTGACGCTGGGCGTTGTGCTGGCCGTTTGTATGGTCGCGTTCCTGGGCCGCAAGGATCCCGGCGTGAACGCTGTGCTGAGCCTGAGCGCCGCCACCATTGCGGGTGCCATGCTGGGCGCGCGCATCCTGTATTGCCTGACGATGCTGGACTTCATCCTGGTGGATCTGGGCGGCATGGGGTTCATGCCCCGGCTGTGGGAGGGCGGCTACACCCTCTACGGCGCGGTGCTGGGCGGCGGCGCGGGCGCGCTGATCTATGCCAGGGTCACCAAACGGAATATCGGCCGCATGCTGGATCTGGCCGCTGTGGGCGGCGCGCTGGCATTGATCTTTGAACGCGCCGGTGAATACTTCACCACCCAGGGCCTGGGCGAGTACATCATGGACGAACGCTGGCAGCGCTTCCCCTTCGCGGTGCAGAGCGTGTATGAGGATTGGCAGATCCCCGTGTTCATGTACGAGGCGCTGGCGGCGCTGGTGATCGCCATCGTGCTGGTGTGGATGCAGGGCCGCAAGCCTGCCGGCCGCGCGGCAGAGGCGTTCATCATCCTGCTGGGCGTGACGCAGATCATCCTGGAAAGCCTGCGTGAGGACGAGTTCATCCGCTTCGGCTTTGTGCGGCTGAATATGCTGGCAGCGGCCATCACCATGGGCCTGACCTTCTTCTGGCGGGTGCGCCGGATGCTGAAGGCCCGCAAATGGATCCCCTGGCAGATCATCCGCCTGGTGGTGTTCGCCCTGGGCATCGTGCTGGTGATCCTGATCGAGTTCGCGCTGGATAAATCCAGCATCGATGATACGCTCCTGTACTTTGTGATGGCCGGTATGCTGGGTGTGATGGGCTTCGCCATGCTGTTTGACGGCCGGAAGAAAACTGATCAATAAGGAGAAAAGTATGCAGGTCAATCATCCTGTAGGGATGTTTCAACATCTGCCGCCGGAGGACGTCTTTCTGGCGACGGATGAAATGGGTAACGATATGGGCATGGGGTATATGATCTATCAGTATCAGCCCCACCTGTATCCGGATTGCCCCATCAATCTGTATTTTTCCATGGACTGCCAGCCTGCCGCGCGGTATATGCTCTTTGGCGCGCTGGTGGCACGTGCCCGTCAGCTGCGGGATTTTGATCCCAGCGTGCGGGCAAGGATGTATACCAACATCGCCCCCCAGGATCTCCGCATGAAGGATTTCTATGAGCACTCCGGCTTCGATTGCTCCGAGGGCGAGGAGGTGCTGCAGCTGCCCATCCCCCTCGGTGACGGGCGGATCCCCATGAGCTGCACCGTGGCGCCCACGCCCCTGAACACCCCCGAGGAGCAGGCCGCGCTGATCTATCGCCTGCAGCAGAATGATATTAACTACATCGATCAGGCATACCTGAGCCAGCTGCAGCGCCTGCCCCACTTTATGGTGCTGGGGCTGTACCGCAACACCGAGCTGGTGGGCGAGGTCATTATGGCAGGCGAAGGCGCGCACTGCGAGCTGGTGGCCATCTATATCACGCCCCTGTGCCGCCGTCAGGGCATGGGCAGGGCGCTCCTGCACCGGTGTATGGCCATTATGGCGGCTGAGGGCGTCAACCGTGTCACCGCCCGGATCATGAGCCGTTCCCTGCCCCAGAAGCGCCTGATGAACGGCTTCAACGCCCAGGTGCTGGGGCAGACGACGATCTATCCCGGCCTGTTCCTGTAAGGAGGATGTCAAACGTGGCCAAGCTGTACTTCCGGTATGGAGCCATGGGCTCCAGCAAGACTGCCAATGCCATTATGGTGCAGTATAACTATCAGGAGCGGGGCCAAAAGGTGCTGATGGTCAAGCCCCAGCTGGATAACCGCGACGGCGCGCGCACGGTGCTCTCCCGCTGCGGATTGAACACCGAGTGCGTCTTTATGGAGGAAGTGCCCTCCATGGACGTGAGCGGCTACGATTGCGTCATCGTGGACGAAGCTCAGTTCCTCACCAAGGAGCAGGTGGCTCACCTGGTGAAGATCGTGGACGAGATGAATGTCCCCGTGATCTGCTACGGCCTGCGGGCGGATTTCCAGGGCAATTTCTTCGAGGGCAGCCAGTGGCTCATGGCCTGGGCGGACACCATCGAGGAGGTCAAGACCATCTGCTGGTGCGGCCGCAAGGCGACCTGCAACGCCCGCGTGATGAACGGCAAGGTCATCAAGGAGGGCGACCAGATCCTGCTGGGCGGCAACAGCCAGTATGTTTCCCTGTGCCGCAAGCACTGGGCCAACGGCCAGCTGAGCGAATAAGTTATTTCAAGGGCCGTTCCGCGGCTCTTTTTTCTTTGGGGAGACACTTATGAAGCATACATTGCGTGCCGGCACGGGCGAGATCATGCAATATGCCGTGCACGGCTATAATGATAATACCATACGCTTTATCCTGCGCTATCCCGGCACGGTGGATGCGGAGGCTATGCGTCAGGCGGTACGGGCCGTGGTGTTCAGCGTGGATGTTCTCCATGCCAGCTTCCAGCCCGGCAGGCTTCGGGCGCGGTGGAAGGTGAATCCTGAAATGGCGGAGGAGAACTTCTTTACCTGCCTGCAGGTGGAAGATCCATGGGAAACCGCTGTTGCCCGCGCGTTGGAGCCTGTGTCTCCCGATGGAGCCTGCCAGCTGCGCTGCGCACTGGTGCGGAGCACGGAGGAATCGCTGCTGGTGGTGAGCATCAGCCACCTGTGTGCGGACGGCATCGATGGCAAGTATCTGCTGGGCAAGCTGACGGAGGCCTATGGGCGCATCCGGAGCGGCGATGAGGCAGGCTTGAAGGTGAAAAACGGCAGCCGCGCGGCGGAGCAGATCTACGAGCGGCTCTCCCGGCGGGAGATGCGTACGCTCATGCACAGCCCCCTGGGCGGCGTGAAGACAGAATTCCCCTATCCCACAGGGGAGCATGGCGAGCCCCGTCTGACCCTGCGGATGATCCCGGCTGGGGTGATGGCGTCGGCCCGGCGACGCGCCAAAGCGGAGCAGGCCAGCGTAAATGATCTGCTGCTGGCGGCGTGTTATCAGGCTTTTGCGCAGGTGGCAGGGCTGGGGGATGGCACGCCGGTGAGCGTCATGGGCATGATGGACCTGCGCAAGCACTGCATTGGGGGCGATTCCGCCGGACTGTGCAATATGTCCGGCTCGTTGTGCACCACCCTGCGGGAGGGCGTGGCTGAGGATCTGGCCCAAACGCTGGCCAGGGTGGCACGGCAGACCCGGGCCGCCAAGGAAGAGCCTCTCGCCGGGCTGGTGGGGATGCCGCTGGTACACGGCGCTGCCAGGATTCTGCCCATGAGCGTTTTGCTGCGCTGCGTGGGAAGGCTGTATGGCAGCTTTTCCATTGGCCTGACCAACCTGGGCAGCATCGATTGTGAGGCTCTGGCGCTGGATGGACTGAAGCCCACGGCGGGGGTCTTTGGCGGGCCGGTGAAAAAGAAGCCCGGTATGCAGGTTTCCGCTGCCAGCTTTGATGGCGCGTGCACCCTGTGTGTGGCCGGGCAGTACACCCGGGAGGACGCGCTTGTGCTGCGCTCCCTGCTGGATGGCATGGCGGAGCATATTGCCCGATATGCCGAAAACGCATAAAACGAAACCCGGGAGGCCGAGGCTTCCCGGGTTTGCTTTTATCTTTTCAAATGGATCAGATACTCGGTGGTATCTTCCTCGAACACCTTTTCATCCGTGAGACGGAAGCCATGGCGCTCATAGAAGCGGATGGCCCGTGTGTTCTTTTCCAGCGCCCACAGGTGAGTGACGTGGTGCCGCTCCATGGCGAAGCGCAGCAGCGCCGCGCCGATGCCCCGGCCCTGAAAGCTGGGCTCCACAAACAGGCGCTTCACCTCGTCGCCATCCAGCACCATCATCCCCCGGACGATACCATCGTCATAGACGAAGGTGCGGGCCATCAGCTGCGGATCGGCAAGAAACTGGTTGGCGATGGGGATCACCTGCATTTCGCCAAAGGAAAATTCATCGCAGCGAAAGATGGGATAGAAGTTGATCCGGTTGTTGAAAACGAGGATCTCGGCCAGGCGGGAGACGTCCCCCGCCGTGGCCGGACGAATGAACTGA
Organism: Clostridiales bacterium; assembly: GCA_015056415.1. Classification (GTDB taxonomy): domain Bacteria; phylum Bacillota; class Clostridia; order Christensenellales; family Aristaeellaceae; genus UBA11524. Next base: position 25,231 of record SVGJ01000026.1, read on the forward strand.
TCACTCATAGATGGGATAATCCTTGCCTTCGCGGATCATCACGGGGATGATGCCGATGGGCGCGGGCACGGTGACGAACTGGCCGCCTTCATAGACCTGCTTGGTGTAGGCGTCAGTCCACTTGCAGCCCTCGGGCAGATAGACCTTGCGGGTCTGGGCGCCGGCCTCCACAATGGGCGCCACCAGCAGATCGGGGCCGAACATGTAGCAGTCTTCCACATCGGCGGCGGTCTTGTCGGCGGGGAAATCGTAGTACAGGGGACGCATGACGGGAGCGCCGGACTCGTGGGCGGCCTGCATCAGGCTGCGGATATAGGGGCGCAGACGCTCGCGGATGAACAGATACTTGGTGAGGATCTCATAGACCTCTTCGCCAAAGCTCCACACCTCGTTGTCCTGGCCGGAGGTCAGCTGGCGGACGTTGTTGATAAACTCCACCTCGCGCTCGTGCCAGGGGCTGCGCTCGCCGTGCATACGGAACACCGGGCAGAAGCAGCTCCACTGGAACCAGCGGACAAGCAGCTCGCGGAAGGCCGGATCGTCGATGACGCCGCCCAGGAAGCCGCCGATATCACTGGTCCACCAGGGGATGCCGGCCATGCCCATGCTCAGGCCGGCCTGCACCTGCTCCCGCATGGAGCGGAAGGAGGAGTGGATATCGCCGGACCAGGTCAGCACGGCATACTTCTGGCTGCCGGCCCAGGCGCAGCGCACCAGGGACATGATGTCCTTTTCGCCCACGGACTTCAGGCCGTCATAGAAGCCCTTGGCATAGCCCACGGGGTAGGTATTGGTGACCTGCACGGCAGGGCCCGCCCAGTAGCGGTAGTTATCGAAATCATAGGAGCACTCGGGCTCGGCCTCATCCAGCCAGAAGCAGCGGATGCCCTTGTCGTAGTAATTCTCCTTGCAGCGTTCCCACACGAACTTCTGCGCGCCGGGGTGGGTGGCGTCGAAGTACACGGTGGGGCCCATCCAGGTAGAACGCTCAGAGCAGCGGTCGGTGGCCATCAGGAAGCCCTGCGAGGCCATCTTGCCCCAGTTTTCGCTGCGCTCGTCGATGGTAGGCCACACGGAGACCACCGTCTCGATGCCCAGCTCCTTCAGCTCCTTGACCATGGCAACGGGATCGGGCCAATCGCGGGGCTCAAACTTGAAATCGCCCTGGAGCGTCCAGTGGAAGAAGTCGATGACGATCACGTCCATGGGCAGGCCGCGGCGCTTGTGCTCGCGGGCCACGGCCAGCACTTCCTCCTGGTTGCGGTAGCGCAGCTTGCACTGCCAGTAGCCCAGGCCGTATTCAGGCATCATGGGGGTACGGCCGGTGGCGGCGGAGTACTGGGCTTCGATCTCCGCAGGGGTGTCGCCGGCGGTGATGAAGTAATCCAGCTTGCGGGTGCTCTTGGCGTGCCACTCGGTCTTGTTGGTGCCGAAGGTGGCGGTGCCGATGGCCGGGTTGTTCCACAGGAAGCCGTAGCCGCGGGTGGAGACATAGAAGGGCACGCTGGCCTGGGAGTTGCGGTGGGCCAGCTCCAGAGTGGCGCCCTTCTTGTCCAGGCGGCGGTGCTGATACTGACCCATGCCGAAGATCTTCTCGTCATCAAAGGCCTCGAAGCGGGCGGTGAGCTCATAGGACTCGGTACCGAAGATGGGCTTCAGCTCGCGGCCGGAGATGCGCAGGGGCACACAGTAGCGGTTCAGGCGGTCGCGGTTGCGCCAGTACTCCTCGGTCAGGAGCTCGCCCTTCTGGTTGTAATAGCTGATCCAGCCCTCGGGGTTGACCTTGGCGGTGATCTTGCCGTTCACCAGGGTGGCCACGGTGCCGGTGGAATGATACTTGGCCCACTCCTCACCCTTGTACCAGGGATCGGTGGTGTCGATGGTTTCGAAGGTGATGGTGCTTTCGGTGTCCTTTACAGGCTCAGACAGGGCCCAATCGTTGGGATCCAGGCGGGCGTCGGGGAACATGCGGACGCGCAGGGAGTTCTCACCCCAGGGCTCGATCCACACCTGGGAGTTGCCACGGGCCAGGATCAGTCGTTTGCCTTCCTGATAGATGCTCATGTCTCTTGCTCCTTTCCGTAAATCAGGCCATAAGTGCCTGTTGCCAGGTAGAACTGACCAAAGGTGCGGCAGTCGCCGTCCAGCGAGATGATGCCGCCAAACATCTGCTCATCGGTATTGAGGCGGGTATAGGTCTTGCCGTCGTCCAGTGTGCGATAGAAGCCGTACTCGCCGCCGATGACGCCATTGAGGTAGATGGCCTTATGGCCATTGATGTAATCGCCGCCGGGCTCGCCCAGGCCGTAGCCGGCGCGGAAAACGGTGTCGCCCTCAGCGCTCAGGCGGGTGGCAGCGCAGCCATCTGCCGTGAAGTCCAGCACCCACATGCCGTGCTCTTTCATGGTGACCAGGAACCTGCCGGTATGGCCGGCCTCGCCGCGGATTTCCGTCTGGTTCGCGCCGTCGATGCGGGCGAAGTGAACGCCGGTGGGCATGCCCTGGGGATGGGCAAGCTGGCGGAAGGTGCGGGCCCTGTCGGTGGAGATGTACAGGTCGCTGTGATCGCCGAAGCCATAGAACAGGTCATTTTGCAGCCTGTCGGCAAAGATCTTGAAGCCGCCGGTCACGACCTGCCGGCCGTCCAGACCGTAGACGGTGATCTGCTGCCAGGTTTTGCCGCCGTCCTGGCTGTGCACAGCCCAGGTCACGGGCAGTTCGACGTGGTCGCCCAGCGTCCAGGCGATGGTCTGGCCGTCGCGGGACATGGCGACCCAGCCGGAATTGGTGTTGGGCTCCTCGATGCGGCGGGAAGCCTCGTCGATGGCGTCGGTCAGGCCCCAGGGCATGGGCAGGCGGCGCCAGGTCTTGGCGTTGTCCACGGTGAGGATCAGTCCGCCGGTGGTCTTGCCCTTCCAGTTGCCGCGGGCCGTGACCACGATGCGATTGGGGTTATCATCGGCAAAATCGGCATTGAGGCAGGTGATGTAGCGGTTGCCGATCTCATCATCGAAGGAATTGCGGCAGGCCTTGTCCAGGTCGGTGAAGGCGAAGCCGCCCAGGTCACCGATGATATCGATGACCTTCACTTCGCCGGAGGGCATGCCGTACACGTTCAGATGAACGGTCTCCTCCACGCCATCGGACCAGTCGGTATAGTAGCGGGTGTCCTTCGTCAGGTCGAAGGAGCGGAACACGCCGGTGCCGGTGTTGAACCAGCTCTCGTTATCGTCAAAGGGGTTCAGCTTCAGGTCGCTGAGCCAGTGGATGATGGACTCGCCGCCGTTGTACTGCGGCAGCATATAGCTGGTGCGGAAGCGGATGTCGCCCTCGGCCAGGTTGAACAGGATCTGCTGCCAGGTGGAGCCGTGATCCCAGGAGAGGAAGATGCTGTCGCCATCAAATTTGGAAATGGTGGAGGCGATGAGCATGCCGGGCGTGTTGCGGCTGGCGCTGATGCCCGAGAAGCCGAAGAGCAGATGATCGCCGGGATGGATGTGCTCCAGCGCCTTGCCCTTGGCGGGAGAGCCGATGCAGGGGGTGACGTCCTCCATGGGGCCGAAGCCGCCCGCCACCAGGGGATAGCGCACGATGTGGCCATCCAGGTTATCGCCGGAATCGCAGCTGTAGCCCAGGTCATCGATGAAGGAACGGGGGCCGTTGCCGCCAAAGGTGACGTAGAAATACCGGTCATCCAGGCTCCAGCGCTGAGCGGCCAGACCGTGGACGCGGCGGTTTTCCATACGGCAGCCGGCGGGCTGCTCCATGGGCCGGAAGGTCGTGCCATCGCCGATGTAGAGCGCCGGGCCGCGCATATCGCCCTGTTTGGTCGCCACGCCGGCCGCGCCCACGACGAACTGCCCCTGCACCTGAACGATGAAGGTCAGGTGGGTATCCGGCATACCGTCGATGTGCTGCCAGGAGTCACCCAGGTCATGGGTCACCCACAGGCCGTCCTGTTGGCTGGCATACCACAGGGTATTGGCGTCGTTTTCGTCCACGATGAGGCGTTCGCCGGTGCCGCGGCCGCCCAGGTTGCCATGGACATAGAAGGGGGTAGGCTTTTCGGTGAAGCTGTCGCCGCAGTCACAGGAGATGGCAAGCTCGCCATCGGGGTCGTGCCGGGTGCCGGACATGATGTACAGCCGCTCAGGCCGATCGGTGTCCAGCGCCAGCGAGATGGGGAACGCCTGATTCGGGTGCAGGGGCGTGGCGCGGAAGGTAAGGAACTTCCACGTCTGCGTATCATAATCGAAGCGGTAGGTGCCGCCGATGTCCGTGCGCAGGTAGAGAAGGCCTTTCTTCCGGGGATGGAACAGAAAACCTGTTGCGTAGCCGCCGCCGGGAACAGGGCAATTCCTGTACGTGTAAGGTATGTAATTCATGGAGAGAACCTCCTGTAACGAATTGTTTCACACATCCTAACATAAAATAGTTGCGTTTGCAACAGTTAATTGCGCAACGGAATAACGTCCTTCAGCTATTACTCCAGCGTCCAGGCGAAGGTATTGGCCAGCGCGCCGTTCAGGTAATAACGGAGGGTGTACTCGCCGGGGGCGAAGACGCCGGTGGCGTTGAAGCTGAGATAATCATCCAGCATATCGCTTACGGGGATGTTCCACATATCCTTTTCCTGCAGGCTGGCATCGAAAATGAAGCCGCTCTCGGTAAAGAAGATATAGCCCTCGGGGGTGGTGAGTGTCAGCAGCAGGTCAGCCACCTCGTTTTTCTCAACGGTATAGGAGGAGCTTACTTGCAGGAAGATGGCGGTGTTTTCATCGGCAAGGGCCTCCGCGGTGATCTCCATGGGCGGGAGGAAGGTGTTCTGGAAGCTCTCCGCTTCCGCTGCGGGCGCACAGGAAAGATAGATGTCCGTATCCTTGTAGTCATACAGGGCGAAGGGTGGGGTTTCAAACATGGCGATGGTTTCCACGTCGTTCACGTCATACTCGGCGTGATAATCCGGCTCTCCGTGGGCATGCTGGAGGCGGAGCTGATAGGTCTCGCCCGGAATGGCAGGAAAGCGGATGGAGCTTTCCTGCCCATTAGACAGGAGATAGGAGAAGTAAGGATTTCCCTTGATGGTATATATGACGGCAAAAACGCAATCCTCCTGGTCACAGGTGAAGTCGCAGACGGACCAGTCCACCGTGAGGAAGCCCCATTCCAGCGTGAGCTTGAAGCCGGTGAGCCACTCTGTCGTCTTCTCCGATGTGGGAAGCTGCGAGGAGCCTATGGCCATATAGCGGTTTACGCCCTCGCCATAGGCGGCCAGCGTCACGCCGATGAGGGCGTTTGTCTCGTCCACCAGTACGCTGCCCGGAAGCATGGCCTGGGGAACGCTGTAAAGCAGCGCGGCGGAATCGCCATAGGGAATGGGCGCGGGAGCGGAGATCTCCTGGCACAGGGGGTGGCCCTGGGCGTCATGCCCCAGCGCACAGGTGGATGAACCGGTGACATTCAGTCCAAGGGGCTGGGCAGGGGACGGCGTTTCAAGTGTCAGCAGCACTATGCCCTCCTGAAAAGCATGGACATTATCGCTGTCCACGGCCAGTGCGCCGCCCTCGCCCAGTGCGTACAGCTCGCCCTCGCCCACATGAAGCACCGCCCAGGCGGTGGTGAGCAGGGTGGAGCCGTCCTGATACAGCACGGCGGAACCGAGTGGGGTATCGATCCCCTGGGCGTCGCGGCTGACCAGCAGATACAGGGCCTGGGCAGGCTCGGCGGCGCAGGCGGAGGAAGCGGAAAGCACCATTGCCAGCAGCAGGATGATCAGGCGTTTGAACATAACGAACCTCCTTCAAGAGGGAAATGACGTTTTCTTGATTGTACCATAGGAGCGTCCGACGCACAAGAAAAAGGAGCGGCGTTTCTGTCGCTCCTTGAAAGATCAGCCCAGGGCTTCGTTGGCGGTCTCCATTTGCATTTTGTTCCAGAGGAACTGCTGCTCCTGCTGCATATCGCTATCGGTGGCCGGCATGGGCGCGGCGCCCGAGGGATCGAAGGAGACGGTCAGGTTGACGTACACCGCCGCGTAGGGCGTGCCCTGTAGATCCACCGGACGATCCAGCCCCACGGCCGCGCCGGAGAAGCTTTTCTTGCCCAGGGTCTCCGCCTCCAGGGCGGTGGTGGCTACCTGTATGCTGGATTGATCGATGCTGCCGTGAACACCTTCGTCCAGATGGGCGGATACGGTGAGACAGCCGCCCTCGACGGCGAAGGTCACCGTGCCGATCTCATAGGCGCCGCTGGCGTACAGGGGCACCGTCAGGGGGCGGAGGCTCACCCCGGCCACGTCCAGCAGGGTGGCGGTCTTCCAGCTGCCGCTGCCGGTGAGGGAGGCGAGCGGATAGCCCGCGGAGCAGGCGGCGTTGCCCACCAGCTTGGGCATCACCCGGCGCAGGGGAAAGCTGTAGCCGGCGTCCCCTACCCACAGCGTGACGTGGTAGGTGGTCTGGCTGCCGGAGAGACGCAGGAAAATATCCTCGGAGCGGAACTTGCCGCTGCACACACCGTAATCCCGCTGGTAGACAGGGCTGCCCATGGCATCGGTCACACTGAGGGTCACGGCGGCGTCACCTTCCAGCGGACAGGTGACCTGCAGGTAGCTTCGGTCGGAGGTCAGGGAGGATTCGATGAAGCTTTCGCTCCATGCGTCCCCGGTGATGTTTTGCACGTTCACGGTGAAAACATCCTCCGCCGCGTGGGCGGGGGCGATGCACAGGAGCATCATCAGGGTCAGGATCAGGCCCGGCAGTCGTCTCATGGGGATGCTTCACCTCGTTTGCAGTGGCTTTGCTAACATAACGCGGGAGGGGCCGCCGTTTCATCCGCAGCAGGGAAAATTTACATCTGAAACGGCGGAACCTGCTTACTTCGCGATGAAGTTCACCAGGCGGCCGGGGACATAGATGACCTTCATCACGGTCTTGCCGGCCAGGAACTTCTGCACGTCCTCGCGCTGGGCCAGTTCAGTCTCAGCCTGCTCTTTGGTCAGGTCGGCGGGGATCATGATGCGGCCGCGGACCTTGCCGCCCACCTGCACCGCGATCTCGATCTCGCTCTTGACCATGGCGGCCTCGTCCCACTGGGGCCAGGCAGAGCGCATCATGCCGGAGCCGAAGCCGTTCAGCTCCCACATTTCCTCGGTGATATGGGGAGCGACGGGGTTCAGCAGCTGGATGAGCGTTTTGAGCTCGGCTTTGGTCACGGAGCCCACGGCGTACATCTCGTTCACCAGGCTCATCATGGCGGCGATGGCGGTGTTGAACTTCATGGCCTCGTAGTCCAGGGAGACCTTCTTGATGGTCTCGTGCATGGTGGCCATGAGCTTCTCGGAGTAGGTATCGCCCTCCACGAGCATTTCCTGCAGGCGCCACACGCGGTCCAGGAACTTGCGGCAGCCCTTGGCGCCGTTGGTGGACCACGGGATCGCCTGGTCGAAGGCGCCCATGAACATCTCGTACAGGCGGAAGGCGTCGGCGCCGATATCGTCAATGATATCGTCGGGGTTCACCACGTTGCCGCGGGATTTGGACATCTTCTCGCCGTCGGTACCCAGGATCAGGCCCTGCGCGGTGCGCTTCATGTAGGGTTCGGGGCAGGAGACCTCGCCGATGTCGTAGAGGAACTGATGCCAGAAGCGGCTGTACAGCAGGTGACGGGTCACGTGCTCCATGCCGCCGTTGTACCAGTCAACGGGCATCCAGTAGTCAAGGGCTTCCTTGCTGGCGAAGGCCTGGGTGTTGTGGGGATCGCAATAGCGCAGGAAGTACCAGCTGGAGCCGGCCCACTGGGGCATGGTATCGGTCTCGCGCTGGGCGGCGGCGCCGCACTTGGGGCAGGTGCAGTTCACATAGCTCTCGATGTGTGCCAGGGGGGACTTGCCATCGGTACCGGGCTGGAAGTCGTCCACATCGGGCAGGCGCAGGGGCAGCTCCTCATAGGGCACGGCCACCACGCCGCAATGGGGGCAATGGATCAGCGGGATGGGCTCGCCCCAGTAGCGCTGGCGGTTGAAGGCCCAGTCCTTCATCTTGTACTGGACGCCGGCACGGCCGATGCCCTTCTTTTCGATCTCCTCCAGCACGCGGGTGATGGAGTCCTTCTTGTTGGTGTAGCCGTTAAGGAAATCGGAGTTGATCATCTCACCGTCGCCGGTGTAGGCTTCCTTCTCGATATCGCCGCCCTTGATGACCTGGATGATGTCGATGCCGAACTTCCTGGCGAACTCCCAGTCGCGCTGGTCATGGGCAGGCACGGCCATGATGGCGCCGGTGCCGTAGCCCATCATCACATAGTCGGAGATGAAGATCGGGATCTCCTTGCCGGTGAGGGGGTTGACGCCGCTGAGACCGTCGATGCGCACGCCGGTCTTTTCCTTGACCAGCTGGGTACGCTCAAACTCGGTCTTCTTGGCGCATTCCTCGCGGTAGGCGCGGATAGCGTCCATGTTGGAAATGCGGTCGGCGTACTTGTCGATCATGGGATGCTCGGGGGCCATGACCATGAAGGTCACGCCGAAGAGGGTATCCGGGCGGGTGGTGTAGATCTCCAGCTTCTCGTCGGTGCCCTTCACGGTAAAGTTCACAAACGCGCCGGTGGACTTGCCGATCCAGTTCACCTGCTGCTGGGCGATGTTCTCGGGGTACTCAACGTTCTTGAGACCCTCCAGCAGCTTATCGGCATACTTGGTGATGCGCAGGTACCACACGTCCTTGGGCAGCTGCACCACGTCGCCGTGGCAGATGTCGCACTTGCCGCCCTGGCTGTCCTCGTTGGAGAGGACCACCTTGCAGGAGGGGCAGTAGTTGACCAGGGTCTTGTCGCGGAAGACCATGCCGTGCTCGAACAGCTTCAGGAAGATCCACTGGGTCCACTTGTAGTAATCGGGATCGGTGGTATCCACCTCGCGGCTGTAGTCGAAGGAGAAGCCGATCTTCTGCAGCTGCTCGCGGAAGTGATCCACGTTCTTCTTGGTCACGATGGCGGGGTGCACGTTATTCTTGATGGCGTAGTTCTCCGTGGGCAGGCCAAAGGCGTCCCAGCCGATGGGGAACAGCACATTGTAGCCCTGCATGCGGCGCTTGCGGGCGATGATGTCCATGGCGGTGTTGCTGCGGGGATGTCCCACGTGCAGGCCGTTGCCGGAGGGATAGGGGAACTCGATCAGGCCGAAGAATTTGGGCATGGTGTGATCGTCCAGCGCCTCAAAGGCGTGGGTGTCCGCCCAGATCTTCTGCCATTTGGGCTCGATGTGTTTGGGATCGTAAGC